>NZ_JAGSYE010000003.1:0-600000 GCF_025685565.1 Granulicella aggregans
GACTCGAAGAACTTTTACTATGAGGCCTACAGCAGCGTCAGCCAGTCGATCTTCGACGGCGGCAAGCTGCGGAATAATCTCCGGTACTACAGAGCGCAAGACCAGGAATATCTCGACACATATCAGCAGACCATCGCCGGAGCGTTGCGCGATGTCTCGAATGCTTTGATCGCCTACACGAAGACCCGGGAGTATCGGGAAAAGCAGACGGCGCAGGTAGCATCGGCAGCGGAAGCCGTGCGGCTTGCCGACATACTCTACAGAGGCCGCTCGACAAGCTATCTTCAGGTTTTGACCAGCGAAGCCACCCTCTACAGTGCGCAACTTTCCTTAGCTACAGCTCAGCAACAAGAAGCACTCTCGTTGGTGACGCTTTACAACGTCCTCGGGGGAGGATGGTGATGAGTTTACGTTTACCAGCAAGTCAGAGGATGTCGACGAAGTGGTGCTTATGTCGAGAAGACTGACGTTCTTTGAGTCTGTCGGCGACATGAGCGTATTTGGCGTCAGGGCTTTGGCTCGCGCCTTTATCCCTCCGTTCGAATTCGCAATTCTGCTTCAAGAAGTGGAAGAGATTGGCGCACGCTCTTTACCCCTTATCGGGGCTGCGGGTGTTGCGCTCGGCATTGTCCTGACGCTACACACAAGAAGTGCGCTGGTCAGCTTTGGAGCCGAGGCGTGGGGGCCAACCCTGCAGGCTGTGTCTTTCTTCAACGAACTGGGACCGCTGGTGGCCGCCCTCCTGGTCTCTGGCCGAGTTGGCGCGGGTATAGGGGCCGAGTTGGCCAACATGCGAGCCAATGAACAGATTGACGCAATCGAGGTATTGTCCATCGATTCCTCGAAGATGCTGGTCTCAACACGGATTGTGGCCTGCATTATCAGCTTGCCTCTCTTGACGATCTTTATGGATTTTGCAAGTCTCCTCGGCGGCTTCATCTCCGAATACTTCGCGTCCCGTATCTCGTTGCAGCTTTACGTCAACCGCGCGTTTGTGAACCTGAGTTGGGCCAGCTTTATCGCTCCAACGCTCAAGACATGCGTCTTCGGCTTCATCATCGGCACAGTCTCCTGCTACTTCGGATTCACGATCGACGAGGGATCGGCAGGCGTTCGTCGCGCGGCGACCAATAGCGTAGTGCTGTCGTCCCTGCTGGTAATCCTGTCGGACGTTTGCCTGGTCAAGATCATTTACTTTTTCTTCCCCGGGAGCGCTCTATGAGTCCCGATCAGGCGGCTGTCGAGTTCAAGCAAGTCTCCAAGAGCTTTGGAAGCAGCCACGTACTCAGCGATGTGTCCTTCCAGGTGCTTCAGGGTGAGACGCTCTGCATCCTTGGCCGCAGCGGAACGGGCAAGAGTGTCACTCTCAAGTTGATGATTGGGCTACTAAAGCCCGATGAAGGCACCGTCCTCATCGGGTCAGAGGACATTTGTGGCATGGATGAAAAAGAACTGTCGCGCATTCGCCGGGAGATCGGCTTTCTCTTTCAGGGCGCAGCTCTCTTCGATTCATTCACGGTCGGCGACAATTTAGCGCTTCCTGAACAGCGCTTCAATCCTCAGAAATCCGCAGGAGAAGTCAAGACGGATGTGGAAGAGATGCTCCGGCAGGTAGGTTTGGAACATGACATAGGAAAGCTTCCCGGCGAGCTTTCGGGGGGCATGAAAAAGCGGGCGGGCCTGGCCAGGGCGCTGGTCATGAATCCCAAGCTGCTCCTGATTGACGAGCCGAGCAGCGGGTTGGACCGCATCACGGCGTCCGAGATCGACGACTTGCTTCTGAAGATTAAGACGGAACGGCACACCACGATGGTCATCGTCACCCACGACATACACGGTGCCAGAAAATTGGCGGATAAGGTCGCGGTACTTGACCAGGGAGCTCTGGTTGGATTCGGAACGTTCGATGAACTGAAATCGAGTCAGAACGAAGTGGTTCGGGCACTCACGACGGAGTACTGATATGAAGAAACACTTGACCATCGTAGGAGTCTTTATCGTCTCCGGACTATTGCTGTTCACTGTCGGCATATTCCTCATAGGCGACAGGCACGAGGCATTTAGCCGCCACGAAGAGCTGTACATTGACATGGCCGGCGTAAACGGCCTTACGCCCGGAACCAAGGTTCGTGTTGAAGGCTTCGATGCGGGACAGGTGAAGAGCATTCGCCTGCCTGACCATCCTTCCGGGACGTTCAGGCTGAAACTGGAGATTGCCAACAAGCTACACTCGCTCATTCGAGAGGATTCCGTGGCGACCGTGGAGACGGATGGTTTGGTCGGCGATAAGTATCTGTTGATCCGCAATGGATCGGACAACTCTCCTGAGGCAAAAAATGGATCGACCATACCGAGCAAGGAGCCTGTTGAACTTTCGGCGGTCATCGCTAAAGTATCCGGTGTAGTGGACCAGGCGAATACGACGATAAGCGATGTGCGTGTCCGACTCGACGGTGTGCTGGATGACTTCAAGACCACAGTCAATGACACAAATGGCTTAATCACTGATGCGCGCTCAGGCAAGGGCACGGTCGCTACCCTGCTGAACGACCCAAGTACCGCTGCACATATAAAGCAGGTGGCCACCAACGCCGATCAAGCCAGCGTAAGCCTTGAGCAGGCATCGGAACAAGCACGGCAGTTGGTCAGCGACTTCCAATCGAGAGATCTGCCCGCAAAGGTCGATGACAGCGTGACCAACGTCCGCCACGCCTCCGAGCAGATCGATCAGGCCTCTCAAAAGGTAAACTCCACACTGACCGAGGCATTGGCGCCTGACAGATCCGGCACAAGTGCGGCCCAGAATTTGCGCGAGACTTTATCCAACGTAAATCTTGCGACTGCGAACCTCGCTGACGATACAGAGGCAATCAAGCATGAGTTCTTCTTCCGCGGGTTCTTCAAGAAGAGGGGCTTTTACAGCCTGAGCGAACTAACTCCTGGTGAATATAGAAACAACAGCTTTTTCCAGAATTCGCGCAATGAACGCTTTTGGCTTGGGACGGAATCCTTCACCAAGGATGCTGATGGGACGGACATCTTATCGGTCGAGGGTCAGGCAGAGATCGATCAGATCGCCGGCCAAGCTGGAGACGGGATCATGGAACTTACGATCATGATCGAGGGCTACTCCACGGACCCATTGCCCTACCAGCAAATCGTTCTTTCGAACGCACATTCTCTCACCGTCGCACACTACCTGGAGAAGCGCTTCAAATTGCATTCCGCGAATCTCGGCACGATCTCTCTCGACACGAAGCCTCCACAATGGTCGGGAAAGGATTCTTGGAATGGTGCATGCATCGTGTTTCTCAGTAAACCGAAATAGCCCCCCAACATCGAAGTCCAAGAGCATCGACAGCTGTACCTCGCCTGCCAAACTGGGGCCTTTTGCGCCCACTCTCTGCCGTCGAACTCTTCGTTCAAAAAGCCCTCAAGGGAGATTCCATTATCCAGTCAACGTGACTTGAGAATTTAAACCCGGCCTTCGGAGCACAAACACCTTGCGTACGAAATGAGTAGTCTATGAATGGCGTGGCGCAACTGACGTACCTGGCTCTCGGGTTGGCGGTCTTCGGCCAACAGCTATGCCTTCCGTTCCCATCGATGCTCCTCTTGATGACAGCCGGCGCAGTGGCCGTTCGCGGCGAAGGACATCTCACAATTCCACTCGTTCTGTTGACGAGCGTCGTCGCATGCGTTGCGGCGGATAGCGATCGGGATATTCGTGGTTCCCGTCTGGAACTTGTTGACGAGGTCGGCAGTCGAGGGAACGAAGTGGCCGATGGCAACGTCGATCACCATTGCGAAGAAGATCCAAGGGGTCAGAAAACGATCAAGGAACTAGAGCTCTTTGCGAGCAGCAGGAGCACAGATCTGGCCTTGCGTGAAGGGAGACATTAACAGGCCTCGCAGGACGTTTCTTGAATCGTTGTCGGAATGGGTGCGCCGTCGAGCGACGCATACTTAGATGGAGAGCAACAGGCCTTCGACAAACGCGCTCGATCAGCCTGCATCGCCTTGTCTTCCTTAAGCCAGCCGAGTGTTTGCTTCAGGATTTGTGCCGCACCAATATGTGGTGGCATCACGATCCGATAGTGCATCCACTTTCCCTCGCGCCGCGCCGCGACAATGCCCGCGCTGCGAAGGTACGCAAGGTGTCTGGACACCTTCGGCTGGGGTCCGCCGAGAATCTCGACAAAATAGCAGACGCAGATCTCCTGATCTCCCATCAGGTTCAGGAGGCGGAGCCGCGTGTTGTCGCCGAGAGCCTGGAAGAACCGCTCAACATTGAATGTCTGTTTCGCCATGGCTTATGTATACGCCTTGACGAATGCGATGGCAAGACATATATTCACCTAAGCAGATGTGAGGAGGCAGTATGTCAGAGCAGCTTTTGGAATCGGTGAAGTCGAAATACGGGGCAGTCGCAGAAAGTTCCTTGTCGAACGATTACGCAGGAGTGCAGGCTGTGGCAGAGGCCTTCGGCTATACCGCTGAGGAACTGACGTCCATTCCTGCCGAGGCAAACATGGGCCTTTCGTGCGGCAATCCGACTGCTACGGCGCATCTCCGGCCTGGGGAAGTGGTCGTCGATCTTGGTTCAGGCGGAGGGCTTGATGTGTTCCTGGCATCCAAGCTGGTCGGGCCGACCGGCCGCGCTATCGGCATCGACATGACCACGGCCATGATCGAGCGCGCACGCGCAAATGCGAAGGTCGGCGGCTACACCAATGTTGAGTTCTACCAGTCCACCATCGAACAGATTCCACTCCCCAACGCATCGGTCGATTGTGTGATCTCGAACTGCGTCCTGAACCTTACTCCTGATAAGCCCGCTGTCTTCCGCGAGATTGCTCGCGTACTGAAGCCAGGAGGCCGGGTCGCTATCAGCGACATCGCCCTCAAGCATGACCTCCCCGAAGCGGTAGCGCAGAGCATGGCCGCTTATGTTGGTTGCATCGCCGGAGCCATCAAAATAGAAGACTACAAGAACGGGCTACTCGCAGCAGGTTTCGAACACGTCGAGATCGTCGACAGCGGAGCGGACCTCAATGCTTACGCGAAGGTGGAGAACCAAGCGGGATGCTGCTCCCCTGCAATGGACACCTCAAATCCGTTCCAGCTCGTTGAGACTGCTTGCTGTACCCCGGCACCGACTGAGCCTTCGCTGCACGACGATCTCACGGCGTTGCTCTCGCAGTATGACGTGAACGCGGCAGCGGCCAGTGTAAAGGTATATGCGATCAAGCCGCAGCCGGCTGACTACTAAAAACTGCTGCGGCCCGGACTGCTGCGCGTAGCAGGCTGCCCATAGGAGAAAGTAAGACCAAGGAGCATCCATATCGGTAACCAGTAATCCGGAAGGTAATGGTGCAAAAGATCATCTTCGCTTGTGTTCACAATGCTGGTCGGTCGCAGATGGCCGCAGCTTTCTTCAATCAACTTGCCGATCACAGCAAGGCTGAAGCGGTCTCGGCTGGCACAGAGCCGGGACTTCGCGTACACCCCGAAGTTCTATCCGCGATGCAGGAAGTTGGGATTGACCTGAGTGACGCCAAACCTCAGAAGCTTACTCAAGAACTAGCCGAGGGCGCTTCGCTACTCATCACCATGGGTTGCGGAGACAAGTGCCCTTATGTTCCGAGTTTGCGACGGGACGATTGGCCTCTCCGTGACCCAAAGGGCCTCTCACAAGCAGAGGTCAGGTCGATTCGCGACGAGATAAAAGCTAGGGTTCAAAATCTCTTAGAAGCGGAGAGCGTAGGACACTGAGGGATGTTCGCCCGGCCGATGGCACCTCTGGATTTTCCATCTCGCGTATGAATTCTGCCAGATCCAACGACGAGCGTTTCTCTGGTATAGACCTTTGGCGCTCCATCTGTCGCATGGCTCCCTAGATAACAGGATCAGGATGGCATTGCCTTCCAGAGCGGCGCTACTGAACGGATACAGGGTTGCCGTGCAAAGCAAAAATGGTTCATCTTTGCGTACTTAGGCAATTACGCCGCCTGCATCTGCAGGCGGCGTAAGTCGCTTTCGGATTAGTGGCTATCTCCGTCGTGATCGACGTCGCCGCCAGTGGCCTTGTGTACTGCAGAGCTTAATGACACAGTATAAGCCGGGTGCGTCGTGTTTGATACTGGTGACACTGGAGCTTTGATAACGGATGGTTGCGACTCTGCCTGGATACTGGGGGCAGAACCGATCGGTGCAATGCTCATAGGATTACCTCCGTTTCCTCTATCGGCTTGATCTTACAGAGTTACATCAAATGTGAGATGAACTTTTAGTCATGATCACAGTCGTGGCGAGGTAGCGGCGAAAGTGACAGTCATGCTCGCCATTTCAATTCGAGCATGACAATAAGTTCATCTGCAAGGAGCGTTTAGGTTGTGCTTCTAGTCGTATCCTTGCAGTAACCCATGAGTGATACCAAGGAACATGAGCTTGAAGCGGATATCTGGTCTGAGTGGCTTCTCAACGGCAGACATGGACGCGATCCCGACTACAAGCCCATTATGCGCGCTGCCGTTGCGCAGATTCGGGACCGGGTGCTCGACGGAGCCAGATTGACTTCCGGCATGAGGCTTCTCGATGTAGGTGCCGGTGATGGTCTGATTTCATTCGAAGCTCTCCGACGGGTGAAGCCCCCCTTTTCGGTTGTTCTATCAGATATCTCTACTCCCTTGTTGAAACATGCCGAAAGCGTTGCAGCGGCCCTCGGGTTTCACGGGCAATGTTCCTTCGTACAGACTCCGGCACAAACGCTTGCGGGCATCGCCAACGAATCCGTCGATGTCATCACATCGCGCGCCGTGCTCGCCTACGTTGACGACAAACCTTCGGCTTTACGCAGCTTTTCTCGTGTTCTCAAGCCGGGCGGACGCGTGTCCCTCGCTGATCCCATCGGTCAAGACGCGGCCGTTCACTTGGCCGCACTGACAAAGGTTTTGAGATCGGAGCCTGTAAATTCCAGCACTCCTTTCGTTAGCCTCCTGCAACGTTGGCGGGCCTTGCAAACGCCTTCGACTCTCGACGAGATTCGCTCTAACCCTTTGACCAACTTTTCCGAACGAGATCTCGTTCAGCTCTTCCGCGATGCTGACTTCGTCAACATCCACATGGAACTTCACATCGATGTCAAGACCGCTCCTCCAATCCCCTGGAGCACTTTTATCGAGATTCCTCCGCGGCCCGGAGCTCTCTGTCTCCGCGAGATCTTCGAGCAACACTTCACCGCGGTAGAGATCAGCGTTTTCGAGAGAGTCATGCGAGAAGACGTGGAGAAAGGCAAATTGACCAGTCAAAATCTCAACGTCTATTTGACAGCCGAGAAGCGGGCTTGAGAGTGCCAAAAAAATGATCTGCCCTTGAATTTATCTTGAGCACCCCCTCGATGACGGTTCTACAGAGCGTCTCCCGGTACGTAAGCTGTATACGCAGCGGGATTCTGGTGGTTGCCGTTGTGCGCAGGATCGCATTCTTTACGAGGAACATCGCATAGGGCATACGAGCGCATTTGTGAGATAGGGTGGAGATGGGAACCTGCTCAATGATGCGCCCAGAAACTAAATAAACTTTATGTTATCCGAACGATTCCAGACGCGAGATTCGCGGATTGCGCCATCTCAAGCTGGTATCTCCATGTATCAGCGCAAAGGTGGTTTCATGAAGTCAACGACTATGATTTGTGAGCTGTGTTCGTTTTTCCGGATGGCCTCTCCCTTTCCTCGGCAGCTTTCTTTGATCTTAGCTTTTTGGTGTGTGGCCGCTGCGGCAAGAGCGCAGACCATTCCGGAGGGCCAGATTAGCGGATCGCGTGAGATGTCGAGCAGTGCCGCCCCGATGGCACTACCTGATTCCCCGACTCCTGTTTCACTTATGGGTTTGAGCGATACGCCCGCTTCGAGCACAGCGCAGAACGTGGGGAGCGGTCTTCAATATCCGCCCCGTACCGTCCGTACCAGTCATTTGGACAATCTGATCGACCCGCAAGAGGTGGCTCCCAAGCCCAGCGCGAGCGATAAAGTTGGAATGGGGCTCAAAGCATCTGTGTCCCCGTTTGCAGCAATTGGATGGATAGGGTCGGCGACATACTCTGAGACCTTCAATCGGAGCCCCAACTACGGACAGTCAGCGAAGAACTACGGGCAGCGTCTTGGAGCCGCGGCCGCCCGCGCGAGTTCCGAAGGCATCTTCTCTACATCAGTTATTGCTCCCATCCTGCACGAAGACCCGCGTTACTTTGTGGAAGGGCCGGGGCATTCCGGCCTTCGCAGAACTGGGTACGCCCTCTCCCGAGTGCTGTTCACGAAGACAGACGACGGCCGCAGCACGATCAACTATGCACTTCTGAGCGGCAACGCCATCGGTGCCGGACTGACACAGACCTACTACCCGGCGGGGAACCGCAACTTTCACGGGACGGTGACTACCTTCGGCATTTCTCTGGCTGGCTCGGGCGTCAAATATCTGTTCGAGGAGTTTTTCTATAAGCAGGCGTCTATTGCCCAGTTGAAGAGCAGATTCTAAGGATGTGTTCTGCCATAAGAACCGCAGCCTTTGAACGAGGCCCAAACACTTCTGCTACCCGCCGCCGAGTTTGCCAAGCCCGATCCCGATCACATACGTAACGACACCTTCTAACGCGCCAATCCAAGTCATCTCGAAGCCGCTCGCCCACCAGGAACGGATGGTGATGAGCGACTTCGCTGCCCCAACAGCGAAGTGTGCAAAGAGAGAAACGATGGCCGCAACGATAACCGCCGGAATGCCGTTCAAGAAGAAAAAGGGGATGATCGGGATAAAAGCGCCGACCGCCGTGGATAGGGCTCCGGAGACCGCTGAGACCATGGGTTTGCTCAGCCCCTCTTCGGTGGTGCTAAGACGTTCCCTCGCAAGCGCCTTGATGAGCTGGTTCTTGTCCCTCGCGATATGTTCCACAAACCGTTTCGCATCTTCCTCAGGAAAGCCACGAATCTGATAGCTGAGAGATAGTATCTCTTGCGCCTCGGCCTCATTATCCTCGACGGCTTCCTTCTCTCGTGCAAATTCTGCTTCGTAGATCTCCCGCTCGCTCTTGGCCGCGAGATACGCGCCAGAACCCATCGACAATGCGCTCGCAACCATGCCCGCAAGACCTGCGATGAGAACGAAATGGCTGTTGCCGAGGGTCGCCCCAGATACTCCGGACACGATGCCGAAGATTGACCCCAGTCCATCATTGATCCCGTAGATCGCGTCGCCCACCCAGCCTGCTGCTGGGGAGTGGCCCTTATCGCGCGCGGCCACCAAATCATCGAGCGCCGCCTGAGCCTGTTCGGGTGGCAGCGAAGGCAGAGCACCTCGGGAGCGGATAAGATTGCCGAGAGTCGCATAGTGCTCACGTTCGTCGGCGATTACCTCCTCAAGAATTGCGATGCTGGGTTCATCTCCAAGTGCCTTGAGTTGCTGGCCATACTTTGCAATATCTCTGCCTTCATCGATCTCAAGTCGTCGAAGCGCGAGATCAGGACCGCCGACACGATTTGCAAGCGAGTCGGCCTGCCCCGATGGATCTCCTTTGTATGTCGGCTCTATTCCGCCGATTGCTTTGATCCGCGCTGCCCATAGCGCCGCATGGTGCTTCTCTGCCATCGCCAGCCCACGGAGCGCATTGCGGCGATGTGGGTCCGGCTCACTCTTGGATAGAGCTGTATAGGTGTGGAAACCTTCCATCTCCGCTTGCCAGTTCGCCTCCAATGCGGAAAGAAGTCTCTTGTTGTCTGAAGCTGCCACGTTCTTCTCCATTCTTGGGGCCTTGGCTCTTCGAGAGCGGAACGGTCAGGTGCATCAGTTCCATCGGAGGACTTCTGAATGAGTCCATCTCTTGAGAACAAGCGTCATCGGTCTATAGGCCGTCGCCCATCAGGGCCGCCAAGGGTGCACATTTAGGTCCCGGGACAACATCAGCTTGAGAGTCCATTTGTCGGACGCTGCGGTCAACCCGTATCCAACACCGGTCTCGACGTTCAGACCAAGGAACTTGTTGCCGTTGTAATTCGTCGTGGCCCAGACCTCGTGGAATTGCTTGGAGAGTGGCAGGAAGGCGTGCAGCGGGCCAAACCCGTCATACTCTTCCCCGGCGAGAGCCCATCGTTCATTGAAGTTGTACGCCACTCTTCCCGAGGGATTGTACTGAAGATTGCCCAGCCCTCCCGTGTAGTCGGTATCGACAATCGGATTGTAGATAATATCCCATGGCTTCAAATGTAGGCCGATGATTGGCCGGATCTCTGACGTGACCGTTCGGGACTCCCAATAGTGACGGTTGAAGCTCAACTCAAAGTTGGCTGCGTAGAAGAACTTGTGATCGTGAGCGTTCGGTCGCGCGAACAGTTCGCGAATCTTGAAGCCGTTAAGGGTCGATCCGTAGTTCTCCGAATAGGGCGAGCTTACCGGGAGATAGAGTCCCTGCTCAAGCCACGGAGTCACGCCGTAGGCGAACTCAGCAGTCACCTGATACGAATGATTGGCGACGATTGCCCCAGCATAGTCAGGAGTGGTGCGTCCCTTGGGAGTGAAATTGTTGTGAATCATCAGATTGAAGATTCCTGGAGGCGCGATCTCCCCGTTATAGACTTGAATTTCGTCGGTCTGCGCCAACATCGCTGCCGGCATCGATATGAGAGCAAGAAGGGACAGTAGCGTCGCACGCATCTTCATCTTTTGTGGAATCTCCCGGTTGATTCAATCTTCTCAAAGGTACAATCCGCACGGGAAGGCCTGCGACGCACCATGTGCGTGCGAGCAAAATAGCCGCTGTCAGTTCGAAACCTGGCCCACTAAATTGAGGTCGATTGCGACGTCATTCTCGGCCTTCCAGAACAGAAAACTCGGGTTCTTGAGACCCCACTGCACGTAGGGAATAACGAAGTGTGCCTTCGCAGTCGCCATCGACCGCTCCATGTGAATCTGCAATGGAATCGTTAGATCATGCGGGGTGCCGAGCAGCGTAAAGACGCCGCTCACCTGGATTGTCGAATCACCCGATGGGGCGATCGTCCCCGAATACGTCTTTGGAGCAAATGAAACCGTGGTGTACTGATCGACCTTCAAAATGTCGTTATTCATCTTCCTATCCCGGCTGCCGTTTCCCGTCTTACCACTGCTAGCTAGGACGATCACCACCCCCGATATCTTGGAAGCAGCACGGTCGAAGTCGACCGATCCGGAATGTACGTGGAAGGTGCCGTTCACGATCTCGTGCGTCGTGTTGAGCTTGATCTTGACCTCGCTCGCATCGGGATTTACAGCGAAGGTTTGATGCTGGCCGAGCGCGGCCGGAGCAAGGAAGACAGCAAGAGTTATCACAGCGAAGACTTTCATTGCATCTCTCCTGGGCACATTGGCTACTGATGTAATTGCGGTATCAGCCAGCGACTGTCTGTGCTGCAATGGCGGCAGGCTGAGTGACCCGTGTGAGTTTCGCTGTTACGCGCATCGCGCCGGGCCAGATCCTCAAACAGAACGGCAATACAGCGCGCGCAAATGAGTTGGTTAGGCCATCAGCCGCGATCTCGGCAAGCCGCATCTGCGGGAGCATGGCAGAGCGCAGTTTTGACTGGAAAGCCGGGGCCGATTCTCCGGCAAGATAGGAAGCTGCGCCCCGACGCGCAGTATGCAGGGCGATGGAGATGCCATCGCCCGTGAACGAAGGGATGACAGCTGCCTGGTCGCCGATACAGTAGAGCCCATCTTCTGTTTCCCGTCGCAGGTAGCCGTATGGGATATGAGTGACGGTGATAGGTTTTTCGAGCTGCGGCTCTGCACCATCAAGCCGCATCGCGAGGTGGGGACAGTCCTCTTGCATCTTCGCGAGCAGGCCCTCCCATCGAAGACCCGCACGCGCAAAGTATCGCCGTTGCACCACGCAGCAGAAGTTCACAACGCCGTCTTCCACGGGTTGGACGCCTCCGTACCCACCGGCATAGAGCGTCAACTCCGAGGCATCTGCCAGATCCGCAGTCTGCGCGGCAGACAGCCGGTAGTACATCTTGAAGGCGACCCATTGATGAGGATCTTTTGGACGGCCATGGCCGCGCAGGTCATGCTTCCCGGTGGCGAGAAACGCGGTTGGAGCTTGGAAGGTGCTTCCGTCGACGAGCGTGGCCTGCCAGAGATCGTTGGTTGTGCGACCGAACAACTGAACACTGCGCCCTCGCTCGACTCGGACACCCGCGGCGATGGCTTCGGCGATGAGTGCCGTATCAAGCGCCTTGCGCGTGAGCGAAGCGGCCGGAAAGGGTAGAGGAGCCTCCGCAGCTCGCCTTGCCGCAGCAAGGCGAACGTGATTCAGGGGCACGGCACCAAGGGAGGCTACGTTGATCCCAAGCGCGTGCAGATCTTCAAGGGCCTCACCACTTAGGAACTCTCCGCAGACCTTATGTTGCGGCGTCGGCTCGCGTTCGATCAGCGTGACGCTCCGTCCCCTCCGGGCGAGTGCGATAGAAGCTGCACATCCCGCCACTCCACCACCAACGATCAATACTTCGTCTTGCAAAGGTTTCTCTCCTAGTATCTGTATCTACACTCAGTCTGAAACGGACTCCACCCCTAGTAGACGTCGAGAAGGCTGCTCGGTGCATCATTCTGTACAAATCGTCATTTAGAGGTCTGCAGGCCGCAGGTCTCACAGTGCGTCTAAGGTGATAGAACGAGGTATTGATGAGGCGAAATGATCTCCTGCTGCTGGCTTTGCTGGCAATCGCGTTGGATCCCGCAGCACCGGCTAAACCGATTCCAGTAAGGCACGTCCAACGGCCAATGCATCGTTTTATGGTGGCTCGCTCCGAGGCCGGCAAAACCATCGCAAATGGTGAGTTTTCTCAGTCCGTGCAGGGCGACGAAGTGACGATGCGTATGACCTATAAGTTTGTGGATGGCTCCATTGATGATGAGACCACGACCTACCGGCAGCAGGGTACATTTCGATTAGTACGCAATCATCACATACAGAAGGGGCCGTTCTTCACAAAGCCCATCGATTTTTCAGTAGAAGCCGCTACCGGCATAGCGACCAGCCGCACAGCCGACAGCAAGGGCAACCTACACGTCGAGAGCAAGCACATGGACCTACCGGCCGATCTGGCAAATGGCTTCGTCGGGACATTGCTGTTGAACGTACCTCACAACACGTCGCCGTTTCGGGCGGCGATGCTGGCGCCAGTTGGCGGGGGACGGTTGGTTCAACTTCTGATCTCACCGGATAGCGAGCAGGCGGTTAACTTGGAAGGACAAACCGTAAAGGCTACAGTGTTTCGAATTCATCCGGAGTTGGGTGGTGTCGTGAGGTTGATCGCGCGGCTGCTTGGCCTTGAGCCGAAAGATGTGATGGTGTGGGTACTGGAGGGTGATGAGCCTGCGGTGGCGGTAATTGTCGGACAGCTTGGAGGGTACGGACCCGTCGTCAGCTCGGACCTCGTCGGGACCAGATTCGAGAAATAGGGAGTTTCGGCATCTTCACTGGAAGACCGTCAGTCACGACGTGTGGTGAGCTCGTGCCAGTTGAGGCCGAGATCGACGATCAGCAGCGAAGCAAGCGTGAAGGCAATCACGCCCACCGCGGACAAGACATCGCCTAAATGGCTCCAATAACGCGGCCACAGGTTGAGCACGCGGCTGGAGACGAAGGTAAAGGTCACCGCATAGGAGCGCGCCATCCATTGGCGATGCTGGATGATCTGGCGATTGCGCGCAGTGATGAGGGCGGCAGTAGTGCAGACCATCCAGGCGGCAGCCTGCATGGAGGTTCCCGGGAGCCCTGGACGTCCGGCTGCCAGAGCGATTCCCGTGAACGAACCAACAAACACAGAGATTACGTAGACGCGGCCAAGCACTCGATGCAGTTGCAGATAACGCTGCCGAATCCGCGAAGAGAAGTTGAGCGGCCCAATCAAAAGAGCAAACGTTCCAGCGAGCGTATGCGGGATCAGCAGATGACGGTCAGCAATGACCTGCAGGCGATACGTATGGTACATCGGATAATCGGTGACGAGCAGCAGCTCTGAAGTTATAAAGACGAAGAGAACGATGAGACCAAGCGAAACCCACAGAGTCGTCTTGAATCTCGAAGCAGCTGTAGTGGGCGCTATCAGAGTGGAAATCGGCATCATTTCCCTCTCAGAGAAGCAGATAGTACGAGGTATGCCACGAAGACGACAGGAACAATAGACCTTCTTCGTCGAACGAGATTCTTCAACAGACCCGGCCTCACTTCCATCGCCCCACGCATAACCGTCCCGGTCGCCACTTCTCCACTGTCACTGCCTCTTGCGGAACTTCCGCCGCAGCCAGAAGGCGTACCCAATCTTCTTTACGGAAGGCGCGTCGGAACGACACCGGCCCATCATGCCGCACCAGCCAGTGCCACCGCACCCACCCAAACATGCGGCTGCTTCTCTTCGACCGCTCCAGATCGTTGACGAACCAACCCACCTGCACGGTCGCTTCCATCCACCGCAGCAGCGAGACGATCTCCTCGTCCTCCAGATGATGTGCCATCAGCGAACTAACGACGATGTCCACCGGCTTCTCCGGCCGATACAGCATCGCATCGCCGGTTACCCACGTAATTCCCAGCTCTTTCGGCGTGGACTCGACTGCCGCTCGCGCGGCATAGGGATTCAAGTCGATTCCGGTCAACCGCACCGCAATTCCCTTTCGTTCCGCCCATCTCGCAATCTGCCGCAACATATCTCCACCGCCGCAGCCCACATCGACAATGTGTACTGGATCACTTGATGTGGGGACCACCTGATCCAGCCAGGTCAGCGTTGGTCGATAACCTAGTAACCACCGGTTGACTGTCTCCAGACTTCTCATGCAGGCACGGAAGTCCTCGTAACTCACGTCTCCATCCATCAGCTCCGGCAGATCGCTCGGAGAGACTCGCTGGCTGAAGTCGATCTCTCTACTAGACCACATGGAATCGCATCGTCTCCGCTGTCAGGCCCGGCCCAAACGACATCGCACACCCATGCTGCCCCGGACGTGCATCCTGCATGATTCGCTGCAACACAAACATCACCGTCGCCGACGACATATTACCGAAGCGCGACAGCACCTCTCGCGATGCCGCCAGTGCATCGGCTCGCAGCCCCAACGCCGTCTCTACCGCGTCCAGCACCGACCTTCCACCGGGATGCACTGCCCATAGGTCAATGTCATCACGCTCCGCCATCAGCTCGCCTCCATGTAACGCTCGACCCAACTCCGCCGGCACCTTGCCGGACAGCAGCATGTCGAAGCCCAGTCCGCCGATCTTCCAGGTAATCAGCCCACGCGTCTCCGGCACCATTACCGCCTTGAAGCTGTCCAAAGCGAAGCCCTGCTTGCGCGCTGAAACCAGGCTCGCCGCGGCCCCATCGGCAAAGACGAGGAAGGAAAGCACCTGTTCCAGCTCCTGCGTCTCCTGGAAGTGCAGCGTACACAACTCAAGGTTCAACATCAGCACAGTCGCCTCCGGCTCCGAGCGCATAATGTGCCGCGCCAGCTTCAGTGCATTGATCGCAGCATAGCACCCCATGAATCCAATCATCGTGCGTTCCACGGTTGAGGACAAGCCAAGGTGCTCAACGATCTCAAAGTCCAGCCCCGGCGCATAGAGCCCTGTGCAGCAGGTCACCAGGACGTGCGTCACACTAGCTCGCTCCTCTTCACTCAGTGCAAGCCGGTCTACTGCCTTCCGCATCAGCACCGGAGCGCTCTGTTCAAAGAGCTTCATACGTCGCGAAGTGTCGGGAAAATTGCCGAGTTGATAGAACTCATTCGCATCATTCGGAGTGCCTTTTTGCGGGTCGAGAAAGGAATAGCGATGCGCGATCTCGGCGCGGCTCGACATTCGGCGAAAGACCGTGCGCAGCCGTGGGTCAGTCAGCATCTTCTCTGCGAAGAAGACGAACGCGTCATGCACATTGTGCTCAGGTACGGCAGTAGCGATGCGGTTCAAATAAGCCGTAGTCAAGCGGTAGTGGCCCTCAGCCCTGAGTATAGGACTCTCGTCGTTGGATGGTGGTCCTTGGGAAAGCTGGACAATGAAGAGACGGCAATTCAGTGGAAGGCGACGACTTGAGAGCGAGCTCCGAATTCTAGATACAAGAGCTACTCATTGAGACGAGACCCATCCTCTTTTGATAGCACTTCGCCATGGACGAACGGGATGACGATTTGTTCATAGATGGCGTAATAGCTGAAGACGTTCGTAGATTCCATGGGCTGCCGTGCTACGTTACAGATCAGTAAGTTCAATGTGCGATGTAAAGAACGGACGAACTCACGTTCCTACGCTCAGTCTGAGGTCTATATATCGCCTAAAATCGACAGCCAAAATGATATCTGCGACCAACCTCAAAGCCATACGTCTCACCCATCACTACCTTGGGGTGTTCTTCGCGCCGACGATCCTCTTCTTTGCGGTCACGGGAGGCCTTCAGATGTTCGGCCTGCACGAGGCGAGCCGAGGCAGATCCTACCTGCCGCCCGCTATCCTCGTTCATCTATCCCAGCTTCACAAAAACGGGACGCTCTACCTTCCGCCTAGGAGAGAGGCTCCATCCGCGCCCTCGAAAGCGGAAGGTTCGATGCCTGACGCTCTAGAACCAAGTGCTCCAAAGCCTCCGGCGACACCCTCAACTCCTACCGCGCCGAATGCGCTTCCTATGAAGATATTCTTCGCTGCGACCGCCCTCGCCCTCGTCGTGTCGACTTGCACAGGATAGTTTATGGGTTGGAAATATGCGCGACGCAAAGCCGTAATCGGCGGCGTGTTCCTAGCGGGAATTGCATGTCCGCTCCTCTTGCTGCTTGTATAACTACACCCCGTAAAAGCCAAAACTGAGGACATGCCCACGGCCGCGACCTCCGCGCGTTTGGAGATTCATCAAGCCCAGCGCATCGCGCCCGGGCGAATATTCGACGGCTTCAAGATGACAGAAACGTCATTCAGGAGCTTCCGACGAAATCACAAGCCGAGCAATAGTATGGAGGTATGCGCCTGCTGCTGGTCGAAGACGAAAAGGAAATTCGGAGCTTCGTCGAACAATCCCTGATAGAAGCCGGTTACGAGGTCGATACTGCCGAGGACGCGGGGACGGCGTCTGAATTAGCAGGCAAACACGCCTACCACGGACTCATAGTGGATCTCGGTCTTCCGGATCAGGATGGCATCGACCTTATTCTGCAATTGAGACGCTCCGGGGTGAGCAGCCCTGTTCTGATTCTGTCGGCACGGCGTTCGGTCGACGACCGGGTAAAGGGACTCGAACTCGGCGGAGATGATTACCTCACCAAGCCGTTCGCCGTCGCGGAGCTGCTTGCAAGGATGCGCAATCTTCTGCGCCGCAATTTGACGCAGGCCGAAGACGCCACGCGCCTCCGGATCTGCGACCTGGAACTGGACATGCTCAAACGCAGGGCTACGAGGGCCGGCGAGGTTCTAAACCTCAGCCCACAGGAGTTCGTCCTTCTTGAGTACCTCTGCCGCCATGCTGGCAGAGTGGTGACACGCTCGATGCTCCTGGCCGAAGTCTGGGGTATTAGAATCCAGCCTGATACGAACGTCGTCGATGTTCACATCTACCGTCTTCGCGGCAAGATCGACACGGAGGGGCGCGAGCCATTGATCAAGACCTTGCGAGGTATCGGATATGTTCTCAAAGCCAGCTAGCCCGATTCTACGAAGCGCCGCATGGCGAATCTCGCTTTGGGCAACCCTCGCCTTCGCCATCGGCACCATGCTCGTCTTTGCCATGTTGCACCGTTTCGTTGCCGACGACATCCAGCGACGTAGTGACGCGTGGTTGTCAGGGGAAGTCGGGGTTCTGGGCGATGTCGCCGAACGAACACCAAAGGACAGGCTCTACGGTCGCGTCGTCGGAGAGATTGCTGAGCTTGCCAGCCGGGAAGTCCCAAACAGGCGACGGGGGACCGGCGATGGAAATGAGAATGACTCTGTCTTCTTCCTCCAGGCCTCCGACAAAGGCAAAATCCCGCTCTGGGTGGGTTCAGGAGACGGAGCGGCCACACTGTCTGCCATTCTCTCGTCCAAGACTCGGCGAGATGTTCCTTTCGATGTGAGGGTAAAAGGCTTCGGCATTCCGTTCCGCGTCGCGTCAGTTCGCATACCTGACGGAAGTAATATCTATCTGGGACTGTCAGAACGCGATGAACTGCACGTCTTGCGGAACCTGCGTATACGATTCCTTACTCTCTGGCTTGCCATTGTCCTCCTTGGTTTCCTTATCGTGTTTTACGCGACGCGCAGGATGCTCGGCCACGTCCGGGAGATCACCGAGGCGGCTTCACTAATCGGCCAATCAGACCTCAGCAGTCGAGTCCCAAATGCCAACAGCAAGGATGAGATTGGGCACCTCGCACGCACTCTGAATCACATGCTGGACCGGATCGAGAATTCCGTCCAGCAGTTGCATACAATTACAGACTCGCTCGCGCACGATCTCAGAAGTCCTCTGACCGCAATTCGTGGAAAGCTTGAGACCGCTCTATCCAACGATGTGCGAATTGATCAAGCCGAACCGATCGTTTCAGCGATCGACGAACTGGACCGCCTTACGGAGTTCCTGAACACTTCTCTTGACGTGGCAGAAGCGAAGGCCGATGCGCTCCGTCTTGTTCGCACCGAAATAGACTTGGACGAATTGGTGCGAAGCATGATGAATCTATACGAGCCCTGCATGAGCGAAAGGGGCTTGAGTGTTCAGATTCGCAGTGCCGGTGCAGTCAACGTTCTGGCTGACGCGGCACTTCTCCATCGCGTGATTGCGAACCTACTCGATAACGAGCTCAAACATTTGCCCGCAGGTTCTAACGTCTGGCTATCGCTTCAGTCAACAAGCGATATGGGCATACTTACGGTGGAGGACAATGGGCCTGGCTTCGATGAGGAAGTTGGACATCATCTCTTCGAGGGAAGAGTGAAAGGGCGGGCATCGCGAGGACACGGACTTGGACTTGCCTTCGTTGACGCGGTTGTCCGGGTTCACGGGGGAACTGTGACTGCTACAAATCGTGCTGAAGGCGGCGCGAAACTTGCTGTCAAGCTCCCTCGGTCTGAGGTCCATAATCAAGAGGAGCGTCATGCTCTTGCCGGTGAATGGGTAACCCCGTGATGCTTTGGTCTTAGGGCGGTGCGGGAGTAATTTGTTGAAAATTTTGAAGTTTATACAGCATTCATCGTCATGCAACTGCACCGTAAACCTGGTCTCCTAGCCTCGGGCACAGCCGTCAGCCGAAGGATCGCTCGCTCGGTTTGACATGTGCTGTCGACTAAGGAGATGTAAATGGCTCTGTCAAGCTTTACGGGAAACAGGAATCGCGCACTTGCAATTGCAGCAGTGCTGACGTCGGGTGTCACAGCTAGCGGCATCCAGGCCTTCGCTCAGGAACTCTATCCGAACAATCTGGTTGTAAGCCGCAGCGTGTACGACAACCGCGCCAGCAATGTGAAGGTGGGTACAATCCTGCCCCCGAACTGCGCCGAGACGCTGGGCGGTTGCTCCGCGGTCACTGGTGCGACGAACGACGGGACCTACCCGTATGTCTTCAACAACGATCTTTACGATGGCAGCTTTGGGATTACCTCAAGGATCTATCTCGACCAGATCTCGATCTTCGGCAGAGAGATTAACTCGATTGAAGTTCCAAACAGCGACGAGAAGCACCTGGGCTCGCCATCTCATATGGTCACCAGCTTCAGTTCGAAGTCTGAGCTTGCACTGAACCTTTCAACTGACGGTAAAAAGCTGACCTTCATGGGCTACGTCGCACCGGTAAATGCACTTGACGTCTCGAACTCGAATACACCGCTGGCGATCGATCCGACGAACCCGGATGGACAGACTACCTACTATCGCGCAGTCGCGGAGATCGGTGAAGAAGGCCGATTCAAGTTCACCGAGACGAATGCCTATAGCGGCAACAATGGCCGCGCGGCAATCCTGAACAACTCGAACGGCGCCAGTTTTTTCTATACGGCGGGGAACGCGGGCAACGGCGCGAATCCGCAACCAGCTGGAGTGGTCGAGGGAGCAGGCGCGCAGTTGATCGTGCCAACACGTCAGGATGAAGAGGCGCAGGACCCTGCACTCCCAACGCCTGTCGGAAGCTTCAATGTTACGGAGCTGAAAGACAAGGCTGACAAGATCGGTAAGGACGATAACTTCCGGGGCATGACGATCTTCAACAATGTTCTCTACTACACGAAGGGCAGTGGCGGAAACGGCGTCAACACGGTCTACTTCGTCGACACGACGGGAACGGCATGCCCCACTGGAGTTGGTCTGCCGGTAGCTGGAGCGAAGCTCCCCACGAAGTCGATCAGCTACGATCCCATGACCATCTCGACGACCGGATTGACCAGCAATATGTGCATCCTTGCCGGATTCCCGACGGCTCTGGCGAAGACGGCAAACCCTGTGGCCTATCCGTTCGGGATCTGGTTCGCGGATCCCAAGACGTTGTATGTGGCGGATGAAGGCGACGGATACACGGGCGGCACGGACCTCTACACGCATGCCGCGGCTCAGACCACGGCCGGGCTGCAGAAGTGGGTCTTCAATTCGACGACCAAGACCTGGAGCCTGGCGTATGTGTTGAGCAACGAGCTACGGATTGGAACGCCTTACACGGTTGCGGGATATCCGACGGGAACAAACGCAGCGACCGGGCTTCCATGGGCTCCGGCTACGGACGGCCTGCGCAACATCACCGGTCTGGTCGGGCCTGATGGGCTTGTCGCCATCTGGGGCATCACATCGACGGTGAGTGGCGGCGGCGATACGGGCGCTGATCCCAACCGCCTCGTAGTTGTGGTCGACGAGATCGCAAACACCAATCCTGCCTTCGCAGCCAAGACTCCGTTCATCGACGTGAAGGACGCACACTTCGCAGAGGTGCTGCGCGGCGTTTCGTTCACCCCGGGTACGAACCTTGAAAAGCTGAAGGACCTATTCTCACGGCGGTAGCTCATCGTGAGTAAGGACGAACCTAGAACAGCCCCGGTCGGAGTGATCCGACCGGGCCTGCTTCCTGCACCGACACGCCTCTCGGCCCGAGATGAATGCACCTCTGAAGGCTGTCCAATCGCCGTCGTCTCCGGCCGATCGCTCATGCGCAGTCGATGGCGCTCCAGGTTGCGGCCCGCAGTCGAACACCTCATATCTCGATTGATTCAGGTACAACTACGCGCTGCCTGCTTGCACTTTAATCGTGCCCCGGACAACCTTTGCATCACACCAATTTTTTCTCTGATTCGTAATGCTGTTTCGTGTCTTCGGGGTCCACACTTCTCTCCCGGAGGTCTTATGAATAAAACTTTTTTCTCTTCGCGCACGACGACACCAACGTCGTCCTGCTCGTCTCGCACCCTGACCTCAAAGCCGAGACCCTCTCCATTCCGACTGCGACGGCGCAGGTCGCTCCTACCATCCTCGAAGTGCTCGGCCTGTCGCCCAGCAAACTCGATACCGTCAAGCTTGAGGGAACCACGGAACTACCTCACTTGAACCTGCAGTAAACTCTGCGTAACTAGGAGCGGAGCTATCACGCGTAGCTCCGTTCTTTTGTTTAGGCAGCATCTCATCGCGAATTCGTAGATTCCCAAACGACCCATCTCTTCGCCTATGGCTTGCCAAGAGCCGCTTGCACCGCTGTCTGGAACTCGACCCAGTTGCAGGGAGCACCCGCCTCCGGCAAGCTACATCCCGGAACGAAGATGTCTGCGCTCGCAGGCGGGGCGGCGAGAGATAAAGGCATCGCTCGTCGCATCTGGTCTGGTGTTTGCACCCAGTAGGAGAGCTTCACGGCGTCGGGCTTTCCTGATCGACGCCAGAGTGTGAAGACCAAGGCACCGCCGGGCGCAGCATCATCGCGCTGGTATCCATCGATGAGCCAGTGGGCATCGAGCAATGCGGCAACGTTAGAGACGTTCGTGTCGTGTCCCACGAGGAAGACAGCACGTTCGCCGAGAGATCCGATCGCACCGTCTACACTCTTGCCGGCTTCAGCCTGCTGTATCGTGCGAACAATCGCATCGAGCAGATGTGCCGCTTGCATGCGCGCAATGGCCGGCGTCCGCTGCACGAGGTCCGAGACTGCAGCATGCAACGCCATGAGCGATTGCACCTGTGCGCCGTTCGCTCTGCCCCAGCCCACTTCGGCATCGGGCATACCCTCAAGATATTCCAGTTGGAGATTCTCGGCGAAGGTTGCCGCAGTCGTCAGTGGTCCCTTCAACTCAGCCAAATGATCGCCCGAGCCTGGAGCGACGGACGCCTGCGCCGCAAGCAGGCTCTTCTTCAAGGGCACACTGCAACTGCCTCCTTTGCAGTCAAAAAGAACCCGCTGCATCTCGTCGAGTGGCTCCTGGTAAGCGTCAGCAAGCGCGTCCGGATGATTGCCGATGCGTCCCGCTAGAGCGGCGAACGCCTTCTGCGACTGCGCTGCGCCCGGTTTACGAGTCGCGTGGAAGAGCTCGTCCTGAGTGTCGCCCTCGAGCGCATGAACCTCAGCGTGACATCCGGGCATCATGCCGTCCGCTAGACCGGCTCCCGTCTCTCTCGTGCGTTCGTCTGTATCAGCCCAGATGAAGACGCGCGCTGCATCCGCGCAGCCCGAAGCAGAGAGCAGCTTCTGCTCCGCAAACCATGACCGGTAGTAGCCTCCAAAGAAGGTCATGAGCTGCCTACCGTGAGGCGTCAAGATTCCCGGAGCAACGGGCCACTGCGGCCATGGCTGTTTTGAATATTCATCGAGCCGCTGATTCGCCCAGGTCGGCGAGCGCACACCATGTCTGGTCAAGACCAGCGCAAACCGCAATTCGTCTGCTGAGCTTTGGACAGAGGGCGACGTCTGAGCTGTCATAGACGACGCATGAACCAGCGTCAACGCGAACATCGCAACGCCCGAAAACGTCTTTATTACCTTGTTCAAGCTCAAACCTCTCCAGTCAGCTATTGAGTCTCGTAGACGCGAACAACGGCGGCACCGTCGATGCCAGGAACGCCAACATACAAGGCATGGCCAGCCTCATCAAGCAATCCCGTCTTTGCGCCGGCGGCTGTGTGCGTGACCGAGAGTGGTGTGAGTTCTCCTTGTGCCGAGAGAGAGTACGCATCGACCGCGCCTGAGCCCGCGATCAGGTACGCCCGTCGTTCTGTCGCGTCGAAGAAGAGATCATCTGCGCCAGCATCGGAGCTCGCCTTCGCAATGACCCTGCCATCTTTGCCGTCAAGTACGACTATCTGGGCTGGCGTCCGACACCCTACCAACAACAGATCCTGCATCGCATCGTAAGCCAATGGTGTGTTGCCCTTGCTCGTACCAAGTGACCAGATTGCTGTGATCGAGTGGCTTTTTCCGTCGATGACTGCAATCTGTCCCGAATCCGCGACGTTTATCAGGATGCGATCGTGCTTTCGATCGAACTCCAACGCTTCCGGATGACTGGCAACGGAAAGTTCCGCGACGAGCTTCAGAGTCTCCGCGTCGACCACCGCAACGCGCGCGGGATTCGCGGCATCGGTGCCGCCGTGACCGACATAAAGTAGATGGCTCTGATCGTCATAGACCATATCATCGGCGTCTTCAGAGAGTGCGATCGCCGCTATGCGCTTCAGGGGGGAACCCTCGAAGACGTCCAGCTCGCCCTTGGCTCCGTCAGCGACGAAGAGTCGGCGCTTCGACGCAATCCACGCCAGCCCGTGAGGCTTTCCGATCCCGGGCAAGCTCTCGATGATCTTCCCGCTGGCGAGGTCCGTGATCTCGATCGCGTGAGCTCCGCCGGCGCTTGCGAACAGCCGGTTACCGTCGAGATCCATCGCAAAGTGGTCGAATTTTCCGGTCACAGCCGGGAGGTCGATGGTGCGTTTCAGCGTCAGTCCGTGGGGCTCCTGCCCATGCAGGATGCCGCTAAGACCTAGAAGTACAAGAGAAGAAGCCAACTGCTTCATTGGAAATATGCCTCGTCGTCAGTCGGGTAGAAGGGCACGCGGGTCAGCGTTATGCGGCTCGGCGAAAAAAGGTGCCGAACCGCAACTTCACTAGCGGTCCTGGTGGAAGTTCCACTTCAATCCGAAGGAGTAAGTCGGCTTGTAGTACTCGCGCTGAGTAAGATATTGCGGGCTGCCGTTGTAGAACCCAAAAACTTCATTGTTCATGTTTTCGCCCGATGCAATCACAGTGAAGCCTTTCAACAAGTGATAGCTGACCTGCGCGTCGATCTGGGTGTGACTGTAGAAGTAGTTGTCGCCGCACGGACTGCTGGGCGTGTTGTAAGCGAGGCTTCCGCTCGTGATGTTGGAGACGCAGGTGGGCGGGTTCTGCGCGAGTGCGTCGCCGGAGTTCACGAACTGATAGGCATAGATATTCGCGCTGTTGTGGCTGATACCGACCGACGCGAGAAACCGCCGAGTGGCGTAGGACGGTCCGATGTTCCAGGAGTACGGAGCCTGACCCACTAGCTGCGGAGTGTCGTTCCGGCCAGCCAGGTTGTAGTTCTTCGAGTTGGTGTAGGTGAAGTTGGCATTCAGACGCGCGTTACCAAGATATCCGGGAAGGAACTTCAGATGCTGCTGGTACGCGATCTCCAATCCCTGAACATAAGCGTGGTCCCCGTTGACCTCCTGCTGCGCGAGCGCGCCAACATAGTTCGAATTCGAAGAGAGCGGTGAATTGGTGGCCGGCACGAGATACTGCTGAAGGTAGATCGGCTTCGTGATCTGCTTGTAGAAATAGCCGCCCTGAAGCATGCCGACATTGGGAAGGTACTTCTCATAGAGCAGGTCATAGTCGTTCGCATGTTCGGCGACGAGCGCTGGGTTTCCAAGTTGGACCTCATTGTTGCCAGCGGGCGCGCCGTTAACCGTATAGACAAGGTAAGGGACAAGCTGGTAGGGGTCAGGGCGGGAGATGCCTCGTCCATAGACTGCCCGGAGATCCGAGCTGCTGTCGATGGTGTAACGAAGCTGCACGCTCGGCAGCGGATTGATATAGGACTCGCTTCCATTCTGTGGCGTGGTACCGCCCCATGTGCCGTCTGAGTTCGTCGTAACGATGTAGCCGGTGTTCGAAGTAGATGTGGCTTCGATACGCAGGCCGGTCTGCAGATGGACCTTCGATCCAAGCTGAAGCGTATTCATGATGTAGCCAGCCGTCACCCTCTCCTGCAGGTTGTAGTTGGCCGGGTCCGACTGTTCATGCGATGCATTTGGGTCGAGTGCAAAGTTCTGCGGGTTATTCGCCAGATCGCCCGTGATGGCGTCGAAGCTCGTCACCTGAGCCATGGGATAACTACCGCCGTAGAAGTGCGGATTGGAGAAGCTGCCGAGATACGCACTGGCGAGCGTATTGAGGTTTGAGTCGTACTCGGGCGAATAGGCGTCCTGCCCTTTGTGTTCGTTGCGGACCTGCGCTCCCAACTCGAAGGTGGATGCGTGTGATCCGAGGTGGTAGTTGCGGCCGTAGGAACCGTTCGCCTGCAGATTCAGTTGCGTCGCTTGGCCAGAGGTAAGGTCGATCGTATCGAGCTTATAGTTAGAGAGCGTGACTGCCGGGTCGCCAAGCACCGAGCATGAGAACTGAGGACGGAACTCCGTTCCCGGGGTCGCCGGGTTATAGGCGCAGTCATCGGTTGCGGAGGTTCCTTTGAAAGCTGCTCCGGGGTTACCGGCTGCACCGCCAAATCGAGAATGCGCTGCGGCGACCTGATACTTGAGGAAAGAGTTCCCGAACACGTGGCTTCCGCCGAGCGCAAGATCAGCAACCTGCAGGTTAGGACGACGGATGCTGGTGTGATATTTGGCTTTGGATCCGTTCTGAAGTTCGTACGCGTATTTCTGGCCGTAGTCGCGGAAGTTCGAGAACAGCCCGTGCGCGTAAAGATTCGCGCCGGCCGATGGCTGATAGTCCAACGCGCCGGCGAATCCGTACCGGGTGCGGTCGTAGAGGTACTGCTGCAGATTCATCGAGTCGAAGGTCTTGTTCCCGTTTTGATCGATGTCGGGCGAGGGCTCTACGTCGTCGATGCCGCGCTGATTGTCGTCATAGCTATAGCCAAGTTCCAGCCCGAACTTCTTGCTGCCGCCATTCAACCTGGGGCCAAACCGTATCCCCGATGAAGAGTTCATGCTGAAGACGTTGCGCGTATTCGCGATCGGTGTAAAGCCGCCCATGCCCTCGATAGAAATCGTCGGCCGGTCTGCCGTCGCCTGCTTGATGCGGAGGTCGACTGAACCACCAATCGCATCGCCATCCTGGTTCGCGCTGAGCGTCTTGTTGATCGCTACACTACCCACCAGCCCCGCCGGAATCGTATCCAGGTCGACCTGCCGGACTTCAGGATCAGGGCCGGGCACAATTACGCCGTCAATGGTCGTGTTGCTAAGGCGAGGTTCAGTCCCGCGAATCTGAACATACTGTCCTTCACCCTCATTGCGCTGCAGCGTTACTCCTGGCAAGCGGCCAAGCGCATCGGCAACGTTTGCATTCGGAAGGCTCTGAATCTCAACATCCGTTTCGACATTGAGAATGTTCTCGCTGGTGCGGGTCTCGTTGATAGCCGCAGCGTCTCCGATAAGGTTCGCATTGACTTCGACATGCTGTGCATTTGCACCGACGCTCAACGTTGCGTTAAGGACAGCTGGCGCCCCGGCTTCTACGACGATGGTCGATGTAAACGAGGCGAATCCGACATAGGAGATGGTGACCGTATACGTTCCCGGCTTCAGGTCGCGGATCGTGAAGCTGCCCTGTGCGTCCGACGCTGCGGTTGCGTCCGTCGGCCGGAGCACGATCTTTGCTCCCGGAAGAACGGCGCCACTAGGATCCTTGACCGTCCCATTCATCGCGCTGTTCGCGCTCGAGATTGTCTGCGCCATAGTCTGCCTGGGCGACGTTACGGCTGGGCTGAGCAGAAGCAGGGCAAGGAAGAGGAAATTGGGTTTCGTGATCATGGGCCTCCAAAGACGCAACAGTATTCAGAGCGCTTGCGCTCCGATCGTTTGGGATAGCGGGACTTCTTCAGACTGCGCCGCCGCTGTAAACCTCTGTTCACGAAGTGGTGAATAAATCCTAAGGAAGCCGCAGCCCGCGCTCATCGATGCCGGAGCGGTGTAGAAAAGAGGGAGCACTCACTTTCCACGGAGACTCTTATGTCTTTTCCCCCAAAGCAGCGCGTGTTAGTTGTAGAAGACGATCCTCGCATGCTTGCCCTGGTATGCCAGGGCCTGCGGGAGGTTGGACATACGCCCATGCCCGCCTCGGACGGTGATACTGGCCTCGATCTTGCAATGAAGTTGACCTTCGACTCGATCATTCTGGACATAGGCCTTCCCGTTCAGGACGGCTACTCCGTGGCCCTGGCGATACGATCGCAACGCAGCGTCCCCATCCTCATGCTCACCGCGCGCGATAGTGAGGAGGAGATCCTGCGCGGCTTCGATCACGGTGCCGACGATTACCTCACCAAGCCATTCTCATTCCGGGAGCTTCTGGCCCGGCTCGAGGTACTTGGCCGCGCCGCGACTCGGCAGGCGACGAACGAACTGCACCTGGATCCCGCGCGACTGCTCGTCTATCGGAATGAAAGACCGATTCAACTCACACGCAATGAGTACCTTCTGCTCGTCGAACTCCATCGAAGATCGGGCTCAACCGCCGACCGCCAGAGCCTTATGGAAGCCGTCTGGGAGCAACCCCAGATGATCTCTGCCAACGCCCTCGAAGTCCTTGTGAACGGACTCCGTGCGAAGCTTGACGGAGACTTCCCCAACAAATTGCTGCTCACTGTGCGCGGTGTAGGCTACCGCTTGCAATCCTTCGTCAACGCGTCAGTCGAGACAGATCCGAGGCAAGCCCCATGAAGCCGCTGCCGATTCGCGTCCGACTGACTGTCTGGTACTCGGTGATGTTCGCCACGGCTGCACTGCTGCTTTCGCTCACTAGCTGGTGGATGCTCCGCCGCACCATCCATGCCACCATCCAGCAGGATTTTAGGGAGCGCGTCGACGACGTTAGCATGCAACTCCACCAGTTTGCGATTCAACCATCGGATCAGCCGATGCAAGCTCGATTCGACGCGATCTATCACTTCCGGGACGATGGCAAATGGCTCCAAATCATGGACTCTAACGGTGCCTGGATCTACCGGTCTTCGAGAATGATCGCTGCTCATGAAGGTCTTGCTCTTCCGGGTTCCATCACGTCCATTGGAATCGCGTCTGAGTTTCGCCAGGGTACACGCCATGTACACACGTTCTCGTCCGCCGTTTCGGTGGATGGGCAAATGTACGCTGTAGAACTCGGAGCTTCGACCAACAAACAGGAGGCGCTGCTGCTTCAATTCGGCCTGGAACTTTTCTTCCTCACGCCACTTGTGCTCGTGGCCGCCATCGTCGCGGGACATCACATGAGCCGGAAGGCGCTCGACCCGGTTACGCAGATTGCCGTCGAAGCACGTCGAATCAGTGATCGCAACCTCGACCTGCGCCTTCCCGTGTCTTCGACAGACGATGAGATCTCGCACCTATCGAAGACTCTCAACAATATGCTTTCGCGGATCGATGCCGGATACCGAAGCGTGCGCGACTTTACCGCCAACGCTTCGCACGAACTTCGCACTCCTCTTGCCCGCCTTCGTACCGAGGTTGAGATCGCCCTGCTCCGGCCACGGTCACGCGAAGAGTACACCGAGACTTTGCTGAGTGTGCAAGATAGCGCAGAGGAGATGACACGGCTCACCGAAAATCTACTCATGTTAGCCCGAGCGGATGCTGATTCAGCTGCGCTCGCGCTCGAACCTGTAGACCTCTGGTCGCTTGTTCTGGCAGCTCAAACAGAGTGGTCCTCAATCGCTGAAAAACTAAACCTATCGCTTGAGGTGGAGCGGATTGGAGTAGACGCCCTCCCCACGGGAAGACCCGTATTTATCCTTGGCGACTCTTCTTCCTTGCGTCGACTTCTCCGCATTCTGCTCGACAATGCGTGTAAGTGCACGCCTGCGGGGGGCTCCATCGCAATTGGAGTCGAAGTGACCGAAGAGCTAGCCACCCTTTCGGTCAAGGACTCCGGCATCGGAATCCCTGAAGACGAGCATCATCGTGTCTTTGAGCGCTTCTATCGCGTTAACGCAGACAAGAGTGGCGCTAAATCGGGATCAGGACTTGGACTGAGTCTTGCCGCCTGGATTGCAGAGCAGCATCAATCCGCAATCGACCTCAAGAGCGCTCTTGGTTCGGGATCATGTTTCCTGCTTCCCCTTCGAAGGATCGACGATGGGTTCTGGTGCAAATCGGAGCGTGCCGTCGGGTACAGTGGTGTTTCGGAGACTTGAGGAGCGGCGGTGAGCAAGCTGAGCAGCATGAAGAGTTGTTTGCAAGGCGACACTTTGACCGCGAAGTGATGCTCCTGTGCGTTCGCTGGTACCTGTGACACAAGCTCAGTTTCCGTCACCTAGTCGAAATGATGGCAGAGCGCGGCCTGCACCTTGCACATACAACGATCCTGCGCTGGGTTCAGCGGTATACCCCGGAGTTCGTCAAACGCTGGGACCGTTTTGGTCGGATGGTTGGCCGCTCGTGGCGCGTCGATGAGACCTAAATCAAGGTGCGTGGCCACTGGGTGTACCTCTACCGAGCAGTGGACAAGGCCGGTCAAACAGTTGACTTCTGGAAAGGGTTTCCACCCGAACCGGGGTAGTAGCAGATCGTTGGTGGACCGATGCCCTCATTCATGTCTTTTTCAAGCCAGTAGGGAGTACCGAGTATGTCTTTGAAATGAAGAACAACTCGTGCCCTCATGAACGCTTCGGTATCTGCGTTCGGGAGCATAAACCGAATCCAACCAGCAGTCATCGAACCTGCCTTAATCGGAGTCATCGTTCGCTCTTCGAGTCGATTACTGGCCGTGAACGTTGCTGTTTCAGAACCAATTTCTAATTTGAAACCATCTTCGATGAAGGTCGCATTGGTTTCAATTGTGTTTAGCTCCGATGAGATGACACTTAGCTTCCAATCTCTAGCAATGCTGTCCGCACCTAGGTTTTTCAGTGCTACATTCGCCATAAAGTGAACTCCGATCTCACCACTCTGCAACGAATAGCGACCGGTCACTATTTGCCAAAACTCGGCTGACAGCTTGGGTTTATTGCGGTCGATAGCAAGATCCAACTCAATTGTCTTAGTGCGAAGAGCCCTAGACACCTCGCGAAGTTCGTTGTCCTTTTGGGTCGTGCGTCTTCTGGCCCACTTCGTCTCGGAGATGAAGATGATTGCGCCCGAGGTCGGCAAGCGAAAGAACATATCCAACGAGGAGGCCCGCCGCGTCCTCGGCTGGACGCCTCGTTCCAACGAGGAGTCTATCGTCGCCACAGCCGAAAGCCTTCAGCGTCTCGGACTGCTCAAGCCATGAAGCTCGCTCGGGATCGACCCTTTGTCGGTACTGGTCGGATCTCGATGAGTGCCTTGGCGATTGTGCACTCACCGAGATCCGCTGATATCAGATGGCCGTCATACCGCCATCGACACTCAACTCCACCCCATTCACGAAGCTCGAATCGTCTGAAGCAAGAAGCAGCGCGACCGTTGCGATCTCCCCAGTTTGCCCCATCGTTCCCCGCGGGATCAGCGACTCGAACATCTCCTTCGCCTCCTTGGTGAGAACTTCTTCCTGCATCGGTGTAGCAATCGGCCCCGGGCTCAGCACGTTCACCCGGATCTTCCTGCCCTTCAGTTCGTTGAGCCACGTGCGTGCGAAGGAACGCAAGGCTGCCTTGCTCGCCGCATACACGCCGAAACCGGGAAACCCCTTCACCGAAGCAACCGATCCGGTCATGATGATCGATCCGCCATCGTTGAACAGCGGCAACGCCTTCTGCACAGTAAACAGAGTTCCACGCGTATTCAGGTCGAAGGCCGCATCGAAGTGCTGTTCGGTAATCTCGCCCAGCGATAAGGCCTCGCCCCGGCCAGCGCTCGCGAACAAGACGTCGATCCTGCCCTTTTCTCGCTTGACCGTATCGAACAGACGGTCGAGGTCCTCGAGATTGGCCGCGTCACCGCGCACGCCGGTGACGTTCCGGCCAATCAGCTTCACGGCCTCATCGAGCTGCTCCTGCCTCCTGCCCGTGATGAAGACGTAGGCACCCTCTTCAACGAACCGCTTGGCGCTCGCCAGTGCCAGGCCGCTCGATCCTCCCGTGATGACTGCAACCTTACCTTCAAGCTTTCCCATATTGACTCCTTGGGTAGATCTGTAGAATTCAGTCCTGAAGAGTAGAGTTCTTTGGTGGTGGACGAGAACTGCCCGAGAATCCTAATATTTTGTCTATTCGTCCAAAACATAGAGGCTTTCCTGGATCCGATAACCGACATCTTTAAAACGATGCACGTCACTGCCTTCGGTCTGCACAGGCTCGAAGCCACAGCCCCTTGGGGCGTGAAACAGGAAAATGAGGCCGAAGAAGATGTCACGTCTTCGGGCAGAAAGACACTCCCCACAGATCTGGCGCACTTCGCTATGCTTTCGCGCGGCAACTGCTGGCTGAGTGTGAAAGGGGTTCCCGAGCCGATCCCCCTCACCGGTGGAGATTGCTTCTTGCTGGCCCGGGGGACTTCGATTGTCCTGCGTGACAGCCCGCAAACACGTCCGAGATGGAGTTTCCGCGAGATCGGCGCCAGTGCCAACGGCAATGTCGCTCTTTGTGGAGGTGGCGGCGCGCCGACGACCATCGTCTGTGGCTCCCTGAGCTTCGACCGCGCCGGTCTGAAGCCAATCACTCAACTCTTGCCGAGCTTCATTCTGATTAAGGCCGATCAGGCCCGCACGCTTGCTCTTCACACCACGATGCTGGCGCTGGCATCAGAGATGGCGGAGCAGGCACCGGGATCGGAAGTCGTCGCGACACGGCTGGCCGAGGTTTTGTTCATTCAGGCACTCAGGGCGCATATCGCGTCGGAGGTGGAGTGGCACAATCAAGGCTGGCTTCGTGCCATCTTCGATCCTCAAGTTGGCGCTGCCTTGAGTGCCGTTCACGACAGTGTGAGTACACCCTGGACGGTCGAATCCCTGGCTGCCGCAGCGGGCATGTCCCGCTCCGCGTTCGCAATCCGTTTCAAGGAGCTGCTCGGACAAACACCGCTGGAATATGTAACCGAGTGGCGGATGCAGAAGGCGATGCAGCTACTCCAGCAGCGTGACAAGAAGCTCATAGACGTCGCCCGGTTGGTCGGTTACGACTCCGACGCTGCGTTCAGTAAGGCGTTCAAGCGAGTTGTCGGATCCAACCCTGGGGAATATCTCAAACGTGGCTATCCAAAGCCGAGGCGCGAACCAGCCGATTGATCGGCGGGTCCGCGAGAATGCCTGGTGAAGCCGGACCGACTCCTTTGCCAGACCGTCAAGTCCGCGTTCGCCTCATTGACTCCTGAAATTGACTTCTGAATTCGCGACATGCTTCCATTGTTTCGCTTCTTCGCCAGGATCATGATCCCATTGAACAGACGAGAGTTTCTCTACAAGATCGGCTCGACTGCTTTCCTGCCGTCCCTGGCGCCGCTCGCGACCGGGCGCGCGTTCTCCGCGGCTCTTCCCGCTTCGACCGCAAAGGCTGACCATACCCTCCGGATCGAGCCGACTACGCTCGACATCGGGCCCGGCGTCTCTATCCGTACCGTCACCTATAACGGCCAGGTTCCAGGGCCTCTCCTTCGCATGAAGGAAGGTAGCCCCGTCGTGATCGACGTGACCAACGCCACATCCACGGACGACATCGTTCACTGGCACGGTCTAGCCATTGGCACCGTCCCCGATGGCGCAGTGGAAGAAGGCTCCCCGCTGATCGCCGCGGGCAAGACTCTCCGCTATAGCTTCACGCCGAAGCCAGCAGGCACCCGCTGGTATCACACCCATGCCATGGCGATGGGCGATCTGAAGCTGGCTGCCTACACCGGCCAGTTCGGCTTCCTGCTGGTCGAAGGCCGAGAGCCAAGCCCGCACTATGACCGGGAAGTTAACCTCGCCGTCCATCACTGGGAGCCGTCCTTCGTCCCCATGGTTGAGACCATGCGCGCCGAGTCTTCCAACATGCCGCAGACGACTGGCTCGGACGTCGGCTACAAGTACGCTACGTTCAATGGCCACATGCTCGGCGCGGGCGAACCCATTCGAGTGCGAAAGGGCGAACGGGTGATGATGCGTCTGCTGAACGCCAGCGCGACTGAAAACGTCGTGCTCGCGTTGCCTGCCCACACCTTTCGCGTCATCGCGATGGACGGCAACCCGGTTCCCAGGCCGCGCTCGGTGGAGGTTCTCTCGCTCGCCGTCGCGGAGCGGGTAGACGTTATCGTCGAGATGAACTCGCCCGGCGTCTGGGTTCTCGGGTCAACCCTCGAAGCGGAACGTACCAAAGGTCTCGGCATCGTCATCGAGTACGCTGGCAGCACCGGCCAGCCGGTCTGGCGTGATCCCGCACCCGCCGAGTGGGACTACTCCCTCTTTGCAGCAAACAAACCTGCACCCGAGCCGGCGGAGACCTTCGTCCTCACGTTCCGCGACGCCGGATCACTGGATGGCTCGAAGTTCGACACGTGGACCATCAATGGAGACGCGTGGCCAAAGGTCCAGCCCATCATGGTGGACCAGGGCGAGCGCTATCGCATGCTCTTCCGCAACGCCAGCGGCGATCAGCATCCCATGCACCTTCACCGGCACAGCTTTGAAGTCACGAAGATCGGCGACAAACCTATGAGCGGCCTGATGAAGGACGTCATCAACGTGATGCCGCTTCAGACTATCGCCGTCGACTTTATCGCCGACAATCCCGGCGATGCCCTGCTGCACTGCCACCAGCAACTCCACATGGACTACGGCTTCATGCAGATCGTGAAGTACCGCGGGTGACGCGCACGGGCAACGCACTTCCGCCATCCCTCCGCCTCGCCCTGGCGGCCCTTATGACGGCGCTGGGGTTCGGCCTGTGGCTAGGCTATCCGCACATCACGCATGCGGCCTTCGCTGTCGCATCGAATCAACCGACACTCTCGACCGACTGGCCTGCCTACAACGGAGGAGTCAACGGAGATCACTACTCCGAACTCGCCCAGATCAACGTCGGCAACGCTCATCTCCTCAAGCAGGTCTGGCGCACCGACGTCGGCAATGATGGCGGCGTGCAGGTCAACCCGCTCGTCGTTGGGCGCGTCGTCTACGGCTACACGCCTACGCTCCAGGTCATCGCGATGGATGGTGCCACTGGCAGAAAGCTCTGGACCTTCGACTCGAAGATCGAGGGCCGCCAGCCCAGCCGCGGCTTCAGCTACTGGCATTACGGCAAAGAGTCCGTTCTCTTCGCCTACATCATGAACTTTCTCTACGCGCTCGACCCTGCCACTGGCCAGCCAATCAGAAGCTTCGGCGAAGACGGACGACTGGATCTGCGCAAGGACCTGGACTCGGACTACACCCAGAACAACGTCGCCCTGACCACACCAGGGGTGCTCTTCCACGACCTCCTCATCGTTGGCTTCCGCGCTCCGGAGACAAACCCTGCTCCACATGGCGACATTCGCGCCTATAACGTTCGCACCGGAAAACTTACCTGGAGCTTTCACACCATTCCGCATCCCGGCGAAGCGGGCTACGCCACATGGCCCCAAGACGCATGGCAAACCGCGGGAGCCGCCAATAATTGGGCCGGGATGACCGTCGATATCCAGCGCGGCATCGTCTTCGCACCCACCGGTTCGGCAGTCTCTGACTTCTACGGTGCCGACCGCGTAGGCAACGACCTCTTCGCCAACACGCTCCTCGCGCTGGACGCGAACACCGGCAAGCAGCTCTGGCACTTTCAAGGCGTGCATCACGACATATGGGATCGCGACTTCCCTGCTTCACCTGCCCTCGTCACTGTCCAACACGATGGCAAGACAATCGACGCCGTCGCCCAGACCAGCAAGCACGGCTTCGTCTTCCTCTTCGACCGCGTCACCGGCAGGCCGCTCTTTCCCATCGAGGAGCGTCCGTTCCCTTCCTCCGACGTACCGGGTGAAGTCGCCTCACCGACCCAGCCGATCCCCACGGCGCCCGAGCCGTTCGCCCGCCAGAGGCTCACCTCCGATATGCTGACCGCGCGCACGCCCGAGGCGCATGCGTGGGCCGAAAAAGAGTTCAAGACCTTCCGCAGCGAGGGACAGTTCATCCCTCTATCGGTGGACAAACAGACTGTCGTCTTCCCGGGCTTCGACGGCGGAGCCGAGTGGGGCGGACCAGCCATCGATCCTCGCTCCGGCGTGATCTACGTCAATGCGAACGACCTTGCCTGGACCAGCGGCCTCACCGAAAACAAGCCCGGCACTCCTGGCCAGGTGCTGTACCAGACGCAGTGCGCCATCTGCCACGGCGGCGACCGCAAGGGCAATCCACCTGCTTTTCCCACGCTCGTCGATATCGACAAGCGTCTCACCAAATCTCAGCTTGTCGCGACCATTCACGGCGGCAAAGGCCGCATGCCCGGATTTCCCGCGGTTCAGAACACGCGCCTCGAACAACTTGTCGACTATCTCGATCACCCCACGACCGCCGATCCGGACATGAACATCGCTTTGGCGTTGGGTGGCACGGATGTTCCCGGCGGCAGGCTCTATGCGAAGAACTGCGCCATCTGCCACGGCGAAGATCGGCTCGGGGCGCCTTCGAACTACCCCGGCCTGCTGGGCGTTCGCGCACGCATGTCCGATGCGCAGATCGTCACGATCATCCACCAGGGCAAAGGCCGCATGCCCGCATCTCCGAAGCTCACAGCCGACGACAACGCCGCCATCCTGCGCTATCTCGGGCCGCCGATGGACGCTCCCCCCGCCGCGTCCGAGAAACGCGAGCTCGTCGGCGCGAACTCGTCGACCGTCCCGAGGTACCGCTTCACCGGATATCGCAAGTTTCTCGACCCCGACGGTTATCCGGCCGTCGCTCCGCCCTGGGGCACGCTTAACGCGATCGACCTGAACACCGGCAAATTCATCTGGAAGATTCCACTGGGCTCTTATCCTGAACTCGCAGCAAAGGGCATGGGCGATACCGGCACCGAAAACTATGGTGGCCCCGTCGTCACCGCAGGCGGCGTCCTGTTCATCGGAGCTACGATCTATGACCGCAAGCTCCGCGCCTTTGAGTCCGCGACCGGCAAGCTGCTCTGGGAGGGCGATCTCCCCTTCGCCGGCACCGCCACCCCCAGCACGTACATGATCGATGGCAAACAATACATCGTGATTGCCACCAGCGGCGCCCGCAACCCGAAAGGCCCGCAAGGAGCGGCCTACGTCGCCTTTGCCCTGCCATAGCTCTATGCGTATGGGACGCAAGGGATCTACTTCTCATCACGACACGCTTACAAAGGAGCAATCCATTGAACTTCACACGACGTCACTTCATCGCAACTGCAGCTGCCGCCCTCACCGTCCGCACCGCGCTCTCCGAACCCCTCGGCCTGCCCGCAGGCATCCAGCTCTATGCTGTCCGTGACGAGCTTGCGAAAGACACACCCGGAACCCTGAAAGCGCTCCACGACCTCGGCTTCCGTGAGGTCGAGTCCGCCGGCTTCGGCAAGTACACCGCAGTCGAGTTCGGCAAGCTCATCAGCGACGCGGGGCTGAGCTGCCCCAGCGCCCATCTTCCCTTCACCGGTGCGGCCGACCTGGCCCCCATCTTCGCCGACGCCAATGCGCTTGGCGCTCACTTCGCGGTCAGCTCCGTCTTCGTCAATCTCTTTCCCAATGGACGGCCAAAATCCACGGATCAGGCTGCACCCTCGCCCGCGCTTGGACTGGACGGCTTCAAGAAGATCGCAGCGCACATGAATGATGCAGGCAAGCAAGCCAAAGCCGCCGGTCTGCAGTATGCCTACCACAACCACAACTTCGAATTCGAGAAGATGCCCGACGGCTCATTCGGCTACGACGTCCTGCTCAACGAGACCGACCACGATCTGGTGAAGTTCGAGATCGATTGCGGCTGGATGACGGTCGCAGGCGCCAGCGCTCCGGCTTACTTCAAGCGTCACCCCGGCCGCTTCCGCATGCTTCACGTCAAAGACTTCCGTCCCATCAAGCCCACGATCGACCTCGTCGGTCCCGGCCGCCCTACCGGCGTGGAACTCGGGCACGGCTTTATCGACTACAAGTCGATCTTTGCCGCCGCGAAGACAGCAGGCATCGTGCATATCTTCGCCGAACAGGAAGCGCCCTACCAACGCGGACAGCTTGAGTCCGCCAAAGTCAGCTACGACTTCCTCCACTCTTTCTCTTAGCTCTGTTCCAGCCCGGAGTTTCGGGCCAGAACGCGCTCCTCATGGGCCCCGATGGCGCGTTCATTACCGGAAGCGACTTTCTGAGGACGGTGGAGTGAAAGCGGCCTATTGGTTAGGAGATCTCGCTCCCAGGTAAGCACGGTCTCGGACCGACTGTGCAATGACTGGGCGTGGGGAAGAATCAAAGAGGCGAGACGGAACAAGGGTTCACAGCAAGGGTTAGACTGCTCCGGCTCAACTCGAAGTCCTTGCACGCCTCGCACCTGTGATTCAGAGTTCGGGGAACTCCTTCGAACGACAGCCATCAGAACTGCCGGGCCATGCTGATCATCCAGATGCAAGCGCAGGAGATGTGCCTATGCCTGAAGATCCATCGACGCCTGTGGCCGTTCAAGAGCTTCCTACCCTTCAGCAGACCCTGGATGCCGCAACCCCGAAGGTGATGGTCACGATCGCGCTGATCGCAATCAATCTGTCCATCTTCGTGGCAATGTTCATCCTCGGTGCCTCGTCTTTCCAACCTGCGCAGATTCTGCCGTGGGGAGCGAACTATGGCCCACTTACCACGCACGGTCAGTGGTGGCGGCTACTGACTGCCTGCTTTATTCATCTCAGCGTCATCCACGTTCTGATGAACATGTACATCCTCTTCCAGGTGGGCATCTTCACCGAAAAGCTCTTTGGCAATCTCCGCTTTCTTGTGCTTTACCTGCTCGCCGGGGTCTTCGGAAACGTAGCGGGTCTTTACCTTCATCCCAATGTTGTCTCGGCGGGAGCTTCAGGGGCCGTCTTCGGCGTCTACGGAGCCTTGCTGGCGTTCCTGCTGAAGGAACCCGACGTGATCCCGAAAGCGAATGCACTCGCGATCGCAAAGTCCGCCGGCGTTTTTCTTCTCTTCAACATCATCTATGGCTTGTCCAAATCAGAAGTTGATATGACCGCACATATCGCTGGATTGGCCGGAGGCTTCGTAGCCGGATGGTTTCTCGCGAGCCCGCTCTTGCCAGCAGCCCAGCACATTCAGCCTCTCCGGGCTCTGACGGTCGCGGCAGGTGGAACCCTCCTCGCAACCGTTTGCCTCATGGCCGCTCCGAAGACCCAAATGAACATAAGTGAGTTGAACCGCCAGGTCATGACCGGGAAGAGCATACCGGTGGGCAACGGCGGCAAGATCATATACAGCGGCGCAGCCACTGTGGAAGACGCCGAAAACCTCGGCAAATTGCTTCGAGAACAATACTTCTTCTCGAACCAGGGCAACGTCATCCTCTTCTCGAAAGACTCTACCGGCCCGTCGATCACCTTCCCACTGAGAAGCCAGCGAGCGAAGGGAGTGTCCACAATCGCAGGGAATGTCCAAGCCCCGGCAAACGCGGTGCCGCTGTGGGACGATCCAAACACGATTCTGAACTTTGAGAGGCTCGGCGTACTAATCGCTCCGTTTGTTGGCGGCCCACCTTTGGAGGTTCGCTTGACCGACGCCAAAGGCGATCTGAAACATGTACTGCATATCGAGTACCGGTCGCGTGCCGTAAGCGCGCATGATCGGGTCTGGTACTCCGGCACCGCAAGCGAAGCAGACGCAAAGGTCCTCGGCAAGACGCTTCAATCCCTCGGATACTTTCATGACACCGGCGGCCTTGTCCTGCTTAAGAAAAATGCCGGAGCGACCGACTTGTCTTTGATCGTGAAGGACGGTGTTTGGAACGATCAGCGCCTTGTCGCAGGCTTTCAGACTCTCGGAGTCAAGATCGCCGACGCAATGGGAAGCCACCCTCTGGCTCTTCATTTACTTGACGGAACCCATCAGGAAAAGAAACTCCTGACAGTCCCTTAGCGCCCCGGGCGAGAGCCCGCTGCTTCCATTGCCGCAAGCGCTGCTCTCTTCTGGACACGCGATACGACATCAGGCATATCTTAGTATCTAGCTGGGTTACGGAGAGACGGTGCATATCCAGCGAGATATCCGGCTTATCACGCTACGTTGCCAACTTCGAGTCGCCCCGAAAAAGGGCAACTACTCCAAAATCGGAATCATCTACCTTTGTGGAAGCCCACTTCCGGAGGCCATTACGAGCATGAAAGTTTACCGTCTTCTTTCCAGGGTTATTCTCTTGGCGGGCATCGCAGCGGCGATGGGCGCGATCGGATGCAAATCGACTCCCCCTGCTACCCCAGCACCTGTAGCCGGACAGAACGCCCCCGCCGGTCCGGTGAACTCCGACGGAACTCCAACCAACGCTGCACCCGCGCCCTCCACTGCGCCGACGGTCGCCGCCACGCCCGCACAGCCTGTGGCAGCTCCCTTGCCACCGCCCCAGCCAGTTGCCTTGGTAGCTCCAAGAGGAACGCGCGTCGTAGTTCGTACCAATGAGACCCTCAGCGCTGGAAAGAATGAAGTCGGCGATGCCTTCTCCGGCGAACTCGAGGAGCCTATCGTCTCGCACGGCGAAACCCTGTTCCGCCGCGGCACACGAGTCTCCGGGACTGTCGTGGCGGCCAAAGGCAGAGGCAGATTCAAGGGCGAAGGAGCCATCGGGATCGAGATCTCATCCATCGGTTCCGTCCATGTTCACACTTCGGAGTACGAGAAAGAGTCCAAAGGCAAAGGCAAGCGTACCGGAGCTCTGATCGGCGGCGGCGCGGGTCTCGGCGCGATCATAGGCGGCCTCGCGGGCGGCGGAAAGGGCGCAGTCATCGGCGGTCTGGCTGGCGCTGGAGCGGGTACTGCAGGCGCAGCATACACCGGGAACAAGGATGTTGTGATTCCATCCGAGTCTGTAGTGACCTTCAGCCTTCTGGATCCCTTGACAGTGCAGCCCTAAAATCTGTCTGAGTTTGTTGTGAGAGAGTGCCCATCCGGATCGCGATAGCATCGCAGCCCGGATGGGCATCTTCATGCAATCAAGAGACTAAGATAGAGCTATGCGCCTCTCGCCGGTCTTTCTGCTCTCTGCCACTGATGTGTCCCACTTCCCCACCAAGGCAAAGACCTTCGATGTGCCGGAAGTCGCGTTTCTCGGCCGCTCGAACGTAGGCAAATCTTCCCTGATCAACTCGCTCATCGGATCGAAGGAAGCGCACGTCTCCTCGACCCCCGGCCGAACCCGCGCGATCAACTTCTTCGCTCTGCACGAGGGCGCAGGCGAAAAAAAGAAGATCCGCCCCACGCTGATCTTTGCCGACCTCCCCGGCTACGGATACGCCAAGATCTCGAAGTCCATCTCCTCCGAGTGGCCTACCTTCATCGAACCTTACCTGGCCAACCGTGAGACGCTGGCACTGTGCATCTGCCTCGTAGACACCAACATCCCACCCCAGGCCAACGACACCCAGCTCATCACCTATCTCAAGCAAAGCCAGCGGCCTTATCTGGTGGTGGGCACCAAGGCCGACCGCATCTCAGGGAACGTCCTGTCAAAGTCCATCGCGGCACTCAAGCGCGAGCACGAGGTCGACGAGATTCTGCCGATCTCCGCCAAAACCGACGCCGGCATCAAGACGCTATGGTCACGCCTGATGGCCGTGTCGGAGGAATAGACACCTGTGCGCCGCCACCTCTCAATCGTTCTTGCACTCATCGCGGTCTTCACCATGCACCTGTCTGCTCAACCGAAGGGCGAGTTCATCTTCCCGCCCGGCAGCACCTTATTTCCATCGAGCCACGCCTCCACCCTCGTCGAACTGAGCGACCACTCGATCCTTTCCGCCTGGTTCGGGGGTACCGCTGAGGGCGCAAACGACGTGGCGATCTGGAGCTCGAGGCAGATCGCCAGAGCATGGTCGAAACCGGTCGAACTGGCACGAGAACCCGGCGTCGCCTGCTGGAATCCAGTCCTCTTCCATGCGCCGAATCCGCCCGCCAAATCTCAGCGCCTGTGGCTCTACTACAAGTTCGGGACCGACCCGCAAAATTGGACCGCCGCCCGCAAGTACAGCGACGACGAAGGGACGACCTGGTCGCCCGCAGAACACCTTCCGGCAGGTTTGATCGGCCCGGTTCGGGCCAAGCCGCTCGTCTTACCCGACGGCACCATCGTCAGCGGAAGCTCCACTGAGTCTTATCACTCCTGGGCCGTATGGATCGAGCGCAGCAAGGACAACGGCAAGTCCTGGGCGAAGATCGGGCCAATTGCCCCGGCCCCTTCAGACCCCGCCTCGAACCAGCGCGAAGGCATCATCCAGCCCTCCGTCGTCTCGCTCAGAGCAAAGCACCTGCGTCTCTATGCACGTTCCACCGAGGTCATCGGACGAGTCGTCGTATCCGACTCCTTCGATAAAGGCATCACATGGACCGAGGCCCGTCCCATCGATGTGCCTAACCCAAACTCTGGCATCGATGCCGTCGCCCTCAAAGACCACCGCGTCGTCCTGATCTACAACAACACAACAAAGGGCCGGTCTCCTCTGAACCTCGCCCTAAGTAACGACGGCGACCACTTCAAAATGTTTCTCACGCTGGAAGACGAACCCGGAGAGTTCTCCTACCCGGCGATCATCGAGGCCAGCAACAATGACCTCTGCATGACCTACACCTGGAACCGCAAGTCGATCCGATTCGTCCGCCTGCGGCAGTCAGAGATCCCAAAGCTCCCATAAACGCAGAGCTTCGTAAGTCAGCCGACCGTATAGAACTGGGCGATGTTGCGGAACTTCGTATAGCGCTTCTCCAGCCGCTCAGCCTCCGGCATCGCCGTCAACTCTGCCAGATGATGCCGCAGCCGATCGTCCACAAACGCCATGGCTGCCGCAGGATCATTCTGCGTGCCGCCCACCGGCTCCGAGAGCACATCATCCACGCAGCCCATCCGCAGCACATCGATCGCCGTGTAACGCAACGCAGCAGCAGCCTGCTGCTTCTTGCTAGCGTCCTTCCACATAATCGAAGCGCAACCCTCAGGCGAGATCACCGAGTAGATCGCGTTCTCGAGCATCAGCACGCGATCGGCAACAGCCAGCGCGAGCGCTCCACCTGAACCACCCTCGCCTGTAATCGTCGCGATCGTAGGGACCTTCAACCGCGACATCTCCAGCAGGTTGCGTGCGATCGCCTCACCCTGCCCACGCTCCTCCGCACCGAGCCCTGGAAACGCTCCAGCAAGGTCAAGAAACGTGAAGATAGGCCGCCCAAATTTTTCCGCAATCTTCATACAGCGAAGCGCCTTACGATAACCCTCGGGCTCCGGACTGCCGAACTTGCGCTCAACACGCTCTTTGAGAGTACGGCCCTTCAGGTTGCCGATCACCATCACCGGTTCGCCATGAAAGAAGGCCATTCCACAGGCCATCGCGTGGTCATCGCCGAAGGCACGGTCGCCGTGAATCTCGCTGAAGTCAGTAAACAGAGCTGAGATAAAGTCCATCGGATAGGGGCGCTTCTCGTGCCGCGCAAGCTCCGTCTTGATCCACGCTTCCGGCACCGCCGGAGGGGACTTCTGTGCGTTTCGTGTCGATTCGATCTCTGCCATAACTTAGCCTGTTCCATCTTACTTGATGGCGTTCTTCCGCGCGCCCAGAATGCGCGGGTGCCCCATCCATCGCGCTCTTGCTTCATGCGATGGGTGGGACGTAGGCGTTCACACCGCCCGTTCTTAGTTGATGACCCTTACTCCACCCCGTCCCACCAACTCTTCAATCCTGTCGATAAAGAGCTTATCCGCAGCGACCATCACATCCTGCGGTTCCAGCACCGCACAGAACGCTCCCGGCTCTTCAAGATCAAGCAGCAGCTTTCCTGTGCCGGGGGCGCTCCGAAAGACCGCCTGCATCTTCACCAGCAGCTCCTTGTCCGGGCTGTGCAGTGGCACCTTGATCCGTAGTGCCTCCGGCAGCTTCAGCTTGATATCCTCAAGCGCCTGTATCTTTGAAACGGCTAGCTTCGGGGCCGAATCCTCTTCCCCGCGCAGCGAACCCGTGATGAGCACCGGCACATCGATCTTCAACTTCTCCGCCAGCTTCTCGTAGCTCTGCGGAAACGCAATCAACTCGATCTTGCCGACAGTATCTTCCAGCGATGCCTGCGCGTAGAACTCGCCCGAACGCTTCGACTTCGCCACCTTCAGGCCGGTGATAACACCCGCAATCGAGATCTCGTTCGTAGGCTCCTCACTGCGCCCGCGCCGGAACACCTGCGGCTCTGGCTTCATCTCGATGGCCTGAGCCGTCGTGACGACCTTCATATTACGTAACTTTTCGCGATACTTATCCATCGGGTGCCCGGAGACAAAGAAGCCCAGAACGTCCTTCTCATTCTGTAGACGCGTATGCTCGTCCCACTCCGCCACGTTCGGGAGGGCATGTTCCGTGCTCGCCCCGCCGACCGGCCCATCGTCGAAGATCCCGAAGAGTCCACTCTGTCCCGCAGCATTGTCGCGCTGCGCCTTCGCTGCGCCTTCCATCGCCTTGTCCAGCGCCGCCATGATCGACGCACGCGCTCCGAACGCATCCATAGCGCCCGCCTTGATCAGCGACTCCAGCACGCGCTTGTTGAGCAGCCGCAGGTCGACCTTCTCGCAGAACTCCCACAAGCTCGCGAAGCCCTTCTTACCCTCGGCCTCAAGTAACGCACGAGCCGCGATGATCGACTCAATTGCGTTGTGGCCGACGTTTTTGATCGCCGCCAGCCCGAACCCGATCGCGCTTCCCTGCTCGGTCTGAATCGGCGTAAAACTTGCAAACGACAACTGCACATCCGGGGGCACGACCGGGATATTCATCTCCTTGCACTCGGAGATGTACTTGACGACATTCTCCGGCTTGGAGGTTTCACTGGTCAGCAGCGCCGCCATGAACTCGACCGGATAGTGAGTCTTCAACCACGCCGTGTGATAAGCCAGCAACGCATACGCAGCCGAGTGCGACTTGTTGAAGCCGTACCCCGCAAACTGCGCCATCAAGTCGAAGATCTTTCCTGCGGTATCCTTCGGGTGCTTGTTCTTCGCCGCGCCGGCCATGAAGCGCTCACGCTGCTTGGCCATCTCCCCCGCATCTTTTTTCCCCATAGCCCGGCGCAGCAGGTCGGCATCGCCCAGCGAGTAACCCGCAAGCGCGTTCGAGATCTGCATGACCTGTTCCTGGTAAACGATGACGCCCAGCGTCTCGCGCAGGATCACTTCCAACTCAGGCAGCTCATAGCTCACCGCCCTGCGTCCCCACTTACGCTCGATGAAGTCGTCGATCATGCCACCCTGGATCGGGCCCGGACGATAGAGCGCGTTCAACGCGGTCAGGTCTTCAATGGAGGTGGGCTTATAACGTCGCAGAACGTCGCGCATCCCGCCCGACTCAAACTGGAAGACGCCTGAGGTCAGCGCGCGATGATAGACCTGCTCATAGGTCCTCTCATCGTCCAGCGGAATCGTGGCCATATCGACCGTCTCACCAGTCGTCCGCTTGATGAGCTTCAGACAGTCATCGATGACCGTCAGCGTCGTCAGGCCAAGGAAGTCCATCTTCAACAAGCCCATCTTCTCGATGGCGCCCATGTCGTACGACGTGACAATGTCTTCGTTCTTCGCTCGCGTCACTGGCACAAGCTCAGTGAGAGGCTTAGGCGCAATTACAACGCCCGCCGCGTGAACACCCGCGCCGCGGATCAGGCCTTCAAGCCTCAGCGCCGCATCGATGATCTCTTTCACCTTGGGGTCGGTCTCATACGCGGTCGTCAGCGGGCCGCCATCCTTCAGCGCCTGATCGATAGTGATGCCGATGGTCGGCGGAATCATCTTCGCAATGCGATCGACTTCGCCATAGGGCATATCGAGAGCGCGTCCAACGTCCTTGATCGCCGCCTTCGCCGCCATCGTGTTGAAGGTGATGATCTGCGCGACCTGATCGCGGCCATACTTCCGCGTGACGTAGTCAATGACTTCGCCACGCCGATTCATACAGAAGTCGATGTCGATATCGGGCATCGAGATACGTTCGGGATTCAGGAAGCGCTCGAAGAGCAGCTCGTTCTGTAGCGGATCGACGTCGGTGATCTCCATGCAGTAAGCGACAAGCGATCCTGCCGCCGATCCACGTCCCGGCCCCACGGGAATGTTCTGCTCACGCGCGTAGCGAATGAAGTCCCACACGATCATGAAGTAGCCGGGGAACTTCATGTCCTTGATGATGCCGATCTCGCGATCGAGCCGAGCGTGATACTCGTCGATCGTCTTCCGCAACAACCCGCGCGAACGCAGATGCGCGACCGATGTATCCAGCCGCTTTTGTAACCCTTCGCGGCACACTCTCTCGAAGTAGCTGAAGAGCGTCTCGCCCTCGGGCACCGGAAACTCCGGGAAGGGATTGTCCACCTTCTGCATCTTCAAATTGCAGCGCTCGATAAACTGCATGGTCCGCGTGCAGACCTCGGGATGCTCCGCAAACGTGCGGTGCATCTCCTCCGCACTCTTGATGTAGAACTCCTGCGTGTCGAACTTGAAACGGTTTGGATCGTTCATCGATCCCGCCGTCTGCACACACAACAAAATCTCGTGCGCCCGCGAGTCATCCGCCGCCACATAGTGCGAATCGTTCGTCGCAATCACCGGAATATCGAGCTCGCGCTCCATCTTGAAGATCGCGTCGCAGACCTCCTTGTCAGGCTTCAGACCGTGGTCCTGCACTTCGAGAAAGAAGTTCCCCTTGCCAAACATGTCCTGAAACATGCCCGCGCTCTTCTTCGCTTCTTCATACTTGCCAGCCATGATGTGCTGATTAACTTCGCCAGCAAGGCATCCCGAAAAACCAATCAAACCCTCAGTATGCTTCGACAGAAAGTCCTTCGAGACACGAGGCTTGCGATAAAACCCATGCAGCGACGCTTCGCTGGTCAACCGAACAAGGTTGCGATAGCCTTCCTGGTTTTCGGCGATCAGCAAAAAGTGGTTGTAGCCATCGGCGAGCGTGCGGTGGTCGTCCGTCTTCGAGAGATACAGCTCGCACCCGAGGATCGGCTTCAGGTTCTTCTTCGCCATAGCGTTGAAGAAGTGCACCGCGCCATAGATGTTGCCGTGGTCGGTCATCGCGGCCGCCGTCTGGCCGATCTTGCTGAGGTGCGATGCGAGCTTGTCTACATCGCATGCGCCGTCGAGAAGGGAGTAGTCCGTATGAAGATGAAGGTGGGTAAACTCTGCTGCCATCCCTCCATTTTAGGCTTCCGCGAGAGCACGCTCCTGCTGAGGAAAACGCGTCCGAAACCTCGAATCCCTGACCATCATCGCTATCGGAATTTTTCGGGAAACCTCAAACGGTCTGCGCGCAGATGTTCCTGTAGGTTGTCCGCCGTACGCTTACCACGAAGCGAGACATAATTTGCTCTCAACCATTCGACGGCCAGCCGAGTGAACTCCAAAAACGGTGGTGGTTGGGGCAACAGCTCGCCATCGGCAATAACTTCTTCGGAGAACCTGATCGAGTACAACAAGCAGACATCGCTTTCCAGGCGGCTCAGATCGAAGACTGCTGAATAGTGCATATGATATGGACTGGACAGCCTTAGAAATGGCGAGCTGTTCTCTGGTCGCTCTTTCGAGGCCGGAACAATATCAGGCACATTCGTAAAGAGAACATCTCGCGTCAATTCAGGATAAAAACATATGTCTCTGAGTTCACGCGGTCTGTAGTCGTAGTCAGTATCAGACGAGAACGCCCGTCCATCCAGTTCCTCCACAAGATACTTGGCGAATCGCTCGGCATCCTGAGGTATCCATAGCGAAGTCAATTCCTGCCTCTTCGGCTGAAACCAGGGTCGTTCAATTGGATCCAGAGGCCTTGCGACGAGGTGGTCCGTTGGGGCGTACTTGGTCTCAAAGAGGGCAGCCGCTTGCGGTCTGGCGCAAGCCGAACAGTCAGCAGTCACTTCAATGCTGCGCACCTCTCCCTCATCTCGGAAATCATAACGTAACTCGACTTTGAAAAGGTTGTTGCCACAGCGACACCGGCTTAGCTTCGGTCGTCCATCTTCCAGGATATCGGCCCAATAGTCACGACTATCGAGCAGCAGCGAATGGTGCCCAAGCATACAAGTCAAGAGCCCGACCTGTTCAGCACGTTTCAGTCTCATCTGAAAACTCTGGGAGCCACATTCGCATTCGCAGATTATGTTCATTAAGGCCACTTGAAATTCGATTCAACTGCTACCTTACAGCTTCCCATCCCAAAGCCGAAACTCCGCCTCCTGCGGCCTCTCCTCAACCTTACTCACAGCATCCAGAATCATCGTAGGACGCGTATCCGCACGATACTTCGGCCACACCGGCAACCCCTGCGCCGAGGGCGTCTCCCCCTTGATAAACGCCACCCAGGCAGCATGAATCTGTTTTCCGAGCGCCGCTTCCTGCGCTCCGTTTGCCGCATCCAGATGGGGATGCTGCCAAATCATGCCCACATCCAGCGAGTGATAGGAGTACCCACCCAACCTTCCGCTCGTCTCGGCAAAAGCAAGCTCGTACACAAAGGCTGTTCCGCCCGCGTTCACATGCGAGTCCGCCAGCCTCAGGCTCGGAACCCAATACTCTTCCGCTGTGAGCGCGCGTATCCGACGCTGCTCGTCCGTCATTTGCGGATAGGCCGACTTGTACCGCTCGTAAGTCTCATGGAAGGAAGATAGCCCCAGATTGCCAACATTCTGCGCCGTTGCGTCGCCAGGATGCGGCCCAACGAATAAGGCGCTCTCATCGCGATTCGTCCCGATCAGCAAGCGCTTCGTTCGCGCACCTCCAGCCCCGACAACCTGCACCGGCAACTTCGCGATCAGCTTCCCGTCGATCTCAGGCCGCAGAGGAAAGTGTTGCGGCCAGCGATCCATAAACTCCTTCTGCACAGGGATCAGCCTTTCGGCAGGAGCCGTCAGCATCGCCGCCGCTGGCTGGCCAGTCGCCTCCGTCCAAGCATCGGCAAAACCCTTACCGATCGGCGTCGCGAGCACTTTCGGCCACACCCGTTCCGCGCCACCGCTTTCGGAAATCACCTGATGAAACAGAGGCTCCGCCGACGGGACACCCAGCAGGATATCCGATAACTTCGCTCCCGCCGACTCGCCGCCAATCGTCACGCGAGCCGGATCGCCGCCGAAGCTCGCGACATTCTGTTGAATCCACTCCAATGCTGCGATCAAGTCGCGTACCGCGTTGTTCGAAGAGCCTGCATATTTAGGGCCAAGCACAGGTTCAAGATCGAGGAAGCCGAAGACGCCAAGTCTGTAACCGACAGAGATACAAATAACGCCTTCGCGAGCAAAACCGGTTCCATCGTAGGTCGCCTCGAACGAATGCCCACCGGTAAATCCGCCACCATGAATCCACACGAAGACCGGAAACGGCCCCTTACCCTCTGGGGCCCAGATATTCAGATACAGGCAGTCCTCGCTATGCTGAGTTCCCACTTCGCCCGGCTGCATCGGCGAAGCGCTGAAGCTCGTAGCATCCCGCTCGCCCTTCCACGGCTTTGGTGGCAAAGGCGGCATAAACCGAAGGGCGCCAACGGGAGGCTCGGCGAACGGAACTCCGCGAAAAGTGCGGACGCCGTCCTGAGTCAGACCCCGAAGAACTCCCAGAGAGGTGCGGACGTTGGTGTTTGCGGCACTTTTCTGCCCAAACATACGACTACCGCCAAACACTGTGGCCGTAGCAAGAGAACGCTCAATAAACTCTCTGCGGTTTAGAATCGCCAAACTCCTTTTGGTGCCTTACTGCCAATTTCACTGCGAGACAAAGCGTACCTGGATAATCTTTACGGGCTTGATTGGCTTGTTCGCAGCGTCCCTTGGAACGCGAGCGATGGCCTCGACCAGCCTGACGGAAGCGTCATCGCATTGCCCAATGATGGTGAAGCCACCATCAAGCCGCCGCATCGGATGTTCCGAGATAAAAATCTCACTGTTGTTCGTGTCAGGTCCATTATTGCCGAACGCCAGTCGCCCCGGGCGGTCGTAGCTTAGCCCCGGAAAGGTCTCGTTCTTGAAGCGGAACCCGATATCGGTTGCCCCGCTGATATCGCCCGTATAGTCGCCCGTCTGAATCACGAAGTCCGGGATGACTCGATCGAACCCCATGCCGTCGTAGAAGCGCGTCCCGTGCTCCACCTTTTTCGTGACGGGATTCGTCCACTCCTTCGTACCATCGGCCAGCCCGATGAAGACACTCGTGGCTACAGGCGACTCTTTCGTAAACAGGCGGCAGGATAACTGCCCCATCGTCGTCTCAATCACCGCCAAAGGCCCTGCCGGTTCAGGCGCGGAGGCAATCGGTGCCCGAGGATTGGCAACGAGCATGGCCGGAGGCAGATCGCGCGCGACCGGCGGCAGAGGCTGGCCCTCGCGAAGGATCGCAATATGATGGATCACGATCAGCCTGTCCGGGTGGTTGTCCGCTACGGCGAGCCGATGCGAGATCTCCGTTACCACCGGCAGCGACGCGTCATCGCATTGGCCAAACACCACCGCGTCGTCGCCATCATCTTCCGAGTTCGCGTGATCGAGGATCATGAACTCGGTCGTTCCGGTCTGTCCCGCCCTCCGCCGCATGCCCATTCGGCCCGGACGGTCATATCGAAGGACAGGTTCGTTCTCCACTGGAAGACTCGCTGCTGGCCAGTCTGACCGGCTCCCTCCGCGAACTCCCGCCGGTATGCCGTAAAGCGGGGTGCCGTCGTAGAAGGGCTTCTCATGAGCCTTCGTGCCCTGGGCCAGGGCGATGAACTGCGCGGTTGTCTTCGGACGCTCAGCCTCGAAGAGCTGACAACGTATGCGGCCCAGGGAGGTGTCGATCACCGCAACCGGTGCTTTGTGCGAACTCTGCGCAGCGATCGCAGATACATCCATCGCCAGCAGCAACACGCAACAGATTCGGTGAAGACGCATGTTGGAGTTGTAACACTTCGCCGCGCCGGAGCGTTATGCAGGTCACCACATCGGCGCAACGTGCCTCTTCAACTCCGCAAGCGGATAGAACGTGCCTCGCCAGACGACCCCTCCCTGCCGCAGTGTCGTCACCATCGACCTCAGCAAGGCGTAGATCAGCAGCAGCGCAGCGATCGGTGCCAGTAACCCATTCCAGGCAGAGATGCCGGAATGCCGTCCCAACCCGATGTACAGCGACACCACGGACACCGCCGTTAGGATCGCCGGCAGCATCAGCCCTGGCGCAATCACCACTACCGGCAGCACGCAAAATGCGAGAAGCCATCCGCATGCAAAGAGCAGCAGGGGAATCCGAAACTGAAAGGCGGAAAATATATTCTTCGTGAGAACCCCGACTACGCCCAGTGCGCCCGGCGCCCAGTGGACGTTCACCAGACCTCTGCCAAAGGCGACTCTCTGCCGCAGTCCCGCCCGCTTGACGCGGCGCGCTATCCCAAGATCTTCGATGATCTCCATGCGCAGCGCCTCGAAGCCGCCCACGCCTTCGTACACATCGCGGCGGATTAGATTGAAGGCACCCACACCTACGGCATCGCGCTTTGCCTTGGGGTCCGCAACCTTCCAGGGACGCGAAGCCCACATGGCGCAGACCTGGAAGAAGCTCAGCAGCGCCGCCTCGTCCCACCGCTTCAAAACCAGCGTCGGCAGCGTCACCAGATGATCCGCCTGGCTCGCAACGGCATACGCCATAGACCGCCGCAGAGCATCCGGGCCAAAGAGAATGTCGGCATCCGTGAACAGCAGATACTCGCTCGTCGACTCGCGGGCCGCGACCGCCATGGCGTGCGTCTTACCCAGCCATCCCACAGGTAGATCGGTGATGTGCAGCACCTTCAGCCGATCCGGATAGCGCGCCGCGAACGAGTCCATGATCGCGCCCGTGCCATCCGTCGAGCGATCATCCACCGCCAGTATTTCTAACGACGTGTACTCCTGCTTCAGCAGCGACTCCAGACATGCCCCGACATTCTCGGCCTCGTTCAGCGCAGGCACGATGACGGTCAGCGCCGGTCCTGATGCCGGCGCTGCGTCCCAGCCAGCATCCAGAAGATCAGGAACCTTTGGCAGACCTAGCGCAGCCTCTATCGCCTTCCACGCCCATAGCAAACCCACCACCCAGGCCTGAACAACCCAAACTCGCAGTACAAGGTTCCAAAGGTGGAGCATCATCCAGCAAGCCCATGCTCGGACGTCGCATCGGCGCTCGTCGACACCGTCCTCGCGCCAAGAAACAGCAACGCCCCAGCCACCACCATGCTGATGAGCGTCACGCCTAAGCCCGTACCCAGCGTGGAGTGATCGCTGACCAATCCAATCAGCCGGGGACTAGGAGCATCGCCCAACGCATGGATCAGGAATAGCTCCATGGCAATGGCCGTCGCGCGAATCGCTCCCGAGACCGAGTTCACGATCGCGGCATTCAACGGGCCATTACCCAGGAAGATAAAGAACAGTGCGGTGGCAAGTCCGGGAACCATCGCCCACTTCGGACCAAAGAAGCACGCGACCGCTGGAGGCACGGTAAGCAGCGCCGACCACGCCGAGATCAAATACAGCGCCCGCTTGTTCTTCTTAAGCCAAATCTGCGCGATCCATCCGCCAACCGCCGTCCCGCCAAGACCGCCAAAGACCGTGACAGCGCCCACAATCAGCCCGGCAGAGCTTGAGGAGTAGCCGCCTGCCCGTTGCAGGAAGCTCGGCACCCACGCCGAGATGCCTCCGAGTGAAAAGACCACCATCGCCATGCCGAAGGTCGCATAGAGATACTGCGGATTCGCGGCGAGCCCAAAGAGCGTCTCGGTGGCTGCCTTTTTCTCGCCGGGCTTGCGCACGTCGGTAGCGCCGCGCTTGGGCTCCTTCATCACGAAGAGAATCAGCAGCGCAATCAGGATTCCCGGCGCGGCCGAGACAGAGAACGGAATACGCCAGCCGTACCGTCCACCCAGCGCTCCACCAAGCGCATAGCCAACCGCCGCTCCCACGGGAATCGCCGTATAAAAGATGGTCAAGATCCGGTTTCTCTGGTCCGGCTCAAAATAATCTGCCAGCATCGCGGGGGCGTACACGCTGAAGCTTGCCTCCGCGATCCCGAGCGCAGCGTGACGCAAATTCAATGCAAGGTACGAGTGCACGGTTGCCGTGAACAGATTCATGCCGCTCATCAGCAGCGCGGAGAGCACGATCAGCGGCTTGCGCGGAAAGCGGTCACCCAGCCAGCCAGTAAGCGGCGCCGCGCACATGTAGGTCACAAAGAACCAGAAGGTCAGCGCTCCAACCCGCTCGTCCGAGAGCGCAAACTCCTTCTTCACCAGCTCCTGCACTCCGGGCAGGATGTAGCGGTCGATGAAGTTGACGAAGTTCATCGCCGTCAACAAGACCAGTGCGGTCGTCGCCCCGGCGACCTGCAAGATGGGCAACTTGTTCTCAGCAGTCTGTGGCATCCTGTGGGGAGCATATCAGGGCCATGATGCCCGGTGCCCGCACCCACGTGCTCGCATCAAGGAGAGGCCATGTCCGCCACTCGCCCACCGCTCCCACCCTTCACCCTTGAAACCGCCACCCAGAAGGTCCGGCTGGCCGAGGACGCATGGAACTCCCGCGACCCGGCGCGCGTCTCTCTCGCCTACACCGAAGATAGCGTCTGGCGAAATCGCTCCGAGTTCCTCACCGGGCGCGAGGCCATCGTCGAATTCCTCACCCGCAAATGGGCGAAGGAGAACGGCTACCGCCTCATCAAGGAGCTATGGGCCTTCACCGGAAACCACATCGCCGTCCGCTTCCAGTACGAGTGGCATGACGAATCAGGACAGTGGTTTCGCGCCTATGGGAATGAGCAGTGGGAGTTCAGCGAAGACGGCCTGATGCGGCGACGCGAAGCATCCATCAACGACGTCGCAATCGCCGAATCAGACCGCAAGTTCCACTGGCCACAAGGAGCGCGCCCCGCCGATCATCCCGGGCTGGGCAATTCCGTCCAGTAGGTCTACTTCTCGTCTGGCCGGGGATATCGTGCCTCGACAATTGTGGAGATCCCGCCGCGCGGCCGAAAGTCGCCCTTGACCACGGCCCAGACAGGGTCGCAAGCCTTCACCACATCGTTCAGCACCTGGTTGACGATGTTCTCCTGAAAGATTCCCAGATTGCGGTAGACAAACAGGTACTCCTTTAGCGACTTCAGCTCAAGGCAGGTCTTTCGGGGAGAGTAACGGATGGTAAGCACGCCGAAGTCGGGCAATCCCGTCTTCGGGCACACGGAGGTAAACTCGGGGTCGTCGACGAGAATCTCATATCCGGCAAACTGGTTCTGCCAGGTCTCAATATCGGGAAACTTCGTGTCGAGACCAGCCTTGGCGTGGTCGTCGGTGTAGCCGGTAGTTCTCTTTTTCTTCTTAGCCATCACTTCAGTTTACCGGATTCAGACGATCAAATCACGGCACGCGGACTAGGTGTGCTTGCCCAGGGTCGGGCGGTCGTCGGTCGAGGAGGATGGGTTGTTCGGATCGTTATTGGTGCCACCAGCGCGACGCAGCGTGGGCTTGTTGCCGCCCTTGCCGTCGTTGACCTTACGCTTGTTCTCAAGCCGCGCCAGGCGAGCCTTTACATCGTCGAACTCCGAAGTCGTCACGATGTAATCGGGTTTGGCCGGCATAATCGTCGCGATCTCATCTTCGGAGCGGTTGATCCGGTCCGGCGTCTGCGGATGGTCGGAGAAGACCTTCGCCAGCGTTCCTGGCTTGTGCTTCTCGAGCGCATCCAGCTTCTCAAAGAACTGGATAAACGCCTGCGGATCGTACCCCGCGCGATACATGTACTGCAGCCCCAGGTAGTCCGCCTCAGACTCAAACTGCCGCGAAAACTGCAGGAAGGTCACCGGAATCGCCAATTGCGACGCCTCATAGATTCCGTATCCTGTCCACGATCCCGAAGTAAGAATGTACAGAGGAATCGAGCCGATCTGCATGTATCCCAGCCGTGTCTGCTCGCGCGCCGCGTGGTGGGCGCACACATGAGCGGTCTCATGCGCCATCACTCCGGCGAGCTCCGCCTCTTCTTCGGCGGCCAGGATCAGCCCGGAGTTGACGTAGAAGAATCCGCCCGGGAGCGCCATGGCGTTGATCTCGTCCGTATCGATGACCTTGATGGTGAACGGCACCTTGCAATCGGAGTTCTTCACGATGTTCTGCCCGATGCGATTCACATATTCATTGATGACGGGGTCATTGACGAGGTGAGCCGACTTCTCGATCTCCATCGAATACTGTTTGCCGTTCGAGATCTCCCAGTTCGTCGAGAACCAGTTCCCTACACCGCGACCGCCGATGTTTCGCGTCCCCACCGCGTTCACGTCATCTTCACTGCCCGCCTTGATATGCGGATCGAGCGCCTCGCCCGGAGACGGCAACGAGTCCGTCTTCGCCGCAGGAGCGGGAAGCGGCTTTGCATCCTTCGCCGCAGGAGCGTCGGAACCCTTATCCGATCCTGTGATAGGCGGCGTGCTCGCCGGCTGAGCGCCGGTATCTGCCGGAGTACTGGTAGACGGCGTTGAGGAGGTAGGCGCAGGACTGGATGCAGGAGCCGGAGTCTGTTGCGAGATAGCCGACACAGGAAGAGCCAGAGCCGCGGCCATTCCGACCTGGAGAACGGGATATTTGATGGAGGCGAAACGCATGGGAGAATCTCCGGTGAGACGGCTGGACTCGCCTGGCGAACCGCGAGATACAGCTCTACACGTCCTTGGACGCTAGTATGCGCCTTTTCGTGAGCAACAGCCAGAGAGGAACCGTCAGAGCAGCTTCTTCCCGCTTTGCTCCATAGAGGAACGACGAGAAGAACCGATTGGATTCAGCCCGCCGTCACCAGGTGGAGTACGACGTCCCCTCGCTCGAGGTCTCCTGCGCCCCGCTGTGTACGTCGGTAATGCCACCCTGCGTCTCATCGACCGAGGTTAAGGTGTCACTCTGGTCGGCGATCCAGGTGTCGGTCCGCGCGGTGATCGGGTCCTTGGGAATCGCCTTCAGATATCCCGACTCCACCAGATCGTTCAGCGACTGCGGCGCCTTCGACTTGTCCACCGTGTAGGAGTCGATCGCCGACCGCATCGTGTGAAGGTCTTCCCGCAGCACCGCTTCCTTGGCCTTGCGGACGGAGGCTAGGTACGACGGGACTGCGATCGCCGCCAGCACGCCGATGATGATCATGACGATCATCAGCTCGAGCAGCGTGAACCCCTGCTCTCCACCCCGTGCCCCGGCGGCTCTTTGGCCCGATACTGTCTTTTGAATCACCATGTGCTGTACTTCGTTCCGTCCAGTGCCGTGCCGTTGCTCTTCGTGTAGACGTCGAAGACGTTCTGTCCGCCGAAGGAGTCCGAATCCGGCTCGTCCTGATTCGACCGTAGTCCCCAGTCCGTATTGCCTGTCATCGGATCGATCGGAATCTTCCTCAGAAACTTGACCTTCTTCGATTGAATATCGACACCATCCACCAGCGTCTGAAGATCGGGCGGATAATTCATGCTGTCCGCCTTGGTCACCATGCCGCCCTTCATTGCCGCATCCTTGTAAGCGTCGATGGCGGCCCGCATCTCCCAGAGGTCCCTGCGCAGCTCCTTCTCCTTTTGGCGCTTCACCTGAAATCTTGCGATCGGCACCGCGGCACCAGCCAGGATCGCAAGGATCGTGACCACGATAATCAGCTCGACGAACGAGAGACCGGACTCCGAGACCCTCTTCCCCACCGGCAGGCCAGGCCGGTCGCCGATGCCGGGGCGGGTAAGGAGCTTCCCCTCCGGGTTCAGCTTCACTTCACATGCACCACGGCCTGCGATCCGGTGGCCGGAATGTTGATGTTCCTGCTGTCGCTTGCGCCAACCTTGACCATCGTGATCGGCGAGTCACCCGGGGCGATCGCCTTGAAGGTCAGGATGCACACCGTACCTTGTCCGCTGACGCCCTTCGTGTTGGGCGGACGCCTTGCAGAGAGCGCTACCAGCCCGTTGCCCTCGTCGCGGTGAGCCAAAGCTACAGCCTGGCCGTCGGAGCCGAGGAACGGTCCTGAATCCACGTTGACCAGCTGCAGCACCGCCGGATTGAACTGCAGCTGCATCGGCACTGCGAATACGTCTTCACCGTTTGCGAGGGTCACGGAGGTCTGGAAGGTGCTGCCCACCGCCTGCGACGCATTTGCGGGCTCGATGCCAAACTGGATCGCGGTTCGTCCCCCCGGTTGAGCGAACGGTGCCGCAGGGGGTGCGGATGTGATCCCGCTGCCGCCAATCGGAGCCGTCGTCTGCGGAAGATCGCTGGGCAGATTCGAATTCAACTTCTGCGGCGTCGGATGCACCATCGCAGCCGCGGCGCTGGCCGCTGTCACGCTTGAGACCGGCTGGATCGCCGAAGGCCCAGCCTCGGCGTCCGCAGGATCGGAGCCAATGGCCGAGCCCCCTTCGCGGTGCAGCTCGATCGACTGGCTGGTTCCGGTATCGATGGCGCGCGTGTTCAAGCGGCTCAGTACCGATTCCCGAACAATATGGGGGATCAGAAGAAAGACGATCTCGTCCTGCTGCTTCTCGTTCTTGCGCGATCCAAAGAAATACTTAAGTAGCGGAAGTTCACCAAGTCCCGGCGTTCCACTCAGCGACAGGCTGTCCTGCTGTGTAAGGATTCCAGCCATCACGCTGGGTTCTCCGTCCAGCAGCTGGATCGTCTGCTCCGCCACACGCTGCGAGATGATCGGCTCCGTGACGCCGCTGATGGTCACGTTGCCGTTCTGCGAAGAAACTTCAACCTTCAGCTTCAGGGTCACCTCGCGGTCAAGGTGGACGGTTGGCGTCATGTCGATGTTCACGCCCACGTCGAGATAGGTGAACTGGGTCTGGACACCAATGCCAGAGGTCAGACCAGTTGCGGCGCCGGCGCTATAGGAGCCGGTCGCTACCGGGATCTTCGATCCGATCTTGAGCGTCGCGCGCTGGCCGTCGGAGGCGCGAATACGCGGATTCTGCAGGATGCGCGTGTCGCTGTCGGTAAGCAGCGCATCGACCTCAGCCGCTCCGATGGTCACAGCGATATTGTTTCCAGTCAGGTGCGCCAACGTATTGAGCGTCGTTCCGCTGGTAGTCGTCGTGGTGGTACTGCTCGAACTCGTGGACGCCGCGGTGCTCTGTACCGAGGCTCCGAAAGACTGCGGCAACTGGATGCCCAGCTGCCGAATCCGGTCGCGATTCACTTCAAGTACCGCCACGTCGACGACGACCTCAGGCTTCGCCCGGTCGAGATCGTTCAACAGCTTCTGGGCCAGCAGAAGCTGGTCCGGGGTTGCGCGCATCACGATCGCGTTCTGTGTCGCCACCAGGAAGATCTTCACGCTCGGATCGAGCAGGTTGCGGATCGCGGTCAGAACTTCGGTCGCGTCGTTCGCGGTACTGGTATTGCTCAGGTAGAAGGTTTGCACCGCCATCTCGTCGAGGTCGGTGCGCTTCTGCCGGGTGTTCTGGGCGACAAAGATCGTATTCGCCGTCACCGGCTTGTAAAACGTGTTCGAGATCGTTCCCACGATGCGCAAAGCATCCGAGAGAGTCACCGTCGTCAGATCCACCGGAATGCGCTTCGAGGTATAGTCTGGGTCGAAGAGAACATTCAGGCCAGCGGCCTTGCCGATCGCCTGGTAGATAACCTTTGTGTCCTCAATCATATGCAGCGTGATCGGATCGTTCGATACCGGCTTCAGTTCGACGATTCCGCTTACCGATCCAATCTTCTGCTGCGCCTCATTTTGTCCCCCGATCTTTCCCGGAGAAGGCATCTGCGCGGCCGCCTTCGGGTTGCGGATGATGTCGATCTCCTGCTGCGCGGTCTGGTTCGACGGATCGATCTCGAGCGCGCGGGTAAACTCCATCAGCGCGGCCCCAGAGTCTCCTCCCTGGAGGTAAACACGGCCACGGTCCACGTGCGCTGCACCTGCTTTGAAGCGCATGTTCTCGTAACGAGTCTTGAAGCGGATGTCTTTGGGTGCTTTCGCGGCGGCCTTCTTGTAGTCCTCGAAGGCGGCATCGTAGTCCTGCCGCGCCTCGGCTGCCTGGCCGCGCTTGTTCCAACCCGCTGCCGACTGCCCCTGGGCCGTGCGGCCCGAGAGTCCAACGGTCAGCGCAAGTCCGCCCACGATCAACAAAGATGCCGGAAGACCACCCAGAACGACGGGGAGACGCCTCGAAAGATATGTGCTGAACCAGCGTCCCATGTTGCTGATGGCTTCCTTTGCTTTTCCGTTAGGTTGAAGTGACCGGCGCGGCACGCTGGCAGTCGGCGGTCCAGGGAACGTTCTCTCCGGCGGGGCGATCGATGCCGTTGATTCGGCTGAGTATAGCATTTGAGGTGCACAGTTCTTGTGTTCAGATGCGGTTGGCTATCCCATTACGGGCCGTTTCGGCTTTTGCCGCCGACTCCTTTAGCCCCGGCCTCAACATATTCTTTCTCTATAAGATAGTGACCCGCAAGCTGTTTGACGTTCCAGCGTCGAAGTCGCCACTGCCTCTTTCGTGCTACTGACCAAAGTGGTACCCCATCCTGCTAAACTTAAAAGTTCTGATGCCTCGTTCTCTATCCAATCCGACCGTCGCCCACCAACCCAAGCCGGTGGTGAAGGAAAAGGACCGCGATCCTGTCGCCGCTGGCCTGCGCGATGCCGCCTATAACCGATCGGCGAGCCATAACTACTTCCTTACTGACAAGTTCGAAGCCGGAGTGGCGCTGCGCGGCACCGAGGTCAAGAGCATTCGCGAAGGAAAAGCCAACCTGAAGGACGCCTACGGCCTGCTCAAAGATGGCGAATGCTTCCTGCTGAACGCCCACATCGGTCCCTTCTCCCACGGCAACGCCATGAACCACGAATCCCTCCGCACCCGCAAACTTCTGCTGCACAAACAAGAGGTGAGGAAGCTCGAAGGTATGACGAAACAGAAGGGCTTTACGCTCATTCCGACACGTCTTTATTTTCGGCATGGACGGGTGAAATGTGAGCTTGCTTTGGCTAAGGGCAAGCAGGAATGGGACAAGCGCGCGACCGAGCGCAAGCGCGAAGCGGATAACGAGGCCAAGTCCGCCATCGCCCGCAGCCAGCGGCGATAGCAGCCTAAATACCGGTAGCTCGAAATTGCCCTTTTTCAGCGCGGATTCGGCGTATTCACAGGCCAATTCGGGAGTCGATGGCGGAATTCCCAATGTTTTTGCAGGCAGGATGTTCTATCTGCGGTTCACACCGGTTAATGTTCCACGTGGAACATTAACCGGTGTGACATGAAAGCGGTAATACTTCCGTAAAAGATTGTCCGACTTACTTCACCTCCGCCTTCAAGGTCAGGTCGCGCGACGAATCCCCCACCCATACCATCCGCGTCCCTTCAGGCCTAATCCACGTCTTCTTCTCGACCGACCAGTACTCAAACGCGCGCGGAGCAATCGTCAGTTTGACCTCACGCTCCTCACCCGGCTTGAGCGAGATCCGGTCGAATGCCGCCAGCGTCTTCGGCGCGAACTGCACGCCTTCAGGCTTCGACTTCGGTGCTTCGAGATAGACCTCTGCCACTTCATCGCCCGCGACCGCTCCCGTGTTCTTTACCTTCACGGAAACTTCAGCACCACCGCCTGCACTCGGCTTCACCTTCACGTCCGACATGGCGAACTTCGTATACGACAGCCCGAACCCGAACGGGAACAGCGGCTCAATCTTCTGGTCGTCGAACCAGCGGTAGCCGACCAGTACGCCTTCCGAGAAGGTCGTCTTGCCATCGACGCCCGCTGACGACCGCTCCGGATGAGCAGGCGAGGTTGCCGGATAGTCCCCAAGCGTCTTGCCCCAGGTCATCGGCAGCTTGCCGCCGGGATTCGCCAGCCCGAGCAGGATCTTCGCCTCGGCTGGTCCACCCTCGTCACCGGTCCACCACATCTCCACCACGCCCTTCACCTTATCGATCCAGGGCATCGCCACCGGCTGGCTCGAGTTCAGAACAACCACCGTGTTCGGATTCACCGCAGCGATGTCCTCAATCAGCTTGTCCTGATCTCCCGGCAGTCGGAAGTGCGGCTTGTCACGCGTCCATACAAAGACGACAGCGGTCTTTGAAGACTTCGCCGCCGCAACCGCCGCATCGTGATCGCGCTCGCGAGCCTCGGGAGTGGACCAGTTCAGGCGAACCTGCACCGGAGCGCTGGAGGTGTCGAGGGACGTCCTGATCTCGATTGCGTGTGCTCCCTTGGTGAGTTGGATTGAGCGCCGGACGTTGTCGAGACCGTCCGTGGTCGGAAGACCGCCGTCCTGGGTGGCGTACTGGATGTCGCCGTGCACTGCGCCCTTGGCAGCGCCGGTGCGGCCGATCTCCTTGCCGTCGATGCTGAGGATCGCGCGGGTTCCGAGGACCTGCAGGTAGAGCCAGTAGTCCCCATCAGCGGGGACGGTCAGGTCGCCCTTCCATATGGCTACCGTGTTGGGCGGCAGCGGCTTACCGTTCGTCTGCGTAAAGTCCACCGACAAATCGACCATCGCGCTGCCCGAAGCGTCCGTCCGCTCCAATCCAGGCTGTCCGCCGTGGCTCAAAGCGCTGGCAGGGATGGTGGCTCCAGTGAGATCGTCGGCCACGGCGAAGTTGACCTCCGTCTTTGGCGCGAGCTTTTTCATGGCTGCCAGCGGCGATACTTGCCGGGCAGGGATGCCAGGCGAGCGCTCGCCAAAGGTGCCGATGGCATCCACCTGCCCTGCGGTAGGGCCAATCAGCGCGACGCTTTCGCTCTGCTTGAGCGGGAGAATGCCGCCCTCATTCTTCAGCAGAACAGCAGCGTCTTCGGCGGTCTTTTCGATGATCGCGCCGTTGCCTTCAAGATCCTGCGGAGTGACATCGTGTTTCTGCTTGCCATCCAGATATCCAAAGCGCGCAATCTCGTAGAGCACACGCCGCGCGGCCGCTGTGATGGTCGCCTCGGTGATCGAACCATCCTTGAGCGCGTCTTTCATCGTCGCCGGGTCGGAGTCCATCGGGAAGGCGTTGACGTCCATGCCTGCCGCGCCCTTCTCTTCAGGGATGGAACCGCCGAGCATCCCTGCAAGCGCTGCGGGGTCGAGCGGAGCAGGAGGAGGCCCCTGCGGCGGAACGGTCACGAAGTAGTTGTGGATCAGCGAAGCGAGCGGGCTTACCGGATCGGCTGCCCCTGGCATCTCCATCGTCAGACCTTCGTTCAGGAAATGGACGTTGTGTACCCCGCCCCAGTCCGAGGTGATGAAGCCTTTGAAACCGAGTTCGTCGCGCAAGATCGTCTTCAGCCCGTCGGAGTTACCGCAGGCAAACTTGCCATTCAGCCGGTTGTAGGAACACATGATCGACGCCACGCCTGCTTTGATCGCGGCGTCAAAGGGCGCGACATAGACTTCGTGGAGTGCTTGTTGATCGACGAAGACGTTATAAGAATCGGAGTCATAGGCAACAAAGTGTTTGGCCTGCGACATCACTCCCTGCGCTTGTTCGCCCTTGATCTCGGCCGCGCCCATCGCTCCGTTCAAGAGAGGGTCCTCGCCCAGCGTGTTGTAAGCGCGCGCAAAGGTGATGTCGCGATCGATGTTGATGAAGGGCTGCAGCACAACATCTATCCCCAGCGACCGCGCCTGCCGGCCAATGGCCACGCCATTCTGTTCGGCGTCCTTTGTGCTCCACGTTGCGGCAACGCCCATGGTCGCCGTCTGCGCCTGCCCTGCATTCTTCGTCAACACGCCCGGAGGCCCATCGGCCATGCGCAGCGACGGCACTCCAAGGCGCGGCACTCCCGGCAGATAGCCCGCCTGTCCCTGGTACGTCGCGTCCGGCTCCACAGCGCCGCGGATCAGGTTCATCTTCTCTTCCAGCGTCATCTGTTGCAGCAGCTTGTCGATTCGGGCCTCGTCCACCTTCTCGGGCGGCGTCACCTGGGCGCCCACCGATACGGCGATCGCGGTTGAAAGAACGGCAAAGACAGCAAGATGGCGGAAGTTCATCGAATAAGGCTCCTTAGATCAAACTGCAGGAAACAAAACCTGATATGAAACTCAACCTGAAGCTGGGAGTATAGCGCCCGAAGTGGAGTTTGGTCTCCTCCAGCCAGAATGTAGGAAAAAGGCCACCAGCGCGACGCGATACGATAGACAGATGGATACGAAGCTGATCAGCCAGGACCTCGCCACCGTTGCAACGCCTCTGCTTGCCGTCTTTGCCGTCGACACCGCCGAACCAAAGAGCGAGAAGCCTTCGCTGAGCTTGCTGACGACCAATGAAGCGGTGTCGGCTGCCGTAGCGGCCGTCCTCACTTCGGGCGAATTCAAGGCCGCAGTTGGCGACACCGTCGTGATCCACGCGCCCGCTGGCCTTGCCGCAGAGCGCCTGCTGATCATCGGGCTTGGCAAGAAAAAGTCTCTCTCGCTCGATGAGCTTCGCAAGGGCGGCGGCACCGCCGTTCGCGCCGCGAAACCTCGTGGCCTGCGCGAGGTCGCCATCGCCTTCCCCACGCTCGAGACGATTTCGGCTGCCCATGCTGCTCGCGTCATCGCCGAAGGTATTGAGCTCTCGGACATCGACTACGACACGTACAAGAGCGACCGCAAGGACCTCTCCGTTACCACAGCAACTGTCGTCATCTCCGCACCCAGCGCTGAGATTGAGGCGGGCGTCGAAGAAGGCCGCATAATCGGAGCCTCCCAGAACTTCACCCGCGAGCTGGTCAATGAGCCGGGAAACATTTTGACCCCGACGGTGCTCGGCCAGCGGGCCGCCGCCATGTGCGCGGAGGTCGGCCTGAAGTGCGAGGTCTACTCCACCGAAAAGCTGCACGAGTTGAAGATGGGCTCGTTCTGGGCCGTCTCGCAGGGATCAGCCGAACCACCCGCGCTCATCGTCATGACCTACGAGCCGGAAGTGGCCCAGGCAGAAGGCGCACCCGTCATCGGACTCGTCGGTAAGGGCATCACCTTCGACACCGGCGGCATCTCCATCAAGCCCGCCGACGGCATGGAGAAGATGAAGTACGACATGGCCGGCGCTGGAGCGATGATCGGCGCGATGCGCGCCATCGCGCTGCTGAAGCCCGCCGTCAAGGTCATCAGCGTTGTCTGTTCTGCTGAGAATATGCCCGATGGGAAGGCCTTCAAGCCGGGCGACGTGGTCACCGCCATGTCGGGCAAGACCATCGAGATCGTCAACACCGACGCTGAAGGCCGGCTTGTACTCGCCGATGGTTTGCACTATGCGAAGACGCTCGGCTGCACCCATCTCATCAACGCGGCTACTCTCACGGGTGCTGTAGCTATTGCGTTGGGCAAGCTCAACGTCGGGTTGTTCTCAAACGACGACGCGACGGTAGAAAAGTTCACCAGCGGCCTCGCCGTCTCGGGCGAAAAGTACTGGCGTCTCCCCTGCACCGACGACTACGCCGACCAGATCAAGAGCCCCATCGCCGATATCCAGAACACCGGCATCACGCGCTATGGCGGGTCGATTACGGCGGCAATGTTCCTCAAGGAGTTCGTCGGAGAGACGCCGTGGATCCACCTCGATATCGCAGCTATGGCCTGGAACGACGAGACCAAACCTTGGCTCGCCAAAGGCCCATCCGGGATTGCAGTCCGCTCCATCACAGAGTGGGTCAGAAGCTACGCGGAGTAGCTTATGTCCATCTCTGTTGGAGGGCTGTTCTGACCGTCGTGACCATGTTGAATCTGTGAACTATGCTTCACATGGGATCCGACTAGTGCTTCTTTCCCCTACCGAACGTGTAGGTCACGGAAAGAGTGGGCTGACTGCTGACAGTAACCAGACGACCAGCAAGGCCAGAGTAGTTCGGATACTTATAAAGCAGGCCACGGTATTCGGCACGAAGGGCCAGGTGAGAGTTGAAGTAATAGTCCACCCCGACTCCAGCCACGCCAAGCTGCCTGAATAAGACGGACGGGACAGTGGACGTCGATGTAGGAAGAGAAGCTGATGCAGTGGATCCGCGGTGGACCGGAAGAAAGGTGAGCACGCCCGCACCAAGATCGGCGAAGCCGGTCAGCCTGGGTGTAATGTGCTTCTGGATCATGTAGGCGAGGCTCAACTCATATACGTTGCTCGGGATCGCCAAACGGGATGCAAAGTATGACAAACTTCCGTTCTCCTCTGTAGTTCGCGTATAGCCAAAGTTTGCGGAGTACCCAAGCCACGGGCGGAAGCTCTGTCGCACAGAGCCTAGTACACAAACCGAGGGATCGAACGATTGCGACCCAAGCGGCTGGGTCACCCGTGTCGCGGTCAACTGAGCCGCAGCACCGAGCGACACGGAGGTCTCGATCGGGTGGCGCTTTACAGGCCCTGCGGGTTGTGCCGCGACGTTAGCACTCTGCGGTGCCTGAGGAAGAGCCTGATCCTGCGCCTGGACATCGGAGGCGGAAAGAGCGGCGGCAAGGAGAAGCATAAAAACGGCGTGGCGAGGGCAGAACTGTGCGTAGCTCAATGGAAGTCTCCGTGATGATCGTGGGGGATGACAGTGAGGGTTGCAGGCGTTCGAACAGCTACTTTTTGCCGAAGTTATAGACAATGCCGAGCGACGGCTCATTGCTGATGGTGACGCCATCTATGTCAGGGATGAAGTTTGTGGCAGAGCTGAAGTTGGGGCTCTTATAGACCTGTGCCCGGTAGGAGGCTCGCGCCCCCCAGTGCTTGTTGATGGCATAGTCAAGGTTCGCTCCCACGACGCCGGCAGCTCGATAGGCATGTCCAGAGAACTGCGAGGCAACAGTAGGCAAAAAGGCGAGAAGGCCGACGCCCGCTTCGGCCGACGTCTTGAATCGGCGAAGGTGCGGTCCTTGAATGACGTACGTTCCGGCGGCCTCGTAGATGCGACTATTGACGATCACCGCGCCATCGTCGGTGTAGATAAAGTCGGGCCGAGAATAGGACATCGTAACGCGGTAGCCGAGGGTACGACGAAACTGCTGATGCAGCGAGGCGAGCGCGATGACAGCGGGGGAGGAGGTCTCCGTGACGCGCCCGATGCCAGCTGGTTCGACAGAATGGGGCAGGATCAAATTGGCACCGATACCAAGCATCAGGTCCAGGTCATGTGGGCGACCGGACCTGTCAATGCTCTTTGTCCGTCCGTTGCGGGCCATGCTCACGGCGCTTTGTCCCGGATCTGAGGACGGCTCCGGCAAAGGCATACCGCCCAGGATCGGCTCCGCCGTTGCCAAGAGAGGTACGTCCGACAGGACTGGCTGAGAAATATCCGCGGAAGGCGGAGACGCCAATGGAACAGAAGGCGTCGGAATTGGATGAAGGGCAGAAGACGGGTGTGGGGTCTCGGAATGAAAGAGACCGGACCTCAGACTGAGCGCAAGGAGGCGCTGCGGCGGCAGCTTGGAAGATCCATACCGTCCTGCAGGCTCCTGGCTTGGGCTCGCGGGCCGCGGGGGCGATGTTGCCAGACCTGCCAGGTCATGTTTTGGGGAGTGGAAAAATGGGTGGGTAGTGGCAAGGAACGCGAGGGCAGCGGCACTTGCCATGAGTGCTCCGCCGAATACCGCCAGACGCCACCTGGGCGCTCGCAGAGGCGGAGGAGGGTATTGAACCAGGGAGCGACTGAGCGCCTTCCAATTACGATCCAGTACTGTGTCGTCGATCTGCATGGAAACATCCTTGACAGCGCTGAGTGAAGCGACAATGAGGTCCGACTCGGCAGCCAGGGAGGCACTCGATTCAATGGCTCGAAGAACGGCCTGCTCCCTGCGTGGCGAAAGCTCGTGAAGGTGGAGGGCGATGAGGTCGCCTTCGGTGATTTGTTCTGAACTGTGTAAGTGAAATGGGTTCATTACGACTCCCTCGCGAAACGGGATGGAGAAAAGGTTGTGGATGAGACCGGAGTCACGGGCGCGAACTGGCGGCGCAGCTTGGATACGGCACGAAAGATTGTCTGGCGAGCAGTATTTGCGGTAACGTCCAGCGCCGCAGCGACGACGACGATGGGTTGCTCCTCGAAATGGCGAAGGACAAAGGCGCTGCGTTCCATCGGTGTGAGGCAATTTAGCAGAGCATCTCGCCGGAGGAGTGCCTCAGCATGAAGCACCTCCGCCTCAGGATCTGGCCGCTCCGACAGGAGGACACTTTCGGCTTGAGGAGTGCCATCGATTGGCACCGCATTCCAGGACGGATCGCGGTGCCGACGCTCGATCAGGTTGAGTGCGCAGTTGGCTGCGATGCGGTAGACCCAGGTACCGAAATTAGCGTCCTTCCGAAACGAAGCGAGGTTGTTGTATGCGCGAAGAAACGCCTCCTGCGCCGCCTCTTCCGCATCCTCGACCGATCCGGTGATCCGGAGGGTCATACGGAGAACGGTGGGCAGATGCCGATCCATCAGGATGCGATACCTGTCGGTATCACCGGCGAGGATTCGCTTGATGACGTCTTGCTCAGCTTTGTCCATTCGCAGGATTAGACAAGCTAGTGGCAAGATCTGTTAGTAGCCTTGTGATCAGGCTTCGGCGACCGCCGCAATCGATACCTTGAGTCCTGGAATCCTGGCTGGAAGTTTGGCTCCTTGCCGAGCAGGCGGATTAACGGGAAACCATCTGAGCCACTCCTCATTCATCCCCGCGAAGTCTTCTTCCTCAGCCAGTACGACCGTCACACTGACGATCTTGTCCATGGAACTGCCTGCCTCCTCAAGAATTGCGGAGATGTTCTCAAGGCATTGCCGGGTTTGCTCCTGAATGGTCGTGCCCTTGATCGTCCCTGTCGCGGGATCATGCGGTGCCGTACCCGATACGAAGACCAACCCGGCAGCCTTGACTGCCTGACTGTAGGTCGCTGGCGGCTTTGCGGCCTTCGGAGTAAATACGATTTGTCTTGGCATCAGATCTCCTTCGCGTTACACGTCGAGGCGGTTAGAAGCAGCAACCTTCGCATACCAGTGGCCGGAGTCCTTTATCGTCCGCTTCTGGCTGCGGAAGTCGGTGTAGATGAGTCCGTAGCGTTCGGTGTAGCCCTCGCCCCATTGGAAGTTATCGAGCAGCGTCCAGGCGTGGTAGGCGCGGACTTTGGCTCCGTCGGCGATGGCGCGGGAGAGTTCCGCGAGGACTTGGCGGTACCAGTCGATGCGGCGGGTGTCGGGGACGCGGCCTTGTTCGTTTGGGGAGTCGAGATAGCCGCAGCCGCTCTCGGTGATCTCGAGGAATGGGTGGTCGTACTCCTTCGTGATGCGGGTGACGAGGTCGTAGATGCCACGCGGCCAGATCTCGATGCCGGACTCGGTGAGCGGGCCTTCGGTGGGCATGCCGGCGCGGAAGCGAGTGTAAGGGTCGCGACCACCGGGGGTGTTGCTTTCGATCTCGGTGCCGGAGAAGGCCCCGCCGCTGGCGAAGATCTCCTTGCTGGCGTCGGAGACGAGGCGGCGGCCGTAGAAGTGGAAGCCGATCCAGTCGAGCGGGGCGAGGAGGAGCTTCTCGTCGCCGGGTTTGAAGCCCATCTGCTCGAGCGGCGGCTCGCCGACGAAGGCGTTGGGGTAGCGGCCCTTCATGGTCGCTTCGAGGAAGAAGACGTTGTTCATGTTGTGGTAACGGTCAGCGGCGGCGTGGTCTTCCGGCGAGTTCGTCTTGGGGTAGGATGGGGCCATCTCGAAGGCGCTTCCGACTGTGGCTTTGGGCGAGGCTGCCTTCACAACCCGGTTGGCTTCCGCTTGGGCGAGGGCGAGGGTGTGCGCGGCTTTGAGGTAGTCCGTAAAACTAGTGCGCTGGGGCGGGAAGGCACCGGCGGCGTAGGACATGAAGGCGACGGCCCAGGGCATGTTGAAGGGAGCCCAGGTGGTGATGCGATCGCCGAGATGTTTGCCGAGAATGCCGGCGTAGTCCGCGAAGTATCCAGCGAGATCGCGGTTCGGCCAGCCGCCCTTGTCTTCGAGCGCCTGCGGCAGGTCCCAGTGGTACATCGTGCACCAGGGGCGGATGCCCGCTGCCAGCAGCGTGTCGACGAAGCGGCTGTAGTGGTCGATGCCCTTCATGTTGGGCGCACCGATGCCGCTCGGCTGGATGCGCGGCCAGGAGATAGAGAAGCGATGACTCTTGACGTTGAGGCTCTTCGCGAGGGCGATGTCCTGCGGGTAGAGGTGGTACTGATCGCAGGAGACATCGCCGGTTACGCCGCCGCGCACTTTGCCAGGAGTGTGGGTGAAACGGTCCCAGATGGATTCGCCCTTGCCGTCTTCCTTCCATGCGCCTTCGTTTTGATAAGAGGCGCTGGCAGTTCCCCACAGAAAGCCATCGGGAAAACGCGCCTGCTTGATGACTGATTCCGCGATCGCACCCGGCACAGGAGCGGCAATTTGTCCAGCCGCTAATGAAGTCTTTCCTGCAAGAGTGGCACCTGCCGCTGCCGCTAACGAAGAAGCCATAAACTCGCGACGGTTCAAGGTTCACCTCACCGTATGAAATCGTTGAGGTGAACTTTATAGGACACATGGCCGGTTGTCATGCGGCTTCTACATGACTGGTGGGGCTTCGATGCCCAGGTATCCCAGCGCGCGCACCATCTCACGCTTTGCAACCGCGGCCGTCGCCAGCAGTAGAGCCTTCTTCGCAGCGTCGGTTTCGTTCAACACATGGTGACGGTGGTAGAAGTTGTTGAACTGCTGCGCGAGTTGGAAGGCGTACTTCGCGAGATACGCTGGCTCCGCCGTCGCAATGCACTGCTCCAGCAGAAGAGTGAGTTTGGAGCACGCGAGCCATGTCTCCCACATCACAGTTCCCTCTTCGGTCGAGAGCACAGAGAGATCAAGATCGGCGATCGCAGCCAGCGCAGACTCCTCTGTGGTGTCGGACTTGCGGAGGATATTCGCGGCACGAACGATGGCGTATTGAATGTAAGGCCCGGTCTCGCCCTCGAAGCTCAGTGCGTCTTTGAAGTCAAACGCAATGACCGTGTTCCGTGTGAAGCGGAGCATGAAGTAGCGCAACGCTCCGACGGCGATCTGCGTGGAGATCGACAGCCGTTCGGCCTCGGTCAGTTCGGGATTGCGGACGTCGACTTGCGCTTTAGCAGCCGCGATCAGCTTGTCCAGCAGATCGTCGGCTTTCACGCCGAAGCCCTTGCGACCGCTTACCTCGAGGTACGACTTCTTCTGGTCTTCCTCGCTCACCGTGTAGCCGAGATCCATCGCGCAGCGCGGCGTCAGCGCCACCATCTCGTAGCTGAAGTGCGTATACCGGTCGGCAGCTTCGGTGTATCCCATGCCGCGCAACGCCGCGATGACATTGTTTTGCGGATCGTTCTGGCGCGAGTCGATCACGTTATAGATTGCGTCGGCCTTGCCGAAGGTCGGTGCGCCTTCATCACTCGCACCTGCCGTAGATATCCAGCAGCAGTGGCTTGGGTACTCGTGGAAGCGCACATAGCCAAAGTCCTTGCCAGGCAGGAGGCCAAACTTCCAGAGGTGGTACGCGATGTCCTTGCCCACGTATGTGACGGTGCCGTTCGAGCGCACGATCACCTTCGCGTCTTCATCTGGGCCGGTCACTTCTTCGTCTGAAGACCCCGCGCGCTTCATCACCAGGCAGCCCTTGTTCTTGCCCTCGGTCTCTAGGTAAAGCACGCCCTTGGCCAGCATCAACTCGCGAGCAGCATCCCAGAAGTGCAGCGAGAGGATCTCGCTCTCGCGGGGAAGGAAGTCGTACTCGATGCTGAGTCGCTCCATGGTTTCGAGGTGACGACGCAGCACGGCGGTTGCGATGAGGTCGGCGATCTCCGCTGTCTCGTTATTCCCTTCTTCAAGCGCATGCAGTGTGTCCAGGCGGATCTGCTTGCGGGCGGCGAGCTGCTCCGAATCGGCTGTGTACCACTGCGAGACGCGGGCATACAGGCCCCAGCAGTAATAATCGATCAGCGTGTTGGACTCCATCAACTCTGTCAGAAGTTCGCGGACGCCGAGAAGGGTCTTGCCTTCAAGATGCACGAGGCCGACAACGACATCGGCCACCTGCACGCCGGTGTTGTCGATGTAGTTCTGCACGCCGACTTCGTAGCCAGTCTTATATGAGTCAGGCCGCAGTAACCGCTGAAACGTGTCGCCAAGAATCGCGTTCCGCAGGTGCCCAATGTGGGCCGCTTTGTTCGGGTTGATGCTCGTATGCTCCACCAGCCGGAAGCCAGGGCCGCCGACGTTCGCGTGGACATCGCTCGCGATCTTGCGCACGGCAGCAGCGCGGTCGAGCTTCACATTCAGATAGCCAGCGCCAGCGATCTCTACACTGGCAATCCCTTCGAGATTAGCCGCGCTCAGCTCTGTTGCAAGCTCGGTGGCAATCGCTCGGGGAGCCTTGCGCAGACGCTTCGCCAGCTCGAACGCTACGGGCAGGGCAAGCTCGCCCATCGCGATCTGCGGCGGCTGTTCCACCGCAAGCTGCGCCAGGGTTACGTCGTACTTTTCAAGAAGAATGGCCTGAATGCGGGCCAGAAGCTGCTGCTGAACGATGCGATACATGCGTGCGTCTTCACCTTATCAATCTGTCTTAAGTCTACGTGAAGAGCGGCTACGGTAGCTCGGTCGGCAATGTCTCAATCTCTTCGATCAGCGGCTTATGCTCCGGTCGCCGCGCGCGATGAATGAGGAAGATAAGGCCGCCTGCGCCGGTCACCGAGATCAGCAGCCACGCATGGACCAGAAGAGCAAACGGCGCGGCCTGAGCGGCCACGGCTCCGTGCAGCTCCAGGTCAGTCGTCACGGCAAGGTCGAGTGTTCCAATCGCGCCTGGGGAGCTAGGAATCAGGTACGAAAGATTCGCCACCGAGACCGCGGCCCACGGGCCAATCTTGTCTGAGACAAGGCCGATCAGCTTCGCCGCCGAAACAAAGATCATGCCCTCGCAGGTCCAGATGATCGCTGACTGCACGAGCAGCAGGACCGATCCCGGAATGCCTATCTCCACCAAACAGTCGATCGCCAGCATGATGAAGTGCTCCAGTTTGGCGATCTTTGCGTTGCTGGAATGCTTGGCGAAGAAACGCTCCAGCGGCCCCTTCAACGTCCGGGCACCGACAATCAGGACGAGTAGTCCGACTGTCGAGATGGCAAGCAGCGTCTTCGCCAAAGCCTTCGAGTGCGGCGAGGCGTCGGCGCCCATCGTCACCGTGAACAAAAGAACGAGGATGAAGATGTCGAGAAGTTTCTCGAGGATGACCGTGCTGAGAATGACAGACGGCGACGCGCCAAGATCTCCCGCGTAGGTGAAGACCCGCATGATATCGCCGATGCGCAGCGGCAGGATATTGTTCGCCGCCAGCGAGGTCATCAGCACCCGCGCGCAGACGCCGAACTTCGCGCCCGTGCTGCGCATCATCCGCGTCCATCGAACACAACGGAGCGTGTAGCTGGCCAGCGTAAACGCCAGCACGCCGAGCACCCACACCGGCGCGACCATGCGCACCGCGCGCAGATCGGAGAAGCTGATCTTGCTGAAGGTGTACCAGAGGAAGCCCGCGCTGATTAGAAGTCCCGGAAGGGTCTTCAGCAGATTGCGGCCCTTGCTCGCACTTGCCTTCGGGGCGGCGACGTTGACTTCGCTCATCGGGAACCCGCGCTGGAGATCGTGTCAGTAGAGGTCGCTGAAGACGGCTTCTGGGAGTGGGAAAGGGCAATCATCGGTACAACCATTGTACTTTGTCCCGATATTGCCTCGATCAATCCTTCTAGGCGGTGGCGTAAGTTGCTGCCATGACAGCGGCGAAGCTCTCTGCCAGAATCGCAGCCGCCTCATCCACATCCGACTTGCTGATGTTCATCGGCGGGGCCATACGCAGGACGTTGTTGTAGACGCCGCCCTTGCCGATCAGCAGACCGCGCTCCCGGGCAGCCTCCATCACTTCTACAGCAAGTGCCGTTGCGGGCTCTTTTGTGACCGGATTGGTTACAAGCTCCATCGCCTGCATCAGGCCCATTCCGCGGACCTCGCCGATGCAGTGATACTTGTCCTGCAGCTCCTTTAGTTTCTCCTGCAGGTATCCGCCGACAACATCGCAGTTCGTGATCAGGTCGTCCTCTTCAATGAGGTCGATGACCGCCTTTGCCGTCACCATGGCGATCGGGTTGCCGCCGAAGGTGGAGATGGTCGGCCCCTCGTAAGCATTGGCGATCTCGGGCGTCGCCGCGGTCAGGCCAATCGGATATCCGTTGCCGAGACTCTTGGCTCCAGTGATGATGTCGGGAGTGACCTCCCAGTGCTCGATGCCGAACCACTTCTTCCCGGTCCGCCCCCAACCGGTCTGTACCTCGTCCGAGATGAAGTCGCCACCGTACTCTTTCACGGTCTTGAAGGCGATCTTGAAGAACTCCTTTGGAGGAACGATGTAGCCGCCGACGCCCTGAATGGGCTCGGCCAGCATGCCTGCGATCGCGCCGGAGGTCGAAGACTGGATGACGTTCTCGATGTCTTTCGCGCATGCGACCTCGCACGAGGGGTACTTCAGGCCGATGGGGCAGCGATAGCAATACGGGCTCATCGTGTGCACGATGCCTACTTCATAGTTCGCCTTGCGCCACGTGCTGATGCCGCCCATGGAGCGCGTCAGCGACGACCGCCCGCTGTAGGAGTGGCGAAGGGTGATGATCTCCGTATTGCCAGTGTGCATCCGCGCCGACTGGATCGCCGTCTCGTTCGCCTCCGTACCGCTCGCCGTGAAGAAGCTCTTGCTGATCCGGCCGGGCGTAATCTGCGCGATCTTCTCGGCCAGCTCCACCATCGTCTGGTGGGGATAGAGCGTCGAGGTATGGCCGAGCTTGTCCATCTGCGCCTTCACCGGCCCGTTGATGCGCGGGTTGGCATGGCCCACGCCCACCGTCACGATGCCGCCGAAGAAGTCGAGATACTTCCTGCCCTCGACGTCCCAGACATGCTGCATCTCGCCGCGCTCGATCGGCAGCGGATCGGCGTAGTAGTTCGAGGTCGCGGGATAGACGAACTCCTGCTTCTTGCGGATGATCTCTTTACGGTCCATGAGATGGCTCCCCTTTCCCTGAAAGATACATCACAGTCGGCACCCGTCGAGGGGTTAAGGCTTCTGCGTCTGGGATTGCGTGGTGGGCAAGGTGATGCTCTCCACCGATGTGGCCTGCCCTGATCCGGTCGTGGCCTGCACCGGTCCAGCTACCTTCAGAATCACAGGCTCCTGGTCCTTCGCCTCAAACTGCCCGTAGAAGGCCTTCAGGTCAGGATATTCCGCGGGCAGGTAGATAATCTCTCCCACCAGGAGATTTCGCCGGATGGTAACGCCGGTGCCGTCCGCAACGGCCTTGATATCGTAGGCCGCTGTCTTCCCCATCTTCACATCCTTATTCACCGGCACCGACTCAACCTCAAATCCCGGGGGAAGGTTGATCCGGATCGCATCCCGAGCGTTGTAAGGATAAGGGAAGTAGACCGCCATCTCGCGTTTGTCACGACTGAAGGTTGGCTTTGAGTTGCATTCGAACAAGTCACCCGTGACCAGCAGCCGTTTGCCGGTGGACGAACCGATCGGCCCCTTGATCGAGAGTGCCACGGTGAGAGGCTCCTCGTACTGGTCCAGCTTGTCGATGGAGAGCACCTTCACATCCATTCCGCCGGGCAACATGTGTTCTGCGTGCTCCTTCATCTCTCGTTCGACCGTCTCTTTGTCGTCGGTGAGCGCCTTCTGCCGCCACTTCAGGGCAGGTGCCCCGGTGAACTTGAGGTCCACCTTGCCAGTGACCACGCCCGTCTCATCCATCTTCAGATTGGCGACACGGATAATCCCGGAAGCCTGATAACTCTCGCCTGGCGTTCCGGCAAGGGTCGATCCCCCCTCTGTCTGCCGCAGTCCTGCTGATTCCGAGTGCTTCCACGCCAAGTGGCCAAACGGACAGTAGCGCGAACCCGGATCGAACGCCCGCTCTTTACCGTCGACCTCCACAATCGCAATATCGTCGTCTAGTTGGTCGAAGCTCAGGAAGTTTTTCAGGAAGATGGTGCGATCCCGATTCGTGACCAGCATCAGATACGCCTTCATTCCAGCTGCGCGGGCCATGGCAACGAAGAGTTGCGCAAGCTGGTCGCTCGATCCTCGCTTACGGGCCAGAATATCGTCGGTCGTATGTACCGCGTTGAGCCCTTCGGCCTTATCTTCGTTCCGCGACCGTTCACGGGTGTAGTCCGTATTCTCAAGTCCTTCGACGGCAGCGTAAAGCTTCTTCAACTTCTGTTCCTGGGTGTCGGAGGGGCTCACCAGTTCCTGGACGGCAGCCTGCACTCCTTTGCCCGGCCCGATGAACTTGTCGCGACGCTTCGACCAGTATTTACCCTCACCCTTCCAGAACTCTTCAGGATTCCGGTAGGGGGATGAGTAAAACAGCACCCTGTATCCGAGGCTGGATATCGGGGGCATGAACTCCTCTTCAATCGATGGAGCAATGTCGTGAACGACAAGATCGATCTGCGAGGACCCATCATGCGAAAGGTTCGATCCCGGCAGTTCGGTCCTTTTAACTTCGGCACCGGGCGGAAGAATCGGAGTCCAGGCAAGCGTGCTTACCATCTGTCCGCGTTCATCGCTTGTAACCAGTTCCCTGTCGGTCGGAAACCATGAAAAGTGCCCGCGCCGCAGATACAGGTCATTCTGGACAATCCAGTGTGGCGACGTGTACATATTGTCTTCCCAGCGCACTTTGTAGCGGTACTCGATGATGCTTCCAACGGTTACGTCGGGCAATGTAAAGACCTTGGCCTTTTCCTTGAACCCCTGCGCCTTCACAACCATTCGTTCATAGGGTTTGCCCGTGAACGGAATCACCGTGCCATCGGGATGGATCGTCCGGCCCGCAACGTCGGTGATAGAGAAACCCATGTCACCGCCAGCGACGTACTTCACCTCGACGTTGGCATGGTCCTTTCCGCCATCGGTCAGAATCTTCAGGCGGACGTACTCGCTATACATATGCAGGTGGTCCACCGTGATCTCCTCGCGGAAGAGGTAGACCGCGGGTGCTCCCGGAGCTCCGGCCTGCGAGGTCATCGAGAGCTCCTCCTGCGTTGGAGCAGTCCACTGGTCGGCTCGCGCGATGGCGCTCGAGAGTACACAAAGAAGCGATAGCGCGAACGAGATGCGAAGACGTGCAAACGAAACCGTGGAGACCATGCCTGCTCACTTTCAGTGTTTTGCTGCCATTGATGAAATCGTTTGACCGGGAGACTCTCGGCAACCTGGTTACTGTTTCTTCTTCAATACCGCGCTGCTTTGCTCGTCGTTCGAGATAACCGTGGCCAGCTTCTGCAGCTCGCCGTAGCGTTCCGGGGGCAGCGTCAACTCCCGCACCGTATACGTGCGCGTGTAACGCAGCGTGTTCCCATCCATCTTCGAAGAGCTGGTGTAGGCCGCAAATCCCATGTCGATCGACACCGGATCGGGGATCTCATCGACCGCATATCCGGCTGGCAGTTCGATCGAATAGTCGTCCTGCACCTGCATCGTCTGTTTCAGGTCGATCGGAACCGTTCGCGGCTCGTGGTCCAGCTCAAGATCCTGACGACCAAGGACCCGGGGACGAACCATCAGTAGTCCGCCCATGGTCTTGCCAAAGCGCGACGCTTCCAGCGTGTAGGTTGTCGTCAGCTCCTTGTTCAGCGATTCGACGTTCTCGACCTTCACATCGGCGACCTTGAAGCTGGTGAAGTCCTGCTGCAGCACGTGGTCGAGGAACTCCTGCTGCTCCTTGGCGTTGCCTGAGGTGTAGAGGCGGCGGCGATGCTCCGAGAGGTCTCCGAAGCGCTTCTCGGTGATACTTCCCTTCAGCGATCCATCCTCCAGAAGCTGAAAACTTGCAGATCGGTGAATCGTATTGAGCGTGGGGCTAAGAACGGGAAACTGAATGACCTGGCTATCGTTGCCTTCGACCAGGACGCCATAGCCGCCCTGAAGGTTGTGCTCCAACTGCCCGAACGCGGTCTTATCCCAGGTCGGATCGAAGATCAGATAGCGGCGGCCCGTCTTCGCGGTCACTACGCTCTTCAGCTTTGGCGACTCATATCCTTTCGGAATCTCGATGGCCGCGATGACATGGTTTCCCATCAGCGAAGGCGCGTCAGGATCGACAAAGCCGCGGTTGGTGTCGACCATCACCAGCGCCGAGTGCACACCGAGTGTCGAAAGCATCGCGGAGATAAGGGTCGCCTTGTCCTTGCAGTCGCCATAACGATTGCGGAAGATGTCTCCCGCCGCGTGCGGTTGCAGGCCCCCGATGCCCTGCTCGATGACGAAGTAGCGGATGTCCTTCTGCACAAACTCCGCAATGGCCTCAGTCTTGTCGTAGAAGTCGGTCTTGCCCGCGGTAAGCGATGCAGCCTTGGCCGCGATCTCGGGTGTCGCTACCAGCCGGTCCTTCGCGAGCTGCTGATACCACTCGCCAATGCTCTGCCACGTTCCCCCGACCGGACTCGGGATTGTGGGGCCCTCAAAGTGGATCGCCATCCTACCGGCTATCGCTCCCTCGGAAGGCGCCATCGAGACTTTCTTCAAGTCGACCGCGGGAACGTCCTTGAACTCCCAGCGCCAGCGCTGGTTCTCAAGATCGATGGGCGCAAGTGGCTTGTGATGCACCCAGTTTGTGCCGAAGGTGAAGCCAGGAGGAAGTGCGATGGTGAAGCTCTGGCTGACGCTGGGGATACTTCCCTGGAAGATCCAGTCATCCTCGGTCATGTACCCTGGCAGCCGCTGATCGCACTCATAGGCTACGATGCCGCCGGGATCTCGTCCCGGAGGCCGGGCCGCCTTGTAGCGCGCGTCATCATAGAGGCCGCCGCCGCCCTCGTAACCAAATTCCAAAATTTCGTTATCCTTCATCGCATACTCGTGCCCGTCCGCGCCGATGCTCCAGATGTGCAGCGAGAGAATCTTGCTGTCTTTGTCGAACTGCACCACGACGTCGGCATCGTCCCGGCCCGCCTGCCGCAGGATCTTCACGGCGCGGCGATGATGTTCCACGGCGTGTCCGTCGGGGGAGACGGTCAATGTCGTGTCATCGAGCAGCACGACTGCGTTTGTCGTTGCGGGGTAGGTTGGCAGGGTGTGCTGAGCGGCGGTACGCACCCAATCCGGAACGCTATCTTTTCCCGCCAGCGCTGAACGCTGGGTCACAACCCCAAGCAGAGAAAGAATCAGAAAACGAGAGGCAAATCGAAGCAAAGCAGATTGCGTCATGAAATACCCTATTGGACGCGGCGGTAGGTACGAATCAAGAAACGACACGAGAGAGGCAAAGCCTTCTCTAAGAATGATGGCGGCTGTAGGAGTTTTATACGTGGCGGAACAGACAAGTGCAAGGAGAAGATAGAACACCGAAGATCGCACAAAGGCAGCTTTTGGGAACGATTCTCTTCAGACAAACAAGACAAAAGGAGAGCAGCAGGCTATCGCCTATCCGCCACTGCAGGGCTACGCTGCAACCAGGAGTCTTTCTTTCGCCTTCTGCCGGAGCATGGTCCTCACCATTCCCGCCATCACCACCGAGACAGCCGTGACCGCGAGGATCAGGAGCCAGGGAAACGCCGCAAGAATCAATCTTGTGGCCATCCAGGGAGAGCGCGAACCGTTGTAGTAGACCTCGTCCCCGATTCTGTAGGAGGTGAACTTTCCTCCGTCCAGCACGCTGACCGACCCGGTTATCTCCGACGCCTTCGAGGGGTCAGGATAGGCCGCCAGCAACCTGGCTGCGGACTGCTTGTCTCGAACCGAGACGACTACGACCGAGCGACCAGAACCGGCAGGCCATTCAGCACCTTCTATCACGGCCTCGGGCAGTCTACCGGAGGTATCGAGCTTGCCCGAATCTCCATTTTCCCAATCACGAAGTCTCCACCAGGCGTGCCGAACCGGCGCGAAGAATCCCTGCGGATCCCGGGGATGCAGACCGTCGCCGTCGATGGCGACCGGCAGACTTGAATTCAACGCGTCCACTGCGGGCTGGTCTGCACCGACAGCGAGCACGAGGAGGTCTCTCTTCCCTTCACCCTTCAGGCCGTCCGGGCCGCTTACATCTACATTCAGAAGCGGGTGACCGGCCTGGACCCCTAGCCGCCCCAATATCGTCAGGTAGACCTCCATCACCTCCGGCGTAATCGAAGCTGGCAACACCACGGTTGTCTCCGACAAGCCGGCCTTCTGGATAAACGGAAATCCGGTGGTCGCAAACAGTTGCAGGTCAGGCAGCGCGGTCCATGGAGCGTTTTCATCGCTCTGGAGACAGCAATTGATATTGTCTGGGTCTGGATCAAGGTTAGGGAGGCGGCTGAACTGCACATGGTCGCCCTTGAGCGCCCTGCCCTGCATCGCGAGTGACCTGGCGGCGTCTACCGCCTCCGCGCCATTACTCCCGGAGACCACGAGCAGCTTCGACGACGGATTCTCGGGATTTGTCCGCATAGCTGCCGCTGGCCCGCTGGCCCCATCGATATGGAGTGACGGCGGCAGGTCGCTCTCGTTCTCCACGACCAGGATCGCGTTGCCGGTCGGAATCTTCCCAAACGTGACTGAATAACGTACCGGGCGTTTGCCAGCCTCCACCGCAAGCCACGACGCGATGATTCCCGCAGCCTTCAGGGCTTCCTGCGACGGTTCACTAAGAAACACGAGAGAGATTTCCGGATTCACTCTTGCCGCGCTGTCAAGAAAGGGCTCGGGCAGCTTTGCCAGATCGTCTGGCGCCACTGACGCTTCTTGCGAGACGGACGACGGCTTGGAAGCGTTGGGCGCAGGAACCGCACCTGACGGTTTCCGGCGGTCGGACGCGGCCTCGGCCTCGGCCTGGTAGACCGGAACCGCTTCAACGCGTTTGAGATGGGACGAGTGGAACTGCGCCGCCGCGGCAGTCAGTCCCAGAAAAACCGCGACCAGTACGAACGCCTGCACCGCTCCGGCTGCCAGCTTCGGATTGTCCGGCGGCTCGACCACCGCCCAGGCAGCGTCGAGCGTTCGCCACACGCCCCGGAGCGCCAGGACAAAGATCCTCCCCAGGCTCTTCAACGGCCGGTCCGAGACCCGTGAATCTCCCCATCCCAGCCATGTGTCGGCACGGGAGTAGAGCACCATCGTCAGCGCTTCTTCTTCGAGGATCGTCAAGGAATCGAACTGCGCCCGCATGACGCCATCCGAAATGTCGATCACGGTGGCCGGCAGCCCGGCTTCTCCATCCAGCACCGGAAAGATCAACTGCACCGGATCTCCATTTTCCACATTGAGCGCGTAGTCGATTTTTAGCAGGACGCCGCTGTTCGAGATATCCGCCGTCAGTCCCTCTTCGAGGGTGCCATCGGCGAACAACACGTCAACCGGAACCGCCATCCTGAGACGGACTGTAGACCGCCGCTGATGGCTCTCCCACGCAACCGACGCGCACACTCCAAGGATCACCAGGTTGAAGAGCACCCAAAGCATATTCATGAGGACGGTGCCCGGATTGTCCCCGCGATGCAACCAGAGCAGCGGCTGCCAGGGAATCCGAACCATGCGCGCCGCTCCGAAGACCAGTCCCATCAACTGAAAGGCCATCAAGAGCAGGATTGGGATCGCGGTCTTTCCGTCGAAGTAACTTCGCTCGAACTGGCCCCCTTTCGAAGTCACATGGAACCCGCCGGCCTTCGGCCTCAATAACGCGATCAGTGTGGGGATCAGAATGTAGGGGGCGAGGATCGTCTCGTAGATCTCGTTCCAGAAGGGGTGACGGTGCTGGCCCTGGATGCGCGAGTTCACGACGCTCGACAAAAGAAGATGCGGAAGAGCGAAGGCCAGGATCGCCGGCCAGGAACCGGGGAGTATGACGCGGCCGAAGATCAGAAACGCCAAAGGCGCGACCAGGAAGATCAGCCGCGGCAATGCGTAAAGAAAGTGGAACATGGAGTTGAAGTAGCACAGCCTCTGCGCGAAGGTAAGACCTCGCGCGAAGAGTGGATTGTCGATCCGGAAGATCTGAATCATCCCTCGCGCCCATCGAATGCGCTGCTTCACATGCCCATCGAGGCTCTCGGTTGCAAGCCCCGCTGCCTGCGGAATGTTGACGTACGCCGTATTCCATCCTGCCATCTGCATGCGAAGCGATGTGTGCACGTCTTCGGTCAGCGTCTCCGGCGCAAACCCTCCCAACTCATCCAGTACAGACCGCCTCAACACCGCACAGGAGCCGCAGAATAACGTCGCGTTCCAGAAGTCGTTGCCATCCTGCAGGATTCCATAGAACAGCTCGCCCTCATTCGGAATCCTGCGAAACTGGCCAAGATTGCGATCGAAGGGATCAGGCGAGTAAAGATGCTGCGGTGTCTGCAGCATGCCGAGCCGCTCATCGCGGAGAAACCATCCCAGGGTCATCTGCAGGAAGCTGCGGGTTGGCACATGGTCGCAATCGAAGACGGCGACGAACGGCGCGGAGAGCTGCTTCAACGCGGAGTTCAGGTTGCCTGCCTTGGCGTGCTCGTTGCCCTCGCGCGTGATGTAGCCGATGCCGGCGTCTTCGGCGAACTTGCGGAACTCCTCTCGATCGCCATCGTCGAGGATGTAGACATTCAATTTATCCGCGGGCCAGTCGATGTTCATCGCCGCAAGCGCCGTGTAACGGACGATGCTCAGCGGCTCGTTGAACGTCGGAATCAGCAGGTCCACGCGGGGCCAGTCGCCAGGATCATCCGGCAGCGGGACCGTTGTCCGGCGCAGCGGCCACAACGTCTGCATATAGCCGAGAAGCAGCGTCACCGCGGCATAGCTTTCGGCGAGCAGAAGCGCCACAACGAAGGCCGCCGGCAACCATTCCACCTTGCTCCTGGTCGCGTGGAGATGGCTACTCGTCAAGTAGCTAAACGTCGTGGTGACCCGCCAGTAGCCATAGCGGAAGGTCGAGTAGATCGAGAGGAAGATGAGCGTGAGCGTGACCAGATACGAAGTGGAACCTCGATCCATCCACATCGCGAGCAACGCCGTTACCACACCCAGCAGGGCCTGTTGGCGCCAGTCCAGATGGTAGCCGACTGCGAAGGCGAGAAAGCAGACCCCGGCCAGGAGAGTGACAAACCTCAGGAAACGTACCAACGGGCCTGGCGTGGAGTCCGCCGCCTCGCTGGCCTCGCCCAGGATCATTGCTCGCTCCAGCGCTGATTGCGGAAGCCGACGGAGACCGGGGCGGAGACGCTGCGCAGCCAGTTCGCCACACGCATATAGTCTTCGGCGATCGCGGAACCAGGATCGTAGTCCACGATGGTCATGCCCTCGGCCAACGCCTCGCCCACGGCCGGAGACCGGCGAATCACAAAGGGCAGGAGACGTTCGCCAAGCTGCTGCTTGAGCACCTCACGAATGTCGAGATGCAGCGGCAGCGAGGTGTCGAACTGGTTCAGGAGATAGACCGGCTGTAGAGGACGCCCCTCAGCGTCGAGCATCGAGCTGAAGAGCTTCTCCACCGCGTCGATGCTAATCACCGAGTTCATATCCGCCATCAGCGGGATCAGGACAGTGGGCTTGAACTGGCTCAGACCCGCAGCCATTCGCGAGCAGTTGACGCTCAGGTCCAGCAGAACGCGATTGGCCCGCTGGCTGTTCTCCAGAAGGTCTTCAAGGATTCCCGTCTGCCCTTCCAGCTCTTCGCTCTCCCGGACGAGGTCGTAGCTGACCAGGTGGATGGGAGCATCGTTGCTGCCGGGTGGAGGAGAGAACGTTCGCACCACACCCGAGACCAATTGGCTCGCTCCAAAGTAAAAGGGCAGCAGGCCGTGAGAGGTCGTGTCGCTCAACAGGACTCTTTCGCCCAGGAACGACAGCGCACGCCCCAGTGTCGCTACGAGACTCGTCTTTCCGGTTCCGCCGGCCAGGGCGTACACGGCCACGATCGGAGCGTGCCGGGTCTCGGACTTCGCCACGAGCCGGTCCGTCGAGCGTTCTGCGTCATGCCGAGCAAAGACCCCGCGAAGAGCGAACCAGCGTGCCGCGATCCTCTCCTTCGAGTGCTCGAGCGGCTCCGCGGATTCCGCAGCGTGGGACGCGACAACGGGACGGTGCCCGGAAGACGGTTGTTTTGGATAGAGCCACGCCGGCCCGGGCACGTCGGGTGCCCATCCGGGCGAACCAGCAGCCCGCGCTGTCCTTGAGTCCGGGGCGTTCTTCGCCGGTATCACGGCTGTAGGCGGGACAGTGGAAGCAACAGAGGCCTTCGTCTCCGGGTCATCGTGCTTGACGGGTGCTGCTTCGAAGAGCTCGCTCATGGCATGAGCGTTAATCTCGTAGGGTGTCTCAAGCTCACTCGCAATCCGCGACACCGATATCTCGGCAGCTTCAGTGGGCTCCGTCGCCTCCTGTGGAAGCTGCGGAATCTGGCGCACCACCTCGGCGTTGGAGTCTCCCTGCTTCCGAGCAGGCGCGTGGGCCCCTCCCGCACCGTTCCCGTTTACCGCTTCAACTTGCCGTTCAGGCGCACGGTGAACGGCGCGCGTTGCCGGAGCCAGAGGGAACGCTGGCGGTTTCGGCTGCGGCGATGAGTCAGTTGACGCACCCCAAGCGGTATCCCGCAGATCGCCATCAAACTCGACTACCGGGTGGCTCTCTCGTCTTGCTCTGTCGGAAAACTCCTCCTCGTCCTCGACCCAACGCGAAGAGTAAGGATCCTCGATCTTTCCGGGAATCGTCACACCAGCACCGTTCCCGGATAAACTGCGGGTCCTGATTCCAGCCTCGGCGTAGCGCGCTGCCTGGCGTATCGCGGAGGCCTGGGCGACTGCGATCTCTTCCTGCTCCCGGCCTGCCATGGACTGCGCCAGGGCGGCAGCTTCGGCCCGTCGCGCGGCCTCCTCGCGCTCCGCGGCGGCCTTCCTTGCCTGGTGCGCGGCGGCACGCAACGAGGCGTGCTTGACCTGCTCATCCTGATCGAGCCCACCCGGGCGGCTTCCAACCGAGTCTTTCCAGGCGTGCCCACCGAGTTCATGCGACTGGAGGCGGGCCTGGGACGCCTGCTTCGCCGCAAGCTTGGCTGCGGCCGCGTCTGCCTCGGCATGCGCCGCCGCAGCTTCCGCCTCGGCCTGTTTCGCTGCCGCCTCTGCCTCGGACTGCGCGCGCAGTTCGGCGAGTCTCAGTTGCTCCGCGGCGCGCTGACGCATCTGTGCGCGATGCTCACGCCGGTTAGCGGAGAAGTCGCGGTACTTGGCCCCTTGCAAATTCGCCCACGAATACAGAATGGCGACGTCTTCAGGGACCTCAGAGGCATAGTCTTCAGCCAGGTCTTCGAAGTCTTCGAGCGGATGCATCTCCATCTTGCCCCGTTCCACCAATCTTGAAAATTCTTTTTGTCCGCTTTGGCAGGCATCTACATCGCCGCAAGGATGCCCTGCTGTATAAGTCAGGCTAACGGCGGGGTCAGGCCAAGTCAATGCAACCGCACTGCGACTAACGTGTAATGAACACGCGGAAAATATTGCATTCGGGCATCGCTTGGGTCAGAAGGAAAAAGGTGTCTCGAAACGAGACATGGAGCCGGAAAGGTTCTTCTCCACGCCCGGTGTGCTACCGTAAAAGAGTGGTCTGAGAGCGTAGCTCAGTTGGTAGAGCATCGCCCTTTTAAGGCGTTGGTCCTGGGTTCGAGCCCCAGCGCTCTCACCATCTCCCTCAAATCTGGATATCCTGGCGACAGCTTACGCTGAGGGCTTGTCCGGCACCGGCTGAGACGTGCAGAAGTCCTCCAGAAACCTCTCTCCGTAGGACTCCAGCAGCGCTTCTACGCGCTCTGCAGACGCGGACTTCACCATCAGGCCTGCGTGGTGGTGCTTCTTCATTCTTCGAACGATCTCCGGATCGGTATATCCGCTCAGGTCCGGCTCCTCCTGCTTCGCCAGGCAGATCACGTTGCCCGCAAAGTCGTCTCGTGTCGTAGGCAGCGTGTACTCCATCTTTAGGAGCGTCGCCACTTCGATCCGCGCCCACTCAATCCATGGATTGATGGCCTTCGAAGCCTCGACCATCTCCGCGATGTAAGCGCCGCCGACCCGCGCCGCCGTCTCGAGGAAGTAGAACCTCCCATCTGCCTTCGACTTAATGAACTCCGTATGTGTCACGCCGGAGTACATCCCCAACGCCTTCAGCGTTGCCGCATGGATCGCCACAAGGCCCTTCGCGTCCTCTGACGACGGATGCAGCGACCGCGTCGTGAAGACTCCTCCCTTGTGCATCGTCTGCATCGGGGGATGGCCGTACTTGTGCGGAGCGGCGAAGAGGACCTCCCCCTTCCAGCTCACGCCTTCAACATGATAGACCTCGCCTGCGACAAATCGCTCAAGCACATAGTGACTTTGGAGATCGCCGAGCTGATCGAGAATGGGCCATAGTTCATCGGCATTTTCAATGGGCTTGATGCCGATCGCCGAGGCGTTCGTCCTCGGCTTCAGCAGCCAGGGCCCAGGAACCGCAGCCATGTACGCTCGCACGTCGTCGTAGTTGAAGACGCCGGTAAACTCCGGCACGGCGACTCCATAGGCCCGCGCTTGCACCCGCATCGCCAGCTTGTCGCGAAAGAACCGCGTCGCCGTCTCGCCCATGCCGGGCAGCCGCATGTGTTCGCGCAGCAAGGCCGCGACTTCGAGGTCGAACTCATCGAGAGCGACGATGCGCTCAAATCGGCGGCTCCGAGCCAGGTAGCAAACAGTGTTCAGGACCTGCCCAGGCGTAAGCCCCTCGGGCATCGTGATCAGTTCGTTCAAGGACTCGTGCGGCCAGTTGGCGTTCGCCAGCTTATCCACCGTCAGCAGCGTAACAGCACAGCCAAGGCGCGCAGCCTCTTTGAGAAACGCCTGTCCTTTTTCATACGTGCTGATACACAAGATCCCCGGCGCTTCACTCATCCCCACCTCCTAAATTCATCTCAACTTGCAACGGCGAACGTCCACCTTAGAACGCCTCACCCAACCGGCTCTACTCCAAACGTCTTACGCACTCCCTCTTCCAGCGGAGTAAAACTCTCCTCGTACCCCGCCTCGCGCAAACCTGCTGTGTCCGCCTCGGTGAAGTGCTGATACCTATCCTTCAGATCTCCCGGAAACGGGATGTACTCGATCTGTCCCGGCCCATGTACCTGCATCAGCGCATTCGCCACGGCTTTGAAGGTCCGTGCCTCACCGGTCCCTGCGTTCACGATAGCCTTTACGGGACGCTTCGGGCTCTCCGGCAGCAGCCCGCCAAAGAACCGGTTGATCCGCGCCAAGTCATCGACGAAGACAAAGTCCCGGCGCTGCTCTCCATTCGCATAACCGCCCGAGCCCTCGAACATCCGTATCGTACCCGACTCCTTCAACTGCTTCGTGAAGTGATGGATCACGCTCGCCATGCGGCCCTTGTGCTGCTCACGTGGCCCATAGACGTTGAAGTACCGCAGCCCGACTACGGTGCTCTGAAACTGCGGCGCGAGTCGTCTTACAAAGTCATCGAAGACGAGCTTTGAATAGCCGTAGATATTAAGCGGCCGCTCGTTCTTCGCTACCGGCGCGAACTCCAGGCTTGCTCCGTACACCGCCGCCGTCGAGGCATAGACAAACGGCACCCGCCGCTCTACCGCGAAGCGCAGCAGCTCCTTCGAGTAGGTGAAGTTGTTGTCCATCATGTAGCGGCCATCGTCTTCGAGCGTATTCGAGCAGGCACCCTGGTGCAGGATCGCCCGCACCTTTACGCCCTCGAACTCGCCAGCCTTCAGCGCCGCGCGGAACTCATGCTTGTCCATGTAGTCCATGAACTTCGCGCCGTGCAGATTGAGAAACTTCGGCCCGCTCAGGTTTGCGGCAGGAGCGAAGTTGTCCACCAGCAGAATCTCCCGTTCGCCCGCCACATTGAGTTGATGAATCAGGTTGCTGCCAATAAACCCGGCGCCGCCGGTGACGATGATCAACGCAACACCTCGACCATCTCGTTCTGCTTCGTCCCTTCGGCCATCTTCCTTACGATGTTCGTCGTCGAGAATCCCTCGACCGTCGGCACAATCTCCACCCGGCCACCCGAGGCGATCACGTCCTCGTGGCCCACCACCGTCTCCACTGAGTAATCTCCGCCCTTCACCAGGACGTTCGGCTTCAGCGCGCGGATCAACTCCAGCGGCGTGTCCTCGTCGAAGAGCACCACCGCGTCTACCGCAGCCAGTGCGGACATCACTCTCGCCCGCTCCCGCTCGCCCACAATCGGTCGCGAAGGCCCTTTCAAACGTGACACGGACGCATCGGTATTCAGGCCAAGGATGAGCTTCGAGCCAAAGCGCCTGCAGTCTTCCAGCAGCGTGATGTGTCCCACGTGCAGCAGATCGAAGCAGCCGTTCGTGAAGACGATCGTGTCTCCCGCCGCGCGCCACTCCGCGACACGTTTCGTAACGCGCTCCAGGTCGACAACCTTGTCGCCCGCCGCAGTGCGCGAACTCGGCGTCAGCGCCGCGATCAGTTCATGCCGGGCCACCGGCACCGTTCCTACCTTCGCCACTACGATCCCCGCTGCAAGATTCGCAAGCTCAACAGCCGTCCGAACCGTTAGCCCACCCGCAACCCCTGCCGCCAGCGTCGCGATCACCGTATCGCCCGCTCCCGAGACATCGAAGACCTCCCGCGCCCGCGCCGGCGAGTGATAGCTCCCGCCCGGCTCAACCACGGTGATTCCCTTCTCGCTCATCGTGACCGTCAGGAAGCTCAGATCATGCTCCGTCAGGAGATTCTTCGACGCAGCGATCAGCTCGTCCGTCTTGTGCGCCGGCACTCCGGTCGCCAGCGACAGCTCCTTCAAATTAGGGCACACCGTGGTCGCGCCCGAGTACTTGCTGAAGTCCGGCGTCTTCGGGTCGACGAAGACTGGAACTCCTGCAGCCTTCGCAGCCCGAATGACCGCCTCGCACAGCCCCGGCGTCAGAGCGCCTTTGGCGTAGTCCGACAGGATGACGGCGCTCATCTTCCCCACAAGCCCGACGACGCGTTCCAGAAGGCGTTCGTTCTCCACCTCGGGACGGTCTTCCTGGCTCTCGATGTCCAGCCGCAGAAGCTGTTGCACCCGGCCCACGATGCGGGTCTTTGAGATCGTCGGCAAGGTTCCGGAGACTACGCCTAGCGTGTCGACTCCACCCTGCTTCAGGATCGCCGCCAGTTCGTTCTTTTCACCGTCATCGCCCCAGAACCCGGCAAGATATGTCTGGCACCCCAGACCGGCGAGGTTCATCGCAACGTTTGCCGCGCCACCGGCCCGCTCATACCGTCGAGCATGTCGCAGCACCGGAACAGGCGCTTCGGGAGAGATGCGGTCCACCTCGCCGAAGATGTACCGATCAAGCATCAGATCGCCGACGACGAGTATCTTCAGCCGGCCAAAACCACCTTCAAGTAGATCCAGAATTGCGGAGAGTTCAGGCAACATTTCCGTCGAGTCTACCACTCCAGCCTGCTCAGCTTTTTCCCAGAACGTCTCTCACCGCAGCCATCACCTCGGCCACCGTGATCGACGTGATGCACTTTTTGCGCTCGACGACGCACGTCTCGAGGCCACATCCCCAGCAATCCACCTGGTGATAGATCACCTTGTGTTGGCGGCCATACGGGAACCACACCCGGGGTCTGTTCCGAGCCGCGAAGATCGCCACGCAGGGCGTCTGGACTGCTGCGGCAAGGTGCATCGGCCCGCTGTCGTGACCAAGGAACATCCTTGCCCGCTCAAAGACCGCCGCACTCTCGCGAGGTGTCAGTTTTCCGCACAGATTGATCGTCAACGTTCCGCCAGCCTCAAGCCATCCCGCTGCAGCGGCCTCGCTCGCGGCAAACTCCTCCGCAGCGCCGCACAGCACCAACGCATGACCCTTCGCCGCTACCGCCAACTCGCGCAGGAGATTGCGCCAGTTCTCCGCGCCCCAGTCCTTCGACTGCACCTTAGTCCCCACGCTGACAGCGATCACCGGCATCTCCCCGGCCGCTGCTAACGCCTCTCGCGCACGCGCACGCTCGACCTCCGTCAACCGCAGGTCCCAGCTCTCCGGGTCATCGACCAGACCATCGCCTAACTCGCTGAGATTCCGCGCCAGTCGGCTCGCCTCGGGTTCGAGTCCACCCTCTCCCGGAAGGTTCTCCTGCATCGGCCTCGTCAGCGGAACTCCAACCTGCGACCGAATTCCGCATAGCGAGAAAAAACGGCTGTCCCGCACCACCGCTGCTTCGCTTCGAAACGCTGCCAGGTAGACGACCACCTGTGGCCGCCAGCGCGCCAGCTGCCACCATAACGAAGCCAGCTCGCGCAGGCTCCTCGTTCCCACCTTGTAGCTTAGGTAGCCGTGTACCAGCCCGGTCCCACGAAGAATCGCCTCCGCCGCAGGTGCCTTCGAGTTCACCGGGATGTTCGTCAGCATCCGCCGCTCGGCGTTCGGATACGCCCGCTCCACCAGATGAAGCGCGGGCAACGCCACGACCGTATCGCCAAGACTGCCCAGCCTGTAGATCAACACGCGCTTCTTCGATTCGTTCGCCAATGTACTCAAGTTATTCAGTTTGCTTGATTGCGGCGCTTCGCGGCAACTCGCGCCCATCACGCTCGCTCGCCCAATCCTGATACAGTTTTGTTGCGGACATATTGGCCAAAGCCCGCAATTCAACTCCGATCGGTTCCTAAATAGCGGTTCAAGACTAAAAAATATGATCGATGCAACTGAGATAACCCGGACCCAGGATCGCGCTACGCTCCTCTGGCATGATCATGCGTCCCACTTCGAAGTCGGCGACTATCATCTTTCGTTGCCGGACGAAGAAGCTGGAACAACCATCCCCCCTGACGGCATCATGGCATCGATCGTCGCCCAGCACCGCGCGAACTTCGACCTCTGGCACCAGGAAGATCTGGCCCGCGACGCCAGCGCAACGGCCGAGAACATCGCCACGGTCAAGCACGCCATCGACCTGCTCAACCAGAACCGGAACGACCTGGTCGAGACGATCGACCAGACGTTGCTCTGCGCGGTGCCTCAGGAGCACAAGGACGCGCCGCTGAACTCCGAGCCGCCCGGCCTGATCATCGACCGCCTTAGCATTCTTTCGCTGAAGATCTATCACACCCGCGAGGAGGCCCAGCGCGAGACCGCCACCGACGCGCACCGATTCCGCAATCTTGCCCGCCTCAACATCCTGGAAGAGCAGCGCTCGGACCTTGCCTGTTGTCTCGACACCCTATGGAAACAGGTTCTTGCGGGCGAACGTCGTTTTAAGCTTTACCGGCAGATGAAGATGTACAACGACCCACAGCTCAATCCTGTCCTCTACGGCGGACCGGGAGTGTATAAGGGTTGTTGACCGCGCACCCTCTTCTGCGTATAAAACCGGAACGGGCTCGCGCACGTTATACAACCAGCTGCCGGGAGCTTTCCCGCGACGGGTTGAACAAACAAACGGATTCAGTCATCATGCTGGCTGTGGAAGTACAAGAAGGAAGAATAGGAAGAGCATGACCCAAGGGAAGTCGGCAAACACCCTTAATGCCAAGCGTGCTCCGAGAACGCTTGCTGGAACCTTGCCAGCGGCGCAGGACGACTCGCGCAATCGCTCGCTCGCGCACTATGAGTCCGCCCTGCGCTTGATGCAGACCGGCAAGTACGAGGCTGCGCACGAAGCCTTCGACAAGCTCCTCGCCGAAGGGCCACCAGAACTTGGCGATCGCATCCGCATGTACATTAGCGCCTGCCTGCTGCAGGTGAGCAAGGGCAAGACGGAGTTCGCCAGCCACGAAGAGCGCTACGACTACGCCATCTCCCTGCTGAACAACGGCCACTACGAAGACGCACGCGAAGAGTTCAAGGCCATCCTGGCCGAGAAGCAGAACGCCGACTACGCCTTCTACGGCCTCGCCGTGCTCGCCAGCATGACCGGCGACTCGCACACCTGCCTCGAACACCTCACCGAAGCCATCCGTCTCAACAGCCGCAACCGCATACAGGCGCGCTCGGACTCCGACTTCCAGGACATGGCCGACGATCCCCGCTTCACCGACCTCCTCTACCCCGAGGTCTAATCCCCTTGCACCACACTCCGGCGCAATCCCCTCGATTCGCCTAAACTGGATGAGGTCCGGCGCGCCACCAGAGCATCCGCGCGTCGAACACTTAGCCTCCGGCCTCCAGCGAACTGCGATAGACCCCTCTTGCCCACGCTCCCCGTCTCCACTACTACGCGCGCTCCGCTTCGTGTCGTCGCCATCGGCGGAGGCACGGGGCTATCAACCCTGTTGCGCGGACTGAAGCGATACGTCGCTGCACCCTCCGGTTCTTCGGCTGTCTCCGACTGCGCCGACCACCTATGCATGATCCGCGACCTCACCGCAATCGTGACGGTGACCGATGACGGCGGCTCCTCCGGCCGGCTGCGAGAGGATTTGAAGATCCTTCCCCCGGGCGACGTCCGCAACTGCATGGTCGCGCTATCGGAAGACGAGCTTCTGCTCTCGAAGCTCTTCCGCCACCGGTTCGAGACTGGCGACCTCCAGGGCCACAGCTTTGGCAACCTCTTTGTCGCCGCGCTCACCGAGATCACCGGGGACTTTGCCCAGGCTGTGCAGATGTCCTCGCAGATTCTCGCCACGCGCGGCCGCATCTATCCCGCCACCAACACGAACGTTACCCTTGCCGCACAGATGGACGACGGTACTCTCGTCCAGGGCGAGACCAACATCACCGCCAGCCGCCGCAGCATCGTCGAGTTGATGCTCGAGCCGCCGACCGCCGAGCCGCTCCCGGAGACCCTGGATGCCATCGCCCAGGCCGACCTCATCACCCTCGGTCCCGGTTCGCTCTACACCTCGCTCATCACCAACCTGCTGGTACGCGGCATCCCGGAGGCCATTGCGGCGTCAAAAGCCACCCGCGTCTACGTCTGCAACCTGATGACCCAGGCCAACGAGTCGCTTGGCCTCACCGCATCGCAACATATCGAAAAGATCCTCGCCCACACCGGCAAGGAGCGGTTGCCCATCTTCGACTACGCGCTAATCAACACTGCGCCGATCTCGCCCGCGCTGCTCGCACGATACGCCCGCGAAGGCCAGCAGCCGATCGAGGCCGACCTTGATCGCGTCCGCGCTCTCGGCGTCGAACCAATCACCGGAAATTTTGTTCACGAAGGCAACGTGCTTCGCCACGATCACGATCGCGTGACGGAACGATTACTGGAGCTCGGGCTGGCTGCTCGCTCCGCGAAAGTGCCTGTTGCTGCCACGCCGCGCCAGTTCCATAGCCGTGCGAAGTAGCGCCGTAGGCTGTGCCGGGCAGTTTTGATTTCGTTTAGCTCAAAGATCGCTGCATGAGCAGCACATCCAAGGCTCTGCCAAACTTCTCACCTACACCGCGCAGCACTCCTACCTCCTCAAATCCGAGCGAGCGATGCAGCATAACGGAAGCGGTGCTGCTCGAAGGCTCAGCAATCACCGCGATCATCTGGCGTATGCCCGCACTCGCAGACTGAGCGATCAGCTCTTGCATCAGGAGTCGCGCAACGCCGCGCCGTTGAAAACGTTCTGCAACGTAGACCGAATTCTCTACGGTGAAACGATAAGCCGCGCGGGGCCGGAACTGACCAGCATAGGCATAGCCGGCGAATTCTCCGTCGATCTCCGCTACCAGATACGGGAGTCCAAGCTCCAGAATGCCTGCCCTACGCCGCGAAATCTCAGCAGAATCCGGGACTTCAACCTCGAAGGAAGTCACGCCGTTCAACACGTGCGGCGCGTAGATCGCCGCAATGGCCATTGAATCCTCTGGAACCGCCGCGCGAACCCGAATAGTGGCTGACATACATCTAGGAGCCTGACCGCGCCGCGTCCAGGTCCCGCACCAGAGCGCTATGCGTGCCATACAGTTCTGGAGACCGCAGGTCGCTGGCGAACTCAATCTCGGTGTCGACCGCCGCGGGCTTGCCTTCAATCGCGGCATTCTCCCGCATCAACTCCACCTGTGCTTCGATTCGGCAAAGATCGCTCTCGTTCTCCGCGAGCAAGGTCTCCCGGTTTCGCAGATTCGCCATCCGCCGCTCCAGCAGATCCAGCGTAGCCATCTGCGACCTTTGCAAGGCGGTCGATACGCCGGAGCCATCCGGCAACTGCTTACGCAGAGCCGCGATGCGTCCATCAAGACTCTCCGCCGATTCCGAGCCGAGGTCGTTCACCAGATGATCCCGCGCAATCAGCAGCTTCAGATAGATCCACTCCAGCTTGTCGAGACTTGCTTGCGTACCGGCGATCGTCTCCGGCTCAGACCCGAGCTTCTGGCAGATCGCGATCACTCGCGTGGCTGTTTTATGCAGAGCCACCAACCTCGCATTCAGGTTGGTAGGCAGCGCAGCGATCAGCGCCGAACGCTTGTCCGCCTCCGCCTTCACAGATGCAGGCAGAGCCAGAGCATCAACCACATTCTGGAACCGCGAGTTGAACGCTAGCGACGAGACGACGGCGGCCTCGATGCCTAACCCGGCCAGCCAAACGCTCGGCTCGACAAAACCCAGCGCGGCGACCGCGAACGCCGCCATCGCGTTGACCGGAAGACGTCCGATGCCTGGAACATCGACTCCCACCAGAAACGCAGCTTTGAAGTAGCGCCACATAATTGCGGGCCCGGACGAGCCGGCCTACCGCTTCCTCACGTCATCGGTCGCAAGCGTCGTCGGCATCGTGGAAGGCACGGTCTCTACGCCGCCGCCAACCTGCTTCGGAGCCTGTTGCGCTTCGAACGCTGCCAAGGCCTGCTCGGCCAGCGCGCTCTGTTCGGCTTCCTTGATGTGGACGTCATGCAGATCGAGGCTGTCGACCGCAACGCGCACCCGACCGGAAGCTTTATAGCGCTCCTCCTGCACCATCGCTTCGAGGCGATTCAGGGTGTCGCCCGACCCGCCAAGCTCCGTCACCATGCCCGACGCCATCTCGGTGATCTCGGCCATCGCGCGCTTCATCTTCAGGTCGCTGATGCCCGCCTTGAGCGATTCGATCTTCTGCCGCGCAATGGAGAAGGCCACGTCCCGCGCGCGCACCAGCTCTTTATAAGTGGTCTCCGCCTGCTCCATCTGCTTGCGGTTCTCTTCGAGCTCGCGGTCGATCGTCTGCAGACGTAGAGCGTACTGCCCCGCCGCGTCGCGATTGCCCAGCTTCAGGTTCGCCGAGGTCTTCGCGCGAAGATCGGCTTGGTCGGACTCCAGCTTCCGCACCTGCCCAATCAGGCGCTCGACTAACGCTGCGTGCGCCGCCAGGCCACTGTTGAACTTACCTACCTGCTTGCGAAGGTTCTCCTGCTCTACTTCGAGCAGGGCCTCGGGGTTGCGCCGCTCCAGCCCCGACACGAACAGCCCCAGAAACCCCTTGAACAGATTGCCAATCCGACTGAACATAAAACTCCTTATGTAACTCTCACGGCTACAAACTTTGTGCCCCATTCATCGCAGCCTTATCGCGATGAGTGGGACTGACACAGATCTACCTACCGCTGATCTCTCCTCTGCCAGCTAGCCAGCAGATTGGTCACCACTTCGGCCTTCGGAGGCGGGCATATCTTTCCCAAATCGATCTTAACCCCATTGTCCGCAAATCGAGTCCACGGACTATCCGGCGTCCGCGTCGGAACATTGGTATTTACCGGGCGGAAACCATGCACGATCGACTCCTTCTGCACCGGCTCACTCAACAGAAAATCGAGAAATTTACCGGCAGCACGCTGCTGGTCTTCGCTGCTCCACGACGCGTTCAGCACATAGTACGGGCTATCGTTCCAGGTGTTGTACTCGGGATAGATCACGTGGATCGCTCCCCATCGCCCCTCCGCATTCTTCAGGTAATCGATGGCCACGCTCTCATACACCAGCAGCGCGTCGTAGGAGGACGGCCCCTTCAGCACCATCTCCTTCATCAGGTTGCCGGTGCTGTTCGAGTCGCTGTTCGTCGCCGCCTCGAGCCTTCCCAGCCACGTCTGGAAGCCAGCGTCCGTTACATCGCTCACCGTCAATTCGGTCGACTTCTTGAAGTAGCTATTGCCGGCCAGCACCAGAGTCTGTATGCCGGAGTTCGACTCCCCCGGATTCGTGTGCCCGAACTTGAACAGCCCCCAGTCTGCATGACTGCCAATCGTCTGCCATCCGCCCGTCTCGTGAAGAGCCTTGTTCACGGTGTCGAAGTCGACGCTTCCATAGTGCTTCTGAAAGGCCTGGTAACGCTCTTCCCACATCACAAAGACCATCGGCGTCAGCGCGAGCGGCTCCTCGCGAACGATGGGGTTGCTGCCGTACTTCGCCTGCCAGTCTTCAACGAAGGTGTCCTTGTAGACGGAACTGGCGGGCGACCAGACCTGGATGCGTTTGTCGCCCGCGACCGCCGCGTGAGCGCCTTCCATCGATCCCATGGGAATCAGATGGATCGTGACGTTCTTGCCCTCCGGGGTCGCCTTGTACTGCTCGACCGCCCACTCCAGCCAGCGTTGCTTCTCCGTGCCATAGGCGATGCCGAACTCGACTGCCTTGCCGCCACCAACCGAGGCTAGGCCGCTGCTCGATACCGCATCCGGCAGCACATGCCGCTTGTTCGCTAGCAGATATGCGCCCGCGACACAGCCCACCACGAAGATCGCAATGACCAACTTACCCAGCCACGTCAATGAAGGTGTTCCAGAACTTCCAGCCATAACTCCCTCAAACCCTCAAGAACACTTAGAAGAACGTCGAAATATCCCGAAACACCTCAACGATATTTCCGGGAGTTCCCTCATACGCTTTGCCCTGCGTCGCAGTCGCAATCTGCTCTAGCACCGTCTTCTGCGCATCACTCCCGTAAGCAATCGTGAATATGCGAATCGTATGCGTCTCGCCGTCTGCGTGAATCTTCTTGATCAGATCGCTCAGCGCCTCTTTGCTCGTGTTGTCATCGCCATCGGTCAGCACGATCAGCGCACGGATGTGGTCCGCAGGCCGTTCCTGCAAGTGAGTGTAGGCCTGATCCACTGCGTCGTAGAGTGCCGTCTGGCCTCCCGGAAACAGCGAGTCCACCGCGCGGTTCGATTCCTTGCGCGACTCGCCCAGCGACTGGTCCTTCGTCGCCCAGCCCGAGGTGTCGCTGAACTGAAGCAGTGAAAACTCGTCTTTATCACCCAGCAGCGAGACCAACTGCTTCGCTCCCGCCTTCGCGTTGGTCAGCTTGTTATCGTCCTGCATGCTGCCCGAGGTATCCATTACCAGCGCTATGTCTGCAGGCTTCTTCTCGCTGTCATCCCACTGCGACTGGATCGCCGCAATCACATCCGGCGGCGGAACCTCGAGCGTCGTCGTCGGCTGCTTCGGATCGACACCATGCGCCTCATCAATCGGATTGCCGACGGCGACATCGGTCGATCCAGGGCGGAAGCCGTACTCGAGCGCCTTCTCCTGCTGTGGCTTGGCGAGCAGGTAGTCGATGTAGATTTGCGCGGCAGCTTTACGCTCCGGCGTCACCCACTCGCGATTCACGATGCCCACAGGATGATCGCTCCAGAACGTGCCTTCCTTCGGATAGATCGCCACCACTGGGAACGGCATCGAGTTCGGCTGCTTGTAGCTCTCGACGACCATGCTCTCGTAGAGCACCGCCGCCGAAAGGTACTCCGGCCCGCTGTCGAAGAGCTTCCGCCCGAAGAACCCGGTCGAGCTGCCGTAGTGCACCACGGAGTTCTCAATCCCCTGCACAAACGTCTTGGTCTTCGGGTTGTTGACGTCGGCCAGCGTCAGACCATGTACCTTGCCCGTTGCCGCGTAGTTCTCCGCAATCAGCGAGATGATGCCGCTATTACTGTATGCAGGATGCGTGTGGCCAAACTTGAAGGCTCCCCACTGCGGGTAGCCGTAGCTGGACCACCCTTTCTTGTCCCGCGCCAGCGTCAGGATGTCGTTCCAGCCAATCGGCTTCTTGCCCCAGCCGATCGCCTCCGCCATTGGCTTCCACATCGCGATGACTACCGGCGACAGCAGAAGATTTTGCGTGCTGCCGATCAGGTCCTGCCCCGTCGCCGCCTTCGACTTCGCATTGCCCAGCTTCACGAAGACGCCCGAAGCCGGACTGGTCACATCGGCGTGGTCGCGCCCGCTGAGCAGGTCCTCGACTACCTCGCCGGACCCCTTCGGAATCCCCTGCACGGTAATGTGTTTGCCGGTAGCCGACTTCACCCCGCTCTGATTGAACGCAGCGGTGACGTCCTCGACCCACTTCTGCTTCTCGGATCCATAGGTGAAGATCAGCCGGATCTCATCGGCTCCTGCTGGCTTCAGCGCATCTCCATCCCCACTCGACGGAGCCTTTGCCTTCTTGCATCCCACCGCAAGCAGCAGCGCACAGACCACAACAAACTTCGATACCCGCATCGGAGACCTCGGCCTTCGCAGCTTCAGCATACAGCCAGTTGCTTCAGCCGCGATCCTGCCGTTCTCTTCTACGCAACCCAGAGATAAAAGTTCCAGCTATCGCACGATCAGCGTCTCACCCTCGCGCGCAGCGATCGTGCAGGCGAACTTCGACCGCGCATCGGCGAGGATCGCCTCCATCTTCACGTCGTCGTGGCTCGGGTCATGATGAAACAGCACAAGCTGCTTCACCTCCGCCGCCGTCGCCACCCGCGTCGCCTGCAGCCATGTCCCGTGCCCCCAACCCATCCGGTTTGGATACTCCTCGGGCGTGTACTGCGCGTCGTAGAAGAGCAGATCCGCTCCTCTCGCCGCATTCAGCAGCCGCAGATCGGCGTCTTCCTGGCCGTGTTCATGGTCGGTCGCATACACGATCTTCTTGCCCCGATAGGTAACGCGGAATCCGCTCGATCCCTGCGGATGGGTCAGGCAGAAGGAGTTAACCTTGACTTCGCCCAGCACCAGAGGAGCTTCCAGAATCTGAACGAAGTGAACCGTCGCCGCGATGTCGCTGAAGCGCACTGGAAAGTAAGGCGTTACCATCTGCCCCCAGAGAATCTCCTTGAGTTCCTCGGGCGTCCGGTTGGAATAGAAAGTGATCGTCGTTTCCTTCCTATAGAGCGCCTGAAAGAAAGGTAGACCCTGCACATGGTCCCAGTGGAAGTGCGTCAGGAAGACATGGAAGCTGGTGTCCGTGCATTGCGACTTAAGCAAATGCATGCCAAGGTTCCGAATGCCGGTACCGGCGTCGAAGATGAGCCGCTGACGGCATCCAGCCTCATTACCGAACTTCAGTTCGACGCATGGAGTGTTGCCGCCAAAACCTAACACTTCAATGGCCGGTGTAGGCAGAGAGCCACGAACACCCCAGGCTCGAACTTCGATCCTGGGGTCTTCCATCGACTCGGAATGCTGCGACGACTCAGGCGTGACTGGCTCGCTCAAAGGGCACAACTCCCGTGGAGTTCCTGGCTACTTCTGTCCTTTGGCTGCAGCCGCCGCATCCGCATCCGCTAACGGGCGCGTCTCCGGAAGCTGGTCGTACAACTGGGCACGGGCCTCTCGATACTGCGACATCTCGGGGTGCTTCTCGATCAGAGCAGTGTACTCGGCGATGGCATCGAACCAAAGCCGGTTATCGACATAAATCTTTGCCGCTTCAGGTGAAGGCTGATCGGAAATCACCTTGGCGCTGGATAGAGCACTCGCCACGGAGTTCCGGGTGCTGCCACCTACCACCAGCAGGCTCGCCGACGCCATGCCGCCCATCAGGTCATTCTCCGGCTGCACCGACCAGATATACGTCTCGGATGGCTTCAATGCGGGAGCATCGGGTGGATAGGTGAACTTTCCGCCCGTCACTTTCTTCACATAGATCGGGCTCTCCTGCGAGGAGAGCGCCGCCAGTTTGAACGTGAACTCCGCCTTGTCGTCCTCCGCGCTCCAGAAGAACGTGGGGGTAAGCGTGTAGGCCTTCGCCAGCTTCGGCGCATACAGGGTCAGCGCTCCGAGATCGCGAGACGCTCCACCAATCTGGTTCGGAGCTTTGCCCGAGGTGGGCGCGATATCGAAGCCATCCAGCTTGGCGCGCACTCTCGTACTCTTCGCCGGGGGCGGAGCGCTCTGTGATTGGCCCGCAACTCCGAACAGCAAAACGGAGCACATCGCGGCCGCAGTGATCGATCGCACAAAAGAAACTCTTCCGCTCTTGATGAGGTAACGCATGGCAGCAAGCTCTCCAGAACTATTTCCAAATCTCTTCCCAAACCTGTTCATTGATGTACCCTCTCGTTCCTGTCGATCAGGGCCCGGTACTTCGGTTCTGGCTTCGGCTGCGGATCGACTGTGAACACCTCGATCTGCTCCTCAAGTCCTGCGACACTTGTCATGCCCAGCGACCGCACACCTACAAAGTCACGGGCAATCATATCGCGCGTCGCCTGGCTCATCAGTATCTCCGTCTTGAAGGGCTTGTTCAAGCTTTCAAGACGCGAGGCCAGGTTAACGGTAGACCCAATTACGGAATACTCCTGGCGGCTGGCCGAACCGATACTACCAGCCATCAGGCTTCCTGTATGCATCCCGATTCCTATACGCAACTGTGGTATCTCCGGATTTCCGGCGTTCAGCTCGTTGAGCTTCGTCACCGCCTCCAGCATGGCCAGCGACGCCTCTACGGCGAGCCTCGCGTCCTCCGATGGCCCGTGGCTCAACGGCAGACCGAAGATGATCATCAGACCGTCGCCAATGAACTTGTTCAGGAAGCCATCGTACCTGCGGATCACCTGGTCCATCGCCGTCAGGTATTGGTTGAGCCAACGCAGGACTTCGGCCGGTGGTCGTCCCGCGCTCATCTTGGTGAAGTTACGGATGTCCGTGAACACGACCGTTGCAATCCGCTCCTCGCCGCTTAGCGAGACCTCGGACCGGCGGTCCCAGATGGTGTTCGCCACCGCGGGATCGACGTAGCTGGAGAACAGCTTCATCAACTGCTTCCTCTGCTCGCGCGCCTCGTGGGAGACAAGTTGCTCCAGCACATACTGCAACCCCAGGGACATTGGAAGTGCAATCCCTACGCCCGCCTGCACGGGAAGGAAGGGCAGCCAGTAGCGATACTTCGCATAGAGCCACACCGCCAGTACGCTTGGGAGTGCAGCAAGCACTAAAGCAAAGCCCACCCCCACCGATGTCCGCAACGCAAGAATTAGAAAAGCCGACAGCCAGCATACGAGCAGCACCGTCGTCCACCTCACCAGCGGGTTCGCTGGCCGGACTACCTTACCTTCGAGCAGGCTCCGGATCGCGGCCGCCAGCACCTCCGTACCTCCCAGACGCAACCGTCGCCCGTCTGGCTCGGCGTGGCGGAATACCGGTGTCAGCAGTCGATCGTGGGCGGCGTCGTTTGTCTGCCCGATCAAGACCAGCTTGCCCGTCAGCGCATCGGGCGGCACCGCTCCCGCTAACAGCTTCCACGCCGGGATCGTCGTTACGGGCTGGTGCGACCACGACCCGATCAGGACCGAGCCCGTAACCGAATCGGCAAAGTAAAGCGTATGACCCAGGAAGCTGCCGCGGTTGCGGTCGATCGGGGTATAAGAGGAACCTGAATACTGTTCTGCCAGAAAGAGTGGAAACGATTCAGATGGAGGGGGACCTCCATAGATAAGGAACATCTGCCGGATATAGCCGTCTTGGTCAAACGGCAGGTTGATGAAGGCATACCCTTCAGCGCCCGGTGCACCCTCCGGGCAGAATCCCGATGCCGCTTTCGCATTCTCCGGCTGACAAAACATGAGGAGCGGCAACTCCGGCGGCAGACCGCCTTCTGAGGTCTGGCTTGCCACAATCACCACCCCCGCAGAGGTCAATGCCGCCTGCATCGCCTGATTATCCTCTGGCGTCCGCGCCTCAGAAAGAAGCATATCCATCCCGACGATCTTGGGGTGCTGCGCCCCGATCTTCGTCACCAAGTCCGCAACCGTCGTCCAGGGGATCGGATACTTCCCGATACGGGCAAAGCTCTCCTCGTCAATGTCCACCAGCACGATATCCTTCGACACCGAGTTGTCGCCGCCCGTAGTCGAAGTGAAGTCAAACGTCCACGCATCCAAGTCCATAAACGCGGTATAGCGGGACGCAAAGAGCACGACTATGCAGGCGACCACAGCGATCGCCGCGGACTGCCATACAAACTTGAAATACTTCCTGCGCCAGCTCATCTCATGCTTCATTCGATTGCGCCCATCATACTAGGCAGCAATTCTCGGCACGAGTTACGAATGAGCCAACGCCAATCGCTCCCGCCCCGCCCAGACTTGCAAAAACACTGTGCAACCCGGCTGGGATCGGTTAAGCTGTGTGCGACCCAACGGAGCCAAGTTTTGCCTATCCGTCACGCACTCACTCGCGCCGTTCCATGGCGCGCTCGTACGTTGCCTTTCAGTCGCCGCACCGGTACGCGCGCTGCGTACGCTCTATGCCTCGCCCTTAGTCTTGCGATCATCTCCTGCGGCAGCGGGACGAACTCCAAGGCTGTCCCGCCGCCGGTCTCCGCGCCGCTCTCGAACCTCCTCACCCAGCTCGATGTCGAGAACATCGTCCAGGCCGCCGCCGGGTCCATCAACGTCCCGCTCACGATCGCCGTCAGCGACCGCCGGGGCCAGATCATCGCCGTTTACTCCAGCACCTTCGCTGATCCTCACGCGCTCGTCCCCGGAAACTTCGGCATCCTCCGCCCCGCCGATGAAGTCGCCGCCGCGCTCGCCCGCACCGCCGCCTTCTTCTCCAACGATCAGGCCCCCATCGGCAGCCGCACTGTCCGTTATCTCAGCGGCATCCACTTTCCGCCGGGCATCATGAACACCGAGTCCGCGCCGCTCTACGGTATCGAGAACACGAACCGAGGATGCGGCTTCAACACCACCTATCTCCCCGGCCAGAGCCTGCCTGTTCCGAAGCTGCTGAACCAACCCACGCAGCCCGGTCTGGGCATCCTTACCGGCAAGGCTGATCTGCTTGACTCCGATCCCACTGCGGTAAACCCCGGCGGAGTTCCGATCTTCAAGAACAACCGCGTCGCCGGTGGCATTGGTGTGGTCACCGCGTATCCGACGGCGAACTACAACGCTGTCGTCGAATACGCCGCAGTTGTCGGCACGATCGGCATTGGATTCACGCCGATCGTTCCTTATCCCGGCGCGGTCGTCCTTGGCGGCATCACGCTTCCGTTCGTCAACCAGACGACCATGCCCGACGGATACTTCCCCGGCAACTCACAAGGCACCTTCAGCATTGGCCCTGTCGATGCCTCCGGCGCGGCACCTGAGGGCGACCTCATCGCGGAGCGCGGGAGCACCCTTGGCGGTCTAACCCAGGCGCAGGTCGAGCAGATCGTCGCCAACACCGTCGCCACCGGCAACCTGACGCGCGCCGCGATTCGCCTTCCCGTCGGCGTCCGTGCGCGCTTCGTCATCGCTGTCGCAGATCTCGACGGCTCGCTCCTGGCGCTCTACCGCATGCCCGACGCCACCATGTTCAGCGTCGATGTCGCCGTCGCTAAGTCCCGAAACGTCGTCTACTTCAGCGGCACACCGAACCCGGCCGACCTCCCCGGAGGCCCACCTGCGGGCACGGCCATCACCAACCGCACCCTCGACTTCGCAGCGCAGCCACTCTACCCGGAAGGAATCGATGGCACCCAACCTGGCCCGTTCTACCCACTCTTCGTAAATGACGTGAACAATCCCTGCACCAACGGATCGCAGCCGACGAACCCGAACCAGAACGGCATCGTCTTCTTCCCTGGCAGCACTCCGCTTTATATCAATGGAAAACTCGTCGGCGGCCTCGGCGTCTCAGGTGACGGCGTCGACCAGGACGACTACGCTGCCGCTGGGGGAGCCATAGGCTTCGCAGCTCCTACCGCCATCCGCGCCGACAACTACTTCGACCGCAGCGTCCGCCTCACCTATCAGAAATTTCCGCCCAACCCCACCGACTAATCCCCAACACGACCCTCGTCATCCTTCGCCGCAGGCGGAGGATCTGCTGTTGCACTTGTCCTTGTTGTTGTCTGTTCTTGCCGTCATCCTTAGCGAAGCGAAGGACCCCGAGGCCGCTTACGTCACCACAACCGCTCGAACCTTTCATCCACCGAAGACCAATATCGCAGAAATAGCTACCGCACCGAGTTCCCCACCCGTTTCATCGACTCCGCAAACATCGGCCCATTGAACGCCGAAGGATTCTTCACCTGCACAAACAGCGCATCGATCGCCGACCGCGTCTCCGCATTCACCGCCCCGGCCTTCGCCGTAGCGATATACAGCGAGTCCACCGTCATAGTCGCCTGCTCCGCCGCGCGCTCTCCCTGCTTGGAGATCGCATCTGCTTCGCTGGCAATGCTCTTAATCAGCCGCTGCGTTCGCGCTCGATCGTACTGCGCCGACTGCACCTCGCCCAGCAGCTTGTTCGAAAGCTCCGCCGCTCGATTCGCCGCCGTCTGAACGGCCTCGCGATCAGGACTCATCGTCGTGATCAGCATCGCGACCTTCGCCGTTGCATCGGCCAACTCGCTGTTCGTCGAAGGATCGATCTCTTCCGCAAACTTCCTAAACACGATGTACCGCGAGACGTTATAGGGAGCATCTCCCGGCCTGTGTCCGGCGTAGCCTTCCTTCTGCCGCCAGCTCTCCGGCCCGGTCAGCGAGTGGTGGCAGGTAATGCAATCCATCTCGCTGAACTCCGGCCACGGTCCGCTCTTGGCCGCGCGCGAGACCCGCAGCATGCTCTCCCGCAGTTGCACCGCCTGCCCAATTCCCCACGCCCGCATGCCGAAGAGAGGATCGGTGTTCTTCTCCACCCAGTGCGGCGGCTCAATCGCCGTAAACGAATCCAGCTCGAACCGCAGGTCCGGATGCCCTGCCGCGATCAACTCGTGATCGACCTTCAGCCCCGGCGCTCCCAGGTGGCAGGTCAAACACTTCTCGCTGCGAATCGTAAGGTTTTTGCTGTCCACCAGCCCAAGCCTCACCATGTCGGCGTGTTTCGCTGTCGGTTGAATGTGCGGCCCCAGCCACTCCGACGCCGGCCCATGGCAGCTCTCGCAGCTCACCCCCTCGGACATGTCGAACTCTCGCGCCTTGTGCGCCGCCGGCTCGCTGATCGCGTGACACACCAGGCACCGTTGCGACTTCTCCGCCGGGCCGATCTTCAAAATCGCGGACATCTGCCGTCCAAGGCTTCCCGTCAGCGATGCGTAAGCCCGCGCATGGCTGTCTTCCGTCACCCAGGTGCTGTACTCGTTCTGCAAAACCTTGGTCGTGTTCCTCGGGGCGATCGATCCGTGGCAAGCGCTCGCCGAGCACGATCCCGGACCGACATACTTACCTACCGCGACCGGATCGGTCGCCGACTCCTTCAACATCGCATGAAGACGCTCCGGAGCAACACCCTGCGCCCTTGCCTGTGTGCCCGTCGCCACAAACATCCAGCCCCACACGAACACCGTACTTAGGAAGCCGATCTCTTTCAGCGAACGCACAAGCGCCGTCCTCACAGGTTGATTTAGTTGCAGCCGTTATATCCTGAGCCCCGCCCTATTGCAACCAACTTATTTTTCAATTCCCGCGTAACGAATGATGCGAAACGATCACGAAAGTTAGTAGACTCGCACCGGTCTCTCTGCTAAATTGACCCGCAAGCCCAGAAGAGAATTTCCCCCTCGCCGAAACCTGTTGGAGCGTAAGTACGATGAGCGCCATGCCTGAAGTCCTGACGAGCATCGAACCAGGACGGAACAAACTCGGTGTCTTCGAAGACCTGCGCCATGTGCAGGAACAGATCGGCTTCGTTCCCATCCGCGAGATCGAGCGCATCGCTACGCGCCGAAACGTCGGCGTCAAGGATGTTCACACCGTCGCCAGCTTCTATCCGCACTTCCGTTTGAAGCCGCCCATCCGCGTCGATGTCCGCGTGTGCGACGACATGAGCTGCCATCTCAACGGCTCGCGCCAGCTCAAAAAGTCACTCGAACTGCAGTACGCGAATGCAACTGACCTCGTGCAAGTCCGCGACATCTCCTGCGTCGGCCGCTGCGATCATGCCCCCGTCGTCAGCATCAACGAGCACTATAAAGAACACTGCAACTTCCGCGACGTCGTCGCGATGGTCGACAAAGAGATCCTTGCCCCGCGCGAGTACGGCCACAGCCCCGCACCGCGCAGCCCCGAAGAGCGCGGTCTCGCCATCCAGTGCGATCCCTACGCCACCGAGGAGGAGCACTACGGCATCTTCCGCAAGCTTCTCGCCGAGAAGAACTTCGACGAGACCCTCGGCAAGCTCAAGACCGGCGAACTCCGCGGAATGGGCGGTGCAGGCTTCCCGGCCCACATCAAGTGGGAAGGAGCGCGCAAATCACCAGGCAAAGAGAAGTTTGTCGTCTGCAACGCCGACGAGAGCGAGCCCGGAACCATCAAGGACCGCTTCATCCTGCAATACCTTCCCCATATGGTCTTCGAGGGAATGATGGTCTGCGGTGCTATCGTCGGCGCGCAGCGCGGCTATCTCTACATCCGCCACGAGTACGAGCTTCAGACCGAAGTCCTCGAAGAAGAACTCAAGCACATCTACTCCCTCGGGCTTCTGGGCAAGAACATCCTTGGCACCGGCTTCGACTTCGATCTCGAAGTCTTCGTATCGCCTGGCGGCTACATCTGCGGCGAAGAGACCGCGCTGATGGAAGCGATTCAGGGCAATCGCTCCGAGCCGCGCAATAAGCCGCCGCGCACGGTCAACTCCGGCGTCTGGGGCAAGCCCACCGCGCTCAACAACGTGGAGACCTTCTGCCATGCCATTACCATCCTCGGCAAAGGCGGCGACTGGTATCACAACGCCGGTCTTCCTGGTTCCCCGGGCATCAAGTTCGTCGGGGTCACCGGCCACGTGAAACATCCCGGCGTCTTCGAGGTTCCCATGGGCACCAGCTACCGCGACCTCGTTTATAAATACGCTGGCGGCCCGCCCGACGGCCATGAGGTGATCGGCTTCGCCCCGTCCGGTCCATCCTCCGGCTATCTTCCCGCATCGATGCTCGACATCGAGATGAACTGGGACAAGCTGAAGGCGCTCAACTCCATGGTGGGTTCGGGTGCCGTAGTCGTCGTGGCCGATCACGGCTGCATGCTCGACATGGCACTGAACTCGACGGCCTTCTATCGCAACGAGAGCTGCGGCAAATGCTCGCCCTGCCGCATCGGCACGCAAAAGCTCGTCGATCTGCTTGAGGGCTGGACGAACGGTCACGTCGGCGCGGGCGATAAAGACATGCTTCGCGATCTCTCGAACGTCCTCCGCACGGCCTCGCTCTGCGGCCTCGGCCAGATCTCACCCGCGCCCATACAGTCCGTCATCAAACACTTTCCGGAGATCGTCCGGCAGCATCTTGAAGACGGCTACTGCAGCGCGAACATCTGCTTCCCGAACGGCTCTCCGCAAAGACAACGGAGCGCCCAATGAGCGCCCAGACAAACGAGCACGCATCTGGCACTTCGCACGAGATGATGACCCTCACGATCGACGATCGCGAGGTCACCGTTCCTCACGGCACCTCCGTCTTTGACGCCGCGCGCATCCTCGGCATCACCATCCCCGTTCTATGCCATCAGCAGAACCAGACCCCCGTCGGCGCGTGCCGTATCTGTCTCTGCGACGTCGGCGAGCGCGCCTTGCAGGCGGCCTGTGTCTTCAAGGCTGAGCCCGGCATGGTGGTTCACACCAACACCGAGCCCATCAAGGCAGTCCGCAAGACGCTCTATGAGTTGATGCTCACCGACCACCCATCGCCCTGCCTGCGCCAGCAGCAGAGCGGAGATTGCGAACTCGAAACCCAGGCCGCGGCGGCAGGCATGTTGCCTCCCGATGTGCGCTTCAAGAAGCGCGCCGTCCCTGTGATGAGCGAGGACGACACCTCACCAGCCATCCACGTCGACTACTCCGCCTGCATCCTCTGCGACCGATGCATCCGCGGCTGTTCGGAGATCCGTCACAACAACGTCATCGCGAGACAGGGCAAGGGCTACTTCACCACCATCGCCTTCGACGCCAACGAGCCGATGGGCAACTCCTCCTGCGTGACCTGCGGAGAGTGCATGGTCAGTTGCCCCACCGGCGCGCTGACCAACAAGAAAGTCCTCGGCCAGAACCTCCTTCAACAGCTCATCCAAGAGAACGGCCCGAAGGTCGAAGCCTTCTCCGTCGAGACCGAAGAACTGCTCGCTCTTCCCATCTTCAAAGGCGTCTCTGGAACCTTCCTGGAGCTGAACGCGGGAGCCGTCGTCCGCCGCAACTACTCGGCCGGCGAGATAATAGTCCGCGAAGGCGACAACGGTTCCACCGCCTTCTACATCCTCGAAGGCACGGTCGATGTCTTCCTCGGCAGCCCTCGCGCCCACGTCACAACATCGAGCGAGCCAGAAGGCTTCTTCAGCAAGATGCGCAGCGCGCTCATGCCCATCAAGACGAACAAGCGCGACGAGGAACGCCCCGAAAATCCCACACACATCCGCATCGATGCTCCCGTCGACCTGCCTTATGACAACCCCATCGCGCAGCTCGGCCAGGGCGATCTCTTCGGCGAGATGACCTGCATGAGCTTCTATCCGCGCTCGGCCACGGTTCGCGCCAAGACCGATTGCGTCATGCTCGAGATGCTGCGCAACGTCCTCGACGTGATGCAGAAGAACAAGACCTTCCGCAGCCAGCTCGAAGCCAACTATCGCGGCCGCGCCCTCGGCACGCATCTCCGCAGCGTGCCTATCTTCTCGACCATCAGCGAAGACTTCATCGACGTACTTCGCGACCGTGTCGAACTGGTCCGCTACGCTCCGGGCCAGGTGATCTGCACCGAAGGCGACGTCGCCGACTCCTTCTATCTTGTCCGCATCGGCTTCGTCCGCGTCAGCCAGATGCGCAACGACGAAGAGATGGTGCTCGCCTACCTGCCACGCGGTGGCTACTTCGGTGAGATGGGCCTTCTGCGCGAAGTGCCACGCACCGCGACCTGCACCGCGCTCGACCACGTCGAGGTCGTGAAGATCTACGCCCCTGACTTCGCGGCCATGCTTGAGCGCTTCCCCGAAGTCCGCATGCAGATCGAGAACGTTGCTCGGCAGCGCGACCGTGAGAACCTCTTCCATCTCAAGCGCTCCAACGAGCGCATCGCCAACGAGCCGCTGCACAGCTTCCTGGCCCAGGGGCTGATGGACGCACAGAGCCTGCTGATACTGGATCTCGAAAAATGTACGAGATGTGATCAGTGCGTCAAAGCCTGCGCCGAAGCGCACGACGGCGTCACTCGCCTCCTTCGCGACGGCGTTCGCTTCGACAAATATCTCGTCGCCACATCCTGCCGCCAGTGCCGCGATCCGCTCTGCATGGTCGGCTGCCCGGTCGGCTCCATCCGCCGCCGCAACTCGCTCGAAGTCATCATTGAAGACTGGTGTGTCGGCTGCGGCCTCTGCGCCAAGAACTGCCCCTACGGCAACATCACGGTGCATGAGTTCGACCGCGAAGACGCCGGCGGCAAATATAAAGACATGGCTCTCCAGGGCAAGGTTCGCAAGGCCACATCCTGCGATCTCTGCCACGACCTCGAAGAGCCAAGCTGCGTCTACGCCTGCCCCCACGACGCCGCCCACCGCGTCAACCCGACCGAGTTCTTCTCGAACCTCCTCGGCCAGGACATCAACACCGGCGTCCCCCTCGGAATCAACTCGGCCCTTAGCAGCTCAACCGCAGAGGTCAAGAGATAGATGCGCATCGACGAGACGCACCGTCCGTGGCTCTGGTTCTCCATCGCGCTCCTCGCGGTGTCAACGGCAATCTATGTTCCCTACGCGAACATGACCACGCCTGCGGGCAGCACTGCTATCGGGCTAACCTTCGGCGTCATCGCTCTCGGCTTCATGGTCTTCGCCGCGCTGCTCGCCGTGCGCAAGCGTTATCGCATTATCCGCATCGGCTCCGCCCGCGTCTGGATGAAGGCCCACCTCTGGCTCGGCACGCTCGCCCTGCCCATGGTGCTCTTCCACGCCGCCTTCCACGCCCGCGGCCTGCTTGCCTTTATCTTGATGACGCTCACCTTCATCGTCGTCTTCAGCGGCATCTACGGAGCGTATCTCCAGCACACGCTGCCCACGCGCATGTTTCGCGAAGTCCCCTACGAGACCATCTACGACCAGATCGGCGTCATCCGTGAGCAACTCATCGCCGAAGCCCGCCAGCACGCAACGAATGTGACGCAGATGCTGGCGCCTGCGCGCGGCCCAGGCGCTACGGTCACCATGACCCTCGTCGAGATTCCTGAGTACAGCGCTGAAGTCGCCTCCTTCGACCGCTTTTTTGAGTCCCGCGTCGAACCTTACCTCCGCGCTGACGGCAAAGATTCAAGGTCCATGGATCTACGCCATCGCGCCAACGCGGAGCGCGAGTTCGAAGACTATCGCAAGCTCTTCCCTTCGACCGCCTGGCAACCAATCTCCGCGCTCGAAGAGATCTGCAACGAGAAACGCCAACTCGACCACCAAGTACGCCTCCACCACTGGCTGCACGGATGGCTGCTGATTCATCTACCCATCTCCGCCGCGCTCTTATTGCTTGCGTTCATCCACGCCGTAGTAGCGCTGCATTACTAGCCTCTTTGTTTGTCATTCCCGAAGGGAATCCGCTCTTAGTAGCTGCACTGAACTTGAAAGGAGGTCACCGCATGGCAATCCGCAAACGCACCACAAAACTGCTCGCCAAGCGGCACGACCTCAACTACTTCAAGAAGGGCTCGCCCATCCGCATGTGGCAGTGGCGGCTGGCCGCCGTCGCGCTGGTCGCCGCCGTCGTTTGGATCATCGCCTCCTCGGTCCACAGCGCACAGGCGTTCTCTTCCGGCCCCATCTCTTCGTCCCACGCCGTCTTCGGCCAGAGGTGCGAGACCTGCCACAAACCCGTCATCGAAGGCGCGGGCTTCCTTCCCGTCGGCTTCGGCTCGGCGCGCAAGGTGCCGGACTCCGCCTGTGAGAGCTGCCACACCGTCGGCCTCCATCACGCGAACCAGACCATCGCGACGAAGCAATGCAGCACCTGCCACGTCGAGCACGTAGGAGCGATGCACCTCGCCGCCGCTCCCGTCACCGGCTGCACCCAGTGCCACGCGAATCTTGAAGTCAAGAATGTTCCCGCCAATATCGCGACGAACATTCAAGGCTTCACCAAGGGCCATCCCGACTTCCGCATCCTCCGCACAGCTAGCCCCGAGATTCGCGAGGCCGCATACGGCCTGAAGTACAACCACGCCGTCCATATGAAGAAGGACCTCACCGGCCCGAACAACAGTAAGATCACGCTCCAGTGCTCCTACTGTCACCAGGTCGAAGACCCCGCCGGTAAAGACACGGCTCATTCGGGCCGCATGGCCAACGTGAGCTTCGAGCGCTCTTGCCAGTCCTGCCACTCGCTCGACTTCAGCACCAAAGTGAAAGAGCAGGCGCCCCACGCCGAAGCCGCCAAGGCGCTTGCGTTTGTCCAGATGAAGATGGCCGAAGCCGCGCCCGGAGACAAAGCGGCGCTCCTGAAAGCGGAGACGATCCTTTTTCGCGGAAAGTGCGCTCTCTGCCACACCGTCTCGAACATCGACGACCTGCCCGGAATGGCTCTGCCCGCTCCAAACGGCGGCGCGCCCACCTTTGTAAGCTCGACCCAGGCTCGCTTCGTGAACGCCAGCTTCGATAGTTCGGGATCGATCTCCACCCCGATGATCGCCCCATCCCACGCGCCGCAGCGCTTCTTCTCGGCCGCTCTCTTCAGCCACACCGCGCACGATACAGTGCAATGCGAAGAGTGCCACACCCAGGCGCTCACCAGCATCTCCGGCAAAGACAATCTGATGCCTAACATCGCTGTCTGCCAGAAATGCCACGACGGCCAGAGCCGCCCGCAAGGCCCCGCGCTTTCATCAGGCCACGCCGAGAGCGGCTGCAGCCTCTGCCACGAGTACCACGAGACCCTCAAGGCCGAGCTCCGCACCGGCACCAACGAAGGCCATCAGCCAGCCTTCCGAATCGACCAGCTCAGCAGCAAATAATGGTCACCTGCAATGAAAATGGCCTCTCCGTAGAGAGGCCATTTCTGTTATGGCCGTTCAATTCTAAATCGCGCTGATGACTACCAGGTCACTGGGTGAAAGGACACCAGCAGCGTAAGGAAGATCAATCCAAACGCGATCACGAATGCCTGCCAGTAGTTTTCCCACCACGGCGTTGACTTGTGTTCCTCTGACATCTCGAAGTTCTCCCTTCCAACAATCAGATGCTACCGTACATCGCGCCTTTGCTCAATGCGATGTCGGCCTTCGAACCAGCCTGCGTACGCCGCTTCGGGCCAGCCGGTATCCCCACCACATCAGCCCGATTCCACCCACGGCCAGCGCAGCCACAACCGCCGCGCCGGTCAAGGGATGATGTACCGCGACCCAGCTCAGGCCAACCGCTCCCGCATCCTCCGCCGTACTCAGCGCAATGTTTGAGACCGGCTCCGGGCTCGGCGTCACCGCCACCCGCGCTGCGGACTTCGATCCATGGGCGATCGCTGCGAATCCCGCACCCAGGCACGTAGCCAGTACATGCGCGGCTGGTGGCAACTGCGATCCCGCCGCATACGCCATCAGTGCCGCCACCGGAATCCGTACGAATGTATGGAGAGCGTTCCAGATCAAATCGAAGCCCGGAATCTTGTCCGCGACACCCTCAATCGCGAACAGCACCCCGCTCGCTGAAAGTATCCATGTATTCGCCAGCAATTCCAGGCCGACCGGAAGCTCGATCCAATGCAGCCGGGCCATCGCTCCCAGCGCCAGAGCTGTCGCATACACGTTCAGGCCCGCGGCAAACCCCGTCGCCACCACGAACGAGAGGATGTCGCCCTGTGAAAACTCAGGCATCTGCATATCGAGACCCTAGCACGGCGCTCACTACCTCGGTACCGGAGCGCCAGGCGCTACTTCCAAAGTGCCATTGTTGGCCGCCATCGCGGTGGCCTATAACCGCCGCATGACCTTGACGATCCTCAAATGCGTCGCTTGCGGAAAAACGATCCTGGTTCGCGATGAACCCAACGAGAAACGCCAGAAGACCTGCACCTGCAGCGCCTCGATGGTCGAACGAGACCGCCTTCGCCCTGCCTGCTAAGTAACTCGTACTCTAAGCGAGCGACTCCGCTACGTCCTTCTGCGAGCCAATCGCGCCCGGTGCCACCTGCACCTGGACTAGAAGATCTTCCTTCCGCATCACAAGGTTCGTCGCGTTCAGCGAAGCCAGTTCAAATCCATGTCCGTGCGTGATCGCGTCCGTCGGGCAGGCCTCTACGCAATAGCCGCAGAAGATGCACCGGTTGTAGTCGATGTTGTAGACCTTCGCGTACCGCTCCGCACTCGAGATCCGCACCGTCTCCGTGTTCTCTGCCGCCTCAATGTAGATGCAGTTCGAAGGACAGGCAGCCGCGCACAGAAAGCACGCCACGCACTTCTCCAGGCCGTTCTCATCGCGCTGCAACTGATGCTTGCCGCGGAAACGCTCCTGGAACTTCGCGCCGCGCATCGGCCCCTTGCCGTCCGGATAGTTCTCGACCTCGGTGGGCTGGAACATCTGGCCGAAGGTGATACCCATTCCTTTGGCGATAGCGGCGGCGTTCTTCACGATAGACATAGCCAAAGTATAAACCGCGCACGATCAAGCCAGTAGCCCGGCTCCGTCTAAAATAGCCGCATGAAGATCTCTGGCCTGTTCCGCTCCCGGAATGCAGTTCTCACTTTGGCGTTGTTTTGCTCCGCCTTATCCGTCGCTCCGGCCCAGGCACAGGACGCCACCGGCAACAAGCCCGAGATGATGGCCCCTGCGGACTCGCAGATGCACTCCGCCAAGCCAAAGGCTCCCTCGACGGCCCTAACCCTCACGCTCGGCGATAAGACTCTGACCCTCTCGCCCGCCGACGTGGCTGCGATGCCCCATGAGACCGTCACCGTCGTCAACGGCCACACCAAAGCATCCGAGACCTACTCGGGCGTCCCCATCGCCGCCATCCTTACCAAACTCGGCCTCCCCTTCGAGAAGGCGAATGAGCACACTCTGCTCAAAACCTACGTCGTCGCCGAAGGCACAGATGGCTACCGAAGCCTGGTCTCCACCTACGAAACCCTCTCGACTATCCGCGGGACCAGCGTCATTGTCGCCGACACGCTTGCCGGAAAGCCCCTCGACAAGGACGGCATCTTCAAGCTCGTCATCCCCGGCGACACCCGCCCGCAACGCTGGGTCCAGAACCTTAAGTCCCTCACGTTCAAGACCATCGATTAGGGCAAGAGCCGCCTTTTCCAGGCTAAACCGAAGACATCCTCCCAGACACGAACTCCGAAAGCTCTCTCATGAAGAGGTCCTCCGCCCGCATTCTCCTGCTCTCCAGCGCCCTCCTGATGGCCGCTCTCGGCTTCGTCGCAACCTTTGCACCGGAGAAAGTCCTCGGCCCGGGCACGATCGGTTCTATGCCAACCCTGGTCGCACAGATTGCCGGGGCCCTCTATCTTGGCTTTGCAATGCTCAACTGGATGGCGAAGGACAATGCCATCGGAGGCATCTACAGTCGCCCCGTGGCCCTGGGAAACCTGCTGCACTTCTTCGCCGTGGCGATGGCTCTGCTACACCTTGTTAGCGCTGGAAACAACCAGGGCATCCTGCTGACGGTCACTTTGATCTACGTAATCTTTGCAGGCGGGTTCGGCCTTCTCGTCTTCGGAAAGAGCCCCGGCTCAGCTTAGACGACATCCGCACGTTAGAGGTTCACCGCCCGAAGCTGTAGCTCAGCTTGAAGAGACCGCTGTCCACTCCGGGGTTTGTCTCGGCGGTATAGCCATTCGAGTAGTGCTGCAACTGGTACTCCAGCCGGACCGAGCGCTTTGGCGCAAGGTAATACTCCAGCCCCGCGCCAAGCTCAAAGGCAAAGTTGAACGATCCCGCGGTTGCTATCGGCAGCGGCTTCGTCGAGAAGATATATCCCTCCAGCGTGCTGAAGGTTGGCTGTAGCCGGTGCCGGGGACGAAAGTTCACCCGGAAGCCCGCTGGCGAAAGCCCTTGTGCATAATTCGTCTGCCTGCCGCAAGTGGTAGCAATCTGAGAGGTATAGATGGACGGAACCTCAGGAGGGGGAGCAAACTCAACAACTCCCGCTACGCATCTGGCGGTCAGTGCCGGCGGCGCGGTGTATGTCTCCGGCGGGAATGTCGGAGGATTAAAGGTCTGAGTGAATGTCTGTGTTGCCGTGGGAATGCTCTCCAGTATCACCGGGCGAAACTCCGCTGCGTACGAGAAGACAAAGTAGCGCGTAGCAAAGAGTCGCCTTTGATACTGCACGCCCACCGATCCCAGCTTGATGTTCTCCGACTGCCCCAGAATGATGTGGCTCGAATCGTTCGAATACTCCACCATCGCGCCGAACTTGTTCTTCGCTCCGTAGAGGTCCGGCCCATCCGGCTTCACCTGCGCTTCAACTCCCTGTAAAGAAACTCCAAAGCATAAAACCAAGACAAGGCGCTTCAACAACTCAGCTAGCGTCATTCAATCCCCAGTTTTTTCCATATAGCGTCCACCTTAGACTTTACCTCCTTGTCCATGGTGAGCATCGGTGGCCACTCTCTCGTAAACCCTTCGGCGGCCCACTTCCGTGTTGCATCGATTCCCATCTTGCTCCCGTAGTTCGGCAGCCGCGAAGCATGGTCCAGAGAGTCGACGGGCCCTAGAGTGAACTGGATGTCGCGCTCGGGGTCGATATTGTTGGCAACACGTAAAGTCACCTCGGCCACGTCCTGCACGTCGCAGTCTTCATCGACTACGATGACGCACTTGGTGAACATCGCCTGCCCCATGGCCCACACGCCGCTCATCACTTTTCTTGCCTGACCTGCATAAGATTTTCTTATCGCCACAACCATCAGGTTGTGGAAGACGCCTTCCGCGGGAAGGTTTACGTCCACGATCTCCGGCATGGTGAGCTGCATCAGTGGCAGGAAGATCCTCTCCACCGCCTTGCCCATCCACGCGTCCTCCATCGGAGGCTTGCCCACCAGCGTCGCCGCCCACACAGGGTCCTTGCGATGCGTGATGCAGGTGATGTGGAAGACCGGGTACTCGTCCTGCATGGTGTAGAAGCCCGTATGGTCGCCGAATGGCCCTTCGGTGCGAAGTTCTCCAAGCTCCACGTAGCCTTCGAGAATGATCTCCGCATGGGCCGGAACTTCGAGGTCAACCGTCTCGCACTTCACCAACTCCACGGGTTTCTGCCGCAGGAAGCCCGCGATCAGGTATTCCTCGACATCGGGCGGCGCGGGCACGATCGCCGAAAACGTGGTCGCGGGATCGGTACCGATCGCCACGGCGACCTCCATCCGCTCACCACGAATCTTCGTCTGCGTCACCGAAGGGATGCTGCCGGTGGAACTCGCCGCAGCCGTTCCTCCTGCCGTCAACGCCATCAGGTCCACGCCTGCTGCCGCATCACCCGCGGCCTCGCGAAGCCGCTCGCGCATGTGCTCCGCAGCGACCTTTTGCCGCTGCCAGTGCATGCCCGTGGTCTGCCCGTCGTAGACCTGCATCCGGTACATGCCGACGTTGCGCTTGCCGGACTTCGGATCGCGCGTGATCACGCACGGCAGCGTGATAAACCGGCCACCATCCTGCGGCCACGTTTGTAGTACCGGGAAGCTCAGCAGGTCGATCACATCGCCACGATCCGCCCGCTTGATCACCTGCTTGCACGCAGCGTCTCTGCTGCTGATGACCTTGGGAAAGAAGCTGCCTATCTCAGCCAGCATCGGCAGCATCTTCAGCTTGTCCATCAACCCGGTTGGCATCACCGGCTTGATGAGCACTCGAATCCGCTCGGCGATCGCATCCAGCGAATCGGTCTCTAAGGCCAACTTCATCCGGTCGAGGCTGCCGAACTGGTTCATCAGCACACGAGCGCCGGGATACCCCTTCACGTTCTCGAACAGCAGTGCCGGCCCACCAGCCTTTGCCGTTCCCTTGCCCAGCTTCGCGGCCCGGTCGGCGATCTCCGCCATCTCCAGGATCGGGTCCACCTCTACCTTGATCCGCTTCAGTTCTCCCGCCTTGTCGAGCCTCTTTATCCAGTCGCGTAGATCGTCGTAAGCCAATGCCATCTCCCGGCCGCGTACACTCAGCGGCACAGTTCAATGTTACCCGCTGCGACATCCGCGTCTTCGCCCGCACAGCGGACACAACGGCAGCTTTCAAGCCCGACCAATAAAATCCTTGTCATCCTTCGCGCAGCGGAGGATCTGCTTCCGCACTTGCTGTTGCCCGTTTTCTGTGCGGCAACACATTCGGGAACCATCCACACTCCGTAGGTGTCTAACTCAACAACGGACGCCTTCTCGCAGAGGCGCACCTGATCCGAACTGATAGCAGTTTTCTGGAGAGGTGCCTCAATGTTTGAAGACAGTCTCATGGAGTCGCAGAACCGTCTCTCGTCGCCCAATCAGCGCTGGACGACGATCGTCTCTCTCACGCTGCAATGCTCTCTTGTCGCAGCCGTCATCGCGCTACCCCTGCTGCATCCAGACGTCCTCACCTTCCACACCGACGCGCCCACCATCACTCTGCCACTCAAGCCGCCGATGCCTCGCGTCCCGCACTTCGAACCAACGCACTCTGCGAACACACCATCCACACCAGCCGCACTGCCAGCTTCAGGAACTCCGCTCCCCAATCTGCGCAATCTCGGGCCAATCAACTCGAACGCAGAGGATATCCCGCCATCCACGAACATCGGCAGCATGACGGGTCCAAGCGACCTGCCCGGCAGCATCGGCACATCTCCGGCAGGCGCGGGCAACAGAGTCACACTAGCCCCTGCATCGGCCACTGGTCCGCTCCACATCTCGCGCGGAGTCCTCGCCGGCCTGTTGCTCGCTCCCATCAGGCCGGTGTATCCGCCCATAGCTATCAGCACAAGAACTGAGGGAGTTGTCGTCATCGAGGCGATCATCTCGAAGTCCGGACGTATCGAAAGCGCCCACGCCACCAGCGGACCGGAGCTTCTCCGCAACGCGGCGCTCGAGGCTATCCGAAACGCCCGCTACTCGCCTTATCTGTTGAATGGACAACCGACGGAGGTCGAGACCACCATCACGGTCAACTTCAAGCTGGCTGGTTGACGTGGTTCTCAGGCTCTCCGAGAGCGATCTGCACCAGCGAAGGCGCCTCCGCTGGTGCAGCCTCATCGACATAGTCGATCAGCGGGAACCCTGCCACCTTCCACCCGTCGAAGCCTCCGCGTAGCGGACGCACCCGATTGATTCCCATCCGGTGCAACTGCATTGCGACCTTCGCGCTCGTCTCCTCGCTCGGACAGGTGCAGTACAGGATGATGTCCCGGTCACGAGGAATCCGGTCGCTGTGCAGCGCCAACTCTGTCGGGCCTACGCGCACCGCTCCCGGCAGCACCCGTGGATCAGGCAGATAATCCAGCGGATGGCGAAGATCGACGATGAACGGGGCGGGTTCGCCCAGCTTCGCAGCTTCGTCGATCATCTCCATCAGCTCCTCAGGCTCCAGTCGCATTCTCTTCACGTTTGCTATGAAGCGTTGCTGCTTCACAACTCGGGCGGTGAAGAAGCCGATCACCATCACGACGAACAGAACCCCCGCAAAGTGGCCCAGCATATGAAGAAACGGCGCGCTCTTCTTGGCGATGTCCCCGAAGAACCGGCCAGCCAGGAGGTAAGCCTCGGCCCAGATAATCGATCCCGCAAGGTCGTAGATCAGGAAGCGTCCGAAGGGCATACCCGTCTGCCCGGCGATTGGAGCGGCGACGGTCGAGAGTCCCGGAACGAACTTTGCAAACAACAGCGTCACCGGCCCGCGCTTCGTAAAGTAGCCTTCGGTCTTCGTGACACAGGTAGAAGCCTCGAGCGAAAACCGGCAAAGCAGCTTCAAGACGCGGTTGCCGTAGCTTCGGCCCAGCATGTACCACATGCTGTCGGAGATGACGCATGCAGCCAGAACGCAGAGCAATGCAACGAATGCGCTCAGTTTATGGGTTGCAGAGAGGGTTCCTGCCGTCAACAGAAGAGGAATGCTCGGAATTGGTACGCCGAACTGCTCCACCAGCACCCATACGAAGAGGATGAGGTAAGCGTATTTCACGAATAATCCGAGCGCGATGGGCATGGCCTGATAACCAGTAGATGTCTCACTTTACCGCTTCGATTCGGCAACGTAAATGCCAAAGCAAAAGGGCCGGAGGATTTGCCCCTCCGGCCCTTAACTTTGCCCTTGTCATCCTTTGACTATCCGCTTGTCATCCTTCGACGAAGTCGGAAGATCTGCTTTCGCTTTAAGCTAACGCCAGCTACTTCAAGATGAGAGGCATCTCGACCAGGTGCTGGCCGATAAACCACGATTGCAACTCGTTCGCCCGCAAAATGTCACTGACGACCATGTCGTTCGTGCCATCGTCTCCTGCGTCGTCGGCTGCCTCGGCGATGTCGTGGCACTCCTGCATGATGTGCTTGTGTGCCTCCAGCAGACGGGAGATCTGGACGGGAACTTCCTCTCGGCCTGTCGGGGGAGCCGGAATGTGCGAAAGTCTGGCCACATCGCCGCCCATCGCGATGCTCACACCACCCAGCACCTGAATCCGCTCCGCGATCGTGTCAACAAGTTCCACCTGTTCGTCAAAGTGCTTGTCGAACAGCAGATGCAGCTGATAGAAAGTTGGGCCCGAGACCTGCCAGTGATGCTTCTTGTACATATCCCGCAGCGTGATGGAGTCCGCGAGAAGCTGGTTCAGCTTTCCCACCATATCCTGACGGACAGATGCCTTTAGAAAATGAGGCATGTCGACAATTACGGTGCCAAACTTCTGTATCTCATTTGCCTTTGCATGCCAGCGCGGCGCATCGTTCGCCGGAGCGGCCTTCGTTGCTTTGCTTCCCTTTGCCATTCCAAACACCTCTTTTGCGGTCAGATGCAAAGAGTCCGGAGGCGGTTTCCCGCGTCCGGACTCTTGTACTGCTCACTTATTAGGCGATGCTGACTGCTTACTTCACCGTCACAATCGGAGTTACCGAGAAACCGGGCCGCAGAGCATAGTCCCCGTTTTCCTTGTCAAGATTCGTGAAGTCGATCCGGACCGGAATCCGCTGGACCACCTTCACATAGTTGCCGGTCGCGTTCTCCGGCGGGAACAGGCTCAGCCGCGATCCGGTAGCTCCGCCAATCTGCGTCACCTTGCCTGAGAACTTGCGTCCTCCGAGAGCGTCGACCTCGAGCTTCACTTCCTGGCCGGGCTTCATCTTGTCGAGCTGCGTCTCCTTGAAGTTCGCCGTCACCCAGAGGTTAGTCACCGGAACCACCGTCAACAGATCCTGTCCGATGCTCACATTGACGCCCACATCGACGTTCTTCTTGCTCACGATACCCGCCACCGGCGCAACAATCTTGCAGTAGCTCAGGTTCAGCCGCGCCTGCTCCAGCTTCGCCTGCGCTTGCTTCACCGAAGCCAGCATCGACTCCGCGCGAGCCTCCTGAGCCTTCACCTGCTGCGGTCCGTTCTTCGCCGCCTGCTGCGCCTGGAACCGGGACTGCGCGACCTTCTGCTGCGCTTGGCGTACCGCCTCCTGCGCCGCAATCACGTCCGCTTGGGCACCCAGCACGGCTGCCGTATCCGCGTTCGCCGTAGCGACAGCCTGGTCGTACTGCTGCTTCGAGATGACGTCCTTCTGCACCAACGGCGTATATCGCTCCACGTCGAGCTGGGCCTTCAGCGCATTCGCCTTCGCCTCAACGACACGAGCGTCCGCAGCTTCCTTTTGCTTCTCCGCCTGCGCCACAGCAGCCGATGACGCCGTCACATCCGAACCCGACGTGTCGATTGTCGTCCGCGAACTCACGCTCGTGATCGGCACGTTCACATGCGCCTGCTCGTAGTCAGCCTCGGCGCTGGCAAGGTTCGCCTGCGCCTGGTCGAACGCGACCTGGTAGTCCTTCGGATCGATGTCCGCGATCGCCTGGCCCGCCTGCACCGTCTGGTTGTCCTGCACGTAGACCTTGATCACCTGGCCGGTCACGCGCGAACTCACCTCGTACAGATCGCCATCTACCTGGGCGTCGTCCGTATCCTCTGAAAACGTCGAGTGCCAGTAAAACAGCCCTCCGCCGATCACCAGAAGGATCAGCACCGCGATCACAATAAACTTGCGCCGCGACGACTTCTCCGGCGTCTCCGGGGGTGTCTGGTTCTGGTCTTTATTCTGATCCTGATTCTGATTCTGCGTTTGATTCTCTTGATCTGCCAAGGTCATTTCCCTCCGAGATAATCCTTGTAACTTGTCTGCGCCACACCCAGCGCACGTGCCAGTGAAAGCTTGGCGATATTGTGCTGGTAGAGCGCGCTGATGTATTGGTCGTTGGCCTGTTCGAACTGGCTCTGAGCCTGCGATACCGGCAAATTGTCCGAGATGCCTTCATGGAACCGCTGCTGCGCCTCGCTCAACGCCTCGGTCGCAAGGTCGACGTTCGACTTGGTCGCTTCAACCAGCTTCGCCGCCGCCTCGATATCCAGAATGCTCGAGCGAATATCCTGATTGACCTGCTGCACCTGGTCAGAGAGCTTGGCTTGCGCCTGCGTGTAAGCCGCGCCGGCAACCTGCTCGTCACCCTTCGTCTTCGCGATCTGCAGGATCGGGGCAGTCACCTCTCCGGTCGCCGAGTAGACGCCGTGCGAGTGCCCAAACGTCGTTCCCTGGTCGCCGAAGAAACCATTCACGTCCGCCGTAGGCAACTGCTGCTCCCACGCCGCCTTCTTCTGCGCTTCGGCCGCCTTCACCGACTCGTCAAGCGACTTCAGGTCCTTGCGGTTCTTCAATGCGGAGTCGAACGCCGTCTTCGGGTCAACGCGATCCAGCGCCGCATAGGGAGCCGAATCCGTCAGCGCAAACTTCTGATCAAGAGGCAGACCGATCGTCCGGGCCAGAGCCAGCTTGTCCTTTGCCAATTGGTTCTCGGTCGAGATCAAGCTCTGCTGCTCATTCTGGTAATCGACTTGAGCGCGGAGCACGTCGAGCTTCGGGCTGGTACCGGCATCGTGCGCGGCCACCGCCTGGTCGAGCGACACCTTCGACGTCGCCAGCTCCGCCTTCACCGCTTCCACCCGCGCCGCATCGGCGACGCAAAGCAGGTAGGCATTGCCAACCGTCAGCACGACCATGTCCCGAGCATCTTCCGCGGAATACTTCGCGCTTTTGAAGTTGTGCTTGGCTTGCAGGTAGCTCTGCAATGCAGGCAGATTGAACAGCGTCTGCGAGAGAGACGCCTGAAAGTCCTCAACCTGGAACGGTCCAACGATCTGCTTCAACCCGGGAAACTTGATGCCGTACGCGGCAAGATTGACCTGCTCGACAGTGTAGCTGCCCGTACCTGTCACTGTTGGCAGAAGTGCCTGCAGCTGTTCCAAACGCTGCCCATTCGCATTCAGCGTCGAGGAGTTCTGGAGGATGATGCCAAGGTTCGTCCGCAGGCCACGCTGCATCGCGTCATCCAGAGTCAGGTCGATTACGCCGTCCGTCGCAACCCCGCTGACGACGCTTCCCTTGAAGGAATCCGAGCTCACTTGGCCGCCCGATCCGCTAGAGCCCGACACGCTTCCCGTCGTCAACTGTTGCTGCGCCTGGTTCACCTGCGCCGTGTTCAGTCCGGAGGAACCCGAAGTCGAACCCGGACCGCCTGCCGCCTGTCCGTATGCGGTGACCCCGGATACCAACACTGCCAGAAGGCCCAAAGTCGCACTCTTCACGGCGAGCGGCGCTCGCGCCACTTCTACATTTCTTGTTAAACCCATATTCGGTATCGTAACCTGCACTCGCTGCTTCAAGTCTGAGGACCTGAATCTTCCGTACATTACCGGCCCACCAGGCAACCGGCCGCTGCCGGACCATCGTTCCAGATCGTCAATACTCGATTCGATGCAGTTAAGGTGCGCGAGTGTGCAAAAAAGACGATCCCTCGTTGGACAAGTCTCCCAAACCGCACCCAGCCCCGGAATCCTCTTCGCCCCCTGTCCTTATCTAAACGATTTACTATTGGCATTCAGAATTTCTCAGGGAGAAGTTGGTCATGTTACTGGGCATTGACGTTGGCACCGGCGGCACTCGTGCCGTCTTGATTGATCGGGCGGGCGCGGTCGTCGCCTCCCACAGCACCGAGCACGCCCCCATCCACTCCGAACACATCGGCTGGGCCGAGCAGCACCCCGAAGACTGGTGGCGCGCCGCCAAGTCGGCCATCGCCGGAGCCATCGCAGCATCAGGCAATTCAGGATCGGCCATCGAAGCCGTCGGCCTCACCGGACAGATGCACGGCTGCGTCATGCTCGACGCCAGCGGCAGCGTGATTCGCCCCGCACTCATCTGGTGCGACCAGCGCACCCAGCCCCAGTGCGATTGGCTCACCGAGACCATCGGCTACGCCCGACTCATCGAGCTCACCGCCAACCCAGCGCTTCCCAACTTCACCCTGACGAAACTCCTATGGGTCCGCGAGCACGACCCCGAGAGCTTTACGAAGATCGCCCACGTCTTCTGCCCCAAGGACTACATCCGCTACAAGCTCACGGGCGAGTTCGCGATGGACATGCAGGAGGCCTCAGGCACACTGCTTCTTGATGTTGCCCATCGCCGCTGGTCGGAGGAGGTCGCAGGCATCGCGGGCATTCCTATGTCCTGGCTGCCTCCACTCTTCGAAGGCCCCGAGATCTGCGCCCGCATCTCAGACGCTGGCGCAAGCACAACCGGTCTCGCGGCTGGAACTCCGGTCGCGGCAGGAGCAGGCGATCAGGGAGCGGGAGCGGTCGGCATGGGCATCCTGAAGCCCGGCTCCGTCTCCGCAACCATCGGCACTTCGGGCGTCGTCTTTGCGTCGACCGACAAGCCCACCATGGACCGTCTCGGCCGCCTGCACACCTTCTGCCATGCCGCCCCAGGCCTCTGGCACGTCATGGGTGTGACAAATGGAGCTGGACTCAGCTTGCGCTACTTCCGCGACACCTTCGCTCCCGATGCCAGCTACGACGAACTGTCGGCGCAGGCCGCAGCGATCGCGCCCGGCAGCGACGGCCTCTTCTGGACACCGTACCTCTTTGGCGAGCGCACCCCACACCTAGATGCGACCGCACGCGCGGCGTTCGTCGGCATCACCGCCTCGACAACACGGGCGCACTTCGTCCGCGCCGTCCTCGAAGGCGTAGCCTTCAGCCTGAAGGACACGTTCACCCTGTTTTCAGAACTCGGCATCCCGGTGACTGCTATCCGCCTCGGCGGCGGTGGAGCGCGCGGCCCACTCTGGCGTCAGATCCAGGCGGATGTCTATGGCCATCCCGTCGACCTGCTCGAAGCCGAAGAAGGTGGCGCCTTCGGTGCTGCTCTGCTAGCCGGAACCGGCATCGGCATCTGGCCCTCGGTCGAAGCCGCGTGCGAAGCCACCATCCGCATCGCACAGACCATCCAGCCAAAGTCGGCTGAAGCCATGCAGGCGGCCTATGCTGAGTACATCAAAATCTACCCCGCGCTGAAGGATATCGGAAGGGCTTAAGGCTCGCTACGCGCGGGGCGGTCACTTCGTGACTTTTGTACCGCTTCGCGTATCCCTCCGTTGGTCGGCACAGAATCTATTCTCGCGACCATCGGGAGCACCACGCGAAGCCCAATACCGCACGAAGTGCCTAAGCCGTGACCGCTTCGACCTTATCGCCCTCGCCCGGCGCAAGAAACAGATTCGCCTCCAGTCCATGCTGCCTCGTGTAAAGGTCGTAGTAGCGGCCACCGAGCTTGTACAACTCATCGTGCGTTCCGCGCTCGAGAATCTTCCCCTGCTCAATCACCAGAATCTGATCCGCCTTACGAATCGTCGATAGCCGGTGGGCGATCACGAACGTCGTCCTTCCCTGCATCAGGAAGTTCAGGCCATTTTGAATCATCGCCTCCGACTCCGAGTCCAGCGAACTCGTCGCCTCATCCAGAATCAAGATCCGCGGATCGGCGAGGATCGCACGCGCAATCGAGATCCTCTGCCGCTGTCCGCCAGAGAGCTTCACGCCGCGCTCTCCAACGATCGTCTCGTAAGCCTCCGGAAACCGCTCCGCGAACTCATCCACGCGGGCGATCCGGCAAGCCTGCATTAATTGCTCATGGGTCGCGCTCGGACGGCTGAAGAGCACGTTTTCGCGGATCGTCCCGTCGAACAAGAACGTCTCCTGCAGCACCACACCAAGCTGTTCGCGATAGCTGCTCAGCCGGATCGTCGCCAGGTCGACTCCATCGACAAGAATCGCCCCGCCGGTCGCCGTGTGGAACCCGCAGATCAGGCTGATGATCGTCGACTTGCCCGATCCAGACGAACCTACCAGCGCGGTCACCGTTCCAGGCTTCGAATCGAAGCTGATCCCATGCAGTACCGGCTTGTCCTTCTCATACTCGAAGAAGACGTTGTCGAACGCGACATCGCCCTTGATCTCCGGCAACGCAACTTTGCGCCGAGGCTCGCTGTCCTCCTGCATCTCGTTCATGATCTCGGTCGTCCGATCGAGACCAGCCAGCGCTTCGGTCAACTGCGTGCCGATCGAGACCAGCTGCACAATCGGCGCAATCATAAAGGCCAGCAGCATCGTGTACTCGACGTAATCGCCGACACTCAACCGTCCTGCGACATGCTCGTGTGCGCCGAGATACATAATCAGGCCGCCCACCACACCCAGCACCATCGTCGAAGACAGTGTCATTAACGACTGCGCCGTCAGCGAGCTGATGACGTTCTCCAGAAGCCGCGTCACGCCCTTCGCGAAGACGTTCGCCTCGCTCTCTTCGGCATGATATCCCTTCACCACGCGCACGCCGCCGAGCGACTCGGTAAGCCGTCCCGTCACCTCAGCGTTGATCTTCGCGCGCTCGCGGAAGATCGGTCGAATCGTCTTGAACGCCCGCTGCAGGATCAGGCCGAAGACCAGCAGGATGACGAACGTCAGCAGCGTCATCCGAGGATTGATCTTGATCAGAATGGCGAACGCGATAACTGCGGTCAGAATGCCGCCCGCAAAGTCGAGCAGCCCCGTTCCCACCAGGTTTCGCACGCCTTCAACATCCGTCATGATGCGTGCAACCAGCGTTCCCGTGCGGTTCTCGTCGTAGAACGCTACCGGAAGCCTTCCGATGTGCTGCTGAACCTGTTTGCGTAGATCGGAGATCAGCCGCTGGCCTTCGGTCGAGAGCAACTGCGTCAGTGAATACGAACTCACGCCCTGCAGGAACGTCGCCGCGGCAACACAGCCAATGATCAATGGCAGCTTCCCCATCTGGCCGCCGTACATCACGTTGTTGATCAGGTACTTTGCCGATACCGGGAGCACAAAGCTGCAAAGCCGGTTCACCAGCATCAGCAGAAAGCTACCTGCGATCAGCCAGATCCTTGGCTTCACCAGCTTCCAGACCTCGGGCATCACTTTCTTCAACGGCGGCTTGGGCCGCTTCGCCGAAAGCTCCGCAACCGTCGCCCGCCCCGCGCCACGCAAAGGTTTATCGCCGCTGGGCATCCCTGAGCCCCCAAGTTTTGTGCTCGTAGACATATGAACTGATTCTACGCCGGGGCGGAGGAGCGTTATCGGTTGTACGTTCTACGTTGTACGAAAAACGTACATCCTACAACGTCCCTCAGACGAGCCGCGCCCGCCGAGCCGCGATAAACGACCGCACGCAGAGCAGCACATAAATGAGGCAGATCGTCCCCATAATAGCTTGCACCTTCGCCGCATCCGGTGCCACGCCACTGCTCTGCCCGACTGCCATCTTGATCACACCGATCAGCCCCGGAATCGTCCCCAGAAATCCGAGCAGCCCCACCGTCACGGCGATGTGCATGAACAGCATCCGCTTCTTCGCCACCGGCGTATTCGCCAGCGCACCGAAGATCACCAACAGTAGCCCAAAGGCTCCGGGGATCAGCGAATGAATTCCATGCGAGTGCTGCCCCAACTGCGTATAAGCCACGGCACTCAACAAGATCAGCAAAACACCAAACCCAATCGTCAACTTCGCCATTACCTTAAACTCCTATCAAATCCGTTGCATTGAAACTCTGTACCCCATTCATCGCAGCACTATCGCGATGAGTGGGACCGCCACAATCGTCCGCTCAAGCAGCCGCGCTCTTCACAGCCGCAATCATCTCGCCAGTCACCCAGTCATTCGTCGGATACCACGCGATCACCTTGCCGTCCTTCCCAATCAGCACCGTCGATAGCGAGTGCGTCAGCGCCTTCCCATCCGGCGTCACGCCCACATCGAAGAACTGCGTCATCTCCGCCAACTCCTTCACCGGAGGCGCGGCGAAGTCCCAGTGCGCAAACTTCTCCTTCGTATAATTCCCCGTGTACGCTCCACCATAACTCTTCAACACAGCAGGCGTGTCATACGCAGGATCAAAGCTCACGCTCAGCAGATGCGTCTTCTCATACAGCGCGGCATCACCCTGCAGCGCCTTGTCGATCTCCGCGAAGTTCCGGCTCATCCTCGGGCAGAAATCCGCCAGCGTGCAGCGTGTGTAGATAAACGTCATCAGCACAACCTTGCCCTTGAACTGGTCGAGATAGATCGTCTTTCCGCTCTGGTTCAGCAACGCAAAGTTCGGCACCTGGTCGCCCGCCGCTGGAACATGAAACTGAATCGCCGGCTTATAGTCCGGCTTCGACTGCGCGACCACAACGATGTTCGTCAGCCGCGCATTCTTGTAGCCGCCCGCCGGGTCGGCATCGATCTGATCGACCAGCACGTCCGCCGTGATCTTGTCGCCCGGATGCAGCTCGCTCATGATGCTCGGATCAGCCAGCTTGTAGGGCATGATCATCGCGTCCATGAATCCGGGAACAGCTTCGTGATCCAACGTGATCTTCCCAGCCGAGACATCCGTTGCGAGCACCTTGCCCCGAATCTTGAAGGTCTTCGTTATCCCGGAAGACGCAGGCGCGACCGGCGCATCCTTCTTGCAACCAGAGACCCACGTCATCGCCAGAGCCAGCAGCGCAAACCCCAGAACACTCATCACCCGAAAGCGCCGCACATCCAAACGCCCAACACCAATACGCATGCTTCGATGATAGTGCCTTCCCCACTCCAAAGCTCAACCTGAGACGAGTCCTCAAAATGGCATTGCACGGGATCAAAGATGCGATCGAGCAGTCGCCTCCAGAGTCCATGCCAGGTTCTCCACCTCGCCTCAGCGTATAAACGAAAGATGGAGCCTCGCAGCAGCCTTCCGCCAAAGATTCTTGAGATCCTTGAGCGCGGTGGCACCCTCCTGACCGGCAACCAGCGCGCGGCCCGCACACTTCAGCAGGCCTTCGACCGCGACTGTCGCGACCGTGGCCTTCCGCACTGGCAGCCACCTGCAATCTTTGCCTGGGAGACGTGGACTACCAATCTCTGGCATCAGCGCCTCATCTCCGGCACAGCCAGTCGGATTCTCCTCAACACTTCGCAGGAGTTCCACATCTGGCGTTCCATCGTTGCCTCTGATCCACGCCATACCAGCCTACAGAAGATCGATTCCCTCGCAGAGATGGCCGCGCAGGCATGGAAGCTGCTCTGCGCCTATCGCGGACAGTCTCGCCTAGGCCAACTCGGGGTCAGCCAGGACACCCGAACCTTCCAGCGTTGGACGCAGGCCTTTATCCACCGCTGTGAGTCGGACCTTTACCTGTCGCCTTCAGAGCTGGATGCCGCGCTTGCATCCTCCCGTCGCCACCTGCCCGCCGACGACCTTCTGCTGATCGGCTTCGATCGATTCACTCCCTCGCAAGCGGCCCTCATCGCCGCGCTTCGGGAAGCAGGAAGCACTATCGCGGAGTTACAGGCAGCGCCACCAGCCGAGCAGCGGCTTCTCGCTGGGTCGGAGACAGTCGATGCTGAACTTCTGGACGTAGCAACCCGCATCCGCCAGTCTCTCGAAGCTAAGCCCAACGACCGCGTAGCCGTCATCCATCCCGACATCGCCTCTGCGCGTGGCGAGATCGACCGCATCTTCCGCCACGTCTTAGCTCCCGAACTCGAGAGCATCACCAACCTCGCTGCCGGCCCCTACGAGTTCTCGCTCGGCCAGCCCCTCGCTCAGGCACCGATGGTCGCTAGCGCCCTCTCGATCCTGCGCCTGGCAACGCGACCTCTCAGCGTCTCCGATCTCAGCCGCCTTCTTCTCTCGCCATGGTTCACACCGGCAAGCGAGCTCCACCTTCGCGCCGAGTTCGACGCCCAGGTCATCCGCTCCTCTACGCTCCTGCATCCGCAACTGAGCTTGAGCGATCTCCTCCGCGCTTCCGGCCACCGTCACTACAAAGAGCGCCTCAGCAACCTCCTCCGCCAGCTCCACTCGCTCCAACGAGCAGCCGAGCGGCTCGTCCCGGAGTCCGCTGTCCAGAAGCCCTTCGCCGATTGGGCCGACGGCATCCGCGAGATACTCCGCGACGCTGGCTGGTCCACATTCATTCGCGAGACCAGCACCGAATTCCAGACCCGCAGGAAGTGGGAGTCGGCGCTCGACGAGTTCGCCACGCTCGACTTCGAAGGCACTCGGCCCAACTTTGCCGAAGCGCTAGGCCATCTGGAAAGCATCCTCGACCGCACCCTCTTCGCGCCTGAATCCCGCGATGCTCCCATCCAGATCATGAGTCCGCAAGAGGCCGCCGGTTCGCACTTCGACGCCATCTTCTTCCTAGGCTGCAGCGACCTCTCCTGGCCGCCGTCGACAGGCACGAATCCCCTGCTTGGCTGGAGGTTGCAGCGCGATCTCGGCATGCCGGGCAGCGATCCAGCCCTGGACCGCGCCCATGCCAGCGCCATCACCCAGCGGCTGATCGCCTCAGCTAGCACCATCACCTTCAGCTACGCCCGCCAGACGGAGGACTCGCACCAGTGGCCATCCCCGCTGCTCGCTGGCTTGAATCTTCAACCCGCCGAACCTCTTCCGAGTGAGTCACCAGCAGCCCAGATGATCCTCGAAGAGATCACCGACTCAGCCAGCATCCCAATCACCCACCCCAAGGTTCGCGGCGGCTCTTCCGTTCTCAAGAATCAGGCAGCCTGCGCCTTTCGCGCCTTCGCCGAGGGCCGCCTCGCCTCGACGCCGCTCAAGTCCCAAACCGCCGGCCTCGATGCCGGCGAGCGCGGCAGCCTCGTCCACGCCACCATGGCAAAGCTATGGGGAGACCTCGGCAGCCAGGCCGCGCTTCGCGCACTCACGCTGGACGAGCGCCGCGCGTTGCTCGATAGCGCGATCACCCACGCCCTGCATCGCGTCTCGGAGAGCCACGGCTCGGCCGCCCCGGCATGGGACTCGGCCTACCTCGCCATCCAGCGCACCAGAATCCACCGGCTCGTCGGCTCCTGGCTGGAGATGGAGCTAGAACGCTCTCCCTTCAAGATCAAGTCACTCGAACAAAACTTTGACAATGTCTCCTTTGGCCCGCTGGAGTTGGACATTCGCGTCGATCGCATCGACACCCTACTCGACCAGGACGCCAACCCCGCGGGCGACATCCTCCTCGACTACAAGACGGGCGACGCCAAACCCGCGCATTGGCAGGGCGATCGCCCCGACGATCCCCAACTCCCCCTCTACGCCGCCATCTCCGATCCCGGAACGCTGGCAGGCGTCGGCTTCATCAGCCTTCGCCCCGGCAAGGCCATGGGTCTGACCGGCTACGCCGACGAAGATGAAGTCCTCCTCAAACGAGCGAAGTTCGATGCCAACTCGCTTGAAGATCAGATCGAACTCTGGCGCAACGTCCTGATCACCCTCGCCGACAGCTTCGCCGCCGGAGATGCCACCGTGGGCCCCAAGATCTATCCAACCACCTGCAAGTACTGCGCCCAGCGCATCCTGTGCCGCGTCGATCCCGCCGTCCTCGCCTCACGCCTCGACGACGAGGACGCCGACGACGAAGCCGCGACCGGTGAGAGCTATGGCTGAGATCCTCTCCATCACAGAAAACCACGCCGCCGCGCCTCAACTCCCCGACGCCGCCGAGCGCGAGCGCGCCCTCGACATCCACAGCTCCTGGATCGTCGAAGCTCCGGCTGGCTCCGGCAAGACTGGCCTGCTCATCCAGCGCTATCTGAAACTCCTCGCCGATGAGTCCGTCACCTCGCCCGAACAGATTCTCGCCATCACCTTCACCCGCAAGGCGACCGCGGAGATGCGCGAGCGTGTCCTCTCGCAGCTCCGAGCTGCTTCAACCGACGACGAACCCGCAAATACCTTCGACCGCGAGACACGCCCCATGGCCCTCGCAGCGCTGGGCCGCGATCGCGACCTCAACTGGTCGCTCGTCGATCAGCCACATCGCCTCCGCATCCGCACCATCGATTCCGTCTGCTCAGAGATCGCCAACTCGCTTCCAGTCCTCTCCGGCACCGGAGGCCACCGGAATGTGGTCGAAGACGCCGAGGAGCTCTACGCCATCGCAGCCCACCGGACGTTCCTCCAGCTTGGCGGCTCGGACGCGTCGCTGAACGAGGCGCTTCGCGAGGTCCTGCTCCACCGCGACGGTGACCTCGCCGACTGCGAACGCCTGCTAGCCTCCATGCTGAGGATGCGCGATCAGTGGGGCTCTCTGGTTCCGCTCGCCGCTCGCGAGCTGGACAACGCCTATCTCGATTCGACAGTTCTGCCCAAGCTCGAACGCGCTCTCGAAGACGCAATCTGCTCGGAGCTAACCAGGGTCACAAAGCTCTTCCCCCCGCATCTATTGCGCGAACTGGCCCTCGCCGCCGCGTCGATGGCACACCTCGCCGGACACAAAGGTTCGACATCGCCGATCTCGATCTGCGCGAATAAGACTCTCTCGCCCACCGAACGCGCCGAAGATCTAGAACACTGGCGCGCCCTGATCCACCTGCTGCTTACCGGAAGCAAAGACTGGCGGAAGGTCTTCCATCCGCACATCGTCAAGTTCGAACTATCCAAGGCCGAACAGGCAAGTCTCAAGGCGCTCATCACCGAGCTTCAAGGTAACGACGACCTTCACGCCGCACTCTGCGATCTCGACAATCTACCCCCCGCAAAGTACCCGCGAGAGCAGTGGGTCATCGCCCGAGAACTCTTCCGCGTCCTGAAACACGCCATGGTCGAGCTCCAATTCGTCTTCGCCGAACGATCCGAGTGCGACTACGCTGAGATCGCGCTTGCGGCCCGTACCGCTCTCCTGGCTGAAGACGGCCCCGGCGATCTCGAGGCCGCGCTCGGTCTCAGCATCCAGCACATCCTCGTCGACGAGATGCAGGACACCTCCAGCTCGCAGTACGAGTTGATCCAGATGCTCACCGCCCACTTCGACGGCCACAGCCAGACGGCCTTCCTCGTCGGCGACCCCAAGCAGTCCATCTATCTCTTCCGCCAGGCCCGCGTAGAACGCTTCCTCTATGCCATGTCCAGCGAAGAGTTGGGAGATCTTCCGCTCGGCCTGCTGCGCCTCACCGCCAACTTCCGCTCGCAGTCGGCTCTGGTGGGCCACTTCAACGACGACTTCGAACAGATCTTCCCCGCAACCTCGAAGGAAGACGCAAGCGAAGTCACCTTCGTCTCCGCATCCGCGATGCGGTCTCCAAACTCCCAGGCCGAAGCCCGCGTCTGGCACGCCAATCCCCTGCCCTATCTTCCGAAGGCGGAAGCCTCCGAAGCTCAAAAGATCCAGCGCAGGCAGAGTGCAGTGGCGATTCGCGAGATCATCGAACGCTGGCGTGCCCGCCCCTTGCCGGAGAACCGCACGCTGCGCGAAGGCCAGCCCGAGCCGTGGAAGATCGCCGTCCTCGTCCGCGCGCGTCCCCATCTCGAAGACATCGTCGCCGTCCTGAAGGATGAATCGCTCGGCCCTGCCATCCCTTATCGCGCCGTCAACATCGATCCCCTGAAAGAACGCCCCGAGGTGCAGGACCTCTTCGCCCTCACCCGCGCGCTTCTTCATCCCGCAGACCGCACCGCCTGGCTCGCCGTGCTGCGTGCGCCGTGGTCTGGATTCACTCTGGCGGAACTGCACATCCTCACCGGCTCGGATGATCCGCAGTTCTCCCACCGCACGCTGCAATCGCTCATCACGGAACGCGGCGACCTGCTTCCTCCCGAAGCCATACAACGACTCGAACGCATCTGGCCCATCCTCGAATCCGCATCTGCTCTCGGCCTTCGCGCCCCGTTCTCGCAGACCCTCGAGCGCACCTGGCGCTCTCTTGGCGGCGACACCTATCTTGACGCCTCCGCGCTGGCGAACGCCCTCAGCTACCTGTATCTCCTCGACGCTCTCGAACAGGAGCGCGGCGAGATCAACTCCGCCGCGCTCGAAGCCCGTCTCGACAAGCTCTACGCCACTCCCTCGCTCGATCCCACCGCCGTCGAACTCATCACCATCCACAAAGCGAAGGGCCTCGAGTGGGATGTCGTCATCGTCCCCGCACTCGAGCGCGGCAGCGGCAACAATCGCAGCCAGTTGCTCTCATGGGTCGAACTCGACTCCAACACGGCAGCGCAGGGAGACGAAGCGGCACACTTCCTCCTCGCACCCATTGCCACCAAAGGCGGTGACTCCGAACAGCTCAACAAATGGATAGCCAGCATCCACAAGGCGCGTCAGGCCGACGAAGAGAAGCGGCTCTTCTATGTGGCCTGCACGCGCGCCCGCGAAGAACTTCACCTCTTCGCCTCACCATGCCTCCTGAAGAGTGGCGAGATCGAGCGCAAGTCCGGGACACTCCTCAAGGCCGCATGGCCCGCCGCTGCAGCCGCCTTTGCCAATGTTGGTTCTATCTCCAAGCTCGTCCCGTTCCCTGCAACCGAAGACTCGGGCCTCGAGATCGCAGCCAGCGCGCCGTTATCCGAACAGACCCGCAGGCCACAGCCCGCAAAGCTCTTTCGCCTGCCGCTCGACTTTAATCCCGCGTCACGTCTCGCCAACTCCCATCCGCTCTCCTATGGAGAACGGGAACAACCGCCCTCGCTTCCCTTCCAACGCCCGGAAGGCTCCGTCGCCTCTCGTGCCTTCGGCAACGCCGTTCATGCCTTCCTCGAAGTGCTTACCGAACAACTTGCCACGGGCACCTCCGCAGCCAATCTCATCGCCGCGCTCCCGAGTTGGAGCTCTCGCATCGCGGCAATCCTTCGCTCCGAAGGCCTGCCGCCCGCCATGATCGAGCGCCTGGCGCAACGCGTACTCCATGCTCTCGTGTCCACGCTAAAAGATCCCGTCGGCCTCTGGCTGCTCTCGCCCCACGCCGGCTCGGCGACCGAATACGCCCTCACCGCATGGGCCGATCAACGGAAGAACATCCGCATCGACCGCATCTTTCAAGACGGTGCTGAACCACAGACCCCCGGCTCGGATCACCTCTGGATCGTCGACTACAAGACAACCACCCACGGTGCAGAAGGTCTCGACGCCTTCCTCACATCACAGCGAGAGACCTACGCTCCCCAACTGGAAGCCTACGCCGCCGTCCTTCGCAAAACAGAAGGCGAGCCCGCAATCCGGCTCGCCCTCTACTATCCATTGCTTTCAAAGTTGATCTGGTGGTCGCTCGAATAAACACCTAAGTTGTCATCGCACGCTGATAAACAGTGGTGGCAGTTGCTTCGAACGCGGGGCTTGCCATCAACCGTTCATACCAATCAGGCACGGCCAACGAAAACTTAGCGGCCAGTGTGCTGCTTACCTCTTCGAAGTTTTGCGCGCTCTCGGAAACTTCAATTTGGATCATGCTATCGCTGAAGACCAGCCGCACATCGTCAACAATAAGACAGTCCTTCTTATATGCGACGATGAAGGCCAAGTCCTTCCAGGCGATGAATACTTCGGACTGATCGAAGCTCTGGTAAATACCATTCTCGTCCAGCCTCGCAACCAAAGGATCTTTCGCCCTTGGTTGCAGACTCTTCCGAATGCGCTCGACCCATTTCATCACTAGAATGTTATTGCTACGAGAACGCAATCGCCAAAAGCTCTTACTCGACATTCGCGATATGCCGCACATCCGCGCCGCGCACCCAGAAGATCACATCTTCCGCGATGTTCGTCGCATGGTCCCCGACACGTTCAAGATTCCGGGAGATGATCAGCGCATTCAGGCTCTGCGGCGTAAGCTCCGGCCGCTCCTTGATCAGCGAACTCAGCGAATAAAACGCAGCATCGTTCATCTCATCCACTTCGTCGTCCATCTTCAGCACCGACTGCGCAAGATCCGCATCCGCCTCGATAAACGCCTGCAGCGACTTCCGCACCATCGCCGACGACAGCGAAGCCAGCTTCGGGATATCTACCGGCAGATCGAAGTTCGCGAACGCGCCCATCTCGCGCACCCGCACCGCTATATTGACCGCCTGATCGCCCACGCGTTCGAGATCGGCATTGATCCGGATCACGGAGAGAATGAAGCGGAGATCGACGGCCATCGGCTGCTCCATGGCAAGCAGGTCTAGCGCCATCTGGTCGATCTCGCGCTCCAAGCGGTTGATCGAAGGCTCGGCGCGAAAGACGAGTTCGCAGATGCTCAGATCGCGCGTGCTGTACGCCTCGATAGACCGCTGGATCGCCTGCTCGGCCATCCCCGCCATCACCAGCAGTTTCTCTTTCAGATCGTCTAGATTTTGATGAAAACGGACGCGCATCAGCCGAACCTCCCGGTGATGTAGTCCTCCGTCCGCTTGTCGCGCGGGTTGGTAAAGATCTTGTGCGTCGAGTCGAACTCCACCATCTTGCCGTTCAAAAAGAAGCCTGTATTCTCCGCCACACGCGCCGCCTGCTGCATGTTGTGTGTGACGATCACAATCGTGTACTGGCTCTTCAACTGGAAGATTAAATCTTCGATCTTCGAGGTCGAGACCGGGTCGAGAGCCGATGCCGGCTCGTCCATCAACAGGACTTCAGGATCAACTGCGAGAGCACGGGCGATGCAGAGCCGCTGCTGCTGTCCGCCCGAAAGGCTGGCGCCGGACTTCTTCTTCAGGTCGTCCTTGACCTCTTCCCAAAGCGCCGCGGCCTTCAACGAGCGCTCGCAGGTCTCGTCGAGCACCTTGCGATTGCGAAAGCCATTCAGCTTCAACCCGCTCACCACGTTGTCGTAGATCGACATCGTCGGAAACGGATTGGGCCGCTGGAAGACCATGCCGATGCGGCGGCGAATCTCGACCGGCGAAGCGTCCTTGTAGATGTCCACATCGCCCATCTTCACCAGGCCCGTCGCACGCGCGATAGGATTCGTCTCGTGCATGCGGTTCAGGCAACGAACGAATGTGGACTTACCGCAGCCTGAAGGTCCAATCAGCGCGGTCGCGTGGTTCGCCGGAATGTGGACGTCGATGTCCTGCAGCGTGTGCGTCGTTCCATACCAGGCGTTCAGATGCTCCACTTGAATGCCAACTCCCACTAGCTACCTCCCTTGAGTACGCCGCGGTTGGCAAATATCCGGACAAGCGTTACCGAAACCATAATCAACATGATCAGAACCAGCGATCCGGCCCATGCCAGACGATGCCACTCGTCATAGGGTCCGGTCGCGTAGATATAAATCTGCAGGGGCAGCGCAGCGATGGGCTGAGTAAGACTCAGGCTCCAGAACTGGTTGCCGAACGCCGTAAACAGCAGCGGAGCTGTCTCGCCCGCGACGCGCGCAAACGCCAGCATGCAGCCCGTGATGATGCCCGGCGAAGCCGTCCGCAGGCTGACCGAGATCGCCGTCCGCCACTTCGGCACGCCGAGACCCAGCGCCGCTTCGCGAATCGCGTGGGGCACGGTCATCAGCATCTCTTCCGTGGTCCGCGTAATCGTCGGCACCATCATGATCGCCAGAGCGACGCCGCCCGCGAAGGCAGAGAAGTGTTTCTGCTGCATCACGATCAACGAGTAGATAGAGATGCCCATCACGATCGACGGAACGCCGTTGAGTACGTCCGCCGTGAAGCGAACGGCATCCGCAAGCACCTTGCCGCGGCCAAACTCCGCCAGATAAACGCCCGCTGCAATACCCACCGGAATTCCCATCAGGCTCGCCAGTGAGAGAATGACGCCCGACCCAACGATCGAGTTCGCCATGCCGCCGCCGTCTTCACCCACGGGCTTTGGAATCTGCGTGAAGAACGCGAAGTTCAGCGAACTTGCGCCCTTGTAAATCAGGTAGCCGAGGATCAGCAACAGCGGCGTAATGACAACGACCGTGCTCAGGATCGCGAGCCCGGTAATGAGGTTGTTCATCGTCGCGCGGCGAAACTGATCCAGCTTCATCCGCCTTGTGTTGAAGTTGGTCGGCTCGCGCATCGCGGGGGTCGGTGTCACAGGTTTTGTGCTCATGGTTATGCCACCCTCGCCGGAGCGCCGCGCGTCACCGCCCATACCAGCAGGCGGGCGATCGTATTGACGACAATCGTTACCAGGAAGAGCGCAAGCCCAATCTCAATCAACGCGCTGAGATACACGTCGCCGGTCGCCTCGGAGAACTCATTCGCGATCACACTGGCCAGGGTATATCCCGGCGCAAACAGGCTCTTGTTGATCTCCGCGTGATTTCCGATCACCATCGTGACCGCCATCGTCTCGCCCAACGCGCGGCCAAGCCCAAGCATCACCGCGCCGACGATACCGATCCGCGAGTTCCGCAGAACACCCACCCGGATCATCTCCCACCGAGTCGCGCCAAGAGCCAGTACCGCCTCACGCTGGCTGTTCGGAACCGCCAGCATAATGTCGCGCGTCAGCGACGAGATGATCGGCAGGATCATGATCGCGAGAATAATGCTCGCCGTCAGCATGCCGACACCGAAGTTCGCGCCTTCGAAGAAACCAGTCCATCCCAGCGTCTTCACCAGAAACGGTCCCAGAGAGTCGCGCATCATCGGCACCAGAACGAACACGGCCCAGAGGCCATAGACAACGCTTGGGATAGCCGCCAGCAGTTCAGTCAGGAACGAGATAGGCGCGCGCAGCATCTTGGGGCATAGCTCTGTCAGGAAGACGGCCACTCCCAGCGCCAGCGGAACCGCCATGAGCAGTGCGAGGAAGGACGTCGCAAGCGTCCCGTAGATGAACGGAAGCGCACCGAAGTCGCCGCTGACCGGATCCCATGCCTGGCTGGTGAAGAACTTGAAGCCGAATGCATGCAGGCTCAGTTTCGAGCGCAACACCAGGATCGACGCGATAAAGATAACGATCGCGAAGATGCTCAGAGCGCACGTCAGCATCAACCCGGCAAACGCCTGGTCGGCAAACTTGCCGCTGCCTCGCGAAGAAAGGAACTGCCGAATGATCGACGGTGTAAGCACGGGCGTCGGTGGCTCTCCGGCGGCAGGCGCAGACGGCAGAGGGACCTCGAGGGCGCGAACCGTCGAGCGCGGCTCAGATGGATTGGATTCGGAGTTGGTGGTCATTTGTGTAGGAGACACAGTCTTTCCTGAATGCCCACGCAGTATCCTTCCTGGAGAACGGGAAGGAGCACGAACGCAGATGAAATATAGATAGCCGGGGACGCCTGCGCGACCCCGGCCTGACGCACCGGTTTACTTGACCGTCTTGATCGTCTGCTTGACCATCTCCTGCACCTGCTTCGGCAGAGGAGCGTAGGTCATGCTGGAAGCTTCACCTTCGCCCGTCGTGATCATCCAGTCCAGGAAACCCTGGAGGGCCTTGCCCTTCGCCGGATCAACGGACTTCACCGGAATCAGTAGCCAGGTAAAGCTCGAGATCGGGTAAGAGTCCGGACCATCCGCGTTGGTGATCGAAACCCGGTAGTCCTTGGGCATCGACTTGGCGGCAGCCGCGGCAGCAGCCGTCACGCCGTCCGTCGTCGCCTTCAGGAACTTGCCGGCCTTGTTCTTCACCGCGCCGAACTGCATGTTGTTCGCACGCGCATAGATCAACTCAACATAGCCGAACGAGTAAGGCGACTGGCGAACCATCCCGGCGACGCCCTCGTTACCCTTCTGGCCGATACCTGTCGGCCACTTCACCGAGGTGCCCTTGCCGATCTTGCTCTGGAAGTCCGGGCTGACCTTGCTCAGGAAGTCCGTGAAGATATAGGTCGTACCCGATCCATCCGAGCGGTACACCGGCAGGATTGCCTTGTCCGGGAACTGTACGCCGGGATTGTCCTTCGCGATGCGCGGATCGTTCCACTTCGAGATCTTGCCCAGGTAGATGTCCGCGATCACTTCGGAAGAAAAGTTCAGGTCCTTCGTGTTACCCGGGATGTTGAACACCGGAACCACTGCGCCCAGAACCGTCGGAATGTGGATTGTCTTGATCTTCGAATCGGCGATCTGCTGATCATTCATCGGACCGTCGGTCGCACCAAAGTCAACCGTGCCTTCCGAGACCTGGCGAATACCGCCGCCCGAACCGATCGGCTGATAGTTGATCTTCACTTCGGGGTGAATCTTGTTGTACTCGGCAAACCAGCGGGAGTAGATCGGGTTCGGAAAAGTGGCACCCGCGCCATTGATGTTCTGGGCAACTCCCGCGCTTGCGGTTAGCGCCAGCAAGCCTGCTGCAATAACGTTCAGTTTCACTCGTGTACCTCGGTAAGATTTTGTTCTAGGGTCTGCCACTCCACTTTAGTGTGATCGGAAGATGTTACGGGACAGTTACATCCCGGCGAAATACCCAAGAAACCACCCCTGACCGCCTAAAATCTTTAGTTAGTTACCGGATACTGCGCTACCGGAAGGCAGAAGATGAACGTACTTCCGCGATGCAGTTCGCTCTCCGCCCGAATCGTTCCACCCTGCGCTTCGACCATGTGCCGGGCGATCGCCAGCCCCAGGCCGGTGCCCCCGGACTCCCGGGACCGGGCCTTGTCCACTCGGTAGAATCTCTCGAAGATCCGGCCTAGGTGTTCGAACGCGATTCCCTGCCCAAAATCCCGCACCCGGAACTCCACCATCTCGTACGGCTCCGAGATCTCGCTCGCTGAAACCACCACCCGGGCAAACTCGCTGCTCCGTGTCCGGCCGTACTTGATGCCATTCTCAATCAGATTGCTCAAGACCTGCATCACCGCGTCATGATCGGCATAGACCTGGCGGCTTGTCACCTCGCCAATCTCAAGGTTTGCGTCCGAGTCCTGCACCAGGCCGCTCATCGCCTCGATGGCCTCGCGCACCAGCGAATCCGCCGGGATGGGGCCGGGATGGAGCTTCTGCTCGGTCGACTCGATCCTCGCCATCACCAGCAGGTCTTCCGTAAGCCGGTTCATTCGCGTCGCATTCTTCAGAATCGTCGACAGAAACTCCCTTGCCACCGGCGTCAGCGACTCTTCGTGGTCGAGCAGCGTCTCCACGTATCCGGTGATCGACGTGAGCGGCGTCCGCAGTTCGTGCGAGACGTTCGCCACGAAGTCGCGCTGCGTCCGTTCGACTTGCTCGATCCGAGTTACATCGTGGAGCACCGCGACCGCGCCTCCCCCCGGCATCGGTGACGCATTGATTTCAAAGGTCTTGCCCGGCAGTAGCGTCGTCGACTTCCGTTCGCACACCGTCCGGCTGTCAAGCGCCGATCGGACGCACGCCAGCACCTCAGGATCACGAATCGTCTGCACTAGCGAGTGCCCCACCCGCACCGAGCCGCTTCCCAGCGTGCCGCGCGAAGAAGACGCCCCCGGCATCAGCCGCTGCATCCTCTGGTTGCTCCACTGGATACGTCCGGCGGCATCGACCGCGATGACTGCGTCCTGCATCGAGTCGAGCAACGCCTCCAACTCGCGCCGGCTCTCCTTCGACTGCTCGAGCGACTGGTCAACCTGTGCCGCCGCCCCGGCGAGCGCCTTCGAAAGCCTCTCAAAGTCGCGATATCCGGGCGCAAAGTCGCCGCCATCCGCCTGGGCAAGCGTTCCCTCGGCGACCTCATCCGGCCGGTCGGCGATCGCTCCCGCTGCCCTTTCAAGAGGAGAGATCGCCTGCCGGACCGAGTAGGTCGTCCACACCGCCGCAAGCGCAGCCCAACCGATCACCGCGAGGACAGTGATGTACCAGTCCTTTTGCGGCAACAGCGCGCGCGTCCCCGCCACAAAGGCCATGGCCAGGGTCAGCCGCAGAAAAACGGTAACGAAAAAGCTACGCTTCAACCAGACTGCTCCGCTTCGGCTCCATCACGTACAACATCAACCTGCGTCTACGCCGGGACAACCTTGGGGATCTCAAACCTGTATCCCGCCCCGCGCATCGTCTTCAGGAACCGTGGCGTTTCGGCGTCAGCCTCAATCTTCTCGCGAATTCGCCGGACATAGACATCGACAGAACGCGGAGTGACAAACCGGGCATCGCCCCAGACCGCATCCAGAAGATGATCGCGACTGAACACCCGTCCCGGATGCCGGGCCAGATAATCCAGCAGCCGGAACTCGGTCGCCGTGGTGGTCACCAGCTCGCCGCTGACGCGCAACTGCATCGCGCTGGCATCGATCTCAATATTCTCGAACTTCAACACCGAAGGCGCACTCGGCCGCTCGAACCGGCGCAGCACCGCCTTTACTCGGGCCACCAGCTCGCGAGTCGCAAAAGGCTTGGTGATGTAGTCGTCCGCCCCAAGCTCCAGCCCCTGTACCCGATCGTTCTCAGCCGCGCGAGCCGTGAGAAAGATGATCGGAATTGAACTCAAGTTCGGATTCTGACGAAGCCGCCTGCAGAGATCAAGCCCGTCTCCACCAGGAACCATAATGTCCAGCAGGAAGAGCGAGGGTGGCTGGCGTTCTGCATCCGAAAGAATCTGCCCAATGGCAAGGTAGGAGCGCACCGCATAGCCTGCGCTCTCCAGGTGATACTGGACGAGCCGCGAGATGTCCGCATCGTCTTCCAATACAAAGATTGTCTGACTCAAATTTGTTGCCCTCGTCTTCCATACGCTGCCCAGAGCGGCCTCGGAATCGGTCTGTGAACCGGCCTGGGAATGATCTACAAGTTGGCGCATGAACTCAGAGTACCTTATTGCTTTTCAACCAATTGCAAACAGAAGATGAATGTATTCGAACCCGGCTTAGCCCTGCCGCGGCGGTGGCAATATCCTGTCCGGGCCCTGGCCGGACCGAAAGTTGCATCCATTGTTCCACCTTCGCATGCGACTGAAATCCCCGTTCAAAGCGTCGTACTGTTAAGATAGCCGCAAGGGGGGTCGCTGAGATTGAACAACTTCACTCAAGATGAGAGGACTCCCCTGCCCGAAGGCATGTCCGAAAGTGAGACGCCGGCGCGGAAGATGAAGACACCCGTAGTCCTTTGCATCGACGACGAGTTGATCGGACTCAGGGTGCGCAGAATTCTCCTTGAACGGGCCGGATATACCGTTCTCGGCGCCCTGGATGGTGCCGAGGGCATCGAGCTCTTCGCCCAGCACCCCATTGACGCTGTCGTCCTGGACTATGCGATGCCAGGCATGAACGGCGCCGAGGTAGCCACTCGACTCCGCGAGATGAGGCCCGAAGTCCCCATCCTTCTGCTCTCCGCCTATCTTGGATTGCCTCCGGAAGTCACTTCCCTGGTTGACGTTTATATGACCAAGGGCGAGGGGGCCCCCATGTTACTTAAGAAACTACACGTCATGCTCACGCTGACCCGTCCTCACGACGGTCAGAGGAGACAAGACCACACCCCCGAGTAGCATTTAGGCCACCAGAGATCTGGAACGCAGGCAAACCAGATGGCCGAAATGCATCGTAAGAAGTATAGGATGGGGCATTGAACTTAAGTCACTTCAATCGCATCGTGCGTCAGGTACTTTTTTTCCCGGTCATCTCGCTGGTGCTGGTCGCGGCCGCGTTGTCCTGGCAGATCTTCAGTTCCACCGATACCGTAAAACTCATCCAGGACTCTGACCAGTCCATCCAGCAGACCAATCTTGTGGGACGCCTTATCTCCGACCAGGAGTCGGGACTGCGCGGCTTCGAGGTGACCAGCGAGAAGAGTTTCCTCGCGCCTTACGACCAGGCGAGCGATCTCCTTCCAGCCGCCTTCGACAAGCTCGAAGCGCTCAAGCTCAATGCCTCCGAGCACCAGCTGATCGCCCAGCTTCGCTCCGACCACGAGATCTGGATCGAGTCCTATGCCCGCCCCGTCATCGCCATGACCCAGGCCAGCGGTCAGGAGGCCGGCCTTCACGATCTCGCACTCAATCAGCTCGGCAAGCGGCAAATGGACAAGATTCGGGCCGATCTTCAGGCCGTCGTCACCGCAGACGAGGCCCACCGTGCCCGCCGCGTGGACCATTGGCGCGTTCAGGTGCGCGACATGGTCATCGGTCTGGTTCTCTTCGCCGTCGTGATCGGTATCTTCATCGGCCTCTTCACCCGAAACCGTCTGCACGTCGTCTCCGACGCCTACCAGAGCTGGGTGGACACCCTTCGCGTCAAGAATGAGGAACTCTTTCTCTCCGGCCAGCAGCTTCGTACCACGCTTGCGTCCATCGGCGATGGTGTCATCACGTGCGATATCGACGGCCGCATTCGCATGATGAACCAGGTCGCATCGGACATGACTGGATGGAAGATCGACGACGCCCTGGGACGGCCTTTGGACACCGTATTCCATATCCTTAACGGCGCGACCCGTCAGCTCATGGAAGATCCTGTCCACAAGGTCAAACGCGTCGACGCCATCGTCGGCCTTGGCCCGAACGCGACGACCGACACCATCCTCGTCCGCCAGGACGGCACCGAGATCAACATCAGCGACAGCGGTGCCCCTATTCGTGACCAGGATGGAGCCATCACCGGCATCGTCCTCGTCTTCCGCGATGTCACCGTAGCGAAACGGACCCAGGAAGCCCTTATCGCCAACGAAAAGCTCGCCGTAGCCGGTCGCCTTGCCGCCAGCATCGCCCACGAGATTCACAATCCGTTGGACTCTGTTTCAAACATGCTCTACCTCATGGGTGCCGGGAGCACCGAGGAAGAAAACAAGCAGTTTCTGCAGATGGCCCAGCAAGAGATCGCCCGCGTCACCCAGATCAGCCGCTCGATGCTCAGCCTCTACCGGGAGTCCACCGCGCCTATCCCTATCAATATCCGGGAGATCCTCTCCGGCACTCTCGTCCTGCTCGACCACCGTGTACAGGACCTTCAATCCACGGTGCACCTCACCGCGCCCGACGATCTCACCATCCACGGCTTCCCTGCCGAGCTACGCCAGGTCTTCACCAACCTCGTCATCAATGCCGTCGAAGCCGCCGGTGCCAGCGGCCACGTTGAGGTCACCGCCAAGCACGTTCTGCCCGCCGAATCCCCAGCCACAGAGCGGCACGCTGCCGGCGTCCTCGTCGAGATACTGGATAATGGCCCGGGAATCTCAGACGCCGCATCGTCGAAGCTCTTCCAGCCGTTCTTCTCCACCAAGGGCGAGCAAGGCACCGGCCTCGGTCTCTGGGTCAGCCGCGGAATCGTCAGCAAGCACGGCGGCATGATCAACCTCGAAAGCCGCAAAGACACCCGCGGCGCGGTCGCCCGCGTCTTCCTCAGCACCCAGCCGGTCATCTCACCCGGCGGAGCCGACTAGCGCTCCAATTCCTCCACCGCGATCTCCGCAGCCCTCTCACACACCGATCGATCCACATCCAGGTGCGTGACGAATCGCACAGCATCCGGCCCGATCGCGCTCGCCAGGACGCCTCGCGTCTTCAACCGCTCCACATAGGCCGCCGCATCCCCGGCGATCAGCTTGAAGATCACGATATTCGTCTGCACGGCTTCAAGATCGATCTCGACGAGTCCGGATTCAGCAACCGCTTCAGCGAGGATTCGCGCGTTCACATGGTCATGCGCTAAACGCCCCGGCCCTTCTTCAAGCGCAATCAACCCCGCAGCCGCAAGAACACCCGCCTGCCGCATCCCTCCGCCCAACGCCTTGCGAACGCTCCTCGCCTTCGCGATCAGCTCTTTCGATCCCACCAACATCGAGCCTACAGGCGCGCCCAGCCCCTTCGACAGGCAGAACATCACCGTATCGAACCCGCGCGTGAGCTCTGCGACCGACAAATTCAAAGCCACAGCCGCATTGAAGACCCGCGCCCCATCAAGATGCACCGGAAGTTCAGCCTTCTTCGCCTCTGCCCAGATCTCCTCGAAGACCACAACCGGGGTCACCGTGCCACCCGCCATATTGTGCGTATTTTCGACGCAAATCAGCCCCGTCTGTGCCCGGTAGTAGATCGACGGCGCAATCACCGGCGCGATATGCGCCCACGTCAGAATCCCGCGCTCCGCCGCGACTGTCCGCACCTGACATCCGGCAAACGCCGCGATCATACCCATCTCCCAATCCAGTACATGCGAACGCGCCTCGCAGATCACCTCCTGCCCATGCTGCGTATGCAGCCGGATCGCCGTCACGTTCCCCATCGTTCCGGTCGGCATAAAGATCGCCGCCTCGCGCCTGAAGACCTCCGCAGCCTTCGCCTCCAACAGGTTTACGGTAGGGTCTTCGCCGTAGACGTCATCCCCAACCTCAGCCTCAGCCATCGCCCGCCGCATCTTCTCTGACGGCTTCGTTACCGTGTCGCTTCGCAGATCAATCAACACAATCTCCCTAATTCAAAAACTAAAAAGCCGTCATTCTCAGGCGAAGCCGAAGAATCCCCGCACTTCTCTTCCTCGCCTCAAACCGCAACCCGGAGCAACTCCCCAAAGACCTCATTCGAGATCAACCGCCCGCGCCCGCTCAACCGCACCGTGTCACCCTCCCGGCACATCAGACCACCCTGCACCAGCTCTCGCAGCGGTGCATCCAAATCTTCCACGCGCGCGCTTCCAAACTCTCGCTCCAACTCCCCGAGCCGCACTCCCACATTCCTCCGCAGCCCCAGAAACAGCGCCTCCTCGAACGCCTCATCCGGATCGACAGACGTCACCTCACACCCAGCCCCGACGGCGTAGTCCTCCAGAGAATCCCCGTTAGCAAACCGCACCGCGCCGTCGCCCTTGCGCAGCATCGAGTGCGCATCCACTCCAAGTCCCAGATATGGCTCCCGAGCCCAATACTTCAAGTTGTGCCGCGACGCATGACCTTCCCGCGCGAAGTTCGAGATCTCATACTGCTCCAACCCCGCCTCGCCAAACTGCTCGATCGCCCGCGCATAGAACTCTGTCATCGCCTCATCGGTTGGCACTGCCGTCGCCTGGTAGCGAGGCCCGCCAGCGATCAACTCCTTGCCAAGCCGCGACTCCTCATCGACCTCCAGCATGTAGACGCTCGCGTGCGGCACGCCCGATTCCACCACCGCATCGAGCGACCGCTTCCAGCTCTGAGCCGTTTGCCGAGGAAGCCCCGCAATCAAATCCAGGCTGATCTCCGAGATCCCAGCTGCCCGCACCCGCGCGATTTCCGCCTGGCAAGCCTCCGCAGTATGCAGCCTTCCCACCGCAGCCGTCTCCTCATCCACAAACGACTGCACCCCGAAGCTGACGCGATTCACTCCATGCGCCATCGCCTCTTCGAGCGTCGCCTCCGACATCTGCCCCGGCGCGCACTCCAGCGTCACCTCGGCTCCTGCCGCGATCTCAAACTCTCGTCGCAGCGCCGCAAAGATGCTCTGCAATTGTTTTGGCTCCAGCAGACTCGGCGTTCCGCCACCAAAGTAAATCGTATCGACGGACCCCGGCAGCTCTGCCTTCAACTCCGCAGCCCGCACCCGCGCTGCGGCGATCTCGGCAACCAACCCATCGACGTAGCCGTCCATACGCTCCAGCCCAAACGCCCCTGAAGCGAAGTTGCAGAACGTACACTTCGCCTTGCAGAACGGCACCGAGATGTAGATTCCCAACGACTCCATCGACCAAACCGCCTCACTTAAGATTCTTTCACGCGAACGCATCGAGCGCGCCACCGCAAGCCCCACCCGGCAGACTCCTCTACCTCAAGCCGAGTAGTATCATCGCATCTAATCGATGGCCACCACCCCCAAACCGCGCTCCACCGCCGCCGGCGCAGACCCCACCACGCCGCACGACCGCTTCGAAGGCGACTACCGTCCCGCGTCTCCAACTCCGTCTGCTACCGAGCCCGTCTCGAACGTCTCCGCACGCCTCGAACCCCTCCAGATCGACTTCCTCCTCCGCCTCGCCGACGCCCTGAACACCACGCTCGACCTTAACACCCTCATGCACCGCGTCGCCGACCTGGTCCGCGCTGTCATCGACTACCGCATCTTCGCCATCCTTCTTCTAAACGACAAAACGAATGAGCTCCGTATGCGCTTCCAGACCGGCCACACCCCCGAAGCCGAACGCATGCGCATCAAGATCGGCCACGGCATCGTCGGTCAGGCCGCCCTCCAGCGCAAGTCCATGCTCATCGACGATGTGAAGAAGGACGAGAACTACATCAACATCCACGACGACGTCATGTCGGAGCTAGCCGTCCCGCTCGTCGTCAAGAACAAGGTCATCGGCATCATCGATATCCAGTCCGAGCACGTCGGCTTCTTCACCCAGGAGCACCGCCGCCTGCTCGAGCTCACCGCCTCCCGCATGGGCGTCGCCATCGAGAACGCCCGCCTCTACACCCGCGTCTCCCGCCAGGCCCAGACCCTCACCGTCCTCTCCGAGATCTCCCGCGAGATCTCCAGCATCCTCGACCTCGATGACCTGCTCGAACGCGTCGGCCAGGTGCTGAAGCGTGTCGTCGACTTCCAGATGTTCTCCATCCTTCTCTGGGACGACCGCACCCAGCACCTCGAACACCGCTTCAGCTCCCGCTACGGCGAACGCGTCGTCCGCGAACACGCCGTCGCCCTCGGCTACGGCATCATCGGCACCGCAGCCGAGACCCGCCAGCCCGTCCTCGCACCCGACGTCCGTAAAGACCCGCACTACATCGCCGTCAACCGCGAGGTCCGTTCCGAGCTCGCCGTCCCGCTCATCTACAAAGGCAAGGTCATCGGCGTGATCGACCTCGAACACACCCGCGTCAACTACTTCAACGAAGACCACCAGCGCACCCTCACCACGCTCGCTGCCCAGCTCAGCGTCAGCATCGTCAACGCCCGCCTCTACCAGCGCATCTCCGAAGAAGAGCAGCGCATGGAGCGCGACCTGGAGATGGCTCGCGAGGTCCAGCTTCGCCTGTTGCCCTCTGAGCCACCCCAGCCAGCCCACGCCGAGATCGCCGCGAAGTTCCTCGCAGCCCGCTCCATCGGCGGCGACGTCTACGACTTCCTCGACTACGGCCACGGCCGCACCGCCCTCGCCATCGGCGACGTCTCCGGCAAAGCCGCGCCTGCTGCTCTCTACGCCGCGCTGGTCAGCGGCATCCTGCGGTCGTTAGCCACAAGGCAGCTCTCGCCCGGAAAGATGCTCGCCGCGCTCAACAATCAATTGCAGGAACGCAAACTCGACGCCCAGTACGTCACCATGCTCATGGCCGTATGGGACGACGAGAACCAGACGCTGCAGATCGCCAACGCAGGCTCCGTCCAGCCCGTCTTCGTCACCAACACCAACTGCGACGACCCCGCCGACCGCGTCGTCAAGACCATCGAAGCCGAAGGCTTCCCGCTCGGCCTCTTTCCCGACGCCGAGTACGAAGAGTTCACCTTCTCCACCCAGCCCGGAGACATGATCGTCTTCTTCTCCGACGGCATCGTCGACGCCGAAAACGCCGAGCACGAGATGTTCGGCACCGACCGCCTCGACCACGTCCTGCAGCAGCAACCGTGCCCCACTGCCGAATCCACCGTCGAAGCGATCCTCAAAGCTGTCACTGACTTTCAGGCCGGGACGGACCACTTCGATGACGAAACGGTAGTCGTCCTCCGCGTGATCTAGTCTCTTTGAGTCGATTCGAGTAGAGCGTCATCCTGAGCGGAGTTTCGCGCGCACTTGCGCGAAACGGAGTCGAAGGACCCCGATACTTCCTACATCACCCAAACCGCCTGAATTTTTCTACCAACACATCTACGAACTCACCCCACCAACTGGTTCCAAACCAGCACCAGCGACATCGCGATCACGATCCCCGCCGTCCCCCACGCCACCACGTTGAACCACCGAGAGTTCGTATACTTCCCCATCAACTCATGCTTGTTGATCAGTCTCAGCATGAAGATCATGATCAGTGGCAGCAGCACGCCATTCAGCACCTGCGACAGCACCGCGACCTGGTACATCGGGAAGTTCGGGATCAGCACCGTCGCCGCTCCCAGCACGATCAGCAGCGTGTAGAACCAGTAAAAAAACGGCGCCTCCCTGAAGCTCTTATCCACGCCGTGCTCAAATCCCAATCCTTCGCATACCGTATACGCAGTCGACAACGGCAGGATCGACGCCGCGAACAACGAAGCATTGAACAGCCCCGCCGCAAATAGGATGAACGCATACTGTCCCGCCAGCGGCTTCATTGCCTCGGCGGCCACGGACGCATCACTGATCGTCCGAATCCCGTGCGTGTATAAAGTAGCCGCACACGCCACCACAATGAACCACGCCACGATGTCCGTGAAGATCGACCCAACGATCACATCCAGCCGCGACGCCTTGTACTGCTTGACCGAAACTCCCTTCTCGACGATCGAAGACTGCAGATAAAACTGCATCCAAGGAGTAATTGTGGTCCCTATTACTCCCAGCGTCATGTACAGGTACGACTTGTCCTTCCACGCGCTCACGGGCGGCATCTTCACCGTCTCGGTCAACGCCAGGTGCCAGTCCGGCCCGCTCAGCACGCCCGTCACGATGTAAGCGATGTAGAAGACGCTCGCCGCGAGGAAGACCTTCTCTACGCTCTTGTAGTCGCCCTTCACCACCAGCGCCCACACGATGACCGCGCAGATCGGCACGCTCAGATACTTGCTGATGTGGAACAACTGCATGCTGCCCGCGATGCCGATGAACTCCGTGACCACGTTGCCGAAGTTCACCAGCACCAGCAGGATCATCATGCCGAAGGTGATCCGCAGCCCGAACTCCTCGCGGATCAGATCGCTCAGGCCTTTGCCCGTCACCACGCCCATGCGGGCGCACATCTCCTGCACCACGATCAGTGCCAGCGTGATCGGAATCATCGTCCACAGCAAGTGGTAGCCGAACTGCGCACCAGCCTGTGAGTAAGTGAGAATTCCGCCCGAATCGTTATCGACGTTGGCCGTGATGAATCCCGGCCCCAGCACCGCCAGAAAGAGGAAGATGCGCGTCCGCCACTGCCGCCAGAACGTCATAGCCGCGCCTCAGTGAGCGGACAAGTATCGACGATCTTCAAAACAGCACAAAGCACGCGGCGAATCATCGACCCTCCCTCTTTTCTTGATTTTGTTTGGCGGGCAAGCCCTACGCGCAGGCGCGGGTCTAAGCCGGACAGCGCCGCCTATGTAGCTTAGCTCACAGCAGCAGCTTCTGGCCTTAGCGCACCGCAGCTTTGACCGCAGGTATCATCCCCGCCACCCGCTCAAGCACTAGCCCCACCTGCCGGTCGTTGTGATATCCGTCCCGCTCCGCTCTCGCTCTTCCCGCTGCCGCAATCCGTCGCCGTGCCGCCTCATCCGGCAGATACCGCCGGATCTTCGCAACAAGCTCTTCATAGCCGGAGAAGAAAACCGCCTCTTCCCCTTCCACAAAGCGCTGCAGATGCCCCTCCGACCGCTCCGCCAGCAGAAACCCACCGCACCCCGCGATCTCGAAGCTCTTATGGACAAACTCGTCCTGATTGGAGTGCGTCAGGAAGCTCAGGTTGATCTTCGACCTCCAGATCCCCTCACGATACGCATCGCGATACAACTCTCCGTGCCGAAAGATCCCCGCAAACGCCTCTGCATCAAGTGCCCGTCGCCACTGCCGTTCATTCCCCGACACCGTCACCGCGAAACCGTCCTCGCCCCACAGTCGCGTCAACGTCTTCGCGCGGTCGTCATACGGCGTCCCAATAAAAGAAACCTCGCGATCGCAATCCTTGTCGCTCCATCCCGCCGGAGGAGGAAAGTTCAGCGTAGGCTCGTACGCCGTCTGAATCTTGATCACATCGCGCGCGCCCCGCTCCTTGTAGTCCGCGATGTTCTTATCGCGCTGCACCACGTGCAGGTCATAGAAGGGAATGTCCTTCATGTACAGACGCCAGCCCGGATCTCGCCTCGGACCGAACGGATTATCGATCATGTAACTGACCGTCGCGATGCCCATCGCCCGCAGCTTCTTCAGTGTTGACGGCCGAATCCACAGCATCTTGTCCGCCCAGAAGAGATCTGGCCGCTCCTCCTCCGCCATGCGCAAAACATCCGCATTCAGCCGATCCACTCCCGGCCCTGCACTCAGCCGAAACAGAATCTTCCGTAGCAACGGACTCTTCGCCTCGTACCCCGCGACCGGCAGAGGCACCACCGTATGTCCCAGCCGCTCCAGCGCCCACAACCGATGCAGCGCTGTATCGTTCTCCGTCAGCGTCCCGGCGTAAAGAATCTTCAACCAGCCACTCCGCTTTTCCTAAATAGATCCGTCATCTCGACCGAGCACCGCGAGTGGAGAGCCCCCGCATTTTGCTTTCGCATTGAACCATCACCACCCCTACCGCTCCCGCAACTGCGCGATCACATGCTCAGCAAGAATCACGCCCACCATCTTCTTGTCCTTATCCACCACCGGCAGCGAACGCAGGTTGTACTTATCGAACAGCTCGGCCACCTTCTTCGCCCGCTCATCCACATGGGTCGTCACCAGATGCCCGGTCGTCAGCGCCGCCAGCTCTACATCGCCACCGGTCAAGACCAGCTTCACCAACGGCACAATCCCGTGCAGCCTCTCGTCCGCGTCCAGCAGGTAGATGTCGGTCAGCGTCTCGACATCGCCCTCATACTCCTGCAAAGCCGCGATCGCGTTGGCCACAGTTGCTCCTGGTCCCAGCGCGACGTAGTCCGTCGTCATTTGACCGGCAGCTGAGTCCGCCGAGAACTCCAGCAGCTCCTCGACCTCCTGCCGCTCCTCCGGATCCATCTCCTCCAGAATCGCGTCCGAACGCTCCTCCGTCAGCTCCGACAACAGGTCCGCCGCCGCTCCTGGATCCATCTCCTCAACAATGCCCGCGACGCTCTCCGAGTCAAGGTCCGCGATCAGCGCCTTCTGGAGCTTGGGTTCAACCTCCTCCAAAGCCTCCGCAGCAACCTCTTCATCCAGGCTGTTAAACAAAGCCTGCCGCTCCGCTGGAGCAAGCTCCTCAAGAATCTCGGCAATATCCGCGGGATGCATCCGCGAGAGTCGTTCCTGTTCGATCTTCAGCTTCACTCGCCGTCCCGGGTCGCGGTCGATCAGGTCGACAAACTCCCACGGAATCACGCTTGACTTCACCCGCGTCGCCAGCCCATCCACCGCGCTCGCCGGAAGCCCCTTCAGCAGTCTGCGAATGGCCCCGCGAACCCCGACCTCGACCTCGGCGATCCTCAGCTTGATACCGCCCGCGCCATCCTTCTCCGGCTCCCACACCAGATCGACGTCGTTGACTCGCACAACCTTGTGACCATGCACGTCGATAATCTGCTGGTCCAGAAGATCACGCTCGAGCAGAAGAAACTCATCGTCCTGCGGCACCAGCAGCGACGTGACATCTCCCTTCAACTGCATCTCACCCGTCTCCGTCAGTTGGATCTCGGAGATCGGGACCAGTGAAGGCTTCGTCTTCCTTCCCGAGCCCTGCAGCCGCACCAAAACGCCGCGAATGTGCCCGGAGTCCTCCATCGGGCTCACCGCGAACTCGCTGACGTGTCCCAACGTCGTCCCGCGCGCGTCCACCAGCGCCGCTCCCATCAGCGTCGCGACACTCGTCCGGATATGCGCGTTCAAAGTCATATGAACCTTCGACCCCACCACTTCAAACTTGTCATCCTTCGCATGGACAAATCAGAGCTTCATCGTGGTTTGCCCATGCGGAGGATCTGCTTCTCCCCAACCAAAACGTCCGCCGACGCGAACCGCATCACCAGACCTTACAGGCCTTCGCCCGCACCATTGGCTGCCCTGCCTTACAACTGAAGGCGTTCGCAAACTCCGGCATATTCGACACCACACCATTGATCCGCGCAAATCCCGGCGAATGCGGATCAGTCAGCGCCTGCACCCGCTGATTCTCCGGCCGCGCATTCTCGCAGGCCCACTGCGCCATGCCGACAAAGAACCTCTGATCCGGCGTAAATCCGTCCACTGGCTTCAGCTTCTCCGTCTCCGTCGCCTTCTTCCACGCCATGTACGCCAGCAGCGTCCCGCCAAGGTCCGCAACATCTTCGCCGCTGGTCAGCTTACTGTTGATGTGAATGTCATCGACGACGACGAAGCCCGCATACTCGTCCCGCACGCAGTTGATGCGGTCTTCGAAGTTCTTCGCATCGTCCTTCGTCCACCAGTCTTTCAAATTGCCCTTGTCGTCGAACTGACGGCCCTCGTCGTCGAAGCCGTGCGTCAGCTCATGCCCGATCGTCGCTCCCGTATTGCCATAGTTCGGCGCATCGTCCAGCTTCGGGTCGTACAACGGTGGTTGCAATACGCCCGCCGGAAAGTTGATGTCGTTCATCTGTGGGTTGAAGTACGCGTTCACGGTCGGCGGCGTCATGCCCCACTCGTCACGATCCACCGGCTTGCCTACCTTGGCCCACTGCCGGGCCCGCTCGAACTGCAACGCCCGCTCCACGTCGCCGAAGTAGTCGTCCGGCTTCACCGTCAGCGCGGAGTAGTCGCGCCAATGGTCCGGATATCCAACCTTGTTCCGAACCGCGTGCAGTTTGCGCAGCGCCTCTTTCTTAGTCGCATCGCTCATCCAGTCCAGGTGCTCAATCTCCACCTGCATCGCGTCTTCGATCTGCCCGGTCATCAATACCGTTTTTGCCTTTGTGTCCGCGGTAAAGGTGCGCGCCACAAACTCCTGTCCCAGCGCCTCCCCCAAATGGTTATCGACGCCATGAACGCATGTCTTCCAGCGCGGAGGCTGCTCCTTCGCGCCACGCAGATAGCGGCGGTAGAAGTCGAAGTCTGCCGTCGCAAACGGTTCGGAAAGCGCGGGAGCGGCATTCGTCACGAGATGGAAGCGCAGGTACGCCTTCAACGCATCGACCGGCTCGTTCGTAAGCTCGGCGTCGACCGCCTTCATAAACTCCGGTTGCGCGACATTTATGGTCGCCAGCCCCGGCGCTCCCTGGATCTCAAAGTATCGGGCCCAGTCCACCACCGGATCGGCAGCGCTCAACTGGGCGACCGTCATCTTGTGAAACGTCTTATAAGGGTCGCGCAGCTCCACGTTCGTGAGTGATGCTTTGGCAAGCGCCGTCTCGATCTTCAGGATCGCAGCGGCATCACTCGCCGCCTTCTCCGAAGTTTCGCCACTCAGGGTCAGCATCTGCGCTACGTACGCAACGTACTTCGCTCTCGTCTCCACGCTCTTCGGATCCGTCTTCAGGTAGTAGTCACGGTCTGGCAGACCAAGCCCGCCCGCATTCACGCCGACCAGGATCTTGCTCGAATCATCAGGATCCTGATCTGGCCCGGAGTTAAAGAAGTAGGCCCCCGACGACAGATGCTGCAACCGGGCCAGCGCCGCAATCACCGAGGCCCGGTCTGGCAGCGCCGCTAGCCGCGCCATCCCTGAGGCAATCGGCGCATCGCCCCGCTTGTTGATCGCCGCCGTATCCATGCACGCGTTGAAGAAGTCGCCGACCTTCTGCTGGACCGGTGTGCGATTCTTCATCGCGGCGTCTTCCTTCAGGATTCCCCAAAGAAACTGCGTATTCTCATCGCCCAACTTGGCGTAAACGCTCCAGCCGGACTGGTCCGCCGGAATCGGGTTGTTCTTCTGCCAGCCGCCGCAGGTGAACTTGTAAAAGTCCACGCAGGGGTCGACACTGCGATCAAGATTCGTCAGATCGAGGCTTGGAGAATAGGGCATCGCCGTCAGCGGCTGTGCCTCCGTTTTTTGCTGGCTCCAGCCACTTGAAACACACCCAGCCAGAACCGCAGCCGACAGAGCTACCCTCTTGAAGACACAGCGCATGGACTCGACCCTCGTAACCGCATCCTATCCCAATCGGTAAACCTCAAGAAACCTGGCCACGCATCAGACCCCTTACAGGTTCCCTGAACCTGTCTTCTTGACTTTCCCCACTTCCACAAGCAAACTGCCAACACCGGATGAATTTGTTGACATCCGGTTGACAAGCACGGCGGTACAGAGCGCGATTCGCGCAATTCGAAAGACGCAATTCGAGAGACCCGGGGGCAGGGATACTTTTGGCCGATTCCACTACAAGCCGTGTCAGCTACACCCTCGACTCGTCGATCGAGAGCGTCAACAAGATTGAGCAAACGGCAGAGCTCTGCGCTACATCTGCCGGCTTCGACGAAGACACTGTCTCCAACATCTCCATGGCCATCCGCGAAGCTGCAGTCAACGCGGTCCTCCATGGAAATGCCTACGACGCGAACAAATCCGTGAAGGCCTCCTTCGAGACCACAGCGGAAGCTCTCACCATCAAGATCTGTGACCAGGGGCCCGGACTCGATCCCGACACCATCCCTGATCCACTCGCACCGGAAAACATTCTGCGCGGCTCCGGACGCGGTATCTTCCTCATTCGAGCGTTCATGGATGAGGTAAAATTTCGCCAGTTACATCCCGGAACCGAACTTACTCTCATCAAGCACCGCCCCCCCGCGCAATCGGGTACATAAGGAGAACATAGAAAATGAGCATGAAGGTCAGCACCCGCCAGGTGGATGGGATCACGATTCTCGACATGTCCGGCCGTATCACCCTGGGCGAGGGCAGCGTTACCCTCCGTGATGCCGTCCGCGATGTTCTCGCAAAGGGAACCAAGCAGATCCTGCTCAACCTTGGCGAGATCACCTATATCGACAGCTCAGGCATCGGAGAACTTGTGAGCGCGTTCACCACCGTCAAGAACTCCGGTGGCGAACTCAAGCTGCTCAACCTGACCAAGAAGGTCCACGACCTGCTGCAGATCACCAAGCTCTATACCGTGTTCGACGTAAAGGACGACGAAGCGTCGGCGATCGCGTCGTTTACGAAGTAAGCGAGAGGCAGCAGACAGCAAGTCAGCGAAAGACAGCACTCAGCAAAAAGGCCAGCGACCCAATCCTCCGGAGGCGCTGGCCTTTTCTGCTTTTCGCTGCATGAAGCTGCCTTTAGCTGCTCTTCGCTGCCTTTAACTAGTTGTTAAAGTCCACCTTTGGCGCGCTTCCGTTCTCCGGGTTCCCCTTGAAGTACTCATCCCGATACTTGAATCCAGCCATCCCGGCCCAGACGCTGTTGGGGAACTGCTGCACGTAGATGTTGTAGTCCTTCAGCGTATCGTTGTACCGCTTGCGCGCCACGGTGATGCGGTTCTCCGTCCCCGCCAGTTCGTCCGAAAGCCGAATGAACTGCTCGTTGCTCTTGAGGTCTGGATACTGCTCCTGCAGCCGGAAGAACGGCCCCAGCGCAACGTCTAGCTTGGTATTGGCCTGGATGCTCGTAGCCCGGTCCGGCGCTCCGAGAACGCCTGCGCGAGCATTCGCAATGTTGGTCAACACAGTTGACTCTTCCTTCGTGTAGCCCTTCACCGTCGCCACGAGATTCGGGATCAGATCGAGTCGCCGCTGCTGTTCCACGTTCACCGTCGAATACGCGCTGTCCACATCCTCATTTTTCTGCACCAGCGTATTCTTCGCTCCGATATAGCTGCCCCCGACCGCAAGCAACACCACCACGATCAGACCCACCACGCCAAGCGCAATCCATAAACCTTTCATCTGTCTTTCTCCTCGTACCTTCGTGTAACCAACTCTTGTCATCCTTCGCCGAAGGCGGAGGATCTGCTTCTGCATTTGTTTTTGCCTTTACACGCCCACCTCAAAAATCCCCACTGGCCCCTCCACCACCCGAACCTCCGCCACCAAACCCGCCGAACCCTCCACCGCCGCGGTCATCCCTGTCGCGCCCACCGCCACCTCCGCCCCCACCCATCATCTCCATCAGCAGAATAAAGATCCAGCCAGCGTTCCCGGTACTAATCAGGAAGATCAGCACCACCAGCAAAACGCCGCCGCCGATCACCAACTGCCAGAAACTCAGATGGACCGGCGTGCCTACCTGCTGCTCATGATAACGATGTACGGGCTGAGTCTGCGTCAACGTCACACCAGCATCGGTCGCGATCACCTGCGCGATCTTCGACACCCCCAGCGGAACCGCCGTATTGTAGTCATTCGCCTGCGCCGCCGGGGCCATGGCGCGGCCGATATCTCCCACCTTGGCGTCGTTCAAAATCCCCTCAAGCCCGTAACCCACCTCGATCCGCCCGCGCCGCGGATTCATCACCAGCAGCATCAGGACACCGCGATCAGTCCCCTTCGCTCCTACCTTCCACTTCTCTTCCAGGGCGACCGCGAACTCTTCGATCGTGGTCTCGCCGCCATCGTTTGCTTCGATGGAATTGACCGTAACCACTGCGATCTGCGCCTTGGCCTTCTGATCGACCTGGGTGCAAAGGTCCTCCACCTGCTGCTTCGTCTGCGGCGTCAGCACGCCCGCAAAGTCATTCACGTAACCCGTTGGCGCGGGAAGCTTAGCGACTGTCTCCGCCTGCAAACACCCAAGCGACACGACCAACACCGCAGCAAGAGCAAGCAACCGTTGCGAAAACGCCCCCGCCCAAAAACGCTGCCTAGAATCCGTCCCCCGCAGAGAAACTGTCTTGCTTAAGGGCACGGCTTCAGCCGTGCCACCAACGACCCCGATGACTCGCGGCTTTAGCCGCTGAGGTACGACTTCCGCTCTGTCCGCCACTCGCTTCAAAAAACTCCCAAAGAAATCCCGAAACATCCCACCCGATTCTACGCGCCGCCCATCAACTAAGTTCCCTCGCCGATCCAAGCGCTACGTCCGTTAGACGCGATATCCTCAACCCATGACTCTCGCCGTAACCACTGCCCCGCCAGTAGCCCGTACCGAGCCCACCGTCACCCCTCTGCACGGCGTCACCCTGACTGACAACTACGCCTGGCTCCGCGACAAGGCCTCCCCCGAGACCCTCGCCTATCTGAACGCCGAGAACGCCTACACCGAAGCCGCCATGGCCCCCACCCAGGCCCTCCAGAAGCAGCTCTACGACGAGATGCTCTCCCACATCAAGGAGACCGACGAGTCTGTTCCCTACCGCATGAACGGCTTCTTCTACTACTCGCGCACGGTCACCGGCCTGCAGTATCCTCTGCACTGCCGCCGCATCGCCACCGGCCCCAAATTCGACGAGAGCCAGCCCGAAGAGATCCTCCTCGACGTCAACAAGCTCGCCGAAGGCCAGCCCTTCATGTCCGTCGGTGGCATGGCCGTAACCCCGTCAGGGAGCATCCTCGCCTACACCACGGACAATACCGGCTTCCGCCAGTACACGCTGCACATCCGCGACCTCGCCACCGGCCAGGATCTCCCTGACACCGCCGAACGCGTCGGCTCCATCGTCTGGGCGGCAGATTCAAAGACACTCTTCTACACCACCGAAGATGAGCAAACCAAGCGCCACGACCATCTCTTCCGCCACACTCTCGGGACGGAAACTGCGAACGACGTTCTTGTCTTGCATGAAGAAGACGAACGCTTCAACGTCGGCGTCGGCAAGACCCGGGACGGCAAACTCCTCATGGTCGAGATCGGCAGCCACACCACCAACGAGTGCCTCATCCTCTCCGCACAGACGCCCACAGAAGCCTTCCAACTCATCGCCCCCCGCCTTGACGACCAGGAGTACTACCCCGACCATCGCGACGGAACCCTCTACATCCGCACCAACGACACAGGCCGCAACTTCCGCCTCGTCACCGCTCCGATCGCAACACCCGGCCGCGAGCACTGGACCGAGCTTCTTCCCCACAACCCTGACGTTCCTCTAGAAGACTTCGACCTCTTCGAATCCTTCCTCGTCACATCGCGCCGCGAACTCGGACTGCCCGTCATGGACGTCTTCCCGCTCAGCGGCGACCGCGAACTCGGCCAATCCGCCCGCATCGCCTTCCCTGAGCCCACCTACTCCGCTGGCTCCCACGTCAACCGCGAGTTCGACACTATCGTCTTCCGCTACAGCTACCAGTCACTCGTCTCGCCCGCCTCCGTCTTCGAGTACGACATCGCCTCCGCAACTTCCACTCTGCTCAAGATGCAGGAGGTCCCCGGCGGCTTCGATCCCGCCCTCTACGCCTCGGAGCGCGTGATGATCACAGCCGCTGACGGCGTCGAAGTTCCTGTCTCCCTCGTCTATCGCCGCGACTCCTTCAAGCGCGACGCCACCAACCCGCTCTACGTCTACGGCTACGGCTCCTACGGCTACGCTCTCCCCGTCAGCTTCAGCGGAGCCCGCCTCTCGCTCCTCGACCGCGGCCTGGTCCTCGCCTACGCCCACATTCGCGGCGGCGGCGAGATGGGCGATCCCTGGCACGACGCCGGCAAGATGATGCAGAAGCTCACCACCTTCACCGACTTCACCGCTGCTGTCGAACAGCTCACCGCGAAGGGCTACGGAGACCCCACCCGCGTCGCCATCGAAGGCGGCAGCGCCGGCGGCCTGCTGATGGGGGCGGTCGTCAACCAGCGCCCCGACCTATTCCGCGTCGTCCTCTCGCACGTCCCCTTCGTCGACGTCATGAACACCATGCTGGATGCCACGCTGCCCCTTACCGTGGCTGAGTACGAAGAGTGGGGCAATCCCAACGAGGCGGATGCCTTCGCCTACATGCTCCGGTACTCGCCCTACGACAACCTCAAGCCCGGCAACTACCCCGCCATGCTCGTCAAGACCAGCCTCAACGACTCGCAGGTCATGTACTGGGAGCCCGCGAAGTACGTCGCCAAACTCCGCACGCTGAAGCAGAACGACACGCCCCTCCTTCTACATACCAACATGGATGCCGGCCACGGCGGAGCCTCCGGCCGCTACGACTATCTGAAAGAGGTCGCCTTCGACTACGCCTTCCTGCTCACCCAGCTGGGCGTCGTCTAGTTCGCGATCGCGACTACGCAAAAAGAGCGGGATGGGCCATGCAGCCCATCCCGCTCTTCTATTCTCAGCCTCTTCGAAACTTACTGCTGCGGCTTCGGCTTGCCTTCCATCTTGTCGCCGACGTCCGCGATTCCGGCTCCGGTCTTGTGAACTGCCTTCTTGGTGCCGTTCGCGGTAGCCTTCGCACCCTTTTCAACGCCCTTGCCGGTATCCTTGGCAGCTACCTTGGTGTCGTGGCCAGCAACTTCAGTGCCCTTATTCACGCCTTTGCCGGTGTCCACCGCAGCTACCTTCGTATCGTGACCGGCGACCTTGGTGCCCTTCGCAACTCCCTTGCCGGTCTCCTTGGCAGCGGCCTTCGTGTCGTGACCAGCGTCCTTGATGTCCTGCCCGGCGGTCTGTGCAAACGCCGGTACCGAAGCTACAGCCAACGCAGAAGCCAATACACCCGTCAAAATGGTTCTCTTCATGTGAGTCTCCTATCTTTCGTAACTCAACTGTAATCTCTTGTCGCGCTCAGATGCTTGTGGAAGACTGCCCACCGTTTATGACGCTGCTGTAAGCAGCGAATGCGGCTCGTCCGGCTTGATCTCATACCCCTTGAAGCCGTAGTAGATGATGAAGATGTAGCAGAGGAACGGCAGCGTCATCGAGTGATGCACCCCGAACCGGTCTGCCAGCGCACCCATCATCACCGGGAAGATCGCTCCCCCGACAATCGCCTGCACCAGCAGGCCCGATCCCCGCCCGGTCAGCGGTCCAAGCTCCGCCACTGCCAGCGTGAAGATCGTCGGGAACATGATCGAGTTGAAGATGCCTACCGCGAGAATCGTCCACAGCGCGAAGTATCCAGTGCCAAGTAGAGAAGCCAGCACGAGAACGCAGGCACCCACTCCGGCCCATCCCAGAATTTTGTGGGCTGCAATCTTCTGCATCACCGCCGAACCGATAAACCGGCCCACCATCATGCCAGCCCAGTAGAAGGTGACGAGTTTCGCGCCCTTCTCCAGCGGCAGCCCGGCGATCAGAGGATCGTTGAAGTACTTCACCAGGAAGCTGCCGATGGAAACCTCAGCTCCCACATACACAAAGATCCCAATCGCTCCCAGGTACAGGTGCGGGTGATGCCAGATGCTGTCTTTCTGAATGTCCAGGCTGCTCGGACGGTAGTCCTGCGTCGTCTCAATCCGGGGAAATTTGTAGAGAGCGATCGCCAGAGCGAGCACGATGACCACACCCGCGATGGTGAGGAAGGGCAAGCGGAACACATGCAGCGGATTGGCCGCTGCCGTGCCGCTGAGAATCAGCGCTCCACCAACATACGGCGCGACGGTGTCGCCCAGTGTGTTGAAGGCCTGGGTCAGGTTCAACCGGCTCGACGCCGTCTCCGGCGGTCCAAGGATGGTCACATACGGATTTGCCGCAACTTGTAGAACGGTCACTCCGGCTGCCAGCACGATCTCCGCAGCCAGGAAGAAGGTATATGCACCGACCGCAGCCGCAGGTACGAACAGCACAGCTCCCGCGCCCATAGTCAGCAGGCCCACTACCATGCTCTTCTGATACCCTATCCACTCCACCAGCTTGCCCGCAGGCATCGCAAACACGAAATAAGAGCTGAAGAACGCTAGCTGGATGAGAGACGCCTGAAGATAAGAGAGCGTGAAGATCGACTGAAGGTGCGGAATCACCGCATCATTAATAACCGTGCAGAAGCCCCAGCAGAAGAACAGCGTCGTAACCATCGCCATGGCGCTGTAGTTTGTCGATCCTGGAGCTGCGGAAAGTGTTCGGGGGGTGCCTGTGCTTGTGATCGCCATCGGTGTCGGTTCGCTGCCTTCTCAGTGCGACTCTTGGGCCGCCTGTCTTATTTTTGTCCAGACTTTGCCCAAACCGGGCTTTGCAACCGGCAAGGCTTTTCGATGACGATACTACATGATCCCGTCCACCTCTGGCTCAACTTCCAGCGGTGCCTACGACCCCGCGATCATCATCCCCTCGACCCGGATCGTCGGAGCCGCGCTCGCTCCCCGGAAGACCAGGTCGTTCCCGATTGCGACGACATTCTTATACATATCCTTCAGATTCCCGGCGATCGTGATCTCCTCTACGGGAAACGCGATCTCGCCGTTCTCAATCCACATCCCGCTCGCACCCTGCGAGTAGTCTCCCGTCACCAAGTTCACTCCGAAGCCCATCGTCTCCGTCACATAAAGCCCCTGCTTCACGTCGCCGATGATCTCCTCCGGCGTCAGCGTCCCGGCCTCGAGGTAGAAGTTCCCCGCCCCGATCCCCGGATTCCCCGCTAGCCCTCGGGAAGCATTCCCCGTCGAAACCATCCCCAGCTTCCGCGCCGTATACGTATTCATCACGTAGTTCTTCAGAATCCCGCGCTCGACGATCACCTTCCGGCGCGTCGGCAGCCCTTCACCATCGAACGGCGACGTCCCAAACCCGCCGACTCCATCCCCGTTGTTCGGATAGAAGACCATCGTCCCGTCATCAACCACGGTAATGTTCTCGCCCGCCACCTGTTCGCCCAGCTTGTCCGCGAAGAAGCTCGCATGACGATAGATCGCGTCCCCGTTCGCCGCCTCGAAGATGTTCCCCATGATCGACCGCGCAATCTCCGGCGAAAACACCACCGGCGCAGCCTGCGTCTTCACCTGCCGCGCGCCCAACCGCTTCAGCGTCCGCCGGGCTGCCTCATGCCCAATCTCCTCGGGCGATTCGAGCAGCCGCGTCGTCCGCGAGTTCGAGTACCAATAGTTCCGCTGCATCCCGCCCGTCTCGCCCTGCGCAATGGGCGAAGCCGAGAACCCGCAATAAGACTTGCGGTACTCCCCGACAAACCCACGCGAGTTCACCATGATCTTGTGCGATGTAGATGTATCAAAGTCGCCGCCACCGGAGTTGGTAATCCGCGTGTCATACGCCATCGCCGCAGCCTCTGAGCGCCGGGCAATCTCGATCCGCTCAGCCGGCGGCATCTCATTCACATCTTCAAAGTAGAGGTGCTGGTCCTTCTCAACCTGCCCAAACGCCTCAGCCTCGGGCAGCCCCGCAAACGGATCTTCACTGGTCACCTTCGCCAGCGCCACAGCCCCACTCACCAGACGTTCAATCGATTCCGAAGAAAAATCTGAGGATGAGGTGCTCGCCGTCCGCTGCCCAAAGAACACCCGCAGCCCCACCGCCCGCGAACCGGACTCCTTCAACTGCTCCACCTGCCCCAGCCGCACCAGCGCCCCAAACTCCTCGCCCTCATACACCACGGCCTCGGCATCGCTCGCGCCCGCCTTCTTCGCCTTCGCGACAACATCGAACGCAAGCTGTTTCAGATCGGAAGACGACGGTGCGGACACAAGCGTAGACATGAATACTCCTTGAAAAGATCACCTCCTCAATCGTATTCGAGATCGCAGGAACCCGCCGCAGCAGCGACGCCACAAGTGCCACCCGCCCGACCTTTGTCATCCTTCGCGCATCGCAGAGTCTGTGGTGAATAGAGATGCAGGATAGTGCAAACACTCCCTAGATACATCAAGAACCCTAAAAATCGGGCAAGTCCGCTAACGGCTAATGAACCGGTAAGCCTGGACATCCAGCAGGCCCGTCCGCGTTCCATAGAATGGAATCGTGTACGAGTACGAGAAAACGATCACCCCAATCCCGACCAAGTCGCCAACATAGTTGCCTGTTGACGATCCATCCCCGTAAAGGACGAGGATGGTCGGCGGTTGCGTGGTCCCCGGCAGATAGAGATTCGCTTTCACGACGTTCTGTATCTGTACCTGGCTTGCTGGAGACAGGCTCGTGGAACTGTTCAGGCTCGCATACCGCGCGCCCACGTTCGCGGCATAGGTCGCGCTGCAAATGCTGACCAGCAGCATAGACAACTCGAAGATGCCAATAAGCAGCATGAAAAATACTGGCAACACCAGTGCGGTCTCGATCACCATCGAGCCCTGGTTTTCATGAGCCACTCGCGCGAAGCGATCCTTGAACGATCTCTTCGGTGCGCCCAACTCGGGCCCGAGGCCGACGGTCTTCCATAAGAGCCATTTTTTTCTCATCATGTGCTCTCTCCTTTCACTTCGTCCAGGGCACCCTGTAGGTGGCGGTAGCGCTCAGTTGCAAGCTGCTCGATATGCCGCTCCACTTGAGAACCGCTGGCACGTTCGCGTTCGCCGTGACTTGTACATACATGATTGGGGTGCCGTACCCGATGCAGGTTGTCAGGCTACTTACCGCGGCTCCGCCCGGCGTGCAGGTGTAGATGTTTACCGGCGTCGGCACGACGAGACCACTTATTCCCGTCCCCGCCTGCTGTGCGGCGAACTGCATGCCTCCGTAGTTCTTCTGGTTGCCTGGAATGATCCCGAGCTGCGCACCCGCAGCCGCGGCCTCTGTCAGCATCATCTCGGTACGGATATAAATCCCATAGTCAACTACTCCCGCCAGAATCAGGACGAAGACCGAGATGAACATCGCGAACTCGATCAGCGCCTGCCCGCTCTCGTTCTGGAGAAGTCTCGTCATTGAACCAGCACCGATTGAGTCCGGAATGGACTCCCTCCCGACAGCCACGAGAAGTTGCCGTTCTGCGTGATGGTGGTTGCGAAGAAGTAGGTGTTGCGCGTGATGAAGCTGCCGTAATTGGGCACAGTCCAGGTATTTGCCCAGACATAGAGACCGGTGTTCGGCAGATACCAGATCCCATCGCCGCTGAACGTGTCATTGGTGTTGAGTATGAAGTCGTTCGGGCCGGTGGCCACCCAGTTCCGATCGGCGAAGAAGAGTATCCCTGTGATCCCATCATTCGAGGTGTCGGTCGGCGCGGAGAGATTCAGTGTGCTCTGGCCGCCTGGTGAATTGCCCACCTGGAACTGCCCGTAGCTGGCTCCGTTTCCTTTGGTGAAGAAGAGCGTCACGCCGGTGCCGGTTATGGTTGAAAAGTTGATCTTCGCTCCGCCTGTGATGACGTAAAGCCCAGGATTCAGCGTCACCGTGGCATTCGTGATCGTCAGACCGATCGTGCTCGAAGTCCCGCAGTACGTCCCGGGGTTGAGCACTGTCAAGCCCGTGACGGTCTTCGAGGTAAAGTTGCACGAGCCGAACGTCGGCTGCGTAACGGAACTCGACAGCGGGTCCGTTATCACCGGAACGCCGAATGTCGGGTTGACCGAGGGCGGAGCGCCTCCATAGCTCGAACCCGTTCCCTGACCCTGCGTCTGCTGCGCGAACCAGCCTCCGCCGCCGGAGTTGCCGGACGTGCCCGAGACGTCCACACCAAACCCCCAGCCTCTGGAAAAGCCGTCAACGACAAAGTTGTAGTTGGAGTAGACCGGGCACGTCGCGAAGAGTGTCGCGCTAGCATCGTCGAAGGAGTTCACATACTGCGAGTTGTAGGCGCCGAGGAAGTAAGAACACGGTGGCACCAGCGCCACGCTTTGTGCTGTCATGGTCCATGTGCCTCCGTGCAAGGTCTCCATGAAGATCGTCTTTACTGTCTGTGTGACGGTTGCCTGTATCGCGTCGTAACGCCCTGCGTAGGGTCCGCTGGTCGGGTTCTGGATAACTGTCACGGTCGCGCCGTTGCTACCGTTCTTGAAGCCATTGATCGCGGCGTCTTCCTGGCCGTGCGTCGCCCAATCGAACGGCCCGGCGTTCGCGCCTGGTCCGGTGCGCTCCGCCTCCAGCTCCGCGCCCACCGCCGCTCCGTCCGCCGCGCTCTGCATCTGAATCTTCACCAGTTCCATGTGGCCGATGTCGATTGTCAACCCGCAGAAGAGGATGCACAGGATGAGCCCGATCGCGAAGATAGGGCTCATCGCGCCTCCTCGTGTTTCCGGCAGCGCCGTTCGTCTTTTTGAGAAGTAATCATGCGTCTGTTCCGGTGTGCCTCAATCTTTTCTATCCGGTGCCGCGCCCTTTTTCATTGATAGGATCTCCCGGAGGGTCCGGCTTGTCGGAAACTTCGCAATTTGGACCGGCCCACGCTCAAAAGGGCTTAGAGGACGATTCATGATGTTTGGTCCAGTGACCCCGGCAGAAACTGCTGAAGCCGATCATGCCTCTTTCGGAAGAGACCATGGCAATGGACACACTCCCTGCTTTGCAGGTCAGTTCGAGTTTCCGTGTGCTCTTAGAACTGACTGGGATCTCGCTACGAATCTGGTTTAGCGAGGTTCAAGCAGTAGTACCCAGAATTATGGTGAAGCGAGTAGGGCACCGAAAGAGGCACTAGGCTTTCTGATAATGGTCACATTTTTCGTCTGTCTACGAGCGGACTTGAATGTCCGCGCGAACGATAAATAGACCAGATAAAGCGGTCGCAGTTCTCGGGAAAGGAATATGCGAAAGCAGAGCCTTGAACCGTTGCCGACGGCATAACGCTATCAGCTTCGAGCCCAGATCTTTGTGGGATGGATCACATTACTTGTGCAACTTCTGCTCGATCATCCTCGATCGGCACTCATTTCCAGCTCTAGCGAGGCTGTGTCTTGGGATGCGGGAAAGCTCCCCAAACGGCTTGCCTGTATGACCCTCTGGAAAGAAGGTGCCGATCTCGAACTCATATCGACCCCTTGGAGGATAGTTCGTCACCACTTCGTTCTTGCATGGCGACCTACAGGGGATGGTGTACTTCCATCATGCGGGGCTAGCGTAAGTCATCGCTAGGACGCATTCAACCCGCGCCCTCCCAATGAACTGCCCAATGAACTGCAGGAGGCAAGCAATGCCCTATACCCATGAAGCTAAATGTCCACACTGCCACTTGATGATCCATCGCTGGCGTCTCGAGTGTCCAAACTGCTTGACGCGTTTGGATGTCGAACCGGGATCAAACATCCCCGTAGCGCCCATGTATCTGCATCGAATCCCTCAGTCTTCATTTCGTCCACGTTGAAGTCTGGCTATCCGAAGATCTAGACCCTCTTTTTATCGGCCGAAATTAGACAAAGTGCGTCCGCACCTTGCCCCCGTTCAGACTCCGCGAAAACAGATTCCACTTGAACCCGAACGGCCTTCTTAGTCTCCGCCGGATCTTCGCATCGAGCGAAGCCGCCTTCTCCTCCGGCATCGGCTTCACAATCATCCACTCCGCGTGGGTGCCCGCAGGAACGTCATCCATCCCCATGAACGGCTCCTGCGGGGAGCGCCCCTCGAGAGCCATCCGCTCCAGTTGGAACTCAAGCTCGTCGTGGATATTCTCTCGCAGTTCCTCGAGCGAGTGCCCGATGCTGGAGCATCCAGGAACATCGGGCACGTACGCGCTCATGTGGCCGGAACCGATCTGATAGATGACGAGATAACGACGAATCATAGAGGACCTTTAGTGCGAATCCCGTTAGCGCACGGGAAACTGTGACGGACGAGGCTCCCGTCCATCGGTCGCCTTCAAGAAATGCAGGCCCGACGGGCAGTACTCGGAATCGCTCTTCAACTTGTGTTCGACATGCGCGGCCGAACCGTTCTCGGCGCGGCGCTTGTACAGCTTCAAGGCCCCACCGCAATCCTTGCAGCGGAACTCGGTGTCCGCGTCCTCAAGAGCTTCTGCTACGGTCTTCACCTTCCAGAAGGGCTCATACCCTCCCGTTGCCTTCACGCGACGACGCTTGACCTGACATACATGGAACTGCTCGCGCTCTGCTGCTGCCATCGAATTCCTCCGGACACTTTAATCACGTACGGTTGGAGTGCTTGGATTGGACGTCTTGAGCCGACACGTCATGGTGTCGAGGAAGGATTCCGCCTCCCGGGTCTCAACCCGGGCATTCGTTCGCCCCAGGAGTCAAAGAGGGGAAATCCAGAGCCTTGTTGTAGTGCGGGCAGATGGAAGATCGTTACACGGAAAATCTTCCTCTAGCCAGCCCGCGTTCCGAAAATGGTATTACTCGACCGGCTTCGCCGAGATCTTCGGCTCGCGTCCGTCGGTCGCCTTCTTGAAGAGAAGGCCGCTGACGCAGAACTCGGAGTCCGCAGTCAGCTTGTGCTCTACGTAAGGAATCGTGCCTGCCTTGCCGTTGCGGCCCAGCAGCTTTACTTCGCCGTAGCAGTCCTTGCAGCGAAACTCCGTGTCGCTGTCGCTCAACGCGACCGCTACTTCCTTCACCTTCCAGAAGGGTTCGTACCCGCCGCCTTCTTTGACCCGGCGGCGCTTTACCTCACATTCGTACATCTTTTCGCGTTCGACTGCCATTACTGTCCCGTTCCCCCGACCGTCATGCGGTCGAGCTTTATCGTTGGCATTCCAACTCCTACCGGAACACTCTGCCCAGCCTTGCCGCACGTCCCGATACCTTCATCGAGCGCAAGGTCATTGCCTACCATCGACACATACTTCAGCGCTTCAGGCCCATTTCCAATCAGCGTCGCGCCCTTCACCGGCCGCGTCACCTTGCCATCCTCGATCAGGTAAGCTTCACTCGCCGAGAACACAAACTTGCCGTTCGTGATGTCTACCTGCCCACCACCAAAGTTCACCGCATACAAGCCACGCTTCACACTCTTGATGATGTCTTCCGGCATGTCCTCGCCGTTCAACATATAAGTGTTCGTCATCCGCGGCATCGGGATGTGGTGATAGCTCTCCCGCCGTCCGCTGCCCGTATTCGGCGTTCCCATCAACCGCGACGACAACTTGTCCGATAGATACCCCTTCAAAATTCCGTTTTCTATTAAAACGGTTTCCTGGGTCGGATTCCCTTCGTCATCCATGTTGATCGATCCGCGACGGTTCGGCATCAAGCCGTTGTCGACTACCGTCACCTTCTCGCTCGCGACCTTCTGGCCGATCAATCCGGCAAACGCCGATGTCTTCTTCCGGTTGAAGTCCGCCTCAAGCCCATGCCCCACGGCCTCGTGCAGCAGCACTCCCGGCCATCCCGGCCCCAGGACGACTTCCATCTCGCCCGCCGGAGCAGCCACTGCTCCAAGCTGCAGGATCGCCGTCCGCGCCGCCTCGCGAGCGAAGTGCTCCGGGCTCTTATCGGTCTCACCAACGCCACGGGCGTCCTCAAAGAATTCCAGCCCGACCCGTCCGCCGCCGCCGCTCGTTCCCTTCGCCGTATTTGCGCCATCCTTCGCCAGCACAAACACATTCAACCGCGCCAGCGGCTGGGTGTCCGAAGCAAACGTCCCATCGGAGGCCGCCACCAGTATCCGGCGAAGCTCATCATTGATGCCAACCCGAACCTGCGTAATCCGCGAGTCGAACGCCCGCGCCGCCTTGTCCGCCCGCTCGAGCAGCTTCAACTTCGCCGCGATGTCCGCATCACTCTCAGCACCCGTGATCGGATAGAGCGACGCCGTCTGCGTCTCGCGGAAGCCGCTCATCAGCTCCTTCGCCGGGCCGCTTGCGATCAGCGCCGCCGTCCGAGCCGCTTTGAGTAACCTTTCGCTCGATAGATCGTCTGTATACGCGTAACCAGTCCGCTCGCCGGAGACCACGCGAATCCCGCAGCCCACGCTGATTCCCTGGCTCGCCGTCTTCACCAGTCCCTCGTCCACACCCAGCGAGGTCGACATAACTGACTCAAAGTAAAGGTCGGCGTAGTCCCCGCCCGCCGAAAGCGCCTCGCCGAGGCAGCGCTCCATCAACCGTTCGGATAACCCAAGTTTCTCGATGAAATAACGCTTATGGTCCGGAGCGGGTATAGTCACATCTTCGATTCTAGGCCCTCCATCCACAAGCAGCAACTTCGGTGCATCCAGCGCGGTTACTTTTCTGCGCCGAATTCGGCTTCGCCGCTACTTCGCCCGCTCAAAGACGACCTTTCCCTTATAGAGCGTCATCATGCACCGCATCTCCTTCAAATCAGTCGTCGGCACGGTGTAAGGATTGCGGTCCCACACCGCCAGGTCCGCCCATTTACCAGTCTCGACCGAGCCCGTCTCCGTCTCCGCGAAGATCTGCCGCGCCGCCCAGATCGTGTAGCTCTTTAGCGCCGTATGCACATCGACCGCCTCCTCCATCCCAAACGGATGCGGCCCGAATGTCCCCTTCAGCGGCTCGCGCGCGACCGACGCCCACAGTCCATACCGCGCCGCCAACGGTGTTACCCCATAGTCTGACCCGCTGGCAAAGATGATCCCATTCTTCCGGTACGTCGCAAAGGGCATCAGGTGCTTCGACCGCTCCGGACCGAACGAAACCGGCAGCGTATCGCCCAGCCACCACAGAAACTCCGCCTGCGTCTCCGGATATCCCGCGTCATACTTCTTCTGCAGCTCCTCCATCACCGAGATCGCATGGTCCGTCGGCTCATGCGCATGAATAATACTGTGCCGCAGCCCCACCGTCGGCTTCTGCTGTAGCGCCTCTGCGTAGGCATCGACAGCCAGGTCGATCGTCCGGTCGCCGATCGCATGCGTTCCCACCGAGACCCCGGCATCGTTGAACAGCAGCACCATCTTCCTGTAGACATCCGGCTCGATCGTCGAGAACCCATGCCCCGTCGGCGCGGGATGCCGCGCGTCCACCGGATAATCTTCATATCTCCAAGCCGTTCGCCCCGTAGCGCTACCATCGAGCAGAATCTTCGCCCCGCATACCTTCAAGTCCCCGCCAGGAAGTTCTTTCTCGATAACGCGATCCCTCTGAATCTCCGTCAGCGCCGCCTTCGCGCTCTCGAGCGAGTACCCCGCCCAGATCAGGTTGCATGCATGGATCGTCAACCCACCTGCACTGGCAACGTCCTTATAAGCCGCCCACTCCACCGGATAGTTGAGGTCCTTCACACCGGTCATCCCCTCTGAGTGCATGACCGCAATGCCGTTCTTCACCGATATCCTGTACTGCTCGGGAGTAATCGCAGGGATGTGTGACGACACCAGCCGTACCGCCGACTCCTCCCTCAGCATCCCGGTCGGCTTTCCCGTAGCATCGTGCTCGATCTTGCCGCCCGCTGGGTCCTTCGTCGAAGCGTCAATCTTGGCGATCGCCAGCGCCGCGCTGTTCACAATCGCATAGTGGTGCGTCACATTCTCCAGCAGCACCGGATGCCCACTGGAGATCGCGTCCAGCTCCGACAGCGTCGGCCCGCGATGCTCCGCGAGAATCCCCTCGTTCCACCGCGAACCCTGCACCCACTCCCCTGCCGGCGTCGCATCCACTCGCGCCTTCACCAGTTCCGTCAACTGCGCAAGGCTCGCGGCTCGCCCCAAATCGACACCGACAATCTCGTCCGCTCCCGTGCTCAGCAGATGGGCATGCGTGTCGATCAATCCCGGCGTGACCGTCTTCCCCGCCAGATCGACCACCTTCGTCTTCGCGCCGACCCAGCGACTCACGCTTGCGTCGGTTCCCACCGCAACTACCCGCCCGTCGCGGATCGCCACCGCCTCGGCCACGCTGTCTTTGGCATCCACCGTCAAGACCGTTCCGTGCCGCAAAACCAGGTCGGCAGGCTCAGGTGCCGCCTGTCCCCACATAACACCCGACACCAGAAAGGACCCAAATAAGGCGAATCGCATCGCATCTGCTCCTGAGAAACGTTCAAATCTGTGAATAAGTACGCTTACCTTACAGCATCTCCGCTTGCCTTCAAGTCGCACATGCTCCCGGTGAGCAGTTTTGGCCACGCATCCTTATGTTGCGTAGAGTACACTCGCCGCAGACGAGTCTCTCATCCGTCTAGATCGTGGGCGCGCAATGCCCCTCATCTACCGCAACACCATGCTTCATGCTCTCCACCCGGATGTCCTCCAACGCCTGCACCTTACATCGTTGACCCTGCCTCTGCGTCGTGACATAGAAATCCCCGGCGCAGAGATGCACCAGATCATCTTTCTCGAAGACGGAGTCGCTTCCATGACGGCATCCTTTGAAGATGGCTCTCAGGTTGAAATCGGCGTCACGGGCTACGAGTCCGTCTTGTGCGCCTCCTCCATGATGGGGACCGCGCGAAGCCTAAACCGCGTCTACATGCAGATCGCTGGCCGCGGATATGCCACCACGGTCGCCAACGCCCGGATGGAGTTCGCCCGTCACGGCCAGTTCCACAATCTCACCCTGCTTGCCAGCCAGGCCAACTTCCTCCAGACCGCGCAGACCGCCGGCTGCAATGCTCGCCACACCGTCGACAAACGTCTCGCACGCTGGCTCTTGCTCTGCGCCGACCGCATGGAATCCCCGGTAATCCATCTTCCCCACGAACACATCGCCGCCATGCTGGGGTGCAACCGCTCCACGGTCACCGTTGCTGCGGGAAAGCTGCAGCTCGACGGCCTCATCATCTACTCGCGCAGCAAGATCCGCATCCTGAACCGCTCCGGCCTGGAATCCCACTCCTGCGAGTGCTACGGCAACCTCGCCGACTATCTCGCCACTCCCGAAGAGTTCAGCGCCGCCATCCCGGCATAGTCCACTCGAAACATTGGATGCGCTATCAGGAAAAAACCAGTTGCCACCCACTGTACTACGTGTAATAGTACAGACGTGATCCCGTTCCGCGTCACATTCCGTCCCGGCGTCTCCCTCTTTGAACAGGTAGTCTACGCCGCGCGCAAGGCCATGATCTCCGGCCAACTCCGCCCCGGCGACGCCTTCCCCTCCGTCCGGGCCCTCAGCAAAGAGCTCAAGATCAATCCCAACACCGCTCACAAGATCGTCACCCAACTCCTCGCCGACGGCCTGCTCGAATCCCGTCCCGGCATCGGCACCCTCGTCGCTGAGATTCCCGACTCTACCCGCAAAGAGCGCACCGCGCTCCTCGGACACGAGATCGAAGAGCTCGTCGTCGAAGCCAAGCGCCTCGGCATCGAACTCGACGAGATGCTCGCCTCCATCTCCGCCCACTGGCAACGCCTCACCCAATCCAACGGAGGCCGCAGCAGATGACGTCCGCAATTCAGACCCGACAGCTCTCCAAGCGCTATCGCCGAACCACGGCGCTCAACGAGGTCACTCTCGACATCCCGCCGGGAGCCATCTACGCTCTCGTCGGCGCCAACGGTGCCGGCAAGACCACGCTCATCAAGCTCCTGATGAACATCCTCAGGCCCAGCTCCGGCGCGGCCACAGTTCTCGACATTCCATCGACCAAAGTGGCCGGCGCAGCCTTCGACCGTATCGGCTACGTCTCGGAGAACCAGGAGCTTCCCGAGTCCATGACCGTCTCGGCATTCCTCGCCTTCATGCGACCGTTCTATCCGAAGTGGGACAACGCCCTCGAAGCCCAGCTCGTCCAACAGTTCGATCTCCCGCTGGACCGCAAGCTCAAAAACCTCTCGCGCGGTATGAAGATGAAGGCCGCCCTCGCCAGCGCGCTCGCTTACCGCCCGTCGCTGATCGTCCTCGACGAACCTTTCTCCGGCCTCGATCCACTCGTCCGCGACGAACTCATCGAAAGCCTCCTCGAACGCGCTTCCGAGACCACCATCCTTCTCTCCTCGCACGATCTCGCCGAGATCGAAAGCTTCGCCAGCCACGTCGGCTATCTCGAACAGGGTCGCCTGCTCTTCTCCGAAGAGATGGCATCACTCTCCGCCCGGTTCCGCGAAGTCGAGATCACGCTGCCAGCCTCCAGTGCTACGGTCACACCCAACTTTCCCGAAACATGGCTGCTCACGGAACACACTGGCTCCGTCCTCCGCTTCATCGATAGCCGCTTCGACGCGGACACCTCTCCGTCGGCGCTCGCGTCTCGCTTCCCGGACTCCACCGGCATCGCCATCGAAGCCATGCCTCTTCGCGCCATCTTTCTCGCCATCGCCAAATCCGGCCGCCCTGCCCCAGGCAGACCCACGACAGGAGCTTCTCGATGAACCAGACCCTGCACATCTTCGCGAAGGACACTCGCCGCTTCTGGATCGAGATCCTTATCTCTCTAGCTCTGCTGGCAGCCTTCGCTCATGTCTCGCTTTTCTCTTACCAGCCTGGGATGCCCCGGCCGGAGTTCTTCCTCTATCCGATCTTCAACATCATCCTTATCGTCCTGATCCCCATCACCTGGTGGATTCTCGTCTCCCGCGTCGTTCACGAGGAGAACCTCGTCGGAGACCGCCAGTTCTGGATCACCCGCCCCTATCGCTGGCCCAGCCTGCTCGGCGCGAAGATTCTCTTCCTCGTCGCCTACGTTCTGCTGCCCATCGGGCTCCTGCAAACCTTCGTCCTTGCTGCTTCCGGCTTCCACGTATCGACGATCATCCCCGGGCTTCTCTTCAGCGTCGCTCTCTTTGGCGTTCTGGTCATCCTTCCGCTCTTCGCGCTCTCGACCGTAACCTCTTCCTTCGCCAGGCTCACCGTCTCGCTTCTCGCTATCTTCCTCGGGGTACTGCTCTTTGGTGCTCTCGTCACGTCCCGGGCGCAGAACGTCGATCTGTCCGTACATGCTGCATGGCCCTATCTCGCGCTATCACTCGTCGCGTCGATAGCGATCATAGGGGTGCAGTACTCGATGCGCCGCACCTTGATCGCCCGTTCCATTCTCCTTGCATCTCTGATCCTCTTGATCCTCCTGCCGGTCTTCTTCGCGACAACGCTGACTCCGCTTTACTTCCCTTCCGCAAGTGCGTCTCGTCCGGCCCCCGTAACCTTCACCTTCGATCCCGACCCGCGCCGCCACTCCAATGGAATCGCAACCGGCGTCGACGACCGATACGTCTCGGTTAGCCTTCCCGTCGTCGTAAGCGGAGTCGCTCCCAACGCACTGGCCGTCGCCGAGGGCATAAAGGTGACCCTTACGTCCTCAGACGGGAAGACCTATAGCAGTCCCTGGCGGGCTTATCGCACGTTCTACAGCTCGGATAGCAAGCTGGCGCTGCAATATGTCCCGTTTCTCGTCCCAACCGACTTCTTTGAGCACGCAAGATCGACCGCTGTCACCGCGCACATCACGCTGGGGGTCAGTCAGCTCAAATCCCAACCCTCCATTACCGTTCCGTTCCCCTCAGAAAAGACTGAGATCCCAGGCATCGGCATCTGCGCCGGAACCACGGACGGGCGACACATCGATCGAAGCCACTACGGCCTGGCCTGTACCCTCCCTTTGCGAAGCCCCGCCTACACCGAGATCTCCGTTCGCTGGTCCGATAACCGATGCGAACAGCCGCAACCTCCCTCCGACCAGCTCATTCCAGGCAAAACCTCCGTCGGATCCTTTGACAGCGATCCCGCCGACTTCGGCCTCTCGCCCCTGATCCAGCAGCCAATCAACTTCAGCAATGGCCTGGTTGCGCTCCCGAATAACGCCTCGCGTCCCCGCTTCCTGTGCTCCGGTACGCCGCTCACTCTGACCCCGTACTCTTTAACCTATCGGGCTTCGGTCGACTTCACCGCCCCGAATCTGAATCTCGCCAACTACCTTCCAAAGTCGGAAGCTAACATTGAAATGCAACAATTCTCGCCCGATCCAAACGACTAGCTACCTGGAAAAGCAGCCCTCTTGTGCGACTGCGGGCCCGCAGCCACAGTTATGGCAGCGAGCGTTCCGATTCCGCACCACTTTATCCACTTTTCCCTCAAAAATAGACTCCAACAGAGGCCCCTGCGGGCGGCCTCCGTCATCTACCCTCAAATCAGGGAATGTGAACCGCTCGTGAAACCCGCGAAAACCGGGCTGCTTGGCGATCTTCCACAGAGAATTCGCCGGATTTCTTGATCCCCTCCGCGAAATAGACCCGCAAAACCCGGTACACACAATAGCAACACAACCTGTAGTGCTTTATACTTGACGTACCCCATAGGGGGCGGTACTTTTACGACTGCAAGGCCGCAGAAATTCATCGCTCGTTCAACTTAGCCCGACCCGAACGTCCCTGAAAGACACCCGAGATTCATCCTCCCCCGACCTCGGGAGAGCCTTTTTGAACGGCACCAGCGCCCGTCGTACACGTAACCCGCAGGCCCAGAGAGTCGCTTCATCCATAAGTTGTTTCACCCAAAGATTTGATCCACCCTTAGAGGAGATTTACCAGCATGGCGACCATCCCCACCCAGGCACCCGCAACGTCGGCAAAGCAGGCCCCCGCACCGGCAGCTTCCACAAAGAACGCAGCCCCCGGCCTCACCTTCTCCCGCCACTTCTCCAAGCCCGGCGTCTCGCCATACGACGAGATCACCTGGGAGCGCCGTGACGCCGTCATCCAGGACTGGAAGGGCAACCTCATCTTCGAGCAGAAGAACGTCGAAGTCCCCACCGAGTGGTCCGTCACCGCGACCAATATCGTCGCATCGAAGTATCTCCATGGCCTGAACGGCACCGCCGAACGTGAAGACGGCGTCCGCGCCCTCATCACCCGCGTTGCCGAGTCCATCCGCGACTGGGGTATCCGCGACGGCTACTTCGCTACGCCCGAAGATGCCGCCATATTCTACGCCGAGCTCGCCCACCTTCTCCTCAACCAGAAGGTCGCCTTCAACTCCCCCGTCTGGTTCAACGTCGGCTGTGACCGCCTCGAACCCAACTCCGACGCCCAGAACTGGCACTGGAACAAGCACTCCTGCGCCGTCGAGTTCTCCGTCACCGGCTACTCCAAGCCCCAGTGCAGCGCCTGCTTCATCAACTCTGTTCAGGACTCGCTCGACTCCATCCTCACCCTCGCCAAGACCGAAGGCATGCTCTTCAAGTGGGGATCGGGCGCAGGCTCGAACCTCTCCATGATCCGCGGGTCGATGGAAACCCTCAGCGGCGGAGGAACCGCCTCCGGCCCGCTCAGCTTCATGCGCGGCTTCGACGCCTTCGCCGGCGTCATCAAGTCCGGCGGCAAGACCCGCCGCGCCGCCAAGATGGTCATCCTCAACATCGACCACCCAGACATCGAAGACTTCATCGAGTGCAAGGTGAAGGAAGAAGAGAAGGCATGGCACCTCGTCCAGGCCGGCTACGACGGTTCAGGCCCCGACTCCGAAGCCTACAGCAGCATCTTCTTCCAGAACGCCAACAACTCCGTCCGCGTCACCGACGAGTTCATGCAGGCAGTCGAGTCCGACGGAACCTTCGCCACTCGCACCGTCAAAGAGAAGAGCGTGGTCAAGGAGTACAAGGCCCGCGACCTCATGCACAAGATCGCCGAAGCCACATGGCAGTGCGGCGACCCCGGCATGCAGTACGACACCACCATCAACCGCTGGCACACGAGCAAGAACACCGCCCGCATCAACGCCTCGAACCCCTGCTCCGAGTACATGTTCCTCGATGACTCGGCCTGCAACCTGGCCAGCTTCAATCTGCTGAAGTTCCTCACCCCCGGCGGCCAGTTCGACATCGCCAGCTACCGCCACGCTATCGCGATCGTCACTACCGCGATGGAGATCATCGTCGACTCCGCCGGATACCCCACGGAGATGATCGCGAAGAACTCGCACGACTACCGCCCGCTCGGCCTCGGCTACGCCAACCTCGGCGCGCTCCTCATGGCCTTCGGCCTTCCCTATGACTCCGACGCTGGCCGCGACTTCGCCGGTGCGGTAACCGCCATCCTCTGCGGCGACGCCTACTGGCAGTCCTCCCGCATCGCCGAGACCTGCGCACCTCTAGGTGCCGCGACGCCACTCACGCAGCGCGCCGAAATCACCGGCGGAGCCTGCCCCGGCTTCTACGTCAACCGCGAGCCTTTCCTTGACGTCATCCGCATGCACCGCGCCGAAGTCAACCACATCGGCAAGTCGAAGACCAGCTCCGAGCCCTTCGTCGCGCCTCAACTGAACGAACTCGTCGCTGCGGCCAAGAACTCTTGGGACGGCGCTCTTGCCCACGGCGAAAAGTTCGGCTACCGCAACTCCCAGGTCACCGTCCTTGCCCCCACCGGCACCATCGGCTTCATGATGGACTGCGACACCACCGGCGTCGAGCCTGACCTCGCCCTCGTCAAGTACAAGAAGCTGGTCGGCGGCGGCATGATCAAGATCGTCAACAACACCGTCCCCTCGGCCCTCATCAAGCTTGGCTACAACGAGGCCGACGTCAACGCCATCGTCAGCTACATCGACGCCACCGGCACCATCGAAGGCGCTCCCGCCATCAAGCCCGAGCACCTCGCCGTCTTCGACTGCAGCTTCAAGCCCGCCAAGGGAACCCGTTCCATCTCCTGGATGGGCCACGTCAAGATGATGGGCGCGGCACAGCCGTTCCTCTCCGGCGCCATCTCGAAGACCGTCAACCTGCCGCAGGACTGCTCCGTCGACGACATCGCCGAGGCCTACATGGAGGCCTGGCGTCAGGGCGTCAAGGCCGTCGCCATCTACCGCGACAACTCCAAGGGCACCCAGCCCCTCAACGTCTCCGCGCAAACGGACGACAACAAGAAGGGCACGAAGGCCGTCAGCAGCACCGCCGAAGACACCGCCGCGATCGAAGCCGGTAAACAGAAGATCGCAACCCTCGAAGCCCAGGTCGTGTCCCTCAATACGCAGATCAAGCAGATCGCCGAAGCCAGCCTGCAAAACTCCGACGCCACCGACTCGCAGGCCCCGCCTCGCGCCGTCCGTCATCGCCTCCCCGCCGAGCGCGCCAGCGTCACCCACAAGTTCGCGCTCTCCGGCCACGAGGGCTACATCACCGTCGGCCTCTACCCCAACGGCAGCCCCGGCGAGATCTTCATCCGCATGGCCAAGGAGGGCTCCACCGTCTCCGGCCTGATGGACTCCTTCGCCACGGCCGTCTCGCTCGCCCTCCAGCACGGCGTTCCGCTGCGTGTGCTCTGCGAGAAGTTCGCCCACACCCGCTTCGAGCCCTCGGGCTGGACCGGCAACCCCGAGATCGGCTACGCCAAGTCCATCATGGATTACATCTTCCGCTGGATCCAGATGCGCTTCCTCTCCGGCACCCAGCTCGACCTCTTCGCCGGCATGAAGCAGGCAGCGTCGGTCCCGGTAGCCGGACACGTCACGGCTCCTGCCAACACGGTAAGCCTAAACGCCGCCGTAGAAGCCTTGTCATCCTTCGCCGAAGGCGGAGGACCTGCTTCTTCCTTCAACATCCCCGAGTACGCCGACCGCACCGCGCCCCAGCAAGGCATCGCCCCGGACCTTCAGGCCCGCAGCGGCCTATCCTCTGACTTGTCATCCGGAGGAACCGCTTCATCCTTCGAAGATCGCGGCATCTACCACACCGCCTCCGCCATGCGCTCCATGATCGACATGGGCGACAGCCCAAGCTGCGCCACCTGCGGAGCCATCATGACCAGAAACGGCTCCTGCTACCGCTGCAACGAGTGCGGCAGCACCAGCGGCTGCAGCTAGACACTGGAGGAAGAGGGAGAAGCATGGTATCGTCACAACCGGGCCCCGACTTGATCGGGGCCCGTTTCTTTTATTCAGAGATTTCGAGGCCAATTAGATGAAAATTCGATCTATCGACAGATCCATAAATGACATCCTAAAGGGCGGCTTTTACAAGATTCCGCGCTTTCAAAGACCGTACTCCTGGGAACGAGAGCACGTTGAGGATTTCTGGACAGATATCTTCGTCAATTCCGGACCAGATTATTTCATCGGCCCGATGGTCGTCTTCAAGCCTGAGAACTCTGACACCTCGTTCGTCGTCGACGGCCAACAAAGGCTTACAACTATCACCATGCTTTTAGCGGCGCTACGCAATGCATTTATGGATGCGAACTCGGAAGACTTGGCTTTGGGGATTCAGTCCCTCATTGAACGGCCGGACATAAACAATCAGAGCCAATACTGCCTGCAAACCGAGACCTCATACCCATATTTTCAAGATCATATCCAGAGTAAGGATGCCCCCGAAACCGAACCAAAGATCAAAGAGGAAGAGGAGGCTCTTCGTCTTACGTTCGAATATTTCTTAAGTCAAATAAATAAAACCGTCGCGGCGATTCAACTCGACAAAGCAGCAGACCCGAAAGCGATCACTCAGAGGATCAAAAAAAAACTGGCGGAGCTCAGAGATAAGCTTTTGTCCCTCAAGGTCATTTACATTGATCTTGATAACGAAGATGACGCCTATCTCATCTTCGAGACAATGAATACCCGGGGCAAAGATTTAGAGCCGGCTGACATGGTGAAGAGCCACCTGACAAAGCTCATTAAGCCCGCAAATAAGAATGTGGATATCACAAAAGACTTCTGGAACAAAATGGTAGAAACCATTGAGGGGTCGGAAGCCGATTTAACTGTAACCACATATCTCCATCACTACTGGCTTTCCCGTTACGACTACGTGACGGTGAAAGAACTTTATAAAAATATAAAGCGCAAGGTGGGAAAGAGCGAAGCCAAAACCTTTTTGCATGAACTTGTCTCTGATTCCAAAATCTATAGAGAAATTCAGGAAACTAGCTATCGAAAGTGGCAGAAGAGCGAGAGAAAGATCAAAGACTCTCTGGATGCTCTAAATCTCTTCAGGCTCAAGCAGCCACTTCCAATGGTTTTGGCTATTATGCATGCCTACAATGCAAAACAATTGACGCTTTCGCAAGTGCAGGAAACCCTATCCTCAATAGAGAAATTCCATTTCATCTTTACTGCGATCACCTCACAGCGGTCATCCGGAGGCATCTCTTTTATGTATGCCCTACACGCAAGGAACCTCCTTCAGGCGACGGATAGCAATTCCAGATCAAAAGTGCTTTCCGAGCTCAAAGCTAAGCTAAAAGATAAGCTCCCTCCGTACGAGGAATTTGAAGCCAACTTTACGACGCTCAACTTTACTAATGACTTTACTAAGCAGAAGAAACTGATCCAGTATGTACTGGGACGGCTCGACAGAAACGAAATGGCTGGGGTAGCCGTCGACTATGATCAGATGACAATTGAGCACCTCCTCTCCCAGGGCGACGGACACTCGCCGGAAGTGTACGGCAACATTGGAAATCTTTTGCTGTGTGAAAGCGCCTTTAACGGAAAGCAACTCGCGACCAAATCTTTCAAAGACAAGAAAGCCATCCTCAAGACCTCAAAGGTAACGTTGGATGCTTCGATCAAGAGTGCTTCAAGTTGGACTGCGAACGAAATCAACGCGAGAGCAAAAGCGATGGCAAAGAGATCGTTCAGTAGGGTTTGGAAGATGTGAAATCTCGATCCCTCGACTGTGTCCGCTGACGCCTCGCCAAGCGCAGACTCACAACCACAAACCGGCAGAGCCGTGCCCTTAATCCACTCCCCAGGCAAGGGGCTTTAGCCCCTGAGGTACGCTTCAGCGCTCGTCCGAAGCACCAAAGCTCCTCGCCGTGTGCCATAAGCTGGAGCAAAGTGCCAAGTGACCTCGTTAAGTGGTCGCGGGAGCCTGCGCGATCGCATCTTCGATGCCGACGAATCAAAATTGAGGAACATCATTGCTCCGGGCCCTTCTCTTTCAGGCTCACGAGTGGCCGCAATGGCTGCACTGGCTGCCGAGACGTCCCCCGTGGGACCCGCGCCTTCAAGACCTCGACCAGCAGCGCCTCGTCGGCGCGTGACATCTCAAGCACCACGACCTGCGTGTGATCGTCCGCGTCGCGATAGCTCAGGGAGATCTGCTTCGCCTCCGGCCACGGCGCTACCAGCTTCCAGATGCCCTCCGTCAGCAGACCCACATGCACCACCTTGCGGCTGCTCGACTCATAGGTGATCACATGGTCATAGGAAATCACCAGTCTGGAGGTCCCCGCAAACTCCAGCGCGTCGTTCGTTCCGATCGATAGCTTACCGTCGATGCGATTGCCCTGCAACGCCGTCCCGCCCACATACGTGACATGCTGCAAGGACTGCGCCTTCATCTCCGTGCTGCCAAGCGTCCCCAGACTCAGCATCACCGCCAGACCAACCAGCGCACCCGCCGCCCGCTTCATCTCCACTTGCTCCCGCAACAGGTCCGTCCTCATCCGCCACGCCACCACCAGCGTCTTCACATCGCGCCGCCACGCGGGCAATATGAGACTCATCGCCAGCGTCTCCGCATTGCTCAGCACGCCCAGGACAACCGCCGCGCTCATCCAGATCGAAACGTGCTGCGTCGCAAAGGTGACGACGACCGCCACAGCCAGCACCAGGCCCCAGGTCTTCGCCACGTAGGAGTGATAGCTCGCTGGCCTTCCAAACTTTGCGAAGTCGAAAGCAAAGTGCAGGGCCTCGCAGCCGAGCACCAGCAACACGCCGCTTCGGCATTGGTGCCACACAACAGGCATCCCGAAGCCTATCGCGACGGCCACGCACAGGTAAAACGCGGTATCCGCCAGCGTATCGGAGAGCCGAAGCGCCGCTGTGTCTGTCTTCCATCGCCGCGCCAGCACGCCGTCGAAGATGTCCGATAGCAACGCAGTCAGCACGATCGCCGCCAGCGCACTCCCACTCCACCCGCATCGCTCGCCAAGCACCACAATCGGTCCTAGTGCGGCACGACCCAGGACCATCGTCCACGGAATCCACTGTTTGATCTGCATCTCATCCTCCTCCATTTGCCCTGCAAGGAAGAGGCTATCGACCCCATGAGACACGCACGCGTTCGATTAGGACACTTTCGCAGGTGTCACAACCCCGCCATCGCGCATCACGGCCTGCTCAAACGGCCGCAGAAGCTCCTTCACCGACTCCGCCAGCAGAGGAAAGACAAACCGCTTCACCTTCTTTGGGACTTCCAGCCGGGATGCCGTGTAGGTATCGCACAGAATCGCGCTCGCCGCCGCCAGCCCACGCATGCGCTCCGGAGCATTCGCATCGATCAACAGGAGTGCGTCTCCGGCAACTCCGGCGGCCTGCAGCATCGTCCGTGCCGTCTCCACAAACTCCGGCCAGTGCGAGACCACTGCAATCAAATGGCCTGGCGTCGCACCCACGAGCGGCGCCAGCCAAGTCAGCGCCGAGTTTATCGGCAGTACCAGAAGCTCCACACCGATTCCTACCGCCTCCTGCACCATCAGCTTGCGGCTCGGCCTGCACAGTGGTACCGCGCCCCCAAGGCAATTGCGGTTGGCCCGGCACTCTTCCGGGTCGATCACCCTCACGTCCATCGAGGTAAGGGCGTTCAGTTCAGCCACGAAGATCTGCGCAACCTTCTCGTCCGCCTCAATCAACAGGAGATGGTCCGCAGGCGGCGCTGCGAGCCACCGAGCAACCTGCGCCCGTACCGCCTCCATGGGCAAATCAAGCTCTCGCACCGCGCGGAAGAACCCGGCAATATGCACATCGAGCACCTGTTCCGGCGTCATCGCTTTCGGTTTGCGGTCGTTCACATACATACCCGACCCGCGCCGCGACTCCACCCAGTTCTCTACCTCCAGTTGGTGATAGCTTGCACTGACCGTGTTGGGGTGGATGCCGAATCGTCGCGCCAACGCACGGGTGCTTGGCAGCCTTTCGCCTGGTTTCAGGTCCCCTGAGAGTATGGCAAGCACGATCTGTGTCCCGAGTTGCCGGTACAGCGGGACCTCGCCGCCTGGGGCGAACCACATCTTCATCTTTTAGCCCTCTGTGCTATCGTAAGCCGACCTGACAGTCTGCCACTTGCGCCAGCAGTTCGTGCGATTGCTCCCTATCCTTCCTCCCATATGTCATCTCCCGCCTCAATCCACCCAGGTGTCGTTACGGATGCGTAGACACCCACGCGTCCTTCGTATCGCCTGTCCAGAAGCTTCATCAAGGAAAATAAGGGTTCCGCATTAGGGGGTGCGTCCGGATCGTAGGTGATGAATCTACAGCGCGGTATACGTTCGCGAATCAGGAGCTTCGCCTCTTTTCCGATCCGGACCTGTCGCCCCACGAGTGCGTCCTCGGCGAACGCCCCGCCCACAAGATTGACCAGCATATTGGCTCGAAAGCGGCGCTCCCCCAAGGTCATGCCAAACTCCTTCGAGAGCGCCTCAACTGTTGGCAGCGACAACAAAGATAGGGGACGCACATCGGTCTGCGGCGTCAGGCTCTGCATTAGGGAGAGGCTGCCTGCGTCGGCAATATTCGCCTGCAGGTGGTGAAGCAATGGTGCAGAATCGATTGGATATCGCTTCCCATCTGGGGTCAGGACTTCAACTCCTCCATCGGTGCGTACATGTGGGTGATATTGCAGCATCTGGCGTCGCTCACGAGCGGTGAGACGAAGCATGCCCGCAGGAGCGCTCGAGCTCTCGAACGCATAGAGTCGATCGCGATCAAGGCCATAAGGGGCTAGATACGCTCTCGCGAGAAGTTCACCCGACATGCTCTTTACGGGGTAACGAACGATGGACACAATCTGACCGAGTATAGACATGCAGGTCATAGACTATCGTCACGTTTTGCGTGTCGGCCTCGCCCAATTCCTGGCGTTCATCGATGGGGCCGACGCTGCCGAAATCGCCGTTTTACGTGAACTAGGAGGGCATGCTCTCGCTCGAACGGTACCGGCCCTTCTACTTCAGCCACTCCTTATTCTTTTGGTCGTCGCGAACTCCGTATCCCTGGGCAAAACAAGGGCGATCAACAACAGTTACTGTTCTGACTGCCCCGGGACTTCATTCAGTCGTTGCCTTACTGCACGATGGTGAAGTTGACCGTGTTGGAGGTGGAGGCCGCATACTGTGCGCTACCCAGGTAGGTAACGATCATTGTGTGCGGTCCCAGCGTTGTGTTGGGCATGGTTCCATGTGAGCTGTAGTTGCCGTTCGCATCAAGTGACACAGTTGCCCAGTTCGCACCATCTTCCTGATAAAGCACTTTTCCGCAGGCCGAGTTGCAACTCACATGAACAGAGACGCTCCCAGGGGCAGATGCCGGAAACGAGGCCGTATTGATCGTCGCGGTCGTGGTCGTTGCCGGAGGCAGGATGGTGAAGCTGACCGTGTTGGAGGTAGAGGCCGCATACTGAGCGTTCCCGAGGTAGGTAACGGTCATCGTATGCTGCCCTGGCGTTGCGTTCGGCAAGCTGCCATGGGAACTGTAGTTGCCGTTCGCATCCAGTGTGACCGTCGCCCAGTTCACACCATCTTCCTGATAAAGCACTTTTCCGCAGGCTGAGTTGCAGCTCACATGGACAGAGACACTTCCAGGAGACGATGCCGGGAACGAGGCCGTATTGATGGTCGCGGTTGTGGTCGTTGCCACCGTCGGTACGTACAGGGTGAAGCTGCTGGTTGCGCTCTGGGCACCCGAAGTCCCGCTGACCGTGATCGAGTACAGTCCGGGAACTACGTTGCTCGCAGCACTGAGTGTCACGGCGCTGGAGTATGTCGTTGGGTTAGGGGAGATCGATGCCGTCACCCCGCTTGGTAACCCCGTGAGGGCGAGCTGTACCGGGGCAGTGAGGCCATACGGAGCATTGATATACAGATAGTCGGTCGTAGAGCTGCCTTGGTTGAGACTTACCGGTGTGCCCCCAGTGATGCTGAAGGTGGGCGCATAGATACCCAATTGCAACGTCGTTGTTGCAGTCTGTGTCCCGGACGTTCCTGTGATCGTCAGAGTGCTCTGGGCCAGAGCTGCTGTGCTCGATGCGGTAAGCGTCAGAAGACTTTGGCTCGTCGTCGGATTCGCAGAAAAGGCGGCTGTCACGCCGGCAGGTAGCCCCGACACGCTCAACTGCACCTGGCCTGTAAACCCATACAGATTGTTGATCGTGATATAGCTCCCGGCCGATGTTCCTTGCGCGATATTCAAGGAATACTGTGTATTTGACAGCGTGAATGTCGGTACGTAGACACCGACAGTGAATGTCGTCGAAGCGGTTTGTGTGCCGGATACACCTAGGAGCGTCACGGTGTACTGCCCAAGACTCGCGGCGCTTGATGCCGTCAGGGTGAGGACACTTACGCCCGTCGCTGGATTCGGAGATATGGCTGCAGTCACGCCGCTAGGTAGACCGGATACCGTGAGTTGAACAGCTCCCGTAAATCCATTCTGTTGGTTGATGTAAACCTCGACTGTGCTGGATGTGCCTTGACCGATACTGGCCCCGCCGTAAACGTTCAACGTGAAGGTGGGGCTGACAACCAAGATGGACGCGGGCACGGACACAACCAACGAACCAGATTTTCCGGTGACGGTATAGCTGTACTGACCCGGCTGAACCGTACTGGCCACAGCTAAAGCAAGACTCGTCCCGCTCGTCGACGTTACGGGTGAAAACGTACCAGTCACTCCTGCGGGAAGGCCCGAAACAGAATACTGAACGCTGCCTGTAAATCCGAACGCAGGATTCTCATAGATGGATTGCTGCCCCGTTGTTCCCGCCCCGATCTGTCCCCCGCCGTACGCTGTAAGAGTGAAAGATGGTGTGCCCACCGTAAAGGTCAGTTGTGTGGTCGCGCTCAAGGCACCTGAAGTACCCTTCACTATCGCCGAGTACTGGCCAACCGGCGTTGTGCTTGACGCAGTCAAGCTCAAGGTACTGCTATTCGTCGCCGGATTTGGCGAAAAGGCTGCCGTTACGCCGCTCGGCAAGCCGGAGATGGAGAAACTGACGCTCCCCGCAAATCCGGCCTGGCTCTGCACATAGACATAGGTCGTAACGGTGTTGCCCTGCCCCACAAGTGGAGAGTCGTAGTTCACGAGCGAAAAGCTCGGTGGCAGCACCGTGAGCATCACAGGTACCGTGTTGACCTGCGTACCCGATATGCCCACCAAATTCAAGCTATATTGCCCCGGCTGCACGGCGGTCGTTGTACTCAGCGTCATATTTGTACTACTCGTCGAGGAGGACGGGGAGAACGACGCGGTCACACCTGCCGGTAGTCCGGTCACAGAAAACTGGACCGCTCCGCTAAAGCCATAGGTGGGAGATACGGAGATATATTCACTCGAGGAGTATCCCGCGCCGACGGAGATGTTGTAGCCGTAAAGAGTAAAAGATGGCACCCCTGCATCGACCTGGATCTGCGAGGTCGCCGTCTGTCCTCCTCCAGTGCCTGTCACGGTAAAAAGGTACTGCCCGGCGACAAGCGTCTTCGCGGCAGTCACAGTCATGACCGTGCTGCCTAATCCGGGATTCGGCGAGAAGGCAACCGTCATCCCGCTTGGCACGCCCGATGCGGCGAATTGCACAGGTTGCGTAAATCCATTGTTCGTTGATACATAAATCGTCGCGCTGGTGGATGATCCGATACCGAGAGAGATGCCTGAACTCGAAAGGGTGAAGGTTGGTGCCGCAACGGTAAGAGGCACAACGACCGTTGATGTGGTTGTCCCGGAGACGCCGGTGACTGTGACGTTGGACTCACCCGGGATTGCAGACGTCGCAGCCGTAAACGTGAGCGTGCTCTGAGTCGTTGCAGAGCTAGGGGAGAAGGTCGCAGTGACCCCAGCCGGCAGCCCTGAAGCGCTAAGACGGACCGCGCTGCTGAAGCCATACATCGATGAGATCCCGACAGAGACCTGGCTGCTCGATCCAGGAGTTAGAGTTGCCGTCTGATAGGTCGAGAGGTTGAATGTTGGGGCGTAGATCGAAAGGTTCAGTGGGATCGACACGATTTGTGTGCCGTAAGTACCGACAAGCGTTGCGTTATATTGCCCTAGGGGAGCTGTGCTGTTGGCCGTCAAAGTCAGCGTGCTGTTGCTGTTCGTGGGAGTTGGCAGGAAGGAGGCGCTGATCCCGCTGGGAAGTCCCGTCACCGAAAGCTGGACGCTTCCGGTAAATCCATTAACAGGGCTGACTTGAACATTGGTTTGCGCTGACGCCCCTTGACCCAAGGAAACTGTGCCGTAGCTGCTAAGTGTGAACGACGGCGCGGCAACCGTGATGTTCAGCAGACTTGACGCTGTCAGCTTGCCAGAAGTACCGGTAACGACCGCGTTATACTGTCCAACGCTTGCGGACGCCGATGCCGTCAACGTAATGGTGGCGCTTGAAGTGGTTGGGTTCGGCGAGACTGCTGCAGTGACACCACTTGGTAGCCCAGAGACGGCGAGAGTGACGCCACCAGAAAATCCGTTCTGTCCCTGGACATAGACCGAAACCGGGGCCGATGTCCCCAGCCCCAACGATGTGCTTCCGGCTACGAGGTTGAACGCCGGCGAAGATACTGTAAGCGGAAACTGGGTCGATGCGGTCACCGAGCCGGACGTTCCCGTGATCGTAACCACGCTGCCAGCTAGCGCCGCAGTGCTGCTGGCCGTCATGGTCAACGTGGATCCGGTCTGCGTGGCGGCCGGTGAAAACGACGCCGTAACGCCGGCTGGAAGTCCGCTGGCCGACAGATTGACTGTCCCAGTGAAGCCAGAGACAGGCGTAATGTAAATCGCAGAAGTTACGCTCTGCCCCTGGCCAACCGTGTCACTGGATGGCCCTGAGATCAAGAACGACTTTGGCTGGATCTGGATCTGAAAGTCTGTTGTCGTTGTCGTACTTCCCAGAGTTCCGATAATCGTCAGATTTGTATTCGCCGTTGCCGCAGTGCTTGCAGCGATTAGCGTCAGCACGCTTGTGGTGCTCGTTGAAGCCGGAGAGAACGTTGCGGTCACACCTGCGGGCAATCCGGAGATGCTAAGCGCGACATTACCCGCTGGAGCCGGCGTGGACCATAGCACCGAGACGGTGCTGGTAAACGTCGTTCCCGGCGCGAACTGTGCCACTCCATTATCCGCCTGGAGAGAAAAAGTGCCCGGAGCGATCGTGAGTAAGAACGTGCTCGTTGTCTTCAGCGATCCCGAAACACCCGTGACCGTCACCGTCGAAACCCCGAGCGCAGCCGTGCCGCTCGCCGTCAGATTTAGCTGGGAGCTCCCGGTTACCACGTCCGGAGCGAAAGAACCGGTCACACCAGCCGGTAGCCCGCTCACCGAGAGGGTTGCGCTGCCTGTAAAGCCAAATAGACGGGTCACAGAAACGTAGTCGCTGGCCGTGCCTCCCGGACTGATGGACACACCTCCAGTGCTCAGCGTGAAAGTCGGAACCCCAACCTGCAGCGGAAAAGATGTCGTCGCGGTCGTTGAGCCCGAAGTTCCTGTGACGGTGACCGAACTCGTTCCTACCGTCGCCGTGCTGGTCGCCGTAAACGTCAGTGTGCTCGACCCGCCAGTAACCAGCGCAGGCGAAAAACTCGCCGTGACGCCGCTTGGCAGACCCGAGACTGTCAAATGAGCCGTGCCGAGAAACCCATTCACTGGGCTCATGATGATGGTGGTGGTCGCCGACGATCCTTGTCCCACCTGCGCCTGGCCATAGTTCGAAAGCGTGAAGCTCGGCGCTCCCACCGTCAGTGCAAACGTGGTCGAAGCCGCCTTTGCGTTCGTCGCCGTACCGTTAACTGTGACGGTATAGTTCCCAGGTTTGGCTGTACTGTCGGCGACCAGGTTCACGACTGCATAACCAGTCGTCGGGTTGGGGGAGATGGACGCGGTCACTCCGCCTGGAAGCCCCGCGAGAGAGAGCGTCACACCACCGGTTAGTCCGGAGCCTGGATAGATGTACACCGATTCCTGGGCAGAACTCCCCACACCTAAAGCGACTGATTCAGAGGCAGACAAGGTGAAACTTCCCAAACCTACCGTCAATGGGATCGACGTCGTCGCAGACTGCGTTCCCGAGCTTCCTGTGACTGTTAAGGTGCTATTCCCCAACGCCGTAGCTGTGCTTGCAGTCAAGGTGATGGAAGCAGCGCCCGTAGTCGGATTTGGCGAGATCGCCGCATTAATTCCGCTCGGAAGTCCGGCGACTGCAAGGTTGACGCTCCCCGTAAATCCATACAAAGCATTCACGAAGAGAGGTATTGTCGTTGAGTTGCCCGGAGCCATGCTTACAGGTCCGTTGCTGCTAAAGGTGAACGTCGGCACGAAGACCTGCAGCGTCATGCTCGCCGTCGCCTTCAGAGAACCGGAGGTACCTGTCACTGTCACCGCGTTCATGCCGGTTGCTGCCGTGCTGCTCGCTGTCAGCGTCAGTGTGCTGTTCCCGGGAGTCGGATTCGGAGTCAGCGATGCCGTCACCCCGCTCGGCAGCCCGGCGATCGCAAGGTTGACTGCACCCGTAAATCCATACATCGGATTCACATAGACAGGAACCGTCGTCGTCGTTCCTGTCCCAATCTGCACGGTGCCCAATTGCGTCAGCGTGAAGCTAGGAGCGACGACGTTGACCTTGAACGTCGTCGTCGCCGAAAGACTGCCGGACTGCCCCGTCACCGTCACCGTGCTGGTTCCCAGAGGTGTCGTGCTGCTTGGGGTAAAAGTCAGATAAGAGCCCGATGTGGTCGGATTCGTCCCGAAGGTCGCAGACATACCGCTGGGCAGGCCCGCGACCGACAGAGTCACAGCTCCTTGAAAACCGTAGTAATTTTCTACGTAGATGATATTGCTCGCCGAAGTCCCAACTCCGAGCGTCACATCTCCATTGTTTGCGAGCTTGAATGTAGGCTTCACCACCGTGATCGGAACGATCGTTGTCGCCGTCAACTGCCCGGATTGACCCGTGATGGTGACGTTGCTGGTGGCCGCCACCGCAGCGCTGGTGGCTTGAAGCGTCAAGAGTGCCGTTCCACTCGTCGGGTTGGTCCCGAACGTCGCTGTGACCCCGGCAGGAAGTCCAGAAGCCGTAAGGGCCACACTGCCTGTAAATCCAAACAGCGGTGTCACAATCACGCTTGCTGTCGTTGGGCTTCCTGCAAGGACCGCCAAATTATCCGGCGAAGCAGATAGAGAAAACGCAGGCGGATGAACTGCGAGGGTAATCTGCGTCGTCTCGCTGATACTGCCGGAGGTTCCCGTGATGGTCAGCGTCGTCGTCGTGTTGGCGGCCGTGCTCGCCGCCGTTAGTGTCAGAACACTGCTTCCGGTCGTTGGATTGGTTCCCCAGGCCGCTGTCACTCCGGTGGGCAATGCGGACGTCACAGCGAGCTGCACTTTGCCCGTAAATCCTCCAGCATCCACAACGCTGATCGACGTAGACCCATTTCCTCCCGGATTCACCTGGATCGTGGAAGACGACGCTGAGAGCCAGAACCCGAGAGTCTGCGGACCGGCGAGATCGTTAATCAGATTCTGGCCTGTGGGGCTGCCCCATCCCGTCACCAGGTCATAGCCCGTCCCAGCATTGAACCAGGTTGGCTGTCCGTCAGTAAGGTTATCGCCAGTAACGATATCGTGAAAGTCGTTTACGTATCGCGTCCCGCTGCCAATCGCATAGAGCGCAGGATTCAAGAAGCCGATGCCGCCCGCAGGCGCGGTCCCCATCTCCGCAGCCTGCTGATTGATCAGAGCGGTGAACGCCGCCCACCGTGGTGCGGCGAAACTCGTACCGGCATTGTCTCCCGCGCAGACGCCCTCTTCGCAGTTGTAATTGTCGAAGTCGCCCTCCATAGCGACATCGGGAGCATTGCGGAATGTTGTCGAGCCCCCGTTTGCTGCCGTCACCACGCCCGTCTGCCAGCTTGGAATCGCAATATCGTCAGGGCTGATGCCACCGCCGCTGCCATAGGGAGGGCCGTTCCAGGACGTCTCTGCCTGCCACGGTCCGCCCGCACCCACCGTCGTCAGGTGGGTTCCGCCTACCGTCGTCACGTTCGCGTCTTCCGCTGGGTAGACCCATGGCGCAAGCTCAGTGTCCCACGCGCCATAGTCACCCGAAGCCACAAAGAAGCTTTGTCCCTGTGCCGCAAACTCCTTGAAGAAGACGTCATCGGTGCCGGGATCATCCGGATACCAGCCCCACGAGCAACTCAGGGACTTCGCGATGTTCTCCGACGCCATCGAGTTGAGAATGTCAGCGTCTTCTGAGCCGATGTACACCCGGACTTGGCTTAGCCCCGGGGCCATTCCAATCGCCTGCACGATGTCCAGTACCTGCTCTCCGTCACTTCCATTCGAGAGACCGGTCGCACCATCCAGCAGCACATTGTTGATAGGGACCGTGTAGCTTGTGCCCACGCTGCTGAAGGTTTGCTTCACATCGTTCAGGTCATAGCCGCCAAACTCCAGCAGGCCTACTGCCTGTCCCGCGCCGGTCAACTGCGTACCGCCGTAATACGCCGTACGCATATCGCCTGCCAGGTACGCCCCATTCGGCCCCGAGCCGGTTACGTCGGCCGCCATCCGACCATCCGCCGCTCGATGCATCATCGGCTTAGGCACGGAAAAATTGTTCAATCCGCTGATATGGGCCACCCGCACACTCAGGGCAAGCGAAGGCTCACGGTCCGGCGAGAAGAAAACGCGGTTTTCCGTAGGGTGCTGGTACAAGTTCATCCGCACATGCAGGGCGGCATTGATCGCCGCAACCGTGCCTTTGAGTGGAACAACCATGCGATTCGCCGGCGTGCCGGTTACCTCGAGGCCATTGGCCTTAGCAAAAGCGACCACCGTCGCGTAGTCAGCAGCCGTCGGAGCAAACTTCTCGGTAAAATCCGCTACGCTAAGAAATTTCCGGTAGTCGGCGCTCGATGGATCGTACAAACGCTGCAGCAATGCATCAAGGTCTGCTTCATTCCGCAGTGGCAGAATAATGGAGAAGTTCAACTTCCCATCGTCCGGCATCGAGCCAGCCAACTGCGCCTTCCCCTGCGAGACCGCAGGACGCACATGGCCACTGAGCCGCTGTAGGGAGCTCTCTGCACGCGCCGCGAATACGGCAAAAACCGTCAGAATCGCACACCCGATAAATCGCCTGGTCCGACCACCGCAAACGCACTGGAGGCAAGCACAAAGAAAAACACAGAAGGGGCGCACACAACTCCGAAGGTCACCCAAGGCAATAGGCTCCAGTGGTTCTAGTTTTATGGGGGAAGGGTGAGGATTAAGATTACTCGCAGGTTACCAGTTACATCGAGCGGGTTATTCTCTGGTCTATTGCGAAATAGGTTTACTCTTTGCAAGCAAAGAGTAACACAGGAATTTCCTGTCTACGCGAAGCTCCCTTGCACCCAAACGACGGCTTCGCGGGGACAGTGCTGTTTCGCTTCGTTCTCTGAATGGAAGTGCTGCGCAATCGATTGGCTTGCGTAAGAAGGGGTAGAAAGACGTGATGAAGATACCGAGGGCTAAGACGATCACTTTCGACGACGACATGCAACTCCGATCAGGGAGAGGCCTGCTATAGCCATTCCAGCATGATCTGAAAGCGAATTGAGACGTTTACGGAGGTCACGCGGCAGCCGTAGTCTCCGATAACGCCGTTTCACGGGAGGAAGGTGTGCTTCCTCAGCCAAAGCGAAATCAGGATTGCCATCGCGCCGACGAATACTGTGAAGAAAATCACCACCCTGCCAGCGAGTTTGCAGGCTGGCGCAAAATAGTAAACGTTCGGTCGATCCGGATTGTATTGAACCGATACGTAGCGATGCTTATGTGGTGTTTGAACGCCGCGCCCATATATGTCGCGGACAGAGGAAAGGTAGGTTTGACCCGCAACTTCATAACTCAGAACCGTGTAACGGGCCAAGCGGCGATCTCTAATCGTTCCATTCGGGATGGAGAGATGGGACTCCACCCTCGCCTTTACGCTCGGCCATTGCTCTCTCCCCGTCTGCCTAGCAAGATACGATTCCAGCCAATCCAGCATTCATGCCTTTCGACAAGTCACCACCGGATTCTACGTCTTTACTCGAAAGTCGGTGTTTTCGGAAACTTCCATTCAACCGAACACTCCATCCCGAACCTATCAACCCACCTACACCAGCACCTCAAGCCCGTGCTTCTCCACCACAAGCAAAAGCTTCAGAGGCACTCCACTCGGCTTCTTCGCTCCCGTCTCTCACTTCTCAATCGTCGACTCACTCGTTTTCAGATAGTGCACAAAGACCAGCTGGCTCTCGCAAATCAGCATCCATGTACTCTACGAATATGTCCGGCCACACGGCATGCAGCTGAAGGAACCCGAAAACATGCCCCTCTTCGCCACAACTCCACTCGCCACCCGCCGCTACCTCCCTGGCATCCTCGCCGGCTCCATCGGCGGCTTCATCTCCGGCTTCGTAAAGCTCGGCTGGGAGGTGCCCTGGCCTCCTCGCGCCCCCGATCGCATCCCCGAGCCCCAGGTCCTCGTCTCTCTCTTCACCCACCACCCCACCCCCACCTGGGTCTCGCTCGTCATCCACTTCGCCTTCAGCGTTCTCATGGGCGCAGCCTATGGCCTCCTCGCTGAGATCCTCCCCATCGTCACCGTCGGCATGGGCGTCGCCTTCGGCCTGGCCATCCAGATCGGGGCCCACGAACTCATCATGCCGTGGATGGGCCTCACCCCAGCCACTTGGCTCCTCCCCGCCAGCGAGCAGGGCTCGGAGTTCCTCGGCCACATCCTCTGGGGATTCACGATCGCCATCTTCTACGAAGACCTCCGCCGACGCTTCATCCGGCCCCGAGACCTTCCCCGATAGTCGCTTCCTCGATGTACCCCGAAACAACGCTCACATACCGTCAGCAGAAGGCCCAAAGGTCCCAGGCACCGGCTCGTTCAGCAGCCGCAGGTACACAGTCAGCTGGCCACGGTGATGGATCATATGGTTCAGCACATTATTGCGGTAGGCCATATAGCGTGTGCCGATAAATACCGGTTCGCCCTTCCTGCGCAGCGTCCACGTCTCATCGAAAGCAGCATCTGGAGTGCTCTTCATGGCAGCCATGGCTTCTGCAGCCAGCTCATCGAAGTCGGCCAGAAGCTTGTCCTTTGTCTCCATACGAAGGATCTTGCGCGGGTCGGACGGGGTCTGCATATCGATGCCCGGCAAGGTCAGAATCAGCGCGGCGAAGCCCGCAAATTCCGCCGTGTGGCCAGCCAGCCGATGAAGTAGCATGGATTTCTCATGCGGCCTGTAATCGTTACGACCGTCCGGCACCGCTTCGATCACACGGCGCGTCTTTGCCAGTTCCTGCTCCAACTCAGGAAGCAGGCGGGCACTCAGCAGATAAGTATCAGTCATGTTGAACTCCCAGGGTAAGACACAGCATACGCGTTGCGAGCACCGCAAAAGATCCCACCCTCAAATTCGTGCTGAGGGTGGTACCTGCCACTCGAGAGCACTTTCGATGGGAGCCTATCGTTCGACCTCCGCATCCCGATCACTAAGGCTACGGTGTCGGCGGCACTACATTTGAGCGAAGGGACGTCTCGCCTTTCCTCACGTTCAAGCTCCAAGGCTGAGGAGGCGGCAAATGCATGGAGCGGCTCCCCATCTCGAGCGGCATCCAGAGATAGCGCGAGTCCCACAGCGCATGAGGTCGCCACAAATCGCCCATGAAGATCACCATTGTCCCCTTCGAGCCTGCGACCTTGAGCAGCATGGCCGACTGCGAGTCGTAGTTGTTGACCTCCTGCGCCGCTAAATTTGAGAATTCCGTCCACGGTCCGGCCAGAGTGGACGCGGTCGCGTACACGTTGGGATTAGGTCGCCAGCCGGTCATGTGGGAACCCACCACATAATAGAAGCCGCCGTAATGTACCAAGGCACCCCCCTCGAGTGGAGCGGCAATGAAAGCAGTCTTCTCTACATTCATCAAGTCGTCGGTCAACTTGGCAACGAAGAAACCTTTCGTTGGACGGCTCTCGAAGATCAGGTATGCCGATCCGTCATCGTCGACAAACTGTCCAATATCGCGGCTCTCTTCACCAAGCGGCCTGAAGCTCTTCACATACTTGTACTGGCCGTCGATCCGGTCACTGACCGCGACCATCACACGAGCTAATTTGTAGGGCGCGTCGTCAAGATGCGCATACATCACAAATTTGGCTCCCTTTCGTCCGACGAACACCTTGGGCCTCTCAAGCACCCAATGAGGTCCCAGACGTTCCGGATCAGCGAGTACCAGCACTTGGCCACGGGATTCCCAGTGAACAAGATCGCGTGAAGAGTAGCAGGCTACGTAGCGCTTATCAGGATCGTTGCTGGGAGTCCGGTCCTCGCCAAACCAGTAGTAAACGTCCTTATACAAAGTGACTCCGCCCCCGTGCGCCTGAATGCGTTGACCATGGCTGTCGAGCCACGGGTCGCCGGGGCGAATTACATCCTGTCCCACGCACAATGTAGAACTCGCCAGACTCAACACGCCAGCGACCAGCCACCGCTCAAATTGCCTTTTCAAGTTCGAGTCTCCTTATTGACCTGAGCCTTGACCCTCCATCCGTGGAGCAGCCCGTTCCATTCTCGCCCCTTTTCGGCCTATGATGTTCCCCCTCTTCGATCGGCCAGGGAGAAGCACTCTGCCATGCCCGCCTCTGGAGGTGCAGCGCCATCATATCCCTTTTATTTTCCATCAGTTAAACCGAAGACTCCAATCGCCCAGCTAGGGCGATCGTGAAAATTCAATCTTTTGCGTGAATTGGCGGCAAAACTTCAAGCTTATGGGGTCTGGTCGGTTCAACCTTATGCGGTATGCGAACCGGTAGCCTGCTCAAAAACAACGCGGGGCGCTTCAGCCTTATGCGTAAACCCACATCAAACGTAAAATTGGTGCACTCGGTGCACTCATTGCCGAGCCTGATCTGGATTTCAACCCCTTACGTTCTTATCGCTTGATCAAGTGATCGAGTTGTTTCAAGATGCCAGGCAGATGTTCACCCAAGACTGAGGTCGCTTCGTTCAAGGAAATCCTTACCAATTGCTCTTGAAAGCTTTTCAGTAAGTTTGATACGAAGCCTGGGGATTTATCTTTTCGTGCTAAGTCATCTTCAAGGCGTTGAATAGTATCATTTACCTCGATAGATGATTGGTTTTGGCGGGGAAGGTCTGCTACGAATGCTCTGATTTCGCCAATTAGAGAGCTCAATGCACTCGCATCGGATCCACTCTCGAACACGGTTTCAACTGTCGCATTGTCAAACGCAATAGCCACAGCAGTTGCGGGCCCCAGAACTTGAACGGTATTGGTAGTCTTGCTCAGGATTCTAGGAAAGACTTCATCCAATAGCAGGCTTTTCTCTATCCGAAGTCTCTCATTCTCCCTCAGACTTTCGCGAAGTTCTACTTGAGCCTCTCGCAACCTCTCCGCATAGATGCGGAGTTGTGAAAGAGCGTTGTCGTCCACTTCTTCGACTCTAATAGTTATCAATACGCCGCCGTTCGTTTCGGTGATCGACGCCAATCGTAATCTGCAATCAGGATTGATCTTTGAGGGTTCGTGAAGGAGAGCTGGAAATGTATTAATCTCTAAGGCAGTTATTCCTTCCGAATAGAAGAGCTCAATAACTGGCTGATTCCCATAGAGCTTTTCAAATTCTCCAATAGCGAAATTTGAAGCGGTCTTGGCCTCTTCGTCCCAGAAAACGGCCTCGCACTTTATTCCTTTGATTGACCACCCAGCACGCTGAGTCTCCCAAAGGCGAGCCTTAGTGATGTCCGCACCATCTAAAACCGCAAGATGAAATATCGCGAGATTGAAATTCGTGTTTTTTGCGACAACATTGCGAAAGCTAGCCCGTCTCAAGATGGCTTGGGTGAAGTCCGCGGAGGAAAGATTGGCTTGATCTAACCGAGCGGAACTCAGCTCTGCACCCGCCGCTATGACATTGGTGAGAATTGAACCTTCGAAGGTCGCCCCTTTCAACTCAGCTCTTGTTAGATCACATTTTTCAAGATGACAGTTTGCGAAATTCGCTGAATTTGCTTTCGCGGTCCGAAGATTTGCATTAGTCAGATCTGCACGCTTGAGGACAGCACCACCCAGCATCGCCCCCCGGCAGTCCATGCTCTTGCATTTTGCATCTGTCATTGAAGCCCCGCCCAGGAACGCTCCCATGAAGTCTGTGTGGTAAAGAAATGCCCGATCAAGATGGGCTTTGGACAGCTGGGCTCCTTGCAGATTGAAACCGCTCAAAAACTTGCCCACCAGTTGAGCTTTCCTCAGATCCGGAACGATACTTGGGTTATCAGAACGCCACTGATTCCAAACCTTCTTACCTTTGGAGAGTTTTTCTAGGTGAATCGTATTTGCCATCAGATGGGCATCTTCACGGAACTATGTTTTGACCGGTTATACCATTTAGCAAAGGGTGATTGGCGCCACTCCTTCATTCCGGGCTTCGCTCTCGATACGCTTGCGGAGAGATCGTCAGGCGCAACTCGATCGCGACCATTTCCTCAAGCCCACCAGCTCCTCACCGAGCGCCGCCCCACCTGCCACGAGCAGGCAGAGACTGTCTTGCTTAAGGGCACGGCTTCAGACAAACCTTATTCGCAGAACCTTAAGAAATCTCTGCGAACACCGATCCGCATTGCGATACGCTGTTGCCACTCATCATGGCGATCCCGACGCGCACCGCCCGACTCGGCACCTTTTTCATCACCACAGCGACCTACAATCGCCGCCGCCTCTTCCAGGTCGAATCCAACGCCCTGCTCGTGATCGACACCCTCCAGCACTACCGCCGCGAAGGCAACTACAAACTCCACGCCTTCGTCGTTATGCCTGACCACATCCATCTCCTGCTCACTCCCGAAACCGTCACCCTCGAACGCGCCATCGGCCTCATCAAAGGAGGCTTCTCCCGCCGCCTCGCCTCAAATCTTCCCGTCTGGCAGCGCAGCTTCACCGACCACCGCATCCGCGACGCAGAAGAGTTCACAATCCGCCGCAACTACATTCACGAGAACCCCGTCCGCGCACATCTGTCCGAGGCCGCCGAAGCCGATCCCCACTCGTCTGCGTCCCTTTCCTTATTTAGCAAACCCACCACGTTCGACACGCTCCTACTGCTCTGAAACAATAGACGCTGCGCCCACAAACCTATGAATCGTCGCCAAGTCCTCATCCACTCCGCCCAGTTGGGCCTCGGTCTCGCCGCCCGTCAAGCACTCGGCCAGGCAGGCGAACACGCAGCCGCTCCCCGAGCTCTTCCCTCCCCCGACCAGATCGCCTGGCAGGACCTCGAAGTCGGCATGTTCGCGCACTTCGCCCCCAACACCTGGCAGGACAAGGAGTCCGACGACCTCTCCACGCCCCTGTCCGCCATTAATCCAGCGAAGCTCGATACCGACCAGTGGGCACGCACCGCCCTCGCTCTCGGCGCGAAGTACATCGTCTTCGTCGCCAAACATCAAGGCGGATTCTGCACCTGGCAGACCCAGACCACCGAATACAGCATCCGCAACACCCCCTGGCGCGGCGGCAAGGGCGATGTCGTCGCCGACGTCGCCGCCTCCTGCCGCAAGTTCGGCCTCAAGCTCGGCGTCTACGTCTGCCCCCGCGACGACCACTTCGGTGCCAAGACCGGCGGCATCTGCGCCACACCCGAACTCCAGCAGCGGTACAACACCATGTACCGCCAGCAACTCACCGAGGTCCTCTCACGCTACGGCGAGATGGTCGAAGTCTGGTTCGACGGATCGACCGCTGCCCCCGTCTCCGACATCCTCGCCAAGTACCAGCCACACGCCATGGTCTTCCAGGGCCCGGCGGCGACGATCCGCTGGGTGGGCAACGAAGACGGCATCGCCCCCAACCCTTGCTGGAACGGCATCAGCCGCGCCGACGCCCGCACCGGCACCGCCACCTCTCTCAACAGCGACCCCGACGGCGACACCTGGATGCCCAACGAGGTCGACGTCTCCATCCGCCGTCCCGACTGGTTCTGGAGCACGAAGAACGAAAACAAAGTCCTCACCGTCGATCAGCTCCTCACGATCTACTACTGCTCTGTAGGCCGGGGCTGCCAGCTTCTCCTCAACATCCCCGCCAACCGCGATGGCCTTCTCGCCCAGCCGGACTGCGACGCCGCAGCCGCCTTCGGGACACAGCTTCAGCAAAGATTCAAGAAGCCCATCGCAGCAACTTCAGGCAGCAGCGACGAGATTCTGCTGCGTCTTCCCGTCCCCACAAAGATCGACACCGTGATCCTCCAGGAGGACACCTCCAGGGGAGAACGCGTCCGCGAGTATCGCATCGAAGGGCGAATCGGCGGGGTCTGGCGCGAACTAGGCACCGGAACCTCGATAGGCCACAAGCGCATTCAGCCCGTCGAACCAACTACGGTCGATGCTCTTCGCATGGTTGCGACCGTCCACCAGGGAACTCCTTACCTACGCACCTTCGCCGTATTCAACGTCGGAGTCGCTCCGCCTACAGGCTGGGACACCAAACCGCAGGTCTGGGCGGCCGATCTCGTGGGTTCATGGAGCGAAGGCAAATTCTCCCTCGATCTGACCTCAAAGATCGACAGCGCCAAGCAGTACCGGCTCCGCTTCGTTCCTACGTCGGGCGAAGTCAAGGCTCTACGGACGGTCGTCCTGACCCTTCACGGAATCCCTCAGCCCAACCTGGTCAAGCCGGTCGCCGGAAGACGCGACGAACTCACCCTCGACATCACCGAAGTCGGCGGCACCGTCCAGATCGCGGGCGCCGTTGAAGGAGCAGCCGCCGGCCAGATCCTGCTTCAGAAGCTGTAGCGAAGTTCCCAAGAGGGTTCGCCGCAGATATTTTTTCGCACAGCCTTGCGCTTCGCCTTTTATTCGCTACAATTGGTGGCATGGCAATCACACGTCGGCAAAAAGAGGTCATCGACTTTCTTTCCAGCTTTACCCATAAGAACGGCTACTCTCCGTCTTACGAAGAGATCGCCGCCGGCCTCGGGCTGAGCAGCCTGGCCACCGTACACAAGCACGTAACCAACCTTCAGAGTAAGGGGCTCCTTCAGCGCGCCCACAACCGCAGCCGCTCAATCGACGTGATTCCCGTGCGTCCGCCCAAGAAGACGGCCTCCGACCGCCTACCCCTAATGGGCCGAATCGCCGCCGGCCAACCGGTTGAGGCCGTTGAATCGGCAGAGAGCATCTCTCTGAGCGACATCATCGGAACCCGCGAGGTCTTTGCGCTCGAAGTTCGCGGCGACTCCATGCGCGATGAGCATATCGTCTCCGGAGACTACGTCCTGGTCGAACGCACGAAGTCCGCGCGCGAGGGAGAGATCGTCGTCGCCCTGATCGACGGCGCGGAGGCCACGCTCAAACGCTTCTATCGCGAAGGTGCCAACATCCGTCTTCAGCCATCGAACGCCGAGATGGCACCCATCTACGCGCCCGCCGCAAGCGTCGCCATCCAAGGCCGAGTCCTCGGCATGCTCCGCAAATACTCCTGAGCAACTTGCCTCGTCTTTCACTACGCCCTAACCTCTAAACCCTATTCCCTGTTTTTTCACGGAACCATCCTCCGCGCGTCTACGTAACAGCATGTGAAACGCAAAGACTCGGAGGATCTCGTTCATGGCACAACGCAAACGCAGGAACATCTGGCTCTGGGGCGGACTAGGCGGCTTTGTTCTCCTCATCGTCCTCGGTGTAACCCTGGTCGCGAAGGGCAAGAAGACAACCTTCGAGCCTTCGCAGCTTGCCAAGGCGGAGTCTGGTGACATCGCCCGCTCGGTCGTCGCAACCGGCAAGGTTCAGCCTATTACCAAGGTTGAAGTCAAGTCGAAGGCCAGCGGCATCGTCACCAAGCTCTTCGTCGACATCAACGCTCGCGTCACCAAGGGACAGGTCCTCGCCCAGCTCGATCAACAGGAGATCCTCGACCAGGTCGCAGCACAAAAGGCGACGCTGGCCGCCTCCCAATCCAATCTTCGCGCCACCTCCGCCGCCATCGACTACGACAAGGTCAACGCCGAAGCCCCCGACCTGCCCATGTACAAGCACACCTACGAGCGCGCGCTTGAGATGTCAAAGGACGGCGTCGTCTCGAAGCAGTCGCTCGATGACGCGCAACAGAAGTATCTCGCTGCCGTCAACGTGCGCGACAAGGCCGTCTCGCAGATCTCCGTGGATACCTCGAAGATGCACCAGGCGCAGGCGCAGGTCGAGCAGGCCCAGGCCTCGCTCAAGCAGCTTGAAGACCAGCTCAGCTACACCACGATCGTCTCTCCCATGGATGGCATCATCCTCTCCCGCGACGTCGAGGTGGGCGATGCGGTCAGCTCGATCCTCGTCCTGGGTTCCACTGCAACGCTGGTCATGACTATCGGCGACACCCACCAGGTCTACGTGCAGGGCAAGGTCGACGAGGGCGGCATCGGGCAGGTCTACATGGGCCAGCCCGCGCGCATCAAGGTCGAATCCTTCAAGGACAAGACCTTCCAGGGTAAGGTCACGCGCATCGCGCCCCTCGGTGTGGAGAAAGACAACGTGACGACCTTCGAGGTCCGTGTCTCGATCGACAACCCCGGCGGCGAGCTCAAGGCCAACATGACCGCGAACGCCGAGATCATTCTCGACGAGCATAAAAACATTCTCACCGTCCCCGAGCAGGCCGTCCTCTACGACAAAGATCGCAACGCCAGCGTTGAAGTGCCGGATCCTGCCCAGAAGGGCGGCAAGCGAAAGATCGACATCAAGGCTGGCATCTCAAACGGCACCAAGACCGAAGTCCTTGCCGGCCTGAAGATCGGCGATACCGTGATCCTGCAGCAGTAGGCTGACTGACCTTCAACAAGGAGCCGCACGTGAACTTTAAAAATATCGCTCTTATCTTCGCAATCGGACTCGGATTCGCAGGTGCGACATCGACCGCATTCGCCGCGGAAGGCACCTTTGCCAGAACGCTCAACGTAAGCGGCGCGCCCGCCATTATGGTCTCGACCGGCTCAGGATACATCCACGTCAGCACCGGCTCGCAGTCGGAGGTCCGCATCAACGCCAAGGTAAAGTCTCAACACGGATGGGGCTTCAATGGCAGCAAAGGCTCCGACGAAGATCGCGTCCGCGACATTACGTCGAACCCTCCCATCGTGCAGAACGGCAGCACCATCACCATCGGCGAAACGCACGGCGACTCAAACCGCTTCCGCAACATCGAGATCGACTACGACATCAGCCTTCCGGCCTCGACGACCCTGAAGGTCAGCAGCGGCTCCGGCGATCTCGACGTCTCAAACGTCGCTTCCGTGCTATCGGCGGATACGGGTTCGGGCGACATCCGCCTCAATAATGTTGGGCCCACGCCCCATGTTGTCACCGGCTCCGGGACGATCCGCGCTAACGGAATCCACGGAGCCGCAAATCTCGAAACAGGTTCGGGCGATATCGAATTCCACCAGCAGCTTGCAGGCGATGTGAAGGCCGGCACCGGCTCAGGTTCGGTCCATCTCTACGGCGTAAATGGCGGCGTTCGTGTGCGAACAGGATCAGGCGATGTGGAGATCGATGGCAACCCATCGACCGATTGGAAACTTGATACCGGTTCCGGTTCCATTAGCCTAAAACTACCCTCCGAAGCCCACTACACCCTCAACGCCGATACAGGATCCGGCTCAGTTCGCGTTGACGCACCCATTACGATGCAGGGCACCCTCAACAAGCAGCACATCGTCGGAACCATCCACGGCGGAGGGCCAACCATTCGCGTCAGCACCGGCTCGGGAGACATCTCGGTCCACTAGCACTCCATCTGCTACCTTCAATTGAGTGCCTTCCTCATCTCCACAGCTACTCGTATTCGACCTCGATGGCACGCTCATCGACTCCCGCGTTGACCTCTGCAACTCGGTCAACGCGATGCTCAAGCATCTCGGCAAGCCGGAGCTTCCACAACAGGTCATCGCAAGCTATATCGGGGACGGCGCATCGATGCTGGTGCGCCGTGCTCTCGGCGACCCCGAAGGCGATTCGACCGACGAGCAATATGTAACCGCAGCGCTTACATACTTTCTCGACTTCTACCGGGTGCATAAGCTCGACTTCACCTACGTCTACCCCGGAGTCGTCGAGGCACTCGAAGCCATCCGCGCCGTTCATCCGCAGTTGCCCATGGCAGTCCTGACCAACAAGCCCGTTCATCCGTCACGCGAGATCTGCGCTCACTTCGGGCTGGACCGCTTCTTCTTCCAGAACTACGGCGGCAACAGCTTCCACACCAAGAAGCCCGATCCACATGGTCTGCTGACCCTCATCGAAGAAGCTTCTGCCCTCACCGGCCAGCGCATCGAGCCAGCGCAGACCATCATGGTCGGCGACTCCGACATCGATATCCTCACGGCACGCAACTGCGGAGCCCGCTCCATTGGCTGCACCTTCGGCCTCGCGCCGCACACTCTTGAAGCCGCTTCACCGACGCACATCGCGCACTCGCCCAGAGACTGGCCTTTGCTGGTCATCCTCTAACGAAAGCTACTTCGCCCCCTCGAAGCGCTTGAAGAAGCTCGAGTCGAGGTAGTGCTGCGTCGCCGGATCATTCGCAACCGTCCGCGCAAGATCGGCGAGATAACTGTTGAACTGCGCCGCAGCCACATAATCGACCGGCTGAGTCAGGTCGTCGTCGGTCGAGTGATATCGCTGCGCCAGCCAAGCTCTCCACGCCTTGTACTCAGGCGATCCCATCGTCCATCCAAACTTGAACGCCAGCGCCGGAACTCCCGCCTGCACGAAGCTGTATTGATCGGTGCGGATGAAGGAGTTGCGGTCCGGCTCGGGATCGACCGCAATCTCAATTCCATGGATCGCCCCCACAGCCTTAGCATCATCAGCCAGCGTCGACTGCTCCAGCCCCTGCACATGCAGCTTTTTCAGCGGAAAGATCGGCATGAACATGTCGAGATTCAGATCGGCGGCAATCTCGTTCTCTGGCACTGTCGGATGCCCCGCGAAGTAACGCGACCCGAGCAATCCCTTCTCTTCCGCAGTGAAGATCACAAACAGCATCGATCGCTTCGGCCTCACCGGATTCGCCGCGAAACTCTTTGCGACCTCCAGCACCGTAGCAACGCCTGAAGCATCGTCCATCGCTCCGGCATAGATCGTCTTACCGTTGATCGGTGCGCCTACACCAAGGTGGTCCAGGTGCGCGGAGACCAGAACATACTCCTCCGCCAGCTTCGGGTCTGATCCCTTCAGCTTGGCGACGATATTCGGCGACTCTACCTGCGCCGTCTCCGTTGTCACCATCGCCGTCAGACTCTTTCCCAGCGCAAATCGCGGCAGCGGCTTCTGCGCATCGGCAAGCGCAAGCACCTCCGCAAACGTATGTCCCGTTCCGGCAAACAGCTTCTCCGCTTCAGCCGGATTGAAGGTCGCCGCAAAGAGTTCTCCATCAATGTCCTCAAGCGCAGGATGTCTGGCCGCGAGCGCCTTCGCATCCGGGTAGGCAGCGAGCCGCATCCCCGGCTGCGAGGCTCCGCTCGCTACGCGCGCCCAGCCGAAGTCCATCGACTTCGGTGTCGGTATCGAGATCGCTCCAACCGCGCCCGCATCCTTCAACGCCCTGCGAAACGGAGAAGTCCGAGCAAACGACTTCAGCGGCCCTGGCAAGTCCGCCGGGCCTCCATTTACGTAGACCACAATCTTTCCCTTGAGCTCCGACATCGGAAGCTCCGCCGAATTGAAGTCGTCGTACTTCGCCTCCGGCAGATGCAGCCCATATCCGATAAAGACCAGCGGCGCGTTGATCGTCTTCGGCTGTGGCGACCGTGTGCCCAGGATCGCGTCCTCACCCAACACCAGCGGTTCGGTCTTCCCATTGACCGTAAGCGCAAGGGAAGACTTCTCCGCGATCACCCGCTGCACATCAAACTTCACCGGCTGATAGAAGCTGCCGTTCTTGCCCGCAGGCTCCAACCCATCAGACTTGAACTGGCCGACGACATAAGCGGCTGCACGCATATACTCTGCGCTGCCCGTCTGTCGGCCCTGCATCGAGTCATCAGCAAGCGTCTGCACATGCTTCCACCACGCGCGGCCAGCGGGGGCGTCATTGTTTGGGGTCTGAGCGATCAACGCTCCCGACCCGACCACCACTGCTAGAAGAAAGCTGAAACTCCGGTGAAGGTTCACTCAGACGCTCCTGGAATGATCGATACAAGCTCTTCATCAATTCGCGAGTTACTGCCCGTGCAGTCCAAGCGCGTCAGCGACACCCTTATCAACCGTGGTCTTTCCGTTGGCCTTGGTCACGATCGCGAAGCCACCCTGGTAGTCCCACATAGACCAGCCAATGTGATGCGCCTCGAACGCAACTCGCATATCGTGCAACCACGCGTCCCGCGCCGCCGGATCGGAGTACGTCCTGTACACGCCAAACTCGCCACACCACACAGGAACATGGTGCTTCGCTCCCCACTCCGCCATGGTGGCAATCTCTTCGTCGACCTTCTTTGAGTCCCAGTGCTGCTTGCCGTACCAGGCAAGGTCCTTCTTGCCCTGCTCCGTCGATTCAAGACCGAGCAACGGCGCAACGTTCTCCTCAGTCGAAGGATACGGCACCTTGCGCAGCGGCTTCAGAGACTCACCCACCCAGTTCGCGCCCTGGTGGGTGAAAGTCATCGGATCGTAGTCATGGAAGCTATAGATCACGTTGTCGTCGCGAACAGGCTCCAGCAGCTTCAACCCCTCGACACCGCCCCACTTCGCTCCGGTTGCGATGATGGTGTGCCTCGACGCGATGGTCCGGATGGCCGGGATAACGCTCGCCTGGATACCTGCCCAGCGGTAGGCATCGTCGAAGTGCGGCTCGTTGAGCACTTCGAAGTAGACCTTGCTCGGATCGGTGCCGGCGTAGTGCGATGCAAAGGTCTTCCAGAACGTGAGGAGATTGGCAACGGACGCATCGCCTTTGCCGAGCGCGTCCATGAACGGCATCTCGGGGTGAATATCGAGGATGACGATGAGCCCCGTCGCGGTAATGTCGGCGACCGTCTTATCGAGCCGCGCAATCGCTTCGGGGTCCAGCGCATCGGGCTTGCCTCCGGCCATCAGGGGTTCGGGATTGATGCTGAGCCGGGCGTGATCGAAGCCCAGCGACTTCACCAGTCGGAAGTCGTCCGCTGTCGTGTACTCCTCCAGGTGCTTGGCAGAGTAGTCCCAATCCTGCGCATACCACATGCTCAGGTTGATGCCGCGCTTCAGATGCGCTGCCCGGAAGAATGCAATTCCACTGCCTGAACCGGAGCCCAGACTCTGCGCCTCAATGCAACTGGCTCCGGTCATCACTATCAGCGCGCAAACCAGCACTCCCAGAAACTTCTTCATCAGGCCCATCCTCGCAATGCTCTTACTCTTCGAACTCGCGATTCCAGCTCTTGATCACATGTGTCTCGCGTTCAAATCCCAGCACGCTCAACGATCCCGTCCCTAGAGCCAGCAAACTTCCGCCGGTCGCCGGAAGACCAATCCACCGGGCCGCCAGAATCCGCAGAATATGCGCGTGCGCGAAAAGCGCAACCTGCCCATCAGCGCCAGCCGCGGCCAACGACCGCGCAATCACACCATCCGCACGCTCGCCCACATGCTCCACCGGTTCGCCATCGACAATCTCGTCCTTCCACACCGACCAGTTGGGATGATCGACGCGGATCTCCTTCGTCGTCTTGCCCTCAAAGATGCCGTAGTCCCACTCGCGCAGGCCTTCGTCGATCACAGCAACGTCGCCGTATCCGGCGATCTTGCACGTCTCTCGCGCCCGCTGCATCGGGCTGGTAAACACAGCGGCAAACTTCTTTCCCTTCAGGTACGCCTTCAGCTCCTCCGCCCGCACCCGCCCATGGTCGGTCAGGGAGATATCCGTGCGGCTGGTGTGCGCTCCACTCAGACTCCACTCCGTTTCACCGTGTCGAATCAACCAAACCTCAGCCATCAGACTCTCCCATTTCTTCGCTTATTCTTCTATCCTGTAAGGATGGACTTCCAGCTCACAACATCGTACAAGCCCCAGGGAGATCAGCCCCGCGCCATCGCCGAACTCGTCTCCGGAATCAACGCCGGCGAGAAGGACCAGGTGCTGCTCGGCGTCACCGGCTCCGGCAAGACCTTTACGATGGCCAAGATTATTGAAGAGCTACAACGCCCGGCCCTCATTCTTGCACATAACAAGACCCTCGCCGCGCAGCTTTACCACGAATTCAAAACCTTTTTCCCGAACAACGCGGTCGAGTACTTCGTCTCCTACTACGACTACTACCAGCCCGAGGCCTACATTCCCTCCGGCGACCTCTTCATCGAAAAAGAAGCCACCATCAACGAGGAGCTCGACAAGCTCCGCCTCTCCGCCACGCGCTCGCTCTTCGAACGCCGCGACGCCATCATCGTCAGCTCGGTCTCCTGCATCTACGGCCTAGGCTCGCCAGAGGCCTACTACGGCATGTTGCTGCTGCTCGAAAAAGGCCAGAAGATCAAGCGCGAAGACATCACCCGCCGTCTCGTCGAGATCCTCTACGACCGCAACGACGTCGACTTCCGCCGCGGTACCTTCCGCGTCCGCGGCGACATCATCGAGGTCTACCCCACCTACGACGAGAACGCATATCGCATCGAGCTCTTCGGCGACGAGATCGACTCCCTCTCGCAGATCGACCCACTCTTCGGCACGGTAAAGCAGAAGTACTCTCGCCTGCCCATCTATCCCAAGTCCCACTATGTAGTCCAGCCCGAACGTAAGAAGGCCGCCTCCGACTCCATCCTCGCCGAGCTCTTCGAGTGGGAGGCGCAGCTTGAAAAAGAAGGCCGCCTCGTCGAGTCGCAGCGCATCCACCAGCGCACCCGCTTCGACCTCGAGATGATCAAGTCCGTCGGCTACTGCCACGGCATCGAGAACTACTCGCGTCACTTCTCCGGCCGTCTGCCGGGAGAGCCACCGCCGACCCTGCTCGACTATTTTCCGAGGGACTTCCTGCTGTTTATAGACGAGTCCCACGTCACCGTCCCGCAGCTTCACGGCATGTGGCACGGCGACCGCAGCCGCAAGCAGAACCTCGTAGACTACGGCTTCCGTCTGCCCAGCGCCATGGATAACCGCCCGCTCAAGTTTGAAGAGTTCGAGGGCCGCACCGGACAGATCATCTATGTCTCGGCCACGCCCGGCCCCTACGAACTCACCAAGGCCGCAGGCGTAGTCGTGGAACAGATCATCCGTCCGACCGGCCTGGTCGACCCACCGGTCGAAATTCGCCCGGTCAAAGGACAGATCGATGACCTGCTCGCAGAGATTCGCGACCGCGTCAGCAAAGATCAGCGCGTCCTTGTCACCACTCTTACCAAGCGCATGTCTGAGGACTTAGCCAACTACTACACCGAAGTCGGCGTGCGCTGCCGCTACATGCACTCAGAGATCGAGACCCTAGAGCGCATCAAACTCCTACGCGATCTTCGCAAGGGCGAGTACGACGTTCTCATCGGCATCAACCTTCTCCGCGAAGGCCTTGACCTTCCCGAAGTCTCGCTGGTGGCTATTCTAGACGCCGACAAAGAAGGCTTCCTTCGCTCGCAAGGCTCACTCATCCAAACCATCGGTCGCGCCGCCCGCCACCTCGAAGGCCGCGCCATCCTCTACGCCGACAAGATGACCGACTCCATGCAGCGCGCCATCAACGAGACCGACCGCCGCCGCGAAAAGCAGGTCGCCTACAACGAGGAGAACGGCATCACGCCGATGTCTGTCATCCGCCCACTGGAGATGGGCCTCGCCGGCATCCTCAAAGCCGACTACGCCGACCTCACCGACGAAGCCGAAGGCATGCCTGACTTCGCTACCCAGCAGGAGCTCGATACTTACATCGGAAAGCTTGAATCAGACATGCGCGAAGCCGCCAAGAAGTTCGAGTTCGAAAAGGCCGCGAAGCTCCGCGATACGGTTAAGGAGCTACGCACGAAAGAATTCCTGTTTTCTTAATTGCAGGCCAGCTCTCATGCCGCATGAGTCATCACCGCAACTTTTTCCACGATTTCGCGTTGATTTCATTGACAGATCTGGCACCGGAAGGATGGTGACCAGATCAGATTGAAATGAAACAGGAAATGTTGCCATGAATAAATCTGCATTGCTTCTACTGCTTCTTACAACATCGCTTGAAGTCTCCGCAGTTGCTCAAACCGTGAACCAGAGCGGGAATCAGGCTCCCGCGCCAATCGTTCGTCAGGCCCCGTCCGAGCCGGATGCCCAGGCTCCGCCGCCCAGCTACCCGGCCTCGGTGCCGCCGCCTGCCGACCAGGCACCGCCTCCCCCGCCAATGGCTCCGCAGCAGCTCGATGGGCTCGTTCAGCGCATCGCGCTCTACCCTGATCCGCTACTGGCCCAGGTCCTCACCGCGTCGACCTTCTGGTATCAGATCGGCGATGCAGCTGGCTGGGCAAACCAGCACGCCTATCTTCGCGGCGATGCGCTCGCCCAGGCCATCCAGGCGGACAACCTGCCATGGGATCCAAGCGTCCTCGCGCTCTTGCCTTTCCCGTCCGTACTCGACATGATGGCCCGCGACCCGCAATGGACGGGCAATCTCGGGAACGCGGTTCTGAATCAGCGCCCGGACGTAATGGATGCGGTGCAGCGCGAACGCCGCATCGCCCGCGACTACGGCTATCTCGCGACGTCCCCCTATTACGATGTCGTGGACAGCGGCGGCTATCTTGAGATTCAGCCGCTCAACCCGGCGTACTACTACGTTCCGGTCTACGATCCAGCGATCGTGTTCTTTGCGCCACGGCCTGGCTTCGTGGTTGCCGGCGCGATACACTTCGGCCCCGCTATCGTCATCGGCCCGTCGTTCGGGGTATTCGGATGGTTCGGCGCTGGATTCGGCTGGGGCACGCATGCCATCTTCATCGACCACCGCCCGTGGGTTCGCACCTTTGCGAATCGCGGCGTCTACGTCCATCCTTATGGCCGGCCCATCGCACGGCCAGTCGGACCACGGATCGAATCTCACCCGCTGCGGGATGATCGGCATAGACGATAGAGACACTATCGAAGCTAGATGATAAGTGATTGCAAAATACTTAAGGATTTGTCTCTACGTGAGGCAAATCCTTTTTTCTTTGCGGGCAAAAAATTGACGAGTCCACCCATAAATTCATTGCCCCCTCCCATCGAGAGTGCTATTCTTCTGGCCATTCCAGATGCTAGCCCCGGAACTCTAGGGAATTTTGCTCTTCGAGGGAACCATGATTTCGCCCCGCTTTGCCGCGTCATGCTGCGTGTCCATTTCGCTCTTCACCTCCTGCCTGATCGCGCATGGCCAGACGACACCCGCAGAAATCGAGCAGAAGCTGGATGCCGAGTACACCGTCTCGAAGGCAGCAGCCGACAAAAGTGACATCGTCACTGCCGGCTCAGTGCTTGTGCTCAAAAAAGACGGCCTCATTATGAGCGCCACAACGGGCACAAAAGCTCAAGACGAATATAAAGATGGCAAGATAACCGCAAAGGGAGCGGTCGGTGCCGCGGTGAAGGTCCCGAGTTGGATGAAGGGTCACGTCCCAGGCTCTGACATCAAAACCCGGACCTTCGTCGCGGGAGAGAAGTTCTTCGTCTCCGGCATCACCGTCACCAAGGACGGGGTCGTAATGGAGTTGATCAGTGATCCGTTCGCGGATGTTCGTTACATCACCGATCTGAAATTTCCCTTCAAGGGCTCGATCCCTTCCGTCGATCAGGTGGACAGCACCATCGCGGAGGTAGTCAAGGTTCAGGCAGATGACTCAGCAGCAGCCGGCAAGGATGCAAAGCAGCCCGCGCCCGCGCCCGCGCCCGCGTCACAGGCTGCAGTTGCAGCAGCCGCGCCAGCACCTATGGCCGCCATTCCGCCGCCGCCACCGCCGCCGGACACTCCTCCGCCCACACCCAAGACCATCAAGCTCAAGCAGACCCGCGAAGAAGTCGTGGCAGCTTTCGGCGAACCCACTTCCATTCGCGATCTTGGCGTGAAAAAGATCTATATCTATCCAGATATGAAGGTCACCTTCGTCAACAACAAGGTCACCGACGTCCAGTAGCAAGCTGTTAGCAGGCGCTACCCAGCAAGATCAAGGGTGCTTTGTTCAAGGAGTAGTCGTGCTCTTCTCATCGGAGTCTTCCCGTTTCTCGCTCTCAAGCCGGGCTCAGTCTATCGCCGTCGCACTTTTGCTATCGGCAACCGCTCTCGCGTCTTCTCCGAAAGCATTGGCTGACAATAAGAAACCCGCACCCGCGCCAAAGGCAGCGCCCGCGGCGAAGGCTCCCGCTCCCGCCGCGAAGCCCGCCGTCGGAGCCACGGCAACCCACGCAACCGGAGCGACGACTGCCGGACACACCACCGGTGCTACTACCGCTGGCCATACGACGGGAGCGACTACCGGCGGCCACACCACCACAGCCACCGCCGGCGGAGCCAAAACGACAACCACAACTGGCACCAAGACCACCAATAATCCGGCAGGCGCTGGCGGCGCTAGATCAACTACACAACCAACGACCGCCGGAGGCCGAGGTCCCGCAGGCACTCCCGCTCCGAGGACGACCGGCCTAGCCCACACCGCAGGCGGGCCCCCGCCCGGCCACATGCCAACAGGCAGCCACGAGGTTCGCACCGCCCATGGCGATGTCATCCGAACGCGTCCGAACGGCTCTCGCGCCGACGTGCATGTCGCTGGCAGGAACATGGACATCCACCATGGTCTCAACGGCAATCGCCGCATCTCCGTAGAACGCGCAGACCACTCCCGAGTCTTTGCCGAACGCGGCGGTCGAGGCTACGTCCAGCACCCCTATCGCTACGGTGGACGCGAGTATGGTCGCCGCACTTACTACGACCATGGCCGCTACTACGACCACTACTACGGTCGCCATTACTACCACGGCGAGTATGTCGACGTGTACGCACCAGCTCGCTTTTACTCGGTCGGTTTCTATGGCTGGGCCTACAATCCGTGGGCCGCTCCGATCAGCTACTCCTGGGGATGGGGTGCGGCTCCCTGGTACGGCTACTACGGTGCCTACTTTACCCCGTACCCGGTTTATCCCAGCGCAGCATTCTGGCTAACCGACTATCTCTTTTCCGTCAGCCTCCAGGCCGCCTATGCCGCAGCCGCCGCGAATGCTGAGGCCAATGCAATCGCAGCCTCGAATCCGCCACCCCCGCTCAGCCCGGACGTGAAGCAGATGGTCGCCGACGAGGTAAAGAGCCAGCTTGCGCTCGAAAACGCCGAAGCCGCTGCGAACGCGCAAAACCAGGCTTCGGATCCTGCTTCTAGCAGCATCGAGCGCATGCTCAGCGATGGCAAACCGCACGTCTTCATCGCGGGCGGCGATCTTGACCTCGTCGATGCAAATGGACAAGAGTGCCCCATCAGCCAGGGAGACGTAATCGAAGTCCCCTCGGCTCCTGCCCCGGACGCCACGGCTGCCACTGCTCTTGTGGTCGCCAGCAAAGGTGGCAAGGAATGCGCTCGTTCGACGAACGTGAACGTTGCCTTCACCGATCTGCAGGATATGCAGAACCACCTGCGCGAGACGATCGACGCCGGCATGGGCGATCTGCAAGCGAAGCAAGGCAAGGGAGGACTTCCCGCCGCGCCTCCCTCCGCAACCACGCCACCCGTAGCCTCCGCCATTACCGCGGCAGCGCCACCGCCGGACACCAACGCTTCCGCCGAGATTGCCGAGCAGTCGAAGGCCGCCGATCAGGCCGAACAGGAAGTGGCAAGCGCCGCTCCGGTCACCCCTGGCCCGTCGGATCAAACTGAAGTCGCCGCCGCTCCTATTACTCGGACAGGCCCCCCAGCGACCATCGCGCTTGGCCAGACCATTGACCAGGTGACCGGCAGCTTCGGACAGCCGCTAAGCGTTCGGGATCTCGGCACGAAAAAGGTCTACGTCTATAAGGACATGAAAGTGACCTTCAAAGCTGGAAAAGTGACGGATATCGAATAGGCGCATTGTTGCAACAATGCGCATGACATTCGTCTCTGGCCGGACCTTTTCTATCGCCCTGCTAATCTGGGCGGGTGAGACTCGTCCGGTTTTTCCTTGCTTTGCTGCTCCTCGCGATCGCCGCCGTGGCCATCAATCGCGCCGCAATCCCTAACCACAACACCGCCGTCACCCACTTCGACACGATCATCGTTCTTGGCTATCCCGCCAATCCGGACGGCACGCCCTCGCCCGACGAGCGCGAACGCGTCCTGGAGGCCGTTCGCCAGTACAAAGCCGGAATCGCGCCCGCGATCATCATGACCGGCGGCGCGGCCCACAATCGCTTTGTCGAAGCTCACGTCATGGCCGCTTTCGCGATCAGCCAAGGCATTCCGGCAGAGGCCATCACCGAAGAGCGCCAGGCACAAAATACCATCCAAAACATCTTCTACTCGTCAGAGATCATGCGGTCCCACCAGTGGCACTCCGCAGAAGTGATCAGCTCCTCCGCCCACCTCGGCCGAGCCGCCATGATCCTCCAGGCGTTCCCCAAATCTCATCCCGGCCTCGCCTTCGACTGGCGCACCCACCCTGCTTCCTGGCCTGCCGAATACAGCCTCATCCGCCGCGCCTTCACCGATTCGCTCGAAGCCTCGCGCTGCCTGCAGATCCGCATCTTCGGCTTCCCCAAGTCGCGCTTTCTCCCCAAGGGATAGGACGCAATCTCCGAGTTATACAATCATTCTGCGAAAGAGAGACCGCAAAAATGATCATCGTCAATGACGAGTACGTCACCCTCGACACCCCCGACGGCCCCATGCGAACGCACATCGTCCGCCCAGCCGCTCCCGGCCGCTATCCCGGCATCATCTTCTACTCGGAGATCTTCCAGATCACCGCGCCCATCCGCCGCACCGCCGCCATGCTCGCCGGCCACGGGTACATCGTCGCCATGCCGGAGATCTACCACGAGTTCGAAGAGCCCGGCACGGTCTTCGCCTACGACCAGGCCGGCTCCGACCGCGGCAACGCGTTGAAAACCACCAAGAAGCTCATCAGCTACGACACCGACGCCCGCGCCGTGCTCGACCACCTCGCCGGTCGTCCCGACTGCACCGGCAAGCTCGGTGCGATGGGCATCTGCATCGGCGGCCATCTAGCATTCCGCGCCGGTATGAACCCGGACGTCCTCGCCACCGCCTGCTTCTATGCCACCGATATTCATAAAGGCAGCTTGGGTGAAGGCATGAACGACGACTCCCTCGAACGCGCCAAGGACATCCACGGCGAGCTCCTCATGATCTGGGGTCGCCAGGACCCGCACATCTCTCTCGAAGGCCGGATGAAGGTCCTCGCCCGCCTCAACGAGCTTGGCACCCGGCTCAGCTGGCACGAGGTCAACGGCGCACACGCTTTCATGCGCGACGAAGGCATCCGCTACGACCCCGAGCTCGCCTACTCGCTCTACGGCCTCGTCTTCGACTTCTTCCACCGCAAGCTCGGCGAAGGCGACCTCTCCGTATCCGCCCCCGCAAGCACCGAGACACGTCACTAAGGCCCTACCCGATTGTGAACGGGATCAAATCCCGCTTGCAGTCGGGTTCCCGGCTCTTCAACGGTCCGGCAGCAGAACGCGCTATCCTTGAAGGAGTGGCAACCACCGTGACAACCCGTACCGGGCATGACCTCGCCGGTCAGGAGGACGAACTCCCTCACGCGACCGCGACCGCCCCGGGCCGTATCGACGAGCGTTCGGTTCCTTCACTCCTCGCGGACTACGCGACGCTGCTCAAGCCTCGCGTCTCCTTGATGGTCGTCATCACCGCCGCCGGCGGCTTCTACCTCGGCAGCCTGCGCTCCGGTATCAGCCCCTTCCACCTCGGTGCCGTCGAGGCCCTCGCAGGGATCGCAGTAGTCACCTTCGGCAGCAGCATCCTGAACCAGGCCCTCGAACGCCGCACCGATACCCTGATGCGCCGCACCGCCAACCGCCCCATGGCGGCAGGCCGAATCGGCTTGGCCCACGGCCTTATCCTCGGCTTCCTCGCCGTATTCCTGGGCACTCTTTACCTTGCCGAAGTCACCAACGTCATCACCGGCACCCTGACACTTCTTACTGCCGTCGGCTACGTCGCCATCTACACCCCGCTCAAGCGATTCACCACCATCAACACCTTCATCGGCGCATTCCCCGGAGCGCTTCCGCCGCTCATCGGCTGGACCGCCGCCCGCGGCGTCATCGAGTGGCCCGGTGTCGCCCTCTTCGCCATCCTCTTCGTCTGGCAGTTCCCCCACTTCATGGCCATTGGCTGGATGTATCGCGAAGACTATGCCGCAGCCGGCATCAAGCTAACCGCGACCCAGGAACCCGCAAAGTCCGCCGCGCAGATGGCCGTCGCCCAGGCGCTCTTTTACGCCGTGATCATGATCCCCGTCAGCCTATGGCCTGTAGCCCTACACACCACCGGATACATCTACGGCGCAGCCGCGGCGATCCTCTCCGTCGGATATCTCTGGTACACCCTGCGCTTCGCCCGCATCCTGCGCGATCCTCTCTCATCCGAGTCCCGCACCTACGCCCGCGAGTTGCTTCGCTACTCGGTCATCTTTCTTCCTCTGCTGCTTGCCGCAATGACCCTCGATGCTAAAGGACGACTGCTCTTCTAATGCAAGCCACGCTACCTAAAATGAACGAAAAGCCAAATACCCTGCGCACACCGCCTGCCATCATCGCGACGATTGTCATCGTCAGTGCCCTCGCCAGCGCGCTCATCTGCTATCTCGTCTACTTCCACGCCCCGTCCGACGTCACCGGAACTCACCTGCGTTCGCTCCCTTTCCTGAACGCAGTCCTGAACGCCTGCGCGACGGTCGCCCTCATTGTCGGCTACATCTACATCCGCGCACGAAAGCTCAGTGCGCACCGGGCATCGATGTTCGCCGCATTCTTCTTTTCGTCGATCTTCCTGGTCTCCTACCTCACCAACTTCACTCTCCACGGCGAGACCCTTTTCAACCGTCTCAGTCCCTGGTGGCCCTTCTACTGGAAGCTTCTCCTCTCGCACATCCTCCTGTCGATCATCGCGCTGCCCCTGATCCTGATCACCTTCTTCCTATCGCTCACGGGCCGCTTTCCCGCCCACCGCAAGCTGGCCCGCTACACCTTCCCGATCTGGCTCTATGTCTCGGTCACCGGCGTGATCGTCTACATCATGCAATCGGCGCTGCGGTAATGGGGATGCAGCAGGACACCCGCGCTCTTCTACGCACCGGATCGGCCCTCTTCCTCACCGGAGCGATCTCGGCGCTGCTCATCTTCGTAGCGTTCGGCGGCATCACACGCCGACAGGGTCCCCACACCAATCTGGGATGGCTGGCTCTCATGCTTGCCATGGGATGCCTGCCCACTGGCGCGCTCACCCTCGCGCTGGGACTGGCAAAACTCGCCGGAGACCGCAAAAAATAGCAGAAGCGCAGGCTACTGCGGATCCAGCATGACCTGATCGACAAAGCACCACCCCCAGGTCTCTCCCGGCTCGAGGCTCCTCATAATCGCGTGCTTGGTGCCATGGAAGTGTTTCGTTGCGTGCTTCCCGATCGAAGAGTCGCAACATCCCACATGCCCGCACTCCATGCACATCCGCAGATGGACCCACTCCTGACCGATCTTCAGGCACTCTTCACATCCATCCGTGTTTGGACGAACGTCCCGCATCTGCCCCAGGTGCTTGCACTGCATGGTTCACCTCGCTCGCTAACAGGTATATCGCATACAAGGGAACGTCCGCGAATCGGTCATCGCGACAGCATCTTTCCCGAGAAAGCGCGAAAACCGCTAAGCTTGTAGGGCCGATTCTGCGAGGTCGCAAGACCCTCGCAATCTCCCAACCAAGCGATCGCCGAAACCCCATCGCCGCCAGAGGTAACACCTTGACCTTCGTGAAAACGTATTCCTGGCTCTTCCTCGCTTTACTCGTCACCGCTGGCTCACTCGCGTCCGCCCAATCAGCGAAGGTCCCGTCGCAGACCATCCTCTTCGGCGCAGCCTACTACGAGGAATACTCGCCGACCGACCGCCTCGACGAGGACATCCGCTTGATGAAGGCGGCCAACATCACCGTCGTCCGCATCGCGGAGTCCACCTGGGGCACACTCGAACCGCAGGAAGGCGTCTTCGACTTCAGCCACGTCGACCGCGTGCTCAACGCCATGGACAAGGCCGGCATCAAGGTCATCGTCGGCACACCCACCTACGCCGTCCCCACCTGGCTGGCCCGCGAACATCCCGACGTCCTGGCCATCACGCCACAAGGTCCCGGCATCTACGGCCGCCGCCAGAACATGGACATTACCAACCCGAACTTCCGTGCCGCCGCCGAACGCGTCATCGTCGCGCTCATCGACCACGTCAAAGATCATCCCAGCGTCATCGGCTACCAGGTCGACAACGAGACCAAGTCCTACGACACCAGCGGCCCCAACGTGCAGGCCGCCTTCGTCAAGTGGATGCAGGCCCGGCATCCCGACCTCAACAAGCTCAATCATGACTTCGGCCTCGACTACTGGAGCAACCGCATCAACCGCTGGGAAGACTTCCCCTCCGCGAACGGTTCCATCAACGCCAGCATCTCCGCCGCCTTCGCCGAGTTCCAACGCGGCCTCGTCACGGAGTATCTTGGCTGGCAGGCATCGCTCATCCGCCAGCACGATCGCCCCGATCAGTTCCTCACGCAGAACTTCGACCTCGACTGGCGCGGCTACTCCTACGGCATCCAGACTGAGGTAAACCACTTCGACGCCGCCCGCGCGCTCGATGTCGCGGGCATCGACATCTACCACCCCACCCAAGACCACCTCACCGGCACTGAGATCGCCCTCGGCGGCGACATCGCCCGCTCCATGCGCGGCGGCCAGAACTATCTCGTCATGGAGACCGAAGCTCAGGGCTTCCCCGAGTGGACCCCCTATCCCGGCCAGTTGCGCCTACAGGCCTTCAGCCATCTCGCATCCGGCGCCAACATGCTCGAATACTGGCATTGGAGCACCACCAACAACGCCGCCGAGACCTACTGGCGCGGCCTGCTCAGCCAGGACGAAAAGCCCAACCCCACCTACGACGAAGCCGCCACCATCGGCAAAGACCTCGCCCGCCTCGGCCCCGAACTCGTCAACATGAAGAAGCAGAATCGCATCGCGATCTACGTCAGCAACCGGGCCCTCACTGCCTTCAACGCCTTCAAGTTTGGCTGGGGATCGCGAACAACTTACAACGACGTCATGCGGCCTTTCTACGACGCGCTCTATCGCATGAACGAAGAGGTCGACTTCATCGATCCTTCAACCACCGATCTCTCCCGCTACAAGCTCATCGTCGTCCCCGCGCTTTATGCCGCTTCAGATGCAGAGATTGAACACCTCAACGCCTTCGCGAAGTCCGGCGGTCATCTCATCTACACCTTCAAGAGCGGCTTCTCGGACGAGAACGTCAAGGTCCGCTCCGGCGAACAAGGCGGCCCGGTGGCAGAGGCTGCAGGCATCCACTACAACCAGTTCACTATCCCCGAAGGCGTCTCCCTCGAAGGCGACCCGTACCACGTAGGCGACAAAGAAAACTCCGCCCGCTGGTGGATGGAGTTCGTCACCCCAACCACGGCCAAGGTCATCGCCCAGTACCATCACCCCGTCTGGGGCAAGTACGCCGCGATCACGCGCAACACCTACGGCAAAGGAGAAGTCACCTACATCGGCTTCATGCCCAGCGACGCCCTCGCCGAGAAGATCATGAAGGAAGCCGCAGAGCGCGCTAACCTCTGGGGACCGCAGCAGACACTTCACTTCCCCACCATCATGCGCAGCGGCGTGCTCGCGAACGGAAAGGCCGTCCACTACGTTCTGAATTACACGCCCGCGCCTGCGCAGGCCAGCTATGGCTTCCCTTCAGGCAAGGACTTGCTCTCAGGCACTGCCGTCCAGAAAGATGGCACCGTCGCTCTGCCCGCATGGGGTGCCGCAATCGTTGAAGAAGACTCCCCAACCAGGCCCTAACTACGCCAGCTTCACTTCGCGAAGAGGCTGCTGAAGTCGTCAAATCCCTTGAATTCCAGCGCGTTCCCCGCCGGGTCTAGCAGGAACATCGTTCCCTGCTCACCCACCTCACCCTGGAACCGGATGTACGGCTCGATGACGAACCTGACGCCCTGCGACTTCAGCCTCTCGGCGAACTCTCTCCACCGAGCCATCGTCAGCACTACCCCGAAGTGCGGCACCGGAACATCATGCCCATCCACTGGATTGGCATAGCCCTCGGTCGCGACCTTCGGCTTGTAGTGCGCCACAATCTGGTGCCCAAACAGATCGAAGTCGATCCAATGCGCCGCACTGCGCCCTTCAGGACAGCCAAGCACCGTTCCATAAAAGTGCCGTGCAGCCTCCAGGTCATCGACAGGAAATGCGATATGAAACGGTGTCAATTGCATCAAGCTTCAGTCTCCCTAGAGCCCTAGTTTATGCGCAGCGGAGACAAAGCCTAAAAGCGGCGGACCGACAGCATCGTAATGTCATCGGACTGCGGCGCTCCATCAACAAACAGCGATACTCTGCGCGACATCTCGCCGATCAGTGCGCGGCAGTCCAACTCGCGATTGGCTCCGAGTCCCTCAATCACGCGCTCATCGGAGAAGTCCTCTTCCGCGATGTTCTGCGCCTCGGAGACTCCATCCGTATAAAGGAACACAGCGTCCCCCGGCATCAGATGCACGCTGCTATCGACATACCCCATCCCATCGAACAGTCCCAACGGAATCCCCCCGACATCTGCCAGTGCTTCCACCTTTCCACTAACCGCCCTCGTCACATACGGCGGATTATGGCCCGCGCTGCAATACTGAAACTCCCCCGTCGTCAGATCGAGCAGCCCATAGAAGCACGTCGCGAACATCGCACTCACGCGTTCCCGCACCAGAACCCGGTTCACCTCAAGAAAACACTCCGCGGGCGACATCCCGAGGATGGCCGTGGACTTCACCTGCATCCGCGTCAACGCCATGTACAGCGCCGCCGGAATCCCCTTACCCGACACATCCCCAATCACCACGCCGAGCCGATTCTCATCGACCAGGAAGAAGTCGAAGAAGTCCCCGCCAACCGCCCTCGCCGAAGTCATCTGCGCATGCAGCTCAAACTCCTTCCGCTCCGGAAATGGCGGAAAGATTCGCGGCACCAGGAGGTGCTGAATCGTCCGCGCCGTCTCCAGTTCATGCTGGAGCGCAGCAAGCTGTTCGCGGTCTCGCACCGCTCCCACCATCTCGTTGCACAGAAACGAATTCTCGATCGCCGTCGCCGTCTGCAACGCGATCGTGTTGACCAGCTTCAGATCGGCCGCCGAATACGAAGTCCCTGCCGCTGTATGGGCCAATGCAATCACGCCCACCGAACGCTGTCCTGCCCGCAGCGGAGCGCAGATCACAGCATTCAGCGCTCGCTCCGAATCGAGCAACCTCGCATCGCTGCCGCAATCATTCACGACCTCCGCAATGCCTCGATCAAGAATCGACTGCGCGAACTGCGACCCGGTCGCGAGCGGCCCGCCATCACCGCCTTCAAGGTTGCCAAAGGACGCCGCCACGCGCAACGGGCTATCGTCTTTCTCGCGAACAAGGATGCACCCATGCGTGGCGTGTATCAGTCGCCGCGCCTGGGCCAGTGCGGACTCGCCCACCGCATTCAAATTCAGCAGCGCTGCAAGCTGCTCCGAGAGCTGTTCGATCAGGTGAATCTCGCGGTAGAGGTGCAACACCTCCGCCCCCAGCGCTCGTCCTTCAGCCTCACGCGATGCAAGATGCGCCAGCAATAAGGCAAGCGCGTTGGCGGCCTCTTGCGGTCCCGTAACGTACCCTAGCGTCACGTCGTCCATACGCACCGGCACACCGGTATTCCCCGCGTCCGTGCCCGTCAACTCTCCGAGCAGGGTCTTGCCCGATGCGTCCGTAACGCAAACATTCCCTCCAAGCGCCTCGCACATCGCAAGCAACGCAGGATAGCTGCTCGAACGCTTGCTTGCGATCGTCTTCAGGCTTAGCGCAGCCATCGCAACCTCACTGCTCGAGCCCGAGCACCGACCGGGCCTTGGCCACCAGAGCGTCCGGATCGAACGGCTTCGTCATGTAGAGATCAGCGCCAACCTCCTGCCCGCGCTGCCGGTCGAACTCCTGCCCCTTCGCAGTCAGCAGGATGATGTGAATGTGGCTCATCTTCAACTCATTCTTGACCGCGTGGCACACGTCGAAGCCGTTCTTCTTCGGCATCATCACGTCCAGGAACACGAGGTTCGGCTGCTCTTCCTGGATCATGTCAATGGCCTCTTCGCCATTGCTGGCCATCAGCAGCTCGACGCCTTCATCTTCCAGCTCTTCCAGGGTCTGCTGGATCAGCATCCGCAAGTGTGGCTCGTCATCAACGATAAGAATCTTCATAGAGGTCACTGATAGATCAGGAAAAGGACGTTCTCCATACCCTTCTCGAAGCGCAGCGCACGCACCGCTTCGTCACTGGAAAGCACCGAGTTGAGAATGATGATGTCTGGCTTCGAGAGCACCGCGCGCGACACCAGCTCCGAGCCGTTCGACTCCACCACCGTATAGCCGCGCGTCTCCAGAACATCCGTCAGCGTGCGGATCGTCGATGCGTCCTCATCGACCACCATGACCTTCTTCTTCGACTTGCCCTGATCGAGCAGCGTGTCCACCTCGTGGAAGAGCGACACCGTATCGATCGGCTTGGTCAGATAGCGGTCCACGCCCAGCCGGAAGCCACGCTCCTTGTCTTCGACGATCGACAGAATGATGATCGGAATGTCCATCGTCGCGGGATCGTTCTTCAGCACCGCTGCGACGTCGAAGCCATTCATCTCCGGCATCATCACGTCGAGGATCACGAGTCCCGGAATCTCCTCGCGGATCAGCGCCAGCGCCTTCCGCCCATCCTCAGCCAACCGCACGCGGTAGCCAGCCTCGGTCAACTCCTGCTCCAGCAGCGACCGGATATTCGGATCGTCATCCACCACGAGAATCGACTTGTCGTGAGGCTGGTGCGTCTCCACGCGTTCGCGAAGCTGCTTCACCAGCGACTCGATGTTCACCGACCGCCGTACCGGCGCAAGATCGAGCTTCGCCTGCGCCGCAATCGGCAGACTGAACGAGAACGTACTTCCCTGCCCCGGCGTGCTCTCCACCCAGATGCTGCCGCCGTGATACTCGACGATCTCCTTGCAGATCGGCAACCCAAGCCCTGTCCCCTTCGGCTTATCCGTAAGAGTATCGCCTACCTGCTTGAACTTCTCAAAGACCTTCGGCTGGTCCGCAGGGGCAATCCCGATGCCAGAGTCAGTCACACCAACCACGATCTGCCCGTCCTTCAACGCCGCCGAGCAGGTAATCGAACCCTCGTCCGTAAACTTCACCGCGTTCGAGATCAGGTTGATCACCACCTGGATCAGCCGGTCGGAGTCGCCCGTGACAGTCGGCAGATCGGGCTCAATCTTCCGCACCAGCGTCAGCTTCTTCGCTTCGAACAACGAAGCCGTCGCCGCCACCGCACGATCGATCACCTCTTCGACCGATACACTGCCCATGTTCCACGTAAACTTGCCCGCTTCAATCTTCGCCAGGTCGAGCACATCGTCGATCAGCTTCGTCAGCCGCTCGCCTTCGCTCACCACCACTCCAAGGTTCTCAAGCACCTGGTTCTTGGTCTGAACGATCTTCTTGTCGTCACTCGGGAGCAGCGGGAACAAGCGCTCTTCAAGCCTGCGCCGGATGATCTTTGCAAAGCCCAGAACCGACGTCAGCGGCGTGCGCAGCTCGTGACTGACCGTGGAGAGGAACGAGCTCTTCGCCGCATCTGCCTGCTCCGCCGCAGCCCTTGCGTGGCTCGCTTCTTCGAACAGGCTCGCATTGTGGAAAGCCACACCCACCGCTGAGGCAATCGTCGAAAGCAGCCGCTGATCGGCCTCTGTAAAAACGCCCTCCTGGTCGGTCGACTGCACGCTGATCACGCCGATCATCTGTCCGCCCGATGGGATCGGCACGCCAAGATATGAAGCCGTCATCACGCCAATCTGTTCGATGCCCAGCTTCGACCGGTTGCGCTCCATGTCCTCGTTGATGAGCAGTGGCTGGCCCGTGCGAATGATCTGCGATGTAAGCCCAGTCCCGAAGGGTCTTGACGCAGCTTCTTCCCCGAACGTGTACGGGAAGTTCAGCATCATCGTCGCCCGGTTCAGCAACGCCACATAGGCAATGGGAGCATGGAAGAGATCGCGGATCTGATCGCCCACAAGCTGGATCAAACTGTCGCGATCCAACTGCGTAGCCAGCGCCTGCGTGATCCGGTTGATCGTCACCAACTCCGCCGCGCGCTCCCGCACCTCGTGCTCGCGTTCATTGATCACCATGTACGCATTCGCGTTATCGAGCGCGATCGTCGTATAGGCAGCCAGGTTTTCGAGCAGGCTCAGATGCTGTTCCGTGTACGCATTCTTCTTGAAGCTCTGAATGCTCAGCACGCCCAGCACGCGTTCCTGCGCGATCAGCGGGAGATAGATCATCGAAGCCGGCGGCCTCGCCTCGGTCCCGTCCTCGAGCGCCAAACCGCTATGTTCGTACGCAGGAATGTACTTCGAATACTCCGTTGCAACGTCGTTCAGCAGAATCGGCTTGCGGTTCTCGATGCACCACACCGGAAACTGGTTCTTGTCCTCCGTGCTGCGCGTATACGGCGCATACCGCTTCCCGTTCTCGATTGCCAGGCTGTACTCGATCAGCTTCTTCTCCGGCCGGTAGAGTCCCACGCCAAAGATGCTTGCATCGACGATCTGGTTGACGCGCTCATACAGCTTGAAGAGGATCGTATTCAGGTCCAGCGACGCCGTGATCTCTTTGCCAATCTCGCTCAGCAGCTCAATCGAGTCCTTCTGCGCCGCAATCTCCGCAGCCTGCGCTCGAACCTCGCTGGTCCTCGCTTCAACCGTGGCTTCTAGCAGCTTCGCCTCGGCCTCTAGCGCCTTCGTCCGAAGCTGTGCCTTGTTTCTTTCGTGACGAATAATCAGGGTCCACGCCACATAGGTGATGAGCAGGAAGAGGACGACATACACTCCGTAAGCGATTCGCGTCCTGTACCACGGCGGCAGAATCGTAAACGCAAAGTTGCCTTCCGGACTTACACGTCCGTCTTCGGCCTGCGAACGTACCCGGAACCGATACTCTCCCGGCCCCAACCCGCTGTAGTTCGCCTCCTTCTGCTTGCCCCACACCGACCAGTCCTTGTCCGCTCCCTCAAGCAGATACTGATAGTTCGTATTCGCGGCGTTGCCATAGGAGATTGCGGCAAACTGGAAGGTCAGCGCCCGCGTGCCGGGGGCCAGCCGCAGTTCCTGGCTATCCACTGATGTCCCGCCAAAGATGAGCTGCGTTCCAGACATCACCTGCCGCACAAGTGGTGCCGAACTCTGCGTCGTTTGCGGCTTGATGTGCGGGTTCAAACGGATCAGGCTCTCGCCGCCTGTCCACACCATCCCATCCGCATCCAGGTAGGCGCCGCTGCCAACCTGAAAGTGCGTGAGTGGCCGGTAGGTCTCTTCATCCACGCGCCAGCTTCCATCGGGCTGTTTGAAGAACCGGCCGATCCGCGAACTGTCCGTGGCCGATGTAAACGTCCAGACGCTTCCGTCTGTCTCCTGAAAGGCATTTGAGCTGGCATCCGGCGCATCCAGCGGAAGCACCCATCGATTGTCCACGACGAACTTATGCGCCGCTGGCTCCCACCGCAGCATGTCTTTTGTCAAACTCGGCGCGATATAGATCGCACCATCGATAAGATGGACATACACGTTTCCCTCGGGAACGCCCTCCGCCTTGGAGATCACCTCCGCCTTGGCCTCGCGCAACCCATTGGCAGGCACATCGATCCTCAGAAGCTTGCCGTCCGTGCCGCTTACCCACAAGGCTCCACTAGCGTCTTCGTCCAGCCCCCTCGCCTCGTAGATCATGGGCAGGCGACCTTCGTCGATCCACTGATGCCCATCCCAGCGCATCGACCCCACGCCGTCGCCGTGGCCTACAAACAGCCGGTCGGGCGTCTTCCGCGACTGGCGGATGGTGTAACTCTGCTCTCGCAGACCGCTCAGCGAAGGGACGGTTCGTACCAGTTTGTCGCCCTCGACCCTCAACACGCCTTCGCTCGTCGCCGCCAGCAACTGGTCTGGAGTCTTGCCCGTCACATCGTGGAAGATCCTGAGCCGGAATGCCTGCGTCGCTCCTGGTAGCTTCACAAAATCCGGGCGGTTCGTTTGGGGATCGATCACGAGCCGCTGCACCGAACCGGCACCCGACGCCAGGGCCATGTAGATTGACCCTTGAAACCGGATTACGTCCTCTTCGGGCAGAGTCGAGAAGATAGATAGCGGGGAGTTTGCCTCGACCCGCGAGACTCCACCTCCGGTTCCAATCCAAAGCGCGCCGTCTCTGTCTTCGAAGACGCTCAACGCCCCAGGATCGATCAGGCCATCTGCCTTGTCGATGATCTGCCGCAGCGTCCCATCGTGGTTGATTAGGACCACTCCCCCGTCGAGGGTCGTGACCGCAAGGCCGCCATCGCGCAGAAGGGTCGAGGTGTAAGCCGGGTGCTTCGCCAGATAATCGGCCGCCCCTGTCACAAAAGGCGTGGCCTTTTGCCCGTCATAAAGAGTGAGCGCACCGTCCCGGGCGGAGACGAGCATCCGGCCGTCGTCGTAAGGGTGAAGAAAGAGCTTTCGCGAACTCTTATAGGCATCGCCGCCCGGCATGTTGCGCAGCTCATCTCCGACGATCTCCTGCAGGCCGATCCCATCCTGTGCGGTATAGATATGACCAGCAACCTGCGAGAGCGCCTGGAACTTCGCGTTCGGTGCCGGATACCAGACATGCATGCTCTTTCCATCCCAGCGGAAGAGCAACTCATAAGACCGGAAAAATATCCCCTGCGGAGTGACTAGTGTCTGCCATACATCCGTAAAGCCGCGGTCCTTAGCCTGGACGTGATCCAGAAACGAGACGTACTGGGTCTTGCCTGTCTTGTCCGGCGCAAGGTAGCCAAAGTTTCCGCTTCCGCCGACCCACATCCTGCCGGTAGTATCGAGCGCCAACGACCGGATCACCGACATCGGAGTCTGGATCTTTCTCCAGTTCACCCCGTCGTACTCCAGTACATCGCCACCCGAGACCCCCATGTAGATCAGGCCGCGGCGGTCCTGCGCTACCGTCCAGACCTGGCCAAAGTCTTTGTACTCTTTATAGGAGTGCGGCTGGATGACAGGAATGCCTGTCTCTGCGCCCTTCTTTTCCACGACTTCTTTTGTGACGGCGGCAGACGCTCTCACTCCCGGCTGCAGGCAAGTCAGCAGCAGAAGCGACGGAGCAAGCAGCGCTCCACATACGTGCATGAGACCAGCGAAACGTCGAGCCAAGTGATTTCCAGGGGAGCGCAATCGCGAAGTTATAGGGTGGAAACAGTTCGTCATCCAAACCGGTATCCTTTTCTAACACGCGACTTACGCACATGCAATGCGAACGCGGACAACCAGCCCAGCGAAAGCCTCCAGAGGTACTTCTTTCCAGAACCTAGGTCACCTCGCACGTAACCACGCACCGTCGCTGCCTCTCAATCACAACGTGCGTTTGGTGGATTCTCGAACCATCAACTCAAAATCGACCAGGAAGTTTCGCGCCGGCGCCCCAGGGTTCGCAACCCGATCGCGCATGGCCATCATGGCGTTCGCTCCGATCGCCAGCACCGGCTGACGAATGCTCGTCAGCGGCACCTGCAGCAGGCTCGCGTACTTAAGGTCGTCCATCCCCGTCAGCCGCACGTCTCCCGGAATGCGCACCCCTGCCTTAGCCAGCGTCGTCATCAGTTGGACAGCCATCAGGTCATTCGCGCACAGAATTGCGTCGGGACGATGCAGCTTAAGCAGCACCTCGACCGCGTTTGCATCTGTCGGATCAGCAAAGCAAACGATCTGCAACGCTTTGTCCAGACCTCGAGCCTCCATGGCGCTCCGGTACCCCATGATTCGAATCGTCACCGTCGGTGCAGAGTACGGCCGAGCGAAGAAAAGAATCCGCTGCGCTCCCACATCCAGCAGATGCTCCGTCATCATCAGGCCTGCCCTGTGATTGTCGATCCCGACCACGTCATAACGGCTGCGCTTCGGATACTCGACGATATCGCGGTCGAGCAGAACCAACGGAACTCCCGCGTCGTCAAAGTTCTTCGCGATCCGCATGTTCGTCTCGTCCTTGCCCTCCGTCAGCTCCAGCGGCGCAAAGAACACACCCGCTACTCCTCGCGCGAGGTAGTGCTCGCAGAGACGCTCCGCTTGAATCTCCTGCGATGCGTCACGGTCAAACAGCGGTCCCCAGATCAAATCGTGATGGTCGCCATTCCTGCCCTGCGAGATCCCCTGGCATATCGGCTCGAAGATCTCAGTGACACCGAGATCCGGGATCAAAAGCCCGAAGCTCGGGTGTGGCATAGCTGCCTGACTCGACACAAACGTCCCTGACCCAGCCCGCCGCTGAATCAAACCCTCGGACTCCAACTGGGCGAACGCCCGCCCAATCGTCGGCCGGCTTGCCGAAAGCCGCTTGACCAGTTCGTTTTCGCTCGGAAGCCGCGTCCCCGCCGAGTAAGTCCCGTCCTCGATCGACTGTCGCAGCAGAAGATAAATCTGTTTGTACTTGGCTACACCGGGTGGGTTCGCAAGCGGATCATCTAACGTCACGTCACGTCCTCGTCTCTTCTATGCAGCTCTGCTAACGTCCAAAGTTACGCGCGTCTTTTTATTATCCGTAGACGGCAAGTAAGCGAAGTGAGACTCCGCAGTGCAGGCATGGCCTTCATACACCTCATGCCTGCAAAAAAAGCACAGTCCTCTGACACTAAGCGCAAGCTGGCAAAGACGCACATCCCATCTTCTGGTTATAGGTGTCGACAAACACATAGCATTAAGCTGCACTGCCTTCGTCGGGTTGCGCACAGATCCCCAACTTGCCCCGTGAACCTCGCTCTGGCGACGGAACACCCACCACTGGCGTATAACTTTGTTGACCTGAATACTGTTCTCATTACTCGGAGACCCTTTTGAATCGTTACCTCATAAAAGCCACCATCGTTGGCGCACTCGGCGGCCTGCTCTTCGGATTTGACACGGCTGTCATCGCGGGCGCGGAACAGCAACTCACCGAGGTCTTCCACCTCACCCCGTCGACGCTTGGCCTCACCGTCTTCATCGGCCTCGTCGGCACGGTCATCGGAGCGATGGGCTCGGGCGTCCTCGGCCAAAAGATCGGTGGCCGCGAGGCCCTCCGCATCATGGCCATCCTTTACACCATCTCCGCCGTAGGCTGCGCCTTCGCCTGGAACTGGGATTCGCTGATGGTCGCCCGCTTCATCGGCGGCCTCGGCATCGGAGGATCTTCCGTCCTCGGCCCCGTCTACATCGCGGAGCTCGCACCCGCAAAGTGGCGCGGCCGGATGGTCGGCCTCTTCCAGATCAACATCGTCATCGGCATCCTTCTCGCCTACCTCTCGAACTTCATCATCACCCTCTTCCATCTCGGCGCGAACGAGTGGCGCTGGGAGTTCGGCGTCGCCATTCTCCCCTCGGCGCTCTTCCTCATTATGCTGTACGGAATTCCACGCAGCTCACGCTGGCTCGTCACCACCAACCAGAACGACGAGGCCCTCCGCGTTCTCGAGATGATGGGCTCGCCCAACTCCGCCGCCGAACTCCAGGAGATCAAGGACTCCGTCCACGCCGAGCTTCACCAGAAGCAGGAGCCCATCTTCAATGGCAAATACAACCTGCCCATCTTCCTCGCCGCCTCGATCGGCCTCTTCAACCAACTCGCCGGAATCAACGCCATCCTCTATTACCTCAACCCCATCTTCGCCTCGGCTGGCTTTAGCAACAGCTCCTCGGCCCTGCAGGCCGTAGCCGTCGGCCTCGTCAACCTCATGGCGACCGTCCTCGGGATGACCCTGATCGACAAGGTCGGCCGTAAGACCCTCCTGCTAACCGGGTCTGTCGGCATGGTCTTCGCTCTGGCTGGAGTCTCCGCCATCTTCTACACCCACACCCACCAGAACCTGCTCGTCTGGCTCCTCGTTGTCTTCATCATCTTCTTCGCTGTTTCGCAGGGATCGGTCATCTGGGTCTACATCTCGGAGGTCTTCCCCAACCGTGTTCGCTCCAAGGGCCAGAGCATCGGTTCTTCGGCCCACTGGATCAGCGCCGCCGTCATCACCCTCTACTTCCCCGTCGTCGTCGACAAGTTCTCCCAGGGAACACCCTTCGCCTTCTTTGCGGTGATGATGCTCCTCCAGTTCTTCGTCGTCCTCTTCATCTATCCCGAAACCAAGGGCCGCTCCCTCGAACAGATCCAGACCCAGTTCGGCATCCACTAAAGCGCTCCAACGTAGGCTCGGGTATGCCACATCTCAATCTTGAAACGTGGCGAACCCCAGCCTCACCGATGTAGCCATCTGCCTACATCGCAGGTTCCGGTTTCGTCACCTTCCCCATTTGTGCGATACCAAATACTCCGCCGCTTTGTACACTGGAAGGAGAATTCGTGGGCCAGGTCTCCGTGCCTCGCAATACCCGCGCAAGGATGGTTTGTGGCTGCTCCCTCGATCTCGAGATCCCTCAAGACCTCACTTCGCGGTCACTTCAATGGCCTTGAAGGTCTCAATAACCGCGTCGCTTATAAGCTTCATCGAGCGCTCATCTCCAGCTTCACCGCTTTGGGCCTAGAACGCCTGCTGCTGAACCAACCCTTCAGCGCCGAAGAATGGCCCGACCTCGTCTCCAACTTCACCCTCCTCTATCCAGCGGAGACCGTCGACCTCAATACCCCCGGCCGGCCCTTTACCTCTGACCCCTTTCTTCGCTCCTGCCAGGACATCGTCGAAGGCTACCTCTCCCGCGCAGCGATCTTCACTTGCGAGGTGAACACGGCCAAGTTCTTCCCTAAAAACGGACTGGTCTTCGATGCCCGCTGGCACGTTGTCGTGGAATCGGTCCTGGACCACCAGCGTTATTACTCCTTCCGCAAGACCTTCCGGCCTCGCAGCATCACAAAGCGCTCCGGTTTCTTTTCCTCGATCCAGCACCCCTGGCACGACAACAACTGGCACTGGACAGCCGACAGCCTTCCACAGCTCCGTTCCCTCGAACTTCACATGCAGGGCCGCCCGCTCACCCTGCTCATGTCGTCGGAGGTCGGCCCGGTTCACCGCAGCTCCCTCGAAGCGATCCTCCCCAAAAACTTCTCCCTCGAATACGTCGATCCCGGTAGATGGTTCGAACTTGAGACCTTCGTGCTGCCTTCCTATGTCTCCTCTCGCGCCAGCGCCTGCTTTCCGCAGGATTACTTCGACTTCATACGCTGCCGCACCCACCTCGCTCTGGGAACCCCCAAACCCGCCATCGCCACGGGCCGATACTACATCTCGAGGGGCCGCGCCGGACACCGCCGGCTTATCAACGAAGACGAGGTCTTCGCACTTATCGCCAGCTTCGGCTTCAAGAAGATCTTCATGGAGGACTACACCTTCGCCGAACAGGTCGCTCTGATGCGCAACGCCGAAGCGATTCTCTCCCCGCATGGAGCCGGCCTGGGCTCCATCATCTACGGAGAGAATCTGAAGGTCTGCGTCCTCTACCCTGAAGCTCGTCCCGCAGGCTACTTCTATACCCTCGCCGTCGGAGCCGGCCACCAGCACTTCTGCACCAACTCGAACGTCACCGAACATGACGACTTCATGGTCAATCTCGATGCCCTCCGCCGGGTTCTCACCGACGAGATGAACCTATCCCGGTCGCCTAATCCCAACATGTAACCTGTGAAGAAAGAAGCGTCATCTCGACCGAAGCATCGCAGCGTCACCGCGATGCGCAGTGGAGAGACCCCCGCATTTCGCTTCTATCCGCAGCCATTGCCCCACCCTTGTCGTCCTTCGCGCAGCGGAGGATCTGCTTTCTCTTCCCCCGCAGACGAACTACTCATTCATCCTGCATACTTGCAGACCATGAAACTCCCCATCCTCGCCTTCGCTCTGATCCTCACCACATCCGCTTCATCCCAATCCGCAACACCCTGGCAGCTTGGCCCCTTCACTCGCCCAATCTCCGCACCTGTCATCTCCCCGAACAAATCCTCCACGTTCGACGACCCCATCCGCCACGCCCCCGTCCACTGGGAGTCTCTCCATACCTTCAACCCCGCCGCGATCGTCCGCGACGGCAAGATCTTCGTCCTCTACCGCGCCGAAGACGACACCGGCGAGATGCAGATCGGGCTCCACACCTCCCGCCTCGGGCTTGCCTCCAGCGCCGACGGCGTCCACTTCATCCGCCAGCCACAGCCTGTCTTCTATCCGGCCGCCGATGCACAGCGATCCCGCGAGTGGCCCGGCGGAGTCGAAGACCCACGCATCGTCGAATCCCCCGATCACACCTACGTCATCACCTACACCCAGTGGAACCGCATCACCTACAGCATCGGTATCGCCACCTCGAAAGACTTAATCCATTGGACGAAGTTTGGTCCTGCATTTAGTAGCAGCAACGGCGGTAAGTACGATCACCTCCAATACAAATCCGGCGGGATCGTCACGCAGTTAGTCGGCGATCACCTGGTCGCCGCCCGCATCCAGGGCAAGTTCTGGATGTACTGGGGCGAAGGCGCAATCCACCTCGCCACCTCGCCCGATCTCATCCACTGGAGCCCCGTGGAAGACGCCACCGGTACCCCCATCGAAGTTCTCACCCGCCGTCCCGGCCACTTCGATAGCGGCTTCCCCGAGACCGGCCCGCCACCCATCCTGACGCCAGCCGGTATCGTCATGCTCTACAACGGCAAAAACGACCCCGACCACGGCGACCCCACCCTCGGCCCCAACGCCTATGCCGCCGGTCAGGCGCTCTTCGCCGCCGACGATCCATCCAAGCTCATCGCCCGCGACGATGCCCCATCTTTGAAACCCGAAGAACCCTTCGAGAAGACAGGCCAGTACGCCGCCGGAACCACCTTCGCAGAAGGCCTCGTCCGCTTCCACCACCGCTGGTTCCTCTACTACGGCTGCGCCGACTCCGCCGTAGGAGTAGTACAGTCTCCGGTCGCCCCCTGACCCCACCCCTTGTCATCCTTCGCCGAAGGCGGAGGATCTGCTTCTGTATTCCCACGCCCGTATCGAACCCGTCGGACGGACGCTCGTCCCACGCCCCTTTATAATCGGAGGTCGAGACCAATCCTGAAAATGCCTGAAGTATTCGAAACTCCCGCCGCCCCCATTCGCGTCCGCATAGCTCCTTCGCCCACCGGCGACCCCCACGTAGGCACCGCCTACATCGGCCTGATCAACTTCATCTACGCCCGACAGCGTGGCGGCCAGTTCATCCTCCGCATCGAGGATACCGACCGCGCCCGCTTCGTCGCCACCTCCGAGCAGATGATCTTCGACGCCCTCAAGTGGGTCGGCCTTGCCTGGGACGAAGGTCCGGACGTCGGTGGCCCCTACGGTCCCTACCGCCAGTCCGAGCGCACCCAGATCTACCGCGACCACGCCGAAATCCTCCTTGAAAACGGCACCGCCTACCGCTGCTTCTGCACCCCTGATGAGCTCGAAGCCAGCCGCAAGCAGCAGATGGCCGCCAAGCTGCCGCCCCGCTACGCCGGAGCCTGCCGCAACTTATCGCCGGATGTGGTCAGCGCAAACCTTGCTGAATCAAAAGAATACGTAGTCCGCATGAAAGTTCCACTCGAAGGCTCCACAACCTTCCGTGATGAACTACGCGGGGACATCACCTTCGAGCACACCAACGTCGACGACCAGGTCTTGATGAAGTCCGACGGCTTCCCCACCTACCACCTCGCCAACGTCGTCGACGACCACCTGATGCTCATCACCGACGTCATCCGCGCCGAGGAGTGGATCTCTTCCACCCCGAAACACGTCCTGCTCTACCAGGCCTTCGGCTGGCCAGCGCCCCGTTTCTGGCACATGCCGCTGCTCCGCAATCTGGACAAGTCCAAGATCTCCAAACGCAAGAATCCCGTCTCGCTGGTCTTCTACCGCCAGGCCGGCTTCCTGCCCGAAGCCGTCATCAACTTCCTCGGCCTCATGGGCGGCGGCATGTCCGACGCCGGCAATCCCGAAACCGCCGCCGTCGCGGCTATCCCATCCGGCAAGCCGAGCGAAGCCGACATCTTCTCCCTCAAAGACATGCTCGCCCGCTTCCGCGTGGACAAGATCCGCCTCGGCGGCCCGGTCTTCGACCTCACCAAGCTCAAGTGGCTCAACGGCGAGTACCTCCGCCGCATCACGCCCGAGGACTTCTACACCCGCCTCCGCGCCACCATCCTCTCGGACGACTACCTGAAGCAGATCGCCGTCCTGATCCAGGCGCGCATCGAAACCCTCGGCCAGTTCGGCGACCTCACCCACTTCTTCTTCGCCGAAGACGTCCTCCCCACCGAAGCCGTCTTCCTCCCTAAGAAGCGCACGCTTGAAGAGACGCTGGCCTTTGCCGCCGAACAACTCACCGTCCTCGAAGCCACCGAGTGGTCCGTCACCGCGCTTGAAACTGCCCTCAAAGCGCTAGGCGAAGCTCACACATGGAGTGTCAAGGAAAACTTCATGCTTCTCCGCGCGATCATCACCGGCAGCACGATGAGCCCCCCGCTGCTCGAAAGCCTGATCGTCTTCGGTAAGCCGCGGACGCTCGACCGCATGAGGCGTTTCCTCGACACCCAGAAGAAGCTCGCGGCCGGTAAACGATAGGGATCAATCCTCGTAGCGCTTCTCTCCCGCCTTCACTGCCACGGTCAGCCGGTTCTCCGGCGAAGCCAGCGGGCAGGTCGCATAGGGAGAGTACGCGCACGGTGGGTTCACCGCCTCGTTGAAGTCGAGAACGACCGTGCCCGGCTTATCCAGCCCAGCCGAAGGGGCACTCGTCGACAGGAACCGTCCACCGCCATCCGTCGTCGTCTTCGCTGTCACATCGCGGAAGACAAAGAACAGGCCGTCCTTGTCAGCCTCCATTGGCGTGAGCTGAAGCTTTACTCCGTCCAGTTCGAACTCTGCGTAACCCGGCACCTTTACCGGCGTTATCTGCCCTAACTTGTTCAATACTCGTAGCGTATGCGGCGTAGTGTACGGCACCCAACGCGCTTCGACCCGGTAATGCCCTTCGGGCGGGTACCAGTTCAGCCCATGAAAGTGCTTCAACGCGGGAGCCCCGGAGTCCTTAACCCGCAGATACCGCTTGCCGCCGCGATCGATCGCCCACAGCCTCAATGTTCCGGATGTCAGAGCGGCAGCATCGTCCTCACCATCGCCGAAGATCGCTCCCGAAACCACCGGCTTGCCCTGGGAAGTAAGAGACGGATCAGCCTTCAGCAGCGTCACCTTGCCGTCCTTCTGTTCAAGGGTGATCAGGTGCGCCGGAGCGCCTGGTAGAACGATGGAGTTGTCCCTTGCCGAGCCGATCGTACTGGTTCCCGGCTTTAGCCAGTCCAGAGCTACCAGCGAGAACCAGCCATAAGGCCTGGTAAGTCCCTGCGCGCGCTGGGCACGCTCCTGGGCATAATTCGGAGCCTGTGCCCGGGCTCCTTGGTCAAATGCGCCGGCAAAAAGAACTGTCGTAATCAGGGTCAGCACTTGTGCGATTCGCCGAACGTCTCTCATGCCCTCCAGAATAACTCCGGGCGACCGAATCTCTAAATCCTCCCAGCCTCCCGCAACGCCCGAATCTCCTCATCCGTAAACACCCGAGACCGCGTCAAAAACCGCACACCCTCAGGCCCTTCCAGAGAGAACATCCCACCCCGCCCCTTCACCACATCCAGAATGATCTGCGTGTGCTTCCAGTATTCAAACTGGCTCTGGTGCATGTAGAAGGGCGTTCCCGACAGCGTCGCCATCAGTACATCCTGGCCGCCGATCAGGAACTCTCCCCGCGGATAGCACATCGGGGAGCTGCCATCGCAGCAGCCCCCCGACTGGTGGAACATCAGTGGCCCGTGCTTCGCCTCAAGCTTGGCGATCAAGCCAAAAGCGGCATCAGTCGCAACCACCTGCTCCGGTACAACCTCGGTCCCTGTCTCTACTCCAGCCATCTAGAAGAATCCCAACGCATTCGGACTGTAGCTCACCAGCTGGTTCTTCGTCTGCTGGTAGTGGTCGAGCATCATCTTATGATTCTCCCGCCCAATTCCCGATTGCTTATAGCCTCCAAACGCAGCATGAGCCGGATACGCGTGGTAGCAGTTCGTCCAAACCCTGCCCGCCTCGATCCCCCGCCCGAACCGGTATGCCCGCGTCATGTCGCGAGTCCAGACGCCCGCGCCAAGCCCGTACAGCGTGTCGTTCGCGATCGCCAGCGCCTCATCGTCATCCTTGAACGTCGTCACGGAGAGCACCGGCCCAAAGATCTCCTCCTGGAAGATCCTCATCTTGTTATGGCCCTTGAAGACCGTCGGCTCGATGTAGAAGCCGTTCTCCAGTCCGCCCTCAAGCTGCTTGCGATGGCCGCCCGTCAACAACTGCGCGCCCTCCTGCAGCCCGATGTCGATGTACGACAGGATCTTCTCGGTCTGCTCCTGCGAAGCCTGCGCGCCCATCATCGTCGAGGCATCCAGCGGATTGCCCATCCGAATCGCCTTCACCCGGGCCAGCGCCCGCTCCATAAAGCGATCGTAGATCGACTCATGAATCAGCGCCCGCGAAGGACAGGTACAAACCTCGCCCTGGTTGAACGCAAACAGCGTGAATCCTTCCAGCGCCTTGTCGAAGTAAGCATCGTCCTCCGCCATCACATCGGCAAAGAAGATGTTTGGCGACTTCCCTCCCAGCTCCAGCGTGACCGGAATGATCGTCTGCGAAGCGTACTGCATGATCAGCCGCCCGGTCGTCGTCTCGCCCGTAAACGCGACCTTGTTCACACGAGGGCTCGATGCCAGCGGCTTGCCCGCCTCCACTCCGAAGCCGTTGACGACATTCAGCACGCCCGCCGGCAGCAGGTCGCCGATCAGCTCCAGCAAGATCAGGATCGACACCGGTGTCTGCTCCGCTGGCTTCAGCACAATCGCATTGCCCGCAGCCAGCGCCGGGGCCAGCTTCCAGCACGCCATCAGCAGCGGAAAGTTCCACGGAATGATCTGCGCCACCACACCCAGCGGCTCGTGATAGTGATACGCGACCGTATCCTGATCGATCTCCGAGATCCCGCCTTCCTGCGCCCGGATGCACCCGGCAAAGTAGCGGAAGTGGTCCGAGCACAACGGAATGTCGGCATTCATCGTCTCGCGGATCGGCTTGCCGTTGTCCCACGTTTCGGCTGTAGCCAGCAGTTCAAGATTGTCGTCGATCCTCTGCGCGATCTGCTCCAGAATCCGCGCTCGCTGTGCAACCGGCGTCTTACCCCACGCCTTCTTCGCCGCATGCGCTGCATCGAGCGCCCGGTCGATGTCTGCAGCGTTCGATCGAGCCACCTCGCAGAAGACCTCACCCGTTACGGGAGACACGTTATCGAAGTACTCGCCCGAGAGCGGCGCGACCCAATCACCACCAATGTAGTTGCTATAACGCTTCTTGAACTCCACAGGGAATCCATACTTGCCGGGCTGCAGTTGTGTCAAAGTCGCGGTCGACATAGCTACCTTCCTTATCAATCTGTTGCGTTGTTCGCTTCCATCGTGAAGCGTCTGAAGGATGCCGCCAGCCCGGAAACCGGTCACCGGCGGATTTGGAGCACGCGGCATCCTAATCCTCCTCAACCAGGAAAATCCAGTCCCATCGCCTCGCTCGTCCTCTTGCCAAATCGGCTTCGGCACCGCTTGCGTGTTATTCCTCTAGCCTCAAAAGCATGAGATAGTGCGCAAGTTACTGAAACGCCACACGAATCCGCCCGATTATATTCGCTACTTTCAGAAGCATCCAGGAGCTAAGGTCGGGTATCCTCGGGCGGAGGAATTTTTCAACTTTTCTCTCGACACGAAATACGGCACGAGAGTGAAGCGACAGAGACTCACCAGAGATGGCATGAGGCAACACGATATCGATCCGTCGGCGTTGGACAACTTCCCCTCTCCCGGGGCCAGTCCCTCTGCGTCTCCTGTCGACCCAAAGATTGCGTCACGCCTCGACCGTCTCTCTTCCGCATTTGACCGTCGGCCCATCCTCTCCGGCCTTGCCCTTCTCGGAGTCACCGCGATCGGCTTCAGCCTCGCAATCGCCCTCTTCGACAGGGCTCTGCCGTCGACGGATGGCTGGGCCATCTACTGGCCCTATGATGGCATTGCTCTCGCGCTCTTGCTCATCACCAATCGGCGACGATGGCCCTGGATCCTCGGCGGAGTCGTTCTTGCCTTTGTCCGTGGGGAGAGAAACGCACACGACCCGCTTTCAGAAGCCCTCATTGATATCTCCTGCAACCTGGTCGAAACTCTTCTCTCCGCATGCCTTCTACCGCCCTTCCGCTCCCTCAGGCGCTGGATGATGGAGCCGCATCTCGCCCTGCGCTTCACCTTATTCGCCATCCTGCTGGGCCCCGCTCTCACCTGCCTGCCCACCGCATGGTACTTCTCAGGGATACACGGACGCTTCTGGCTGCTGGCTATGAAGTGGGCGTTTCCCGACGCCTTGGGGACCGCACTCTGGACGCCTCTCGTCCTCACCCTCGTCAGCCGCGAGACCTACGACATCTTCCGCTTCAAGGCGCTGCCGCAGACCATTACCCTTCTCGCCGGACTATTTGCTGTCTCCTGGTTCACCTTCGACCAGGCAAGCTACCCACTCGCTTTTGTTCCCTATCCGATGCTGCTGTTTGTCGCCCTCCGCCTCGGCTTCAGCGGAGCTGTCATCGGCGCCAACATGCTTTCGCTCGTCGCCGCATACTTCAGCGTCCGTGGGCTTGGACCTTTTCACCTCGCGGCAGAGGGCTGGACCGACCAGCAGTCGGTCGTTCTTCAGATCTACTCCACGCTCGCCATGCTCTTCGTCCTTCCACTCAGCGTCATCCTGGTGGAGCGCCGCAACTTCGCAGAGAAGTTGCAGCACGCGCTCGACGAGATGAAGAACCTCGCAACGATAGACCAACTCACCGGCGTCGCAAACCGTCGCCGCTTCGACGAGATCCTCGACACCGAGTGGAAGCGCGCCATCCGCGACGCGACTCCTATCTCTCTTCTGATGATCGACGCCGACCACTTCAAATCCTTCAACGACCGCTATGGCCACGTCGCCGGCGACGACTGTCTACGTGGAATCGCCGCCGCCCTCAGCGCCAAGCCACTGCGCCAGCATGACCTAGTAGCTCGCTATGGAGGCGAAGAGTTCGCCGCCATCCTGCCCGGTGCCCCCGCTGCTGCCGCCGAGGAACTCGCGGAGCAGATGCGTCTCTCCGTGCTCGAATCCTGCGTCACGCACGAGGGAAATCCAACCGGCTGTGTCACCGTCTCCATCGGTTGCGCCTCGCTCGTACCAGCCAAGGGAATGTCGCCGGCCGAGTTGATCGCGTCCGCCGACCGCGCTCTCTATCTGGCCAAGGAGAGTGGCAGAAACCGCGTCTGCACCGCCGCGCCCAGGCTCGTCGAGCCGATGCAGCGGCCTGCCTAGCTTCTTCCTCTAGCCCGCCTTGAACATTGCCTTGATGCCACGCAGCGCCTGCCGCGTCCGCTCCTCGTTTTCAATCAACGAGAACCGCACATGCCCGTCGCCGTGCTCGCCAAAACCCACGCCCGGACTCACCGCGACCTTCGCCTCAAGCAGCAGCTTCTTCGAAAACTCCACTGACCCCAAGGCCCGGTACTGCTCAGGGATCTTCGCCCAGGCGAACATCGTCGCCTTCGGCAGATCCACCGCCCATCCCAGCTTGTTCAGCCCCGGAACGAGCACATCCCGCCGGCACTTATACGTGTCGACGATGTCGGCGACGCACTCCTGCGGCCCTTCGAGCGCTGCGATCGAAGCCACCTGGATCGGCGTAAACGTTCCATAGTCGAAGTAGCTCTTGATCCGCCCAAGCGCTCCCACGAGCTTCGGGCAGCCGACCATGAAGCCGACCCGCCATCCCGGCATGTTGTAGCTCTTCGAGAGCGTGAAGAACTCCGCCGCAATCTCCTTCGCTCCCGGCACCTCGAGCACGCTGGGCGCGCGATATCCATCGAAGACGATGTCCGCGTACGCGAGATCATGCACGATGTAGATGCCAAGCTCCTTACACAGCGGCACCAGCTTCTCAAAGAAGCTCAGCTCCACACACTGCGTAGTCGGGTTCGCCGGAAAGTTCAGGATCAGCAGCTTGGGACGCGGCTCCATCCGCGGCAGTTCATACTCCAGCCTCTGCCAAAGCGCCTCTTCATCCGTGCCATCGAGCGCGATGCTCTGCACCTTCGATCCCGCGATCACAGGCCCAAAGATGTGGATCGGATAGCTCGGATTCGGCACCGCAACGGTGTCCTCATCGTCCAGCATCGCCAGGCAAAGATGGGCGATCCCCTCCTTCGACCCGATCGTAACGATCGCTTCGGTCTCCGGATTCAGATCGACATCGTATCTGTGCTTGTACCAGTTACAAATTGCCTTGCGCAGCCGCGGTATCCCGCGCGACAAAGAGTAGCGGTGCGTCGCCGTCTTCTGCGCCGCTTCAATCAGCTTGTCGACGATGTGCTTCGGCGTCGCTCCATCGGGATTGCCCATCCCGAAGTCGATGATGTCCTCGCCCCGCTTGCGCGCCGCAGCCTTCAGCTCGCTCGTAATGTTGAATACATACGCGGGCAGCCGCGTCAGCCTTCTAAACTCTTCCATCTTCCCTAGATCCAGTCTTAACAAATCGCTTTGCTTAAGGGCGCGGCTTCAGCCGTGCCATATAGCTTTGTCAGCATCGCGGCTTCAGCCGCTGAGGTACGCCTTCCATCATTCAATCACTACGGCGCGAAGGAAATCCCGGGAAAAGATCTTCACCGCTGGAATCTCTTTCCCTTGCGAATACGCCTCGCCAACACCGCGTCTACTTCGCCGTGAACAGCACCTCAACCGGCAACGTCTTCGGCGGATAACACGCCGCATGATCGCAAGCCTGGTAACGAAGCGTCCCGTTCAACCGATGCTCCCCAGCAGTCGCGACCACCGGCAGCTTCACGGTGAACGCTCCCTGATACACATCGAGCTTTTCGTTCGGCTCGAAGCTGAAGCTGTAAGCAGTACCCGCGGGATACTCGAGCGCCGCCGCCTTCACTCCATCAGCCGCATCGAGCTTCAGGTTTGTCGGAATCAGCAGCTCCGACTTCGGCGTGTGGCTGTTCACATGAAAGCCATCCTGCACCTTGAAGTGCAGCTCCACCACCGCCTTCTTCCCCGCCGCAATCGTCTGCGGCTCGGCTGCATAGACAATGTAAGTCTTTGGCTTCGACGGATTCTCAAAGCCCACATCCTGCGCTCGCACCATCGGAACAGCCAAAGCCGCGAGGACAGCGCATACCGCAAACAACTTCATCGCCCCGCACCCACAGCCGGCGCAGCGCCAAGCGAGGCCGTCGCAGCATCACCGGGCCCGAGCAGCTTCTTGATATTCGCCTCCACCTCGTCCTTCGAAGCGAGTCCGATCGTCTCCGTCGTCACAAGTCCCTTGCGATCGATGTAGAACGAAGTTGGCAGCATATCTACGCCGCCGTAAGCGGGAGCCACCTTGCCATCCGTCAGCAGGATCGGATACGTCACCGCAACCTTCTTCGCCGTCTTCGCGATCTCATCCTTGCCCGCGTCATCTTCAGCGATGCCAAGAATCTCAAACCCCTGCGCCTGGTACTTCTGGCGGAACTCCTCGAACCACGGCATCTCCAGCTTGCACGGAGCGCACCACGTAGCCCAGAAGTTCACCACCACCGGTCGCCCTTTGTAGTCGGCCAGAGAGACCTTCTTGCCCTCAAGATTCACCAGCGTGAACGCCGGTGCCGGCTTGCCCTTTAGCGGAATCTCCTGGGCCGTCGTCTCCCCTGCTGCAGAACCCGTACCAGCACCCGGAGCAGCCGCGCCATCGGGAGTCAACACGACGTGGTTCGCCTGCGCCTGCTGCGCCGCCAGCTTCCGCGCCCGCAGGCTGTACACACCGGCCCAGATCATCAGGCTGATACCGAAGACCATCATCGCTACAAAAAACGCACTCTTCTTCACGCCAGCATCCTCCGGCAGGCGCACCCGGCGCACCGCCAACTTCAAGTCTACTGCGTTAGAGAAAAATCGGATGCTCAGGATACAGAGATGTCAGGATACAAACCGTCCGGGTGCCCCATCCATGCGGTCGTATCGCATGGGTGGCACGTAAGACGCCCAGGAACCATCCTCTCGACTCGCACCTCTGCTAGCATCTACCTCGATGTCTTCCAGCCCGTCCGATCTCGTCCGCTTAGAAGCCCGCGCCCTTCTTCAGCTAGCCGACCGCCTTGACGGCTCGATGTCCATCCCCTTCGCTCGCGCCGTCGACCTCCTGGCCGCCTGCTGCGACTCGAAACACCGCGTCATCCTCCTCGGCGTCGGTAAGAGCGGCCTGATCGCCCGCAAGATCGCAGCGACCCTGACCTCCACGGGTACCCGCGCGCACTTTCTTCATCCCGCCGAAGCCCTCCACGGTGACCTGGGTATCATCACGCCGGGGGACCTCGCGATCGCTCTCTCAGCCAGCGGCGAAACCGAAGAACTTACGCGGCTTATCCCCGTCCTGAAGCGCCTCGAAGTCCCGTTGATCAGCTTCACCGGAGCGCTCGCCTCGACCCTTGCGACAGCCAGCAGCATCGTCCTCGACACCAGCATCACCGAAGAGGCCTGCACGCTCAACCTCGCGCCAACAGCCTCCACTACGGTCATGCTCGCTCTCGGCGACGCCCTCGCCATCGAGGTCAGCCGTCGCCGCAACTTCCAGCCGGAGGACTTCGCCAACCTCCATCCCGGAGGCCATCTCGGACGTCGCCTCGCACCTGTTCGCGACCTCATGCACTCGGGCGAAGCTCTGCCTCACGTAGGCGCGTCCACGCCAATGACCCAGGTCATCTACGAGATGTCACGCAAGAAGCTGGGCATGACGACCGTTCTCTCGGAGCCCGAATCCGGCCCGGGCAAACTCCTCGGCATCGTCAGCGACGGCGATCTTCGTCGTCTGCTCGAGCGCGAAGGTCCCCATGCCCTCGAACACACCGCCGCCGAGATCATGAACCCCAACCCCATCACCGTCGCGCAGACGACCCTCGCACCCGCCGCCCTCGCCTTGATGGAGCAGAAGAAGATTACTTCGCTCATCGTCACTGACGCAGGGACGCAGGAAGTTCTCGGAGTCGTCCATCTGCACGACATCTGGGCGTTGGAAATCCCGTAGGGCTCGCTCCACCACCTGGAGACACGTCCTCTCGACCGAAGCGAAGTGGACAGACCCCGCATTTCGCCTTTGTTCTTGGTTGTTTGTGAGCACTTACTGCGGCGGCGGCGCCATAAGACCATTCGCCTTGGGAAGCAGCGGCTCAACCGCCATCAGATTCCCCAGCGTAATCCGTTCCTGGGGTGACAGCTCCCGATGCAGGTACTCCGAGCTCAGATAAGCCTGCCGCTGATTCAGAGGCATCATCCGCAGATCGCGAAAAGCCCGCGCCACCACCCTACGCCGTTCTGCTGGCAGCCGTCCAAGCTCCGCCATCGCCCCACGCACCTGTTGCCGCTGGTCCGGGTCCAGGTGCTCCATCTCCTCCGCCCGCTCCAGCACTTGCCGCCTTTGCTGCGGAGCCATCGCGTTCAACTGCGCCAGCCGATTCAGCATCCTCTGTTGGGTCGCCGGGGCGAGCTGCCGGAACCCTGGCTCGTTCTGCAAAGCCTGCTGCTGTTGCTGCGGGGTAAGATCTCGATGCCGCTCCATCCACTCCGGAAGATGCTCTTTCGTCGGGCTTACAGCTGGCTTCGGCGCAGAGTTCATCGGCTGCGCAGGCGATGCGGAAGGTGGCTGCCTCACAATGGGAGCCTGCCCGCCAGCCGTAGAGGAGAAGCCGGCAGCGGCCAGCAACAACGCCGCCAGGATCGCGGACACACCTGCGCGAGTTGAGATTGAAGCCGCCATCACTCTGTAACCAGAAACTCCTTCACAGAACCCCGCCCTGAATCAAGACAAGGGAATCAGATCAGTACCGCAGTGAATGTTCGAATCGAAGCCCACCTAGAACATCCGTCAGCTTGCCGGCTGGTCGGAGCCATCGGGCCCCGAACCGTCATCGTCCAGTAACTGGTCCATCTGCTGGATCGCCTGCTCGTTCCGGTCCAGGATCTGAAGATCGTTTACCGCGGCTGAAGCCTGCACCTTCTCGTGTTCGCCCTTCAAAACCGTCACCCCGGCATACCCGCCGCCGCCCAGCAACAGCGCCAGCGCAAGTCCACCCGTAAGCGCCGGGCGAAACTGCCTGCCCGTGCTCAGCAGCACATACTCCCTAATCCGCTCGAAGAATCCTGCCGGGGCCTTGGCCTGCTCTTCACGCATCCGCACCGCCATCTTCTGGTCGAAGTACGCCGACGGCTCAGGAGCCTTCCATGTATCCAGCAAAGCCATCGTCGCCTGCAGACTCTTCGCCTCTTCGGCGCACTCCGCGCACTCCGTCATGTGCTTCGTCAGCTCTGCCGACGCCGCTCCACCAAACAAACTCTCTTCCAACTCGTCTTGATATTTTTTGCAGCTCATATCGCTCACTCCCAAAACCCGACGATTTCGCACCGCCCAAATCCGCCTCAACCTCGCGTTCCCAAACCCTCGCGTTCCCAAGCTTTAGACAAAATCTTTCAACTTCTCACGCAGCGTCTGGTAGGCCCGGAACAGCAACGACTTCGTCGCCGACTCGCTCAACTTCAGCACCTCGCCAATCTGCTTGTAGTCCATGCCCTCATACTTGTGCATCAGCACCGCCATCTGCTGCCGCTCCGGCAGCGCCATCACATGCTGCTTGATCGCCGCCATCCGCTCCCGGCGGAGAATCTTCTCTTCAACTCCCGGCGTCGAGTCCGCCACATCTACCGACGTTCCCGTCTCCTCGTCGGTCTCATCCAGATAGACGGTCGAAGCAGCCCGCTCGTGGCGTGTGTCCCGGGCATGATTCACACCCAGGTTCGTCGCAATCCGGTAGAGCCAGGTGCTGAACTTCGCCTCCGCCCGGTAGCTCTCCCGCGAGCGATAGACCCGCAGGAAGACCTCCTGCGCCAGCTCCTCGGCGACCGACTCGTTATGCACCATCCGGTACATGAAGTGGATGATCGGCCTGCGATACCGTGCCAGGAGGTAGTCAAAAGCGCCCATCTCGCCCGCGCGAAGCCGCAACATCACCTCGGAGTCTTCCATGCCTTCGTAGCCACGATCGCTGCGAAGGAACTCAAGAACAGGCAGTGACTGTTCACCAACCAGATCCGAACTGACAGCCAGGGTAGCCATGTCGTCATCGCCCTCACCCTGTGTAACCCCAAAATCCTCATCCTGTTGCGTCAGGGCATCGGAATCTTGTTCTTCTGTCGCCGCTTCGTCCAGAATCTCATCCGCGTCGCTCGACTCCTCGCCTCTTCCGAACCTATCTGGCTGGGCTTCACGCGGTTGCCGCGTCGCCGAATCGGGTTTGGGAGAGGACAAGGCCATGACTCCGTTCCATTCTAACCATTTGCGAGCACCGACTCACTCACCCGAACCGGCCACCCCCGGGGCGCCGCGCCCCTGCGCCCAGCCAATTGATCCGACTGCAAAAATCCCTCCTTTCAATTGCTTCACCCACCACCGCCAAATTGACGACCAAAGTAGTCGCATATAACATCGAGACATTGACTTCCTGATCTGCCAACGCGCCCGTACCCGCGTCCGAACCGAGGCTTAGAAATGTTTCAAGCGTTCATCATCACTCTCCGCGAAGGCGTTGAAGCCGCCCTGATCGTCGGCATCATCTTCGCGTACCTCGGCAAAATCGGCCGCACGGAGCTGAAAAAGACGGTCTTCTGGGCGCTCGGGGCCGCTGTCGCCGCCTCAGTCGGAGTGGCCGTAGTCATCGCCCGCACCGCTTTCAACTCCGACATCTTCGAAGGCTGGGTCATGCTGGTGGCCGCATTCTTCGTCGTCAGCATGATCTGGTTCATGAAGAAGACCGCCAAGGGCATGAAGGGCGAGATCGAGACGAAGATCGCCAGCCTCACCGGTGCGAGCGCCGAAGGCGAAAATGTATCGAAGCTCGGACTCTTCTTCTTCGTCTTTCTGCTGGTGCTCCGCGAAGGCGTCGAGACCGTCCTGATCCTCTCCGCCGTCTCGCTCAACTCCACGGAGATCCTCAGCTTTACCGGCACGATCCTCGGAATCGCCGTGGCCGTCGTCTTCGGCGTTCTCTTCATCCGCGGCAGCGTTAAGATCAATCTGCAGCGCTTCTTCAAGGTCACCACGGTGATCCTGTACTTCGTCACCTTCCAGTTGCTGGTCAGCGGATTACATGAACTTTCGGAGAACGGCGTCCTCCCCTCCAGCGCGGCGGAGATGCGGCTGATCGGGCCGATCGTCCGCAACGACCTCTTTTTCTTTGTCACGATGCTCGCCCTCGCTGGCCTGATGGTCCTGATGGAGTACAAACGCCGCGTCCCCACGGTTCTAGCCGCCGACGCGTCTGCCTCCGATAAGCGCAAGGCCGCGTGGACCGCGCGCCGCGAGAAACTCTGGATGAACCTGGTCGTCGGCACCAGCTTCCTCTTCATCTTCCTCTCGACCGCAGAGTTCATCTACGCCAAGAGCACCACCGCCCTCAGCCCCACCTCGTCCGTAACGCTGGTAGGGAGCCAGGTCACCGTCCCCGTCGCCGACATCAATGACGACAAGCTCCACCGCTACGGCGTCATGGTGGACGACGGCACCGGCGGCAGCCGGGAGATCCGCTTCCTGCTCTTCAAGAAGCCCGACGGCAACCTCGTCTCGGTCGCCGACGCCTGCCAGATCTGCGGCCCGGTCGGCTTCTACATCGGCAGCCAGGGCATCACCTGCAAGATGTGCGCCTCGCCGCTGAACGCCGCCTCGATGGGCCAGCCCGGCGGCTGTAACCCCGTCCCGCTGAAGTCCACCATCACCGGAGGCCTGGTCACCATCCAGGCAGCGGATCTCAAAACCCTCGTCGACGTGTTCAAGAAGTAATGTTCCTTCGCCTTCTCTACGAGAGCTTCCGCCGCCAACGCCGCCGCAAGCTGCTGGCCGGAGTCGCCATTCTGCTCGGAACTACGGCGGTGACCGCGATGCTCGCGTTGGCGACGACCATCGGCGACCGGATTCACCAGGAATTGGCCGTCTACGGCGCGAACATCGTAGTCACCCCACAGGCTGACCTCCTCGACGTAAAAGTCGGCGGAGTGAACCTCAAGCCCGCGACTGGCGGGGCCTATCTCCACGGGAAGGACTTAGAGAAACTGCACGGAATCTTCTGGGCCAACAACATCACGGGCGTTAGCCCGGAGCTTCCATTAGTTCTTCACGCGACTCTGCCTTTACTGGACAGCCGTCATTCTGAGCGCAGCGAAGAATCACCGCATTCCGCCCAGAGCGGCGACACCACCTCCCAGGAGCCGCCAGCGATAGCAATCGACATCCCCGCCCTCGGCCTCTGGTTCAACCATCGCTTCGCCAGCCCCAACGATATGGCCCAGGGTAAGGGCTTCGTCACAGGTGCTCCCGCGCTCCATCCCTGGTGGAAGCTCTCCGGCTCTTGGCCCTCGGCTCCTAATGAAATTGTCCTCGGCGCTTCCCTCGCGAAATCTATCAACCTCGACGCCGGGGACACACTTTCTCTGCCAGAGCCCGCATGGCAGATGGAAGCCGCCCATCGTCCAATTCCATTGGAGGTTAAGCTGAAAATTACCGGAATCGTCTCTACCGGAGATGCAACGGAAACAAAGGCGCTTCTGCCTCTCGAAACGGCGCAGACCTTCGCCGGCACCCCCGACGCCATCTCCCGCGTAGAGATCTCCGCCCGCACCAAGCCCGAAGACGCCTTTGCCCGCTCAGACCCGGACAAGCTCACCGGCAAGAAGCACGACCTCTGGTACTGCAGCCCCTACGCGAACTCCATCGCCTACCAGATCCGCGAGGCCATCCCCGGCGCGAACGCCCAGCAGGTTCGCCAGGTCGAGCAGAGCGAGGGCACTGTGCTCTCCCGCATCAGCGGCCTGATGTGGCTCATCAGCGCGGCGGCGTTATTGGCGGCAGGCTTTGCCGTCTCCGCCGCCATGGCTACCGCCATCCTAGAACGCCGTGCCGAGATCGGCCTGATGCGCTCGCTCGGAGCGAGCCGCTCCTCTATCGCGCTCCTCTTCTACTCCGAGACCGGCCTCCTCGCCGTCTTCGCTGGAGCCTGCGGCTATCTCATCGGTTCGTCGCTCGCCGCTTGGCTCGGCGCGAAGATCTTCGCCACCGGCACCACCACCTTCTCCTCGATCCACCTCGCAACGGTCCTGAACCCGGTTCTGCTACCCATCGTCGTCGGCCTCGCCATAATCGTTGCCATCGCCGGAAGCACCCCGGCGATCCGGCAAGCGCTGCGCATGGACCCCTCCGCCATCCTGCGAGCCGACGCATGACGCTTAACATGAGCACCATCCTTCGCCGCTCGCTGATTCACCGCCGTTCCCGCAGTCTCTCCGCGCTCGTCGCCCTCACCGTCTCGGCGGGAGTCGCAACTGCGCTGCTCACCCTCTACGCCGACCTCGACGCCAAGCTCCACCACGAGTTCCGCAGCTTTGGCGCAAACATCGTCGTCACCGCACCCTCATCTGCAACGCTTCCGCAGAACGCTCTCGCCGAAGTCCAGCAAGCCGCCGGTCCCGACGCGCTCATCGCTCCCTTCGCCTACGCTGTCGCCACGACTGACCGTGGCACGCCCGTTGTAGTCGCCGGAACTGACTTCGCCGCCGTCAAGAAGCTCGACGCCTCGTGGGCGATTGAAAACGGCGCATGGCCCGATCCATCCGACCCACAAGCCGCCCTGATAGGCCAGCGCGCCGCAAACTTCATCGCCGACGAGCACGCCGTCAAGCTCACCTTCGCGGGCAAGCCCCTCGTGTTGCATGGAACCGGCCGACTCAAAACGGGCGGCGACGAAGACAGCCGCATCTACATGCCGCTCCCCGCCTTCACCGCATGGACAGGCACCACCACCAGCGTCATCGAAGTCCAGGTATCCGGCAACGTCGCGAAGGTCGAAGCCGCAATATCCCAGCTCAAGTCAGCCCTCCCCGGAGTGCAGATCCAACCCGTCCGCCAGCTCGTAGAAGGCGAGTCCCGCATCGTCGACCGCACCCACACCCTCATGTACGCGGCCGTGCTGCTCATCGCGCTCACGGTCGGGGTCTCGGTGCTGGCGACGCTCTCAGCCAGCGTCCTCGAACGCCGCCGCGACTTCGCCCTGATGAAGGCGCTCGGCGGCTCGCAATCGCAACTCATCAGCCTGTTCCTGCTCGAAGCCGCGCTGATAGCCTTCGCCGGAGTCATCGCCGGATACATCATCGGCTCAGGCCTCGCCTGGGCCATCAGCGAGACAAACTTCGGCACCGCCTCGCTCCCACGCATCGGAGTCCTGCCACTTGTCTTACTCTTAAACATGGCGATCGCGGTGATGGCAGCTCTCTTCCCCGCCCGCGTCCTGCGCGGCCTCGAACCCGCCGCGCTCCTGAAGGGTGAATAAGAACGTGCGAGTGCTTGAAGAGACGTTGTCGACCCCCGGAACCGAATCCGTCATCTCCCTCAACGCGGTCACGCGCGAGTACGCCAGCCACGGCAACGTCGTCCGCGCCCTCGACTCGGCCACCTTCGCCATCAACGCCGGCGAGTGGGTCGCCATCACCGGCCCCTCAGGCTCCGGCAAGTCTACCCTCGTCAACATGCTCGGCTGCCTCGACCGTCCCACCAGCGGCACGCTCAAGATCGACGGCACAGACGTTGCCTCCATGTCCGCAACGGAACTAGACCGTTTCCGCGCCGACAAGATCGGCTTCATCTTCCAGCAGTTCCACCTGATCCCCTACTTGTCGGCCATTGAAAACGTCATGCTCGCGCAGTACTTCCACTCCATGACCGACGAGTCCGAAGCCCGCACCGCGCTCGAAAAGGTCGGCCTCGGCGCACGCACATCCCACTTACCTAGCGAACTCTCCGGCGGCGAGCAGCAGCGAGTCTGCATCGCCCGCGCGCTGATCAACAATCCCCCGATCTTGCTGGCTGACGAACCCACCGGCAACCTCGACGCCGCCAACCAGAAGATCGTCGCCAACCTACTCGCCGAGCTCCATCGCTACGGCCACACCATTGTCATGGTCACCCACGACCCTGAGATGGCCGCCCTGGCGCAACGCAAGATCGCACTCAGCCACGGCAAGGTCTTCTGCCACCCGACGTCGTCTTCAAGAATGATTCGCCTGCAGCGCTGACACACCCTTCGGCATCGCCGCAAGAACCGTCATCCTGAGCAGAGTGCAGCGGAGTCGAAGGACCCCGACGAAGCTCGTACACGTACGACGGTCCGGACCTTTCTGCCTCGAATTCTCGCCTGCGAACCAATAGGCCGAAAGCTTCGATCGGTATGGATGACGTCAGCACCCTCGGGGTCCTTCGACTCCGCGTCTCGCAAACTACGCGAGCCGCTTCGCTCAGGATGACGGGGTATGGGTATTGGAGATCAACCCCACTTCAACTTCGACCGCAGCACATTAAACAATCCATTCGGCCGCAGCCTCAACAGCCTCACGCTGTACTCCGACTTACAACAACTGATGCTGTCCCCGCGATGAATCTCCACCGCCTCCTGGCCATCCACCGTCAGGAAGGTCTGGCTGGGCACTCCCTCAAGGTGCACACTGATCGTCGACTCCCCCGGCACCACGATCGGACGAATCGTCAACAAATGCGGGCATATCGGCGTCACCATCATGGCATCGACGCTGGGCATGACGATCGGCCCATCCGCAGCGAGATTGTAAGCAGTAGAACCCGTCGGCGTAGAAACAATCACACCATCCGCACGGAACGAAGCGACAAACTGGTTATCCAGCGCCACGATAAAGTTCGCCATGCGCGCAATCGCGCCCTTCGCCACAACGGCGTCATTCAACGCATCCCACTTCTGGAAGAGCTGCCCATCGCGGTGGAGCTCAATCCGCATCATGCTGCGCAACTCGATGCCCGCGCAGTTCTCGCACCACGCTTCGAGGGTCGTATAGAGCTCGGCCAGCGGGATCTCGGTCAGAAATCCCAACGACCCAAGATTCACGCTCAGTATGGGAACCGTCGTCTTGGCAAACGCGCGCGCGGCAGAGAGTAGCGTCCCATCGCCACCCAGAACGATCACAAGGTCCGGATTCTGCTCCGGCATCTCTTCGCGGTCGATCGGGTCCGACGCGTCAATGTAGTGCGCGCTGTCCGGGTCAACGATGGAGTTATATCCACGGCGGGAGAGCCACGCGATCAGATCAGGAAGAATCGTCCTGAGCTCAGGCTTCTGCGGTTTTGAGATGATAGCGGCCAGGTGCATCTGCTTTAGTGTAACGGCTTTCACCTTCTTTGCACGTCATCCGCCTTGCCCTCGAACAACACGTGCAGCAGATATTCATGATTGCCTTCCATCCCGCGGATCGGCGAATCGATCACCTCAAGCGCACAGCCGCCCAGCGACTCCGCGCACTCCCACACGCGCTCAATCGCGTACTTTCGCGCGTCGGGATCGCGAACGATTCCCCCCTTGCCGACGTTCTCCCGGCCCGCTTCAAACTGCGGCTTTACCAGCACCACTGCCTCGCCCTGCCAGCGCTCGCCCGGCAGCGCAAGGGCCCCGACTACCGCAGGCAGCACCAGGGTCGCCGAGATGAAAGAGACGTCCATGGCAAGAAAGACCGGCGTATCGGCGGGGTCTTCACGGACCAACTCGCCTTCATTCAGCAGCCTTGCGTTCGTCCGCTCGCGAAGAGTCACTCGCTCGTCATGCCGGAACTTCTCCGCGATCTGCCCATAGCCTGTATCCACAGCGAGAACGCTGCGGGCTCCAGCCTGCAGCATGCAGTCCGTAAACCCTCCGGTGGAAGCTCCCACGTCGATGCAGGCGAGGCCCGCCACGTCGATCTTCCAATAGTCGAGAGCCTTCTCGAGCTTTAGGCCGCCCCGGCTCACGTACTTGAGATCGTCGCCGAGCATACGGATGGTAACGTCGCCTGCAACCGCCGTTCCGGGCTTGTCGATGCGCTGTTCATTCACCAGCACGCGCCCGGCGAGTATCATCGCCTGCGCCCGCTCCCGCGACACCACGTGGCCGCCCTCCACCAGCAGCTTATCGAGCCGAACCTTCCCAATCGCCTCTTTGATAGCACCTTCTCCTCTGAAACCCGCAAGAACGTCATCTCGACCGAAGCGACGTGGCTATATCACGTCGCGTAGTGGAGAGACTCGCATGTCGCGCCGCATGCGCTCTTTGACAAGGCTACACCTCCGCACTTTCTATAACGTCTTCCAACGATTGCAGTTATCATGGTCTGGTTGCGGACACACACGTGACCTTTGCGCCATCCTTCGATCACCGAAGTTGCATGGGTTGCAGGTATTTGCAGATTTCAAGGCAATCCGATCTTTTTGTGGGTGCGTTCTTATGTACAGAGACACGGGTTTGTTGAACATTCCTCCACCGTCGATGCAGGAGGATGCACATCTCCTCTCACTCGTTCAGCGGGGCGATGAACGAGCCATGGCTTCGTTGTACGACCGATATTCGAAGGTCGTCTACTCAGTCGCACTTCGGGTGCTTCGCGACCCGGCTGCGGCCGAAGACGTCCTACAGGAAATTTTTATGCAGGTTTGGCGAAATCCCGATAGCTTCATCGCGACAAGAGGCAGCCTTGGTGGCTGGCTCGCCGTCGTCTCTCGGAATCGCTCGATCGATGCTCTGCGCAGAAGGCGGCCCACGGAAGACGTCGAAGACGTCGCCCTCGCCGCTCCCTGCGATCTCGGCAATGAAGCCGAGCGAAATATCATGATGGAGAAAGCCCGGCTCGTGATCCACAAGTTGCCCGCCGAACAGCGCAAAACACTTGAGATGGCCTTCTTTGACGGCCTCACCCACTCCGAGATCGCGGAGATGACAGGCGATCCTCTTGGCACCGTGAAAACACGCATCCGCAGCGCGCTCCTGACGCTGAGAAAGGCCTTCCAGTCATGAGTGCAAACAACCAGAACGGTAATAATCATGTCGAACACGACGATCTCGCGCTCTACGCCATGCACTTCCTGACTGAGCAGGAGGCCGAAGCCGTCGAGGCTCACATCGATACCTGCGCCGGTTGCACCGACGCGATCGCTCTCCTGCGTGGAGATCTCGCGGCCCTCGCCGTCACTGCGGAGATGGTCACCCCGCCAGCCGCGGCCCGCCAGAGGTTCATGACCCAGGTCGCCCGCGAGAAGAAGATCATCCCCTTCGACCGGCCTGTCCATCAGGATCTCGGCAGCCCTCTTGCCGACCACATCGCCATCGGCGATGAGGTCGTCGCGCAGCATACCTCCGCCGCCCGGGTTCTGCCCTGGGTCAGTTGGGTAGGCTGGGCAGTCGCTGCCGGAGTCACGGTGCTGGCTACAGACCTCTACCGGGACCGCGACCTGCTCCGCTCCGCCGTCGCACAGCAAGCAACGCAGATATCGACTCTGTCTACGGACGCGCAAAGGGAGCGGTCCATCATGGGCGCTCTCACAGACCCTGATGCGATGCGCGTGACCCTCGTCAAGACCCCCTCGAAGACGACCCCGATTGGAAGGGCCTCCTACGTAGCCGGCAAGGGCGCGCTGCTCTTCACTGCAAGCAATCTCGATCCACTCGATCCGTCCAAGACCTACGAGCTTTGGATCATCCCAGCCGACGGAACCAGCCCCATTCCCGCTGGCACCTTCAGCCCCGACATGCACGGAGACGCAGCTCTGGTCATGCCGGACATCCCCAAGGGGATCATCGCCAAGGCCTTCGGCATCACCGTGGAAGACCAGGGCGGCTCGCTTAAGCCCACTTCGCCTATCGTCCTTCAGGGCGAATAACCAGCCAGCCTTACCCCAGACAAGAGAAGGCCATCCGCAAGGATGGCCTTCTTCTGCTTCTAACGCAGAACGTACAACTCACAACGTAAAACTTACTGCGCCGTCATTCTCACCTGGATCCCATATCCCTGAAGCGAGATCGCCGTATCCACCTGGTTCGTATCCGTGCGAATGACCGTCATCAGCTTGGATGTCGTTGATGTCACGTAGACCTTACCTGTCGGGGTTCCGGTCGTCACCGCCAGGAAGGTCGGGTTTGGGGTAGCGGGAACCGGGATCGTCGCCGTGACCGTGTTCGTCTTCAGGTTGATCACCGAGACCGTGCTGTCGCCCTGGTTGATCACGTAAGCCTGGGTGCCGTCCTGCAGCACACCTACCATCAGCGGATTCTTGCCCACCGGGATATTTGCCACCAGAGCGCCGAATCCCGTCGCATCGATCGGATTGTTGACGTTGCAGTTAGGATTTCCCGTCGGCGAAAGCGCGGAGCATAGCGGAATGCTGAAGATGCTCACGCTGCCGTTATCCGTTCCCGTCCCCTCGTTCGCAACCACCAGCTCGGAGAGAGTCGGAGCGAAATCGGCCCAGATCGGAGCGACCGCGTTCGGGTCCTGAATCGTGCCATTAGTCACGCCCGTGTCCAACTGGTTGTTCTGTGCGTCGATCACCGACACGGTGTTCGATCCCTGGTTCATCACAAAGGCACGCCGCGCGTCCGCTGTCATCACGCCATACACCGGATTCACGCCCACAGGCAGCGCCGTCGAGGGAGTATTGGTCGAGGTCTCGATCGGAGTCGCCGTGCCCGGAGAGCCTGCCGTTGCGCTCGGGCTAAGCGCATAGATTCGGGGCGCCGAAGCAACGCCCGCAATGTAGATCGGCGCGGCGCCCACCGGCGCAAGCTCCTGTCGTAGCGTGAGAGGGCTGCCTGCAAGCTCTGCAACAGAGGCGCGCCCCGGCTGCGTGATGTACGTATAGGTTCCTTGCGGAAAGATGCTCGTCGGAAGCGGCGCACCAGTAGGATTCTGCAGCAACGTCGTCTGCTGAACGGCACTCGACAAGAGGCTCGTCGAGATACCGAAGGAGTTCACCGTCCCATCCTGGTTCAGCGTGATGCCCGTCGATCCGCTCGCACCCAGGATCAGGTAGTACGGCTTCACCCCGATATTCGCGGTGATCAGCACGGTGTCGCCGGAAAAGTCGACAAACGTGACCAGGCCAGGCAGCGTGCCGTTCGGGTCACCAAGGTTCGGATCGGAGATAGCCACCGCGTACTTCGTCGGCTGACCGGCCGGCCCTACCGGGTTGATCGCCGTGATTACCGGGCGGTAGTTATTCCCGCATCCAACAACCGAAAACAACCCCATAACGAGTGCCGCCGTCGCTGTGCGACGGCCGTAACGTGTGACTGCTGGCCGCAAACTCTGCGACACCTTGTTCCCTGCCGACGTCTGATTCCCTGCTAATTGCAAAAGTGCTCCCACGGTACCGCTGGTGTTGGCTATGCTCAAGTCACGATTGTAAATCACCGAACAGGACTGCCGCGGAATGAAGAGTGAAATGAGCGAGCGCCCCGGCGCAGGGCGTGCTATCCAAACCAGGCGGTTGAAGCCCGTCCCCGCCTCGCGCGACCGCAAGCAGAGTGACCTGCTCACCGGCGCCGTAGGCTTCCTGCTGATCATCAAGCTAGCCGTCGAATCCTGGCGGCTCCACGGCATCGGCCCGTTCCACAAATCCTTCTACGCCGCCTGCGTCTTCAGCCTCCTCTTTGCCTTCTTCGTCTGGGTCGTCCGCTCCGCCACGGCACCCGCAGCAGCCATGGGCGGTGTCATCTGTATGGACCTGTTGTTGCGCCAGAGAGATGGCTTTGACGCCCAGAACTCCGCCATCGTCTCTTTGATCTTGCTCTTCATCCTCACCTTCGCCGCAACCCGGTTCGGTCGCTCGCGCAAAGAGTCACTGGGCGTCGCGGAACGCCGAACCGGCAGGTGCGCCTCGCAGGTCATCGCCAACCTCGGTGCGGCTGGTTTGCTCGCTGCTACGGGATCTCAGGGAACCGCTATCTCCACTCTCGGCCTCGCTGCCTGCGTCGCCGCTCTCGCCGAGGCCACCGCAGACACCGTCTCCTCAGAGATCGGTCAGGCGCTGGCCGGCACTCGCTTTGGAGCGACGATTCTCATCACCTCCGGCCGCGCAGTTCCGCCCGGCACCGATGGAGGCATCAGCCTTGCGGGGACTTTCGCAGGCATTCTTGCGGCTGCCCTGGTCGTCATGGTCAGCCCGTTCGCCTATACCTTCGGGCCCGCACTCTGCATCTTCTCGGGAGCCCTCGCGGGACTGATCTTCGACAGCGTCCTCGGAGCGACCGTCGAACGCAAAGGCTGGCTCAATAACGACCTGGTCAACTTCGCATCCACGCTGCTGGCTGCCGCCGTGGCCTGGGCCGCTCATGCTCTCCTGCTGCCGATCACTTCGACGCAGCTTTAGTTCTGGAACCTGTCGCGGCTAGAGTTCGTCCTTGTTCTCCAGCCACCGGTGCACCCAGCTAGCATGAAGATTCAACCGCAGCGAAGTATAGCTCAACATCTCGTGCACATACCGACGAAGCATCTCAAAGTCGCTTACATGCCCCACAGCCGGTCGCGGAGACGTATACACATCCAGCCCCGCCGCCTTGCATAGCTCCCGGATGCGAAACAGGTGCGTCCCATCTGACACCACCACGATCTTCTCCAGCCCGTCCGCCTGCGCAATCGCAGCCAGCCGCTGCACCTGCTGCTCCGTGTCGACCGACCGCGTCTCCGCGATGATCTTGTCGTACGGAACGCCGTTCGCCAGCAGATAATCCCTGCCGACTCCACCCTCGGTCGTGCCGGAGTCCTTATCCCCGCCGCCACCGAGCGTGATGACTAACGGAGCGATCTGCTTCTTGTATAACTCCACCGCATGGTCCAAACGCGCATGGAGCACCGGCGAAGGATGCCCTGAATACTCCGCCGCGCCAAACACCGCGATCGCGTCCGCAGGCTGCGCATGGTCTTCGCGAGCCACCGTGTCGATCTGCAGATACACCCAGCCAAACCAGCCCAGCGCCCCCAGCAGAACCAGCCCCACCACCCTCCGCAGAAAATTCCCGGAGGCGCGGCTTCGAGTTGGAACAGTGGGAGAAGTCATTCAGGTAAGCCTTGAGTATAAGTTCAGCGCTCTTGAGCGGCTACGCCTCTAACGTTGCAGCGTCAGCGCAATCTCGTGGGTCGCAATCGCTCCCTCGCGCACAATCATCCACGAGTTCCCGCCGCCCGAAAGGTCCACAATCGTCGTCGGAATCGCTCGCGCCGTCGGGCCGCCATCCACGATCAACGGAATCTGGTCTCCCAACTGGTCGCGCACGCAATTCGCATACGTACACTCCGGATATCCGCTCAGGTTTGCGGAGGTCGCCGTAATCGGCAGCCCCAGCTTCGCCACCACCGCCCGCGAGATCGCAGCCTCTGGAACCCGCAGCGCGACATTGCCCGTGTTCGCAGTCACCCGCAGCGGCAGCTTGCCGCCCGCCTTCACGATGATCGTCAGCGGCCCCGGCCAGAACTTCTCCGCCAGCCGGTCGAACGCCGTGTCGATCTCGCGTGCCAGCTCATACGCCTGCGCCACCTCGGAGATCAGTAGCGAAAGCGGCTTGTGCCGCGCCCGCGTCTTGATCTCGTAGATCCGGTCCACCGCCCGCAGGTTCACCGGATCGACCGCAAGCCCATAGAACGTGTCCGTCGGCAGCGCGACTACCTGGCCCATATTCAGGCTGTCCACAACCGTCTTGACGAGCGCCGGTTCCGGTTCGTCGGGATGAATCCGCAAAATCTCAGCCGTCAATCGCTACTCCTTCGCTAATCCTCGTTGCCTGTTTTGAAACGTCATCTCGACCGGAGCATTGCGGCCTCATCGCAATGCGTAGTGGAGAGCGCCCCGCATTTAAATCTCACTCGGCACAGAACCCTAGCATAACGCCCGCACCCGTCATCAGCCACACCCTCGCCCGAATCTGAGACCATACCAACATGAAGCTAGCCATCCCCAACCACCCCTTCAAGGCCTATCTCTTCGACTGCGACGGCACTATCGCCGACTCAATGCCCCTCCATTTCGTCGCCTGGTCAAAGGCCCTACGCGAGTGGGAGTGCGCCTTCGCCGAAGAGCAGTTCTACGCCTGGGGCGGCCGCCCTGTCGACGAGATCATCCGCGCCCTCAACGAAGCCCAGGGCCTGCACATGCCCGTCGACGAAGTCATGCAGCGCAAGGAAGCTCTCTTCATCGACATGCTCCCGCAGCTCCAAGGTGTCCCCGAAGTCCTCGAACACATCGAGCACAGTTATGGCAAAATCCCCTTCGCCGTCGTCTCCGGCGGCCCGCGTCACTCCGTCGAAGCCTCGCTCAACACCCTCGGCATCCGCGACCGCTTCGAACTCCTCGTCTGCGCCGGCGAGTACGCCAAAGGCAAGCCCCACCCGGAACCATTCCTCAAAGCCGCCAGCCTCCTCAACATCGCCCCTGAAGACTGCCTCGTCTTCGAAGATGCCGATCCCGGCATCGCTGCCGCCGAAGCCGCCGGAATGCAGTGGGTCAAGATCGATTCCCCCATGGTCCGCGCAGCCAGATAGCCACAATCTGGGGGACCCATATCTGGCAGCTTCATCGCCAGATGTGGGAATACGGACACCACAGACCGGGGTGCGGCCCATGTCACATGAAATCCCTCCACGCCGGGTGCCCCACCCATCGCGCTCTTGCCTCTCGCGATGGGTGGGATATTCGTGCGAAGCACCAACCGCTTTCACTCCGCCCCCCCCAATCCTTGTCATCTGTTGTCTTTACTAACCCCTACAACCTACCCCCTACACCCTTCTCCCCTACAATCCCTCCATGCACATCCGGAACGCCACCGCCTCCGACATCCCCGCGATTGTCCGCCTCGAACACCGCCGCGAGTTCCACACCTTCATCGGCACCTGGCCCGAAACCAAACACGCAAAGACCTTCGCCGACGAGGACTCCTGCTACCTCGTGGTCGAAGACGACGCGCACGAAGTCGTCGGCTACGCCATCCTCCTCGGCGTCGCCTCGCCCGACAGGTCGATCGAACTTAAGCGCGTCGTCATCTCCGCCCCCGGCCAGGGCCACGGCAAGCAACTCCTCCACTTCATAGCCAACCGAGTCTTCAACGAGTACAAAGCGCACCGCCTCTTCCTCGACGTCTACGAGACCAACCCACGCGCGAAGTACGTCTACGCCACCTTTGGATTTAGCGAGGACGGCATCCTCCGCGAAGCCGCCTTCCGCGACGGCCACTTCTACTCCATGACCCTCATGTCCATCCTCGACCGCGAGTACCAAGCCCGCCACTCCACCAATGCTTGACGGAACCCTCATGGTTTGTCATTCCCGAAGGGAATCTGCGTTATCACCACCACAAAATCCGGGTGCCCCATATCTGGCGGCTTCATCGCCAGATGTGGGATTACAGCCACCACACCATCTAAACTCTCCTTATGGCCTTCTCCGACAGCGCGAGCGCAGTCATCACCAGCCGCTCCAACGCCCGCATCAAACAACTCCGCGCCGCATTCGCCGGACAAGCCCGCCTCTCAGGCGGCCTCGTCGCCATCGAGGGCGACAACCTGCTCAACGAAGCCCTGCGCAGCGGCATGGTGCTCAAGACCATCTTCATCAGTGAGCGCCGCGAACTCCCCAGGTCCGTTCCGAAGAGCGTCGAAGCCCTCTGGCTGGCCAACGACATCTTCGCCAGCGTCGTTGAGACGCAGTCGCCGCAAGGCATCGCCGCCCTCCTCGTCCCGCCCGTCCACAAGCTCGACGCTGTCATCAGCGGCACGCCGCTCATCGTCGTGGCTGCCGGCCTGCAAGACCCCGGCAACCTGGGCACCCTCATCCGCTCCGCCGAGGCCTTCGGCGCAACCGGCGTCCTCTTCACTCCCGGCACCGTCAGCGCATGGAACCAGAAGGCCCTCCGCGCCTCTGCCGGCAGCGTCTTCCGCACACCCGTCGTAGTAGCCACGCTCGAAGACCTGGTCAACCTAAAATCTCGAGGCATCCAGATAGCCGCTGCCGTCGCTGAAGACGCCTACAAAGTCATCCCCGCCCACGAAGCCGACCTTACGCAACCAACAGCCATCCTCATTGGCAACGAAGGCTCCGGCCTCGCCGATGAACTCCTCGAACTTGCCGACCTCTTCGTCACCATCCCCTGCCCCGGCCGAGTGGAGAGCCTCAACGCCGCCATCGCAGGTTCGCTGCTCCTCTATGAAGCGGCCCAGCAGAGAGCATCCAAACAACCAGCATGAGCCTCTTCGACACATCGCCGATCGCCACCGCCGCAAACCCGCGCACCACCCCGCTGGCCGAACGCATGCGACCACGCACCCTCGAAGAGTACGTCGGCCAGGACCACCTCCTTGGCCCAGGCAAGCCGCTGCGTCTCGCGATCGAGCACGACGATCCCACCTCCATGATCTTCTGGGGCCCTCCCGGCACCGGCAAGACAACTCTCGCCAAGATCATCGCCCACCGCACCCAGGCCAGCTTCATCGAGTTCTCCGCCGTCCTCTCCGGCATCAAGGAGATCAAGCAGGTTATGGTCGACGCCGAACGAGCCTCGCACATGGGTTCCCGCACCATCCTCTTCGTCGACGAGATCCATCGATTCAACAAGGCCCAGCAGGACGCCTTTCTCCCTTATGTCGAGCGCGGCACCATCCGCCTCATCGGTGCCACCACCGAGAATCCCTCCTTCGAGATCAACGCCGCGCTCCTCTCCCGCTGCCGCGTCTACACGCTTCAAGGCTTGAGCGAGCCGCAGGTCATCGGCCTGCTGCAACGCGCGCTCACCGACACCGAACGCGGCCTCGGAGCCTCTGGCATCACCGCAGACGACGAGGCGCTCGCCACCATCGCCGCCTACACAAGCGGCGACGCCCGCAACGCTCTTAACGCCCTCGACGTCGCCGCCAAGCTAGCCGAAGGCCGCGGCGAAAACCTCCTCACCAAGACTCTCGTCTCCGAGGCCATGCAGCGTCGCGTTCTCCTCTACGACAAGAAAGGCGAGCAGCACTACGACATCATCTCTGCCCTGCATAAGAGCGTCCGCAACTCCGACCCCGACGCTGCCCTCTACTGGCTGGGCCGCATGTTGGAGGCCGGCGAAGACCCCATGTACTGCGCCCGCCGCGTCGTCCGCATGGCCGTCGAAGACATCGGTCTGGCCGCGCCCGAAGCTTTAAACCTCTGCCTCTCCGCCCGCGACGCGATGCACTTTCTCGGAGCTCCCGAGGGCAACCTCGCCCTCGCCCAGGCCGTCGTCTATCTCGCCCTCGCTCCCAAGTCGAACGCCGTCTACACCGCCTACGCCGCCGTCCAGGCAGACATCGCCGCCACCGCGGCCGAGCCCGTCCCGCTCCATCTCCGCAACGCTCCGACCAAGCTGATGAAGTCCCTCGACTACGGCAAGGACTACCAGTACGCCCACGACGTAGAAGGCCGTGTCGCCGACATGCAATGCCTCCCATCCTCACTCGCCAACCGTCGCTACTACCACCCCACCAACGAAGGCCGCGAGCGCGCCCTCGCCCAGCGCATGGAAGAGATCGCCCGTATTAAGTCGTCCAAGCGCGAATAAGCACGGCTCTTATCCTTCTCATCCCTTCGCCCTTACCCTTGTCATCCTTCGCCGCAGGCGGAGGATCTGCTTCTCGCCTTCGCCTGCCCTTGCCGTTGCCTGCTTTTGCCGTCATTCTGAGCGAAGCGAAGAACCCCGAGCGAGCCCACACTCCCACAACCGCCCGAACCTTTCCGCCTCGGAAGCTCATCTTTAACTTCAACCGTTCGAAATCCGACGTATCCTGACCCAACAGAGGCGCCATGACCTATCCACCCCTGATCCCGTACCTCGTCGTCTCCGACGCCGCCGCAGCCATCGACTTCTACAAGTCCGCCTTCGATGCCATCGAGCTGACCCGTCACACCGCCGGGCCCACGCAGCAGATCTCCCACGCCCATCTGCTCATCAACGGCGGCAGCATCATGCTCTCTGACGACTTCTCGGGCATGATGGGCGGCAAGTCCATGGTCCCCGAAGCCCTCGGCGGCTCGCCCATCACCCTGCACCTCGTGCTCGAAGACGTCGACGCCTTCTGGGAGCGCGCCGTAGCCGCCGGTGCTCTGATCAAGATGGAACTCGCCGACCAGTTCTGGGGCGACCGCTACGGCCAGCTCGTCGATCCCTACGGCCACATCTGGTCGTTAGGTCAGACGAAGGCCCAGCTCAGCGACGAACAGATCAAGATCGCCTCCGACGCCTACTTCGAAGGTCGCGTATAAGCACCCACCCTTCGGGTGCCCCATCCATACAGTCTCATCGTATGGGTGGGACGTAAACCGCCCGCTTCACCGTCTTCTCCACCATGAAGACGGCGAAGCAGGACAGCCTACTTCACCGCATCCCTCTTGATCGCATCCAGCACAAGCCCCTTCTCCAGCAGCTCCGGCAACACATCCGGTGCTGCATCCTTCGCGCTTGGATAGATCACGTAGGTGGGCACCCCACTCCGCCCCAGCGAAGCCAGCTCCTTCGTAATCTCCGGGTCGTACTTTGTCCAGTCCGCCCTTAGCAGCACCACGTTGCGGTCGCTCAATTGCTTCTGAACATCCGCTGCATGAAGCACCAGCTTCTCGTTCACCTGGCAACTCAGACACCAGGCCGCCGTGAAGTCGATAAACACCGGCTTGCCATCCTTGCGCGCCGCATCGAGCGCCCCCTGCGAGTAAGGAGCCCACACCAGGTTCGTGTCCTTCGGCTGATACAGCGGGACAGCCAACGCAACCGCGATTAACGCGACAGCCGCAGCGAAACTTCCCCACTTCGCCGGCCACTTGCCCAGCACCCACCCTGCGACCGCCAGCACCAGGAAGCATCCCAGCAGCAGCGACAGCTTATAAACGCCCTCGCTCGGATCGGTTGCTCCGCCCGAGTTCAAGCTTCCGTAGACATAAGCCAGCCAGATTGCCGTCCCAAACAACGGCACCGCCGTCAACTGCTTCAATATCTCCATCCACGCGCCCGGACGTGGCAGAATCTTCGTCCACGCCGGCTGGAAGCTCAGCAGCAGATAGGGCATAGCCAGTCCCAGCGCCAGCGCCGTGAAGATCGCAAACGTGATCCACGCCGGCTGCACCAGCGCAAACCCAATCGCCGCTCCCATCAACGGCGCGGTGCAAGGTGTAGCCACCACCGTCGCCAGCACTCCCGTAAAGAAGCTTCCGGTATAGCCCTGCTTCTGAGCAAGCTCGCCACCGACGCTGGTCAGCGACAATCCAATGTCGAACATTCCCGCCAGCGACAGTGCAAAGAAAAAGATGAACGAAGCCAGCACCACGATGAACGCCGGCGACTGCAACTGGAATCCCCACCCCGCCTGGCTACCGCCCGCACGAAGAATCAGCAGCACGCCGACGATCGCCCAGAACGACACAAGAATCCCCAGCGTGTACACCAGCCCATGGCGGCGAAGCTCCTTCCGCTCCTCGCCCGACGACTGCACCAGCGCCAGCCCCTTCAAAAACAGCACCGGAAAGACGCATGGCATCAGGTTCAGAATGATCCCGCCAAAAAACGCCAGCCCAATCGCCCCCAGCGTCGTCACGCCCGAAGCCACAGCATGCTTGACCGGCGCAGGTGCTACCTCGCCCGGCACCACCGCCGAGGTGAACTCATAGCTCTCCGTGTCCGACAACTTCAGGAGCCCGTGCAGCTCCTTCGGCAGCTTCGCCTTCTCGTCTGCCCGCGCGATCCGCATCTGGAAGCCATCCGGCGTGGCCGTCACATCCTGGTCCGCCGCATTAGCAATCTCGTCGATATCGTACGGATAGAACTCAACATCATCCACATTCACGTTCGTAATCGACGAGCTCTTCAGCGTGATGGCGAGCAGCTTCTTCCCGCCCAGCACCGTCACCTGCGCATCCGCAGGCAGCGGCTTCGGCAACAGACTCAGAGCCTCACCAAGAGCGCCCGCAGGCGCAACCGGAGCACCCGCCGGCCCAACCATCAGCGTCAGCCCTAGATGCGCCTTGCCGGGAATGCAGACCTGCGCACACACCAACCAGTCGGTCAGCGCATCGACATGCACCTGGCCCGGCTTCATCTTTGGCGAGGCAGTAAAGGTAAATGGGAATGCCGCCGTGTCTTCGTATCCAAAGTCCATCAGGGGACCCAGCGGCAGACGGCTCGGCGCGGGAAACTGCAATGGCCCCACCGACAACCCCGGAGGCAGCGTCCACTTGATGTGCGGCGGCTCACCCGAGTCGCCAGCGTTCACCCAGTACACATGCCAATGCTGTTCCATGGTCAGCACCAGCCCGGCCTGCAGCGTGCTTCCGGGCGCAATCGTCGACCCAAGCGTCACAAGCTCCGCCGTCAGGTGCTGCGCCTTCACCGGCCCCGGCCCACCGTCGCCGACCGTCGTAAGCTGGGCTTGCGCCGAAGTCGCGATGGCACACATCGCGACTAACAAGATGGAGAGATACGTACGAATCTTCATGAACCCCAATTGTAGGCTGAACCAATGAATTTGTAGGACGAACAGATAAATCCAGATGCTGTAGTCATAGACCGTTTTGCATAAGAGCACGGCGTCAGCCGTGCCAACACAAGTCCAGCGGCAAAGACGGCTTTAGCCGCTGAGGTACGCTGATCGGTCGCCGCGCCAAACTTCTCAATCACGAGAAGAGAAACCTGGAACATCCGCTCATGACATCCGGCGATGCTCAACCATAATGCAATGATCCATAACTACGCGGATGCCGCTGGCCTCCGCCTTCTCGGCAGCTTCCACGTTTATGATTCCCAACTGCACCCAAAGGTTACAAAGTCCCAGGCTCTCCATCTCTTCCACAATGCGCGGAATCACCGCCGCACCCCGAAAGACATTCACCAGATCCGGCTTCTCCGGCAGGTCGCTCAGCGACTTATAACTCTTCTCGCCCAGCACCGTTTCGACCGAAGGATTCACCGGAACAATGCGATAACCATGCCGCTGCATGTACTCCGAGACATAGTGGCTAGGCTTCTCCGCATCGGCCGAAAGTCCCACCACGGCAATCGTCTTCGCCCCGAGCATCGCTCGAATTACTTCCGGCTCGTTCACTTCGACCTCTCACAATACTCGAAACCGTCATCTCGACCGAAGCATCGCGGCCTTATTGCGATGCGCAGCGGAGAGACCCCCGCATTGCGCTCTTGCCTTTAGACCTTTACGACTTCCAAATCCCCAACAACCGCCGCAACACCACCAGTTCCCCAAGATGATACGCATTGTGGTCCGCAATCAACATCGCCTCACGTAGCAGATTCTGCCCATCGCCCCACCGAAACGGCTTGTACAAATCCACGCCCGGCTTCTGCAATAGAGCCTCAAACTTCCGGCGGTCGCTCTCGATTGCCGCCAGCGTCTGATCCCACGACCCCGGGTAAGGCGGCTCCGAAGACTCCGGCCAATACGCCTTCGGCCACTCCATCGGCTGATACCCGCCCGTCGGCGGAGCACAGAACTCCAGGATGTCGCGCTGCGTGATCCGCAGATGCTCAATCAGTTGCCACGCCGAGTAGGGCAGCTTCTCCGGCACCACCCCACGCATCTCCTCTGGAAAGTCCTTCACCGCGCGTTCGAGATCGACATGCGCCTGCTTGCCCTCGATCAACGCCAGCAACTGCTTCACCAGCTCCGCATTCTCTCCGTCCGCCACAGCCATCGGTCCCTGCCTCCAATATCTTTGCCTTTTGGATGCGCAATGCAACCACAAGGAACTGAAAATCCTTAGGCAGCCGGCTTACGAGCCACCACCACAGTAAGCGGCGGAAACGTGGCCCACATACTTCCCCTCTTCTTTGCCACCTCAAAACCCGCCCCACGCAGGTACGCCCCATACTGCGAGGTCAACTTGTAGTCCGACAGAATCGCCTGTCCGCCGGGCTTCAGCACCCGCACAATCTCCGCCAGCGCCCTCTGCCTTGTCGGCTTGTCATAAATGTTGTGCAGACACAGATTCGACACAATCACGTCGAACGAACCATCCCCGAATGGCATCTCCTGCGCTCCGGCACTCACCAGCGTACAGCGATCAGCCACGCCCTCCAGCTCAATGTTCTTCTGCGTAGCTGCCATCGCGTTTCCGCCCATGTCCACCGTCGACCAGATGTCGATTCCAGTCGCGCGTCCTGCGCTGCCCACCCGCTTGGCCGCGCCGATCAGCAGCAGTCCGCGCCCACATCCCACATCGAGCACCTGTTCATCTCCGCGCCACGCATGAAACGCAAGCATGGAATCGCGATGGTGCATCTTCCCTACCTTCACATAGAGCAGGTAGAGAAATCCCTCCACCACGAGTGCCACCCCGGTCCAGAGAAACATGCTGTGGAGCGAGAGGATCACATTGCCTATATGGATCGGCGCATGAATCACTCCAGCGGCGAACAGGCACGCAGAGCCGAACAGAAAGAGATTGCGCAGCACCGCCGGTGCATCCACGCCATAGTCAGGTTTAGTCACTGCTGCAGTCGCCATCACGCCTCCACCCGGCAATCTCAAAAGCTTCCCGGTATGGAAGGAGTATCTGCCTCGCAGCCTCAGGAACAAAGAAGCATCTGTCACAATCGCTCGTGACAGATGTCACCAGGGTCTAGTGCAAAGATCTAGCCCAGATCGTCGTCATCCGCCGCTGCCGCCGGGAAGTTCCCCTCGCGCCGCATCCGCAGATACCCGCGAATAAACGGCTCCAGATACCCATCGAGCACACGGTCCACATCACCCACCTCGACCCGCGTCCTCAGGTCCTTCGCCATCCGGTAAGGCTGAAGCACGTAGCTCCGAATCTGCGATCCAAACCCGATATCCAGCTTCGAATCCTCAAGCTTCTTCGTGATCGCCTTCTTCTTATCCAGCTCGTACTCATACAGCCGCGAGCGCAGCATCTTCATCGCACGCTCTTTGTTCTTATGCTGCGACCGCTCATTCTGGCACCCCGCCACCAGCCCAGTCGGAATATGCGTAATCCGTACCGCGGAGTCGGTCGTATTCACATGCTGCCCGCCCTTGCCGCCAGAGCGATACGTATCGATCCGCAGGTCTTCCGTCTTGATGTCGATCACAATCGTATCGTCGATCTCAGGGGACACGAAGACCGACGCAAAGCTCGTATGCCGCCGCTTCGCTGAGTCGAACGGCGAGATCCGCACCAACCGGTGCACGCCCGTCTCTCCCGAGAGCAACCCAAACGCGAACTCGCCCGTGATCGTAAACGTCGCCGACTTGATGCCCGCCTCGTCGCCGTCCTGGATCTCGTTCAGCTCCGCCTTGAAGCCCTCGCGCTCCGCCCAGCGGATATACATCCGCATCAGCATCTCCGCCCAGTCCTGGCTCTCCGTCCCACCCGCGCCCGGATGCACGACGACGATGGCGTTCAGCGGATCGGTCTCGCCCGAGAGCATCGTCTTCGACTCCAGCTTCTCGGCAAACTCCACCAGCGCCGGAATCTCTCGAACCAGATCAGGCTCAGTGTCTTCGCCCTCTTTGGCAAGTTCGAAGTAGGCCTCGATATCGTCGCTACGCCGTTCCAGTTCCGCGTCATCGGCCAGCAGCGTCTCCAGCCGCTTTCGCTCCCGCATCAACGGCTGCGAACGCGCCGCATCCGCCCAAACGCTCGGATCGGATGTCTTCTCTTCGATTGTGGCGAGTTCACGCTTCAGGCGGGCAGAGTCAAAGATACTCCCGCAGCTCACGAACTTTATCGCGCACTGGGGAGTAGGAGTATTCGAGATCGCTAATCATCCCTCTAGTTTACGGCAATCTTGTGGTTTCCATTTCGCAGCCAATTGCCTGACATTGCTGGGTGAATGACACGTAACAATTCCCACGCCCTTGTCATACGCCCTTGTCATACGCCCTTGTCATCCGCCCTTGTCATCCGCCCTTGTCATCCTTCGCGCAGCGGAGGATCTGTTTCGGCTTTTGCATTGTTCTTACCTTTGCTTCTAGGTAAGCCAAGGCTTCAGCCTTGGCCCTGACGCCTGCCACAACCGCGGGCTTCAGCCCCTGGGGTATGCACTTTTATTCGTCGCTCCACTCACCAAACCCGCCGCCGCCATCACCACCACACACCCATACGCAAACAGATCTCCCCACCGCGTATAAAACGTCTCATCGTCCTCATACCCAAACGCCACATGGAGACTTGTCCTCACATGCCTCGGAGCCGCCGCCGTCACCCGTCCCGCAGGATCGATCGCAGCCGTCACGCCGGTATTCGTCGACCGCAGAATCCACCGGTGATTTTCAATCGCCCTCATCCGCACCATGTTCAGATGCTGCCACGCCGCGCCCGTATCTCCGTACCATCCATCGTCCGAGATATTCACCAGCACCTGCGCTCCGTTCTTCACAAACTGCCGTACCTCATCCCCGAAGATCGACTCATAGCAGACAAACGCCGCATAAGTGTGTCCGCCAATCTGATAGACCGTCCGCTGCGTCCCCCGGTCCATATCGCCCACTCCGGCAGTCAGCTTATGGGCAAATCCCAGTAGACTCTTGAACGGAATATATTCGCCAAACGGCACCAGGTGGATCTTGTCGTACCGCGAGATTCCCGCGTCGTTCGGCCGGAAGAATGCCGCTGAGTCATAGAGAAGATAAGGCCGCCCATTCGCCGGATCAGGATTCGGCGCGATTCCCAGGCTGCCGATAATCAGCAGCGACTTACTCGAATCCGCCAGCCGATGCATCGCTTCCAGAAACTCCGGTTCCGTCGTATAGAACTCCGAGGGAGCCTCCGGCCACACGATCAAATCCGTCTTCGGCGTCCACGTCTGCGTCTGGTCTTGGGCCTCGGGAACCTCTTGCGCGTCCATCCCTCCGCGGTGCAGGATCACCACCTCGGGCGTCCCGGCCATCTCCGGGATCCCTGCCAGAAACGTCGGCGAAGGATGCGTACTCAAGTGCGAAAACGACTCCAACTTCTGCCCGATACTTTCGGGCAGCCCCTTCTGCTCCGCCCCCACAGAAAGGTTCTCCTGCACCAGCGTCGCCGCTCCGGTTGGCGGACTTAGCTTCACCTCCGGCAAAGCATGGACCCCAACGACATAACCGACACATAGAGCCACCGCCGCAACAGCCAAAGCCGGCCGCATCATCCTGCGCCCCTGGACCTTCACTCGCAGCAGCCACAACGTATTCACCAGCGCAACCACAAACGAAAGCCCATAGACTCCAGTAACCGGAGCCAGCCTCGACAGCAGAGGGTTGTCCACCTGCGTCATCCCCAGCAGGTCCCACGGAAACGACGTAATCCTCGCCCGGGCCAGCTCGACCGCAACCCAGGCAAACGGCACCAGCAACAGCACAGCGTTCCGCCCGAATCCAGCCCGCCGCAACCCTCCCACCACCGCCCCAAACAGAGCATGGTAAAGCCCAAGGTACAGCGCAAAGAGGACCAAGATCCCCAGCGCCACCGGCTTCGGCAACCCGCCGTAGAGATACATTGTCTGGTAGATCCAGTAACAATTCCCCGCATACCAGATCACCCCGCTCAGGTAGCCGAGGAGCGCACTCTGCCACGGCGAAAGCCGCTCTCCACGCCGGTCGTCAGCCAGCAGCGCATACAACAGTGGCAATAACCCTATCCAGGCGAACGCAGTACGCCAAAGTGGGATTGGCCCAGCTATTGGAAAAGGCAGAATCTGGAGTAGACCGGAAAGCGCCGCAAGCGCCCAGCTTCGCATAGCAATGGATCGCATCGAGTTCTAACTTACCACCGGGAAATTGACTGGAGTTACAATCGGTGTACATGGATCCGCTTATCCACATCGTCTCGAAGATTCTCGTCCCGCTCTTTTTCTTCGGACTCCTGGGATCGGCCGTCGTTGTTCTCATCAGTTTCTTCGAAGATTTGACAGAACTGATCGGCGAAGAGGAATAGTCTTGAAGCTACCGATTCCTCGCAGAGTTTCTTTCGTATTCGGCGCGACAGCGCGTTTTACGGATCCCGCATAGTCCATGAAGACCAGCCCGCCAGCCCGGCAAAACTCCTCCCAAACTGTAAACCGCCCGCCCTCAGGCCGCATTCGCCTTGTCGTCGCATCCTCCGTGATGCTGACATTCATCTCCTTCTGGCGCGCCGCAGCCATCGTTCTCAACGACCTCGGCTCCTCCGCCTTCTACGCCGGTGGCATCGCCGAAGAGGCGGTCGGGAAGTCCGCTCCCTGGTTCATCCTCGGCGTCATGCTCTTCAGCTTCGCCGTCCGCGCCGTCTACGTCGAAAGCTGCAGCATGTTCACCCGCGGCGGCGTCTATCGCATCGTGAAGGAGGCCCTCGGCGGCACCTTCGCCAAGCTCAGCGTCTCCGCGCTGATGTTCGACTACATCCTCACCGGCCCTATCTCCGGTGTCTCCGCCGGCCAGTACATCGTCGGTCTTCTCAATGAGCTGCTGCGGCTTGGCTCCAATCACCATTGGATCCACGGTGCCTTCACCCACACCAGCGGCGTCGCTCGCCAACTCCCCGTGGACGGCACCTCCGCCGTCTTCGCGGGACTCGTCACCGTCTACTTCTGGTGGCAGAACATCAAGGGCATCGAAGAGTCGAGCGACAAGGCCCTCAAGGTCATGAAGATCACCACCGTCATGGTGGTCCTGCTTCTCTCCTGGGGCTTCTTCACCGTCCTGCGCACCGGAGCTCATCTACCTCCGCTACCTGTCCCGGCAAATCTGCACTTCTCAAACGACGCCCTCGGCTTCCTCAAGAACACCAGCTTCGCCAAGACCCTCGGCCTCTTCGGCGTCATCATGGCCTTCGGCCACTCCGTGCTTGCCATGAGCGGCGAAGAGTCCCTCGCCCAGGTCAACCGAGAGATCGAGCACCCCAAGCTCAAGAACCTCAAGCGTGCCGCCATCGTCATCGCCATCTATAGCTTCATCTTCACCGGCATCGGCTCGCTCCTTGCGGTCATGATTATCCCCGACGCCGTCCGCGTCTCGGTCTATCGCGACAACCTCATCGCCGGCATGGCGATGTTCATGGTTGGCCCGCTCGCTGCTCGCATCGCCTTCCGCATCTTCGTCGTCATCGTAGGCTTCCTCATCCTCGGCGGAGCGGTAAACACCGCCATCGTCGGCTCAACCGGCGTCCTCATGCGTGTCGCTGAAGACGGTGTCCTGTCCGACTGGTTCCGCAAGCCGCAGCACAAATTCGGCACCAGCTATCGCATCGTCAATCTCGTCGTCCTGCTGCAGCTCTTCACCATCCTCGTCACCCGCGGCAACGTCATCATGCTCGGCGAGGCCTACGCCTTCGGCGTCATCTGGAGCTTCACCTTCAACTCGCTCGCCATGCTGGTACTTCGCTTCAAATACCACGGCGAGCGTGGCTGGAAGGTTCCCGTAAATATCAAGGTGGGCAAGACCGAAATTCCGCTCGGACTTCTCTCCGTATTTCTGGTTCTTCTCACCACCGCAATCGTCAATCTGTTTACTAAATCGGTCGCGACCGTCAGCGGAGTCTTATTCGCCGCAACCTTCTTCGTCATCTTCTCGCTCTCCGAACGCGACAATAAGAGACGTCACGATGTCGCCACGCGGCAGATGAAGGAACACTTCCAGCTTGAGCACCGCGACGACATCGGCACCGAAGCTCTCGACATCCGCCCCGGTGCAGTCATCGTCTCCATGCGCGACGCCGGTGCTCCTTTCGCTCTCAAGTGGGCGCTATCCCGCACGAATACCGACGAGCAGGATCTAGTCGTTTTAGCTGCGCGCATGATGGGCGCAGGCGGCCCGGATTATCTGAGCCCTGACGATCAGCTCTTTAGCGAACACGAGCAGATGCTCTTCACCAAGGCCGTCTCCGTCGCCGAAAGCTTTGGCAAACATATCTCGCTCCTCGTCGTTCCCGCCGGAGATATCTTCGCGGCGCTCGTCCAGACCGCGAAGTCGCTCGAAGCGGGTGCCGTGGTCTGCGGGCTCTCTTCTAAGCTGACCGCGCAGGAACAGGCCTATCACACAGGGCAGGCGTGGGAGCAACTCCCCGAGCCCAAGCGGCAGTTCACCTTTTACGTCGTCAAGCCCGAAGGCGAGGCTATCAGCTTCCACATTGGCCCACACGCTCCAGCCATTGAACAGCGCGAAGTCCAGTTGGTCCATCGTCTCTGGCTAAGCTTGCGTAAGTCGCCTGAGATGCATGACCTGCATCACAGCGATGTCATGACCTATGCGTTAAGCCGCATGGCCAGAGAGTTTTCGCGCGACCGTGAAGGCACGCTTCGCGACCTTCGTCGATCGATTGAGGAACATAGCAGGTTCCAGCGGCTTGGGGATGTACGCTTCGAGATATTCGACAACCACGATAAGGATTTGATCAAAGCGCCCAGCGAAACTGAAGAAGCCATCGAAGAGAGCGACGTGGATGGCTTTGAAGCGGATGCGATTATTCCCGTATCGAAAGAATAATCCGTGTACTTCTTAGCACCTTTTCCACTTGACAATTGCAAACCTAACTATATTTCTGTATCTTCTTTCAAAGAAGTCGCGATACTTAGCTCTTTGCTGGATAACTTGCGAGACGCGATTTTTTAGGAGGCGTCAAGTGGATGTAAGTCTGATTCTTGCGGAAATTGATTCTCAGATCGCGAAGCTGCAGCAGGCACGCGATATCATCTCTGGAACATCATCGGCTCCCGCACCAGTAAAGACCGGGGCGAAGCGTGGGCGGCCGAAGGGCAGCAAGAACGCCACCACAAAGATCGTTGCAACAGCGCCGCTCAAGGCGACTGCCAAGACGACGAAGCGCAAGCTAAGCCCTGAAGGGCGCAAGGCCATCGCCGACGCCATGAAGAAGCGTTGGGCTGAGCGCAAGAAACTCGCATCAAAATAACTTTCCCCATAAAAGTATCCGGCCCGCAAATCAGGCCGTTACCCACACAGCGCGATCGAGAAAAAAGGCGCCCGGATCTCTCCAGGTGCCTTTCCGCTTTAACGCCGTACATCGCTACGTCACTACTTAACGAGTCGCCAGCACTTCGCTCAAATTATCTTTCGCCAGAAAAAATCGATATCCGCTGAACGCATGCAGCAGCTTTTCAATCTGCCGATTGTTATACACATGCAGGATAGGATGGGCCCCGGTGCGCTGAATATCGATCGCATCGGTCGGTGTCAGGTGATAACGCGAGAATCTCACCTCGCCCGCATTCACTTTGGAGTGAAAGAACCCCAGCAGCACACCGCCCGGCAGCATGACCTCATGGATTCGATCGATCACCGGCGCAAGCAGCGGCGCAGGCAGATAATCCGCGGTATCCCAGAACGTGACCACATCGAACATCCGCCCCGCAAAGTCCAGGTTGGACTTCACGAACCGCTCCACATCGAAGTGCTTCGCTTCGCTATCCTCGCCAGCGACCATGTATTCAGGCTTCGCCGCTTCGTCAACAAGGTTCGCCATGTAGATGCTGTGGCCAAGGCTCGTAATGTAATTGATGTTGATCGCCGAAGTAGGCCCGATATCGAGGATCCGCAGTCCTTCATTCGTCGCAAGATGCTTCTGCAACTGCGCCCATCCGCTCGACTTGCGCGACTCTCGAGCGGCTTCCTCGCGTTCGCTGGTGGAACCGTGATTGCCAAAGAAATTCAGCATGGGGATCTGTCCACAGTCTAGAGCCGCACACGCCGCTGGTCTAGTAGCACTCTAGTGCCAGACCCGGCTAGACCTTCCCTTCGCCGAACAAGGGCGCGTCCGTCACGGCAGGCGCCTTCGCCGCAGCTCCACCAGGAGTGGCCGTTCCCACATCCACGCGCCCACGAATCGAAGCCTTCTCTTCGATCGACAGGCGCGAAGTCAGAATATCGCCCGTGACCTCGGCGGTCTGCCTCAGGTCCACTCGCCCCGATGCCTTGATGTTCCCTTCGACTCGTCCGTACACCACGATGTCCCGAACCTCCAGGTCCGCGACGATATGCGCGTTTGGCCCCACTGTCAGCCGGTTTCCCGCCAGCGTCAGCGTTCCCTGCACCGACCCATCCAGGTAAAGATCTTCTCCGCCCGTAATCTCGCCGTGGATCGTTACCGAACGCCCAATCACCGTGGTCGCTTCTGCTGGCTTCATGCTTATGGAGTCTCCCTTGGCTTTCTCGTGTTAGCCCGAACTATACCCAAGCCATCCCCAACCTGCAAACCGCAACCTTGTTCGCTGCAAGAACGTCTTACCTCATGCGATCCTTGCATCATCGCTCAAAGGCGCTCGCCTATTCCCAAGAGGTGTCGTATCTCAACCCGAAACAAATCTATGCGCTTCGCCTCGCTCACCCTCTGCGTTGCAATGTCACCGCTTCTGCCGGCCCAGCACACTTCTTTCGTCTCCGCCCCCGCAAAGTCATGGGCAGTCGACGCCGCCGCCAAAGAGATCGACATCATCAACCACTCCGGCTCCTACATCCGCTATCGTCAGCGCGCCATCGACGACAAAGGCGACGAGCTCCGCGATGTCATCGAGTCAAAAGACGGCGCAGTAGCCCGCCTGATCATGCGCGACAATCGCCCGCTCACGCCCGAAGAGGACCAGGCAGAGCGCGACCGCCTCACCGCCCTGCTCGATCATCCCTCCGAGTACGCGCGTCACGTCAAGAACGAGAACAGCTCCAAGAAGATGGCCATCGACATGATCAAGATCATGCCGAATGCGATGATCTTCACCTATGCCCCGGACCAGACGCCCAGCCCCGAGAGCTCCGCGCCCCAGGTCGTCATCGACTACGCACCCGACCCCGCGTTCAATCCGCCCAACACCACCAGCGAAGCCCTTACCGGCCTTCGCGGCCGCATCTGGATCGACGCCAACGCAAAGACCATCGTCCACATGACCGGTGAAATCTTCCGGCCCGTAAACTTCGGCTGGGGCGTCCTTGCCCACATTTATCCGGGTGGCAAGCTCGACCTCGACCAGGCATCAGCCGCCGGCTCACGCTGGAACATGACCAGCTTCCATGAGGAAGTCACCGCACGCGCCCTCATGGTCAAAACCATCGCTGTCAAAAAGGAGTTCCACTCGCTGGACTTCCAGTCCATGCCCGGCCCCATAAGCTACCAGGACGCCATCCACCTTCTGCTCAACACACCTCTGCCAAGGTAGCGGAGGAAATACTAGCTCTTGATATCTCCGATATCTGCGACTAGTCATGGGAACAAAGCGGTCTTGCCTAAGCGCACGGCTTCAACCGTGCCCGTAAGACTTCCGTTCGTTTCGCGGCTTTAGCCGCTGAGGTACGCTTCTGAGCAAGCGACAAAGCTAACGGCATCGCGAACCACCCTCGCGTCTGCGCGCTGATTTAGCTACTAACTTCGCTTCCTTCAGTATCGCGACAACGCCTACACCAACTCCCGCGCCCGAGCCTTCATCGTCTCCCGTCGCACAGTCAGCTTTTCTATCCGGTCCCGTCGCACCTCAAAGCCCATCCCTGCCACCTGCGGGACCACAATCTCACCCGCGCTGCTTACCGTCACCTCGGGCTCGATGATGTCCTCCGACCAATACCGCTTCGATGCCGATACATCCCCGGGCAGCGTAAAGTTGGGCAGCGACGACAGCGCGATGTTATGCGCCCGCCCAATGCCCGTCTCCAGCATGCCGCCGCACCACACCGGCACGCCTCGCTCTGCCGCGACGTTATGAACCGCAATCGCCTCGCTGAAGCCGCCCACCCGCCCATTCTTGATGTTGATGATCCGGCACGACTCCATATCGATCGCAGCCAGCGCATCCCGGCGATTGCGGATTGACTCGTCTAAACAGATTGAGGTGTCCAGCCGCTTCTGCAGCATCGAGTGAAAATAAAAGTCGTCGTACCACATCGGCTGCTCGATCATCAGCAGGTTGAACGCGTCCCACTCGATGATGTGGTCGAAGTCCTTCATCCGGTAAGCCGAGTTCGCATCGCAGCTCAGCGTAATGTCAGGCCAGCGGTTCCGCACCGCCTCAAACATCTTCGTATCGTGCCCCGGCTTGCACTTCAGCTTGATCCGCTGATACCCCGCCGCAAGCTCCGTCTCAATCTTCTCCATCAGCTTCGGCAGCGAGCTCTGTAATCCGATCGACACGCCGCATGGAATCACCTCGCGAACGCCTCCCAACAGGAAACCCAGGCTCACACCGTTCCGCTGCGATTCCAGGTCCCACACCGCGTTCTCAATGGCCGCCTTGGCCATGCGGTGCCCGCGCACCTGCCCAAAGATGTGCGGACAGTTCCCTCCACCGCGGAGTTTCTCTCCCGCATTCAACAGGCTCGGAACCAATTCGCCTGTCATCACTCCCCAGGCCGTGTCGACGGTCTCGTCGGAGAAGTAAGGGTGCTCGCCCGCGACACACTCGCCCCAGGCCGTGAGTCCCTCAGACTCGATCTCGACCAGTAGGATGCGGCGCGCGTCGGTCACGCCGAAGCTCGTCTCAAACGGATGCGCTAGTGGAAGGTTGATCTCGCGAAGGTGAATGGCATCGATCGTGATCGTCGACATAGTTCCTGTCCTGTTGTTTTCGTGGGGTGAACTGCTTCGGGGAGCGGCAAGCGGCGGCAACAGCTTCGAGATCGACTCAGGTGCGAACTCCATCTATCCTATCGGACATCCACGCCCAGAGTTGTGGACTTTTCCAAATTCCCCAGCAAAAACACGCCGTTCCCCTCGGCATCGCGCTCGTACCCGACAATCGCTAATCCCGTGGCAAACGCGTCCTGCAGGGCGATGCGGTTCGCCGTCTGCACCGCCTCCGCGCGCGGTCGCAGCTCAGCCGCAGCCTTCCATTCGGCAACTTGCTTCGGGACGACCACTCGCTCCAGCGGCTCAACCGTAGCCGCTTCACCACTTAGAACGTTCTCCACCCGCTCCGACCGCAGCCACCACTCCGCATACAGCCGATCGGTCGGCAGCCCGCCCTGCAGCACAGAAGTCGACGCCCCATAAAAATTCGCCTCATACCGCCGCGAGATCGCCCCCAGCTTCGCGATGTTCAGATACGCATTCTTCGTCTCCAGCGGATCGTAAGTCCACTCCATCCTCTCGATACCTCTGGCGATCGCGTCATCCCTCTGCGCCAGCTTCAGTCGGCGTCCAAGCCCCGCGTTGCGATACTCCGGCAGCACCGCCAGCATGTGCGAGTGCAGATAAGCCGTCCCCTCGCGATAAGCCGGCAGCGCCATCGCGAATCCGATCATCTTCCCATCGCCAGCGAATGCACCCACCACCTGGCCGCCGATCTTCATCGCCAGCAGAAACATCCTCCGCGGCACGATATCGCTATCTTCATACCCCCAAACAGCACCCTGGATATCGACGCACTGTTGAAACTCCTCCAGCCCCGCCGCCATTCGGATCAAGACATCGCCGTTCGGACCTTCCATCGGACTCTCTTACCCCTATTCTAGAAAATCGTCATCTCGACCGGAGCCGCGCAGCCTTATCGCGCGGCGCAGTGGAGAGACCCCCGCATTTTGTCTTTCATTCTTGGCATGATTTCCAGGCTGTCCTTGGGCCCCATACCCTTGTCATCCTTCGACGAAGTCGGAGGATCCGCTTTCTTCTCCATTACCGATCCCTATCGTCTGCGAAGGAGCCCCTTGCCTCTTTGCCTTCACCCAAAACGCTTCCAGCTCCACCGCACTCTTCCCACGCAGCCCGTCCTCTCCCGCCTCCGCTTCCATCCCCGCAAATCGCCGCCGAAACTTCGCATTCGCCCCACGCAGCGCCGCATCCGGATCGACCTTCAAATGCCGCGCCAAATTCACTGCCGTAAACAGGAGATCGCCAAGCTCCGCTTCCATTAACTCGCGCGAGCCGGTTGCAACCTCAGCCTTCAACTCTTCAATCTCTTCATCGAGCTTCTCGAACAACTCTGTCGCCCGCCCATCCGCGTTCGGCCAGTCGAAGCCCACCTTAGCCGCTTTCGACCCCAGCTTTCCCGCCTCCAGCAGCGGCGGCATAGCGCGAGGCACCTCATCCAGCAGCGAAGCTGCTTTCATTCCAGCCGCCTTCTTCTCCTCCAGCTTGATCTGTTCCCAGTTCCGCAGCACCGCATCCGCGTCGGTCGCCGTGACACCTCCCCCCGTCTCTCGGGAAAAGATATGCGGATGTCGCCGGATCAACTTCGCGTTCAGGTTCGCCGCAACATCATGGATATCGAAGTACCCAGCCTCCGCTGCCATCTGCGAATAAAACAGCACCTGCAGCAACAGATCGCCCAGTTCATCTTTCAAATCCGGCCATGCCCGGCGCTCGATCGCGTCGAAGACCTCGTAGGTCTCCTCCAGCGTATGCCGCTTAATGCTGTCGAAGGTCTGCTCACGGTCCCAAGGACACCCATCCGGCCCCCGCAGACGCGCCATGATCGCAACAGCTTCAGCAAACGCATCTTCTCTTTCTTCCATCGCCCCCAAGCAGCAAGCCCTCCCCAGCTACGAAAAGCCTACAGCATCTTCACCACCCATCCCGACCCGCTGCCGTATCACTCGCCTCCACGGCCGTCATTCTGAGCGAAGCGAAGAATCCCCGCATTTATAGTTGTCAGTTTTCAGTAAACCTCCGTCATCCTGAGCGAAGCTTCTTGCAGCCTCACCGCAAGAAGAGCACTCGAAGGACCCCGAGCGATCCCACATCACCCAAACCCCTGAAACCTTTCAGCCACAAGAATCCCATGCCACAATAAAACAGCGATGCCCCCGACCACCCAATCCGGAACGCCCCGCGCCTGGAAGTTTCTTCTACTCCTACCCTATTTAGGCCTCTGCTTCCCTCAGCTCTACACCCGCTCCATCCCAGCGCTCTTCGGCTTCCCATTCTTCTACTGGTACCAATTCCTTTGGGTCATCCTCACCTCAGCCATCCTGGCCGTCTACTACCTCCTCACCCGCCGCAGCACTACACCCTGAACCATACCGTTAAAGAGGCTAACGGAACCCTATACAAGCGGTTCCGTCGCGGTGGGAGGGAAAGCGGATCCGGAGGTTTCCCGATTCGCCCCGTAAGCGGGTTGGTCGTGCGGAGGTAAGGCGAGGTTTGGTAATGCAGCTTGTTGGCGGCGTTTTATTGCCCACCGCTCGGAACTGTAGAACTTGACGGCTGAGATTGCTGGCCCATATTGCTCATCAACTTCACTTCAACTCTGCGATTCTTAGCGCGCCCCGTAGCTGTCTTATCGGATGCAACCTGCTGATCTTTACCAATGCCGATCAGATAAAACTTGTGCGGAGGAACGTTGTATTGAGTCGCTAAGTAATTAACTACAGCATCCGCGCGGCGTTGGCTGAGCTGATAGTTGTATTGAGCGTCCCCAGTAGAGTCAGTTCCGCCCGTAACTTCCAGCAAATAGCCCTTTGTGCTATTCAAATTGGCCGCAAAGTCATCCAACTGCTTCTTATCCGCCGCCGTAAGCACAGCCTTGTCGAAGGCGAACGTGACACTCACATCCGAGACCGGTTTGTAGTTATCCAGGTTCGCAACCACGCCGCTCAGAGTGTCCACGCGGTTGTAAGCATCCTGCGCATTCTGTCCAGCGGCGTTCGCGGCTTCGCCAGCAGCATTGGCGTGCTGATTCGCTGCGTCCGCCGAAGCCTGTGCGCCAGCGATTCCCTTTTGGGCCCGGTCATCCGTGTCGCCAATCGCCCGGTGGTCCGCCGCCGTCTTTGCATCCAGCTCGTTCGTCTGCTGAACCAGAGGGCCAGTCTGTGCCTTCACGTAGTTCTTCGAAGCGCATCCGGTCACGCCTAAGCCCATCGCCAGAACTCCGGCGGCAAAGATCCCCGCCGTATACATCGTGCGCGATGCTGACTGCACCCGCACCCTACCAGAAGCGTAAGTTTTCATAGTCGTTCTCCACGTTCGGTATTACTTCTCTTTAGATGCAAACCTCCATCCGTCGTTGGCTAGATCAACTAAGCCGCTTCTAATCAGACCTTTGCCAATCTTTCGCAAAATCCCCCAACTTCCGCCCCAACATCGCAAAGCATTTTTTCCCCACAAACCAGTCAATTTTTCCCAACAACTTTTTCCGAGCGACAAATCCCTCACCCACCGGCCTGATCCACGCGAAGGTGAAACAGAAGCCCGCTATCCTCCGCAAACCCGCCTTTCCCTTATCCCTTCTCCCTCGCCGCCTACACCCTGCACCCTACCCCCTGTCTTCCATCTACACTTGAATCAGCCCCAAATGGATCTCCTTGCCAAAATCCGCACAATCCCCACCCTCCCCGGCTGCTACCTCTACAAGAACGCCGAAGGCGAGGTCATCTACGTCGGCAAGGCCAAGAACCTTCGCGCGCGCGTCCGCTCCTACTTCCTCGAAGCGAACCAGATGAACGCCAAGACCGGCTCGCTGATGCGCGAGGCCGTCGACGTCGAATACATCACCGTAGACAACGAGCGCGAGGCCCTCGCCCTCGAAAACAACCTCATCAAGCAGCGCAAGCCACGCTTCAACATCCTGCTGCGCGACGACAAGACCTACCCCTACATCAAGCTCACCCTCAACGAGCGCTTCCCCAAAGTCTTCGTCACCCGACGCCTGCGCAAGGACGGCAGCGCCTACTTCGGGCCTTACTTCCCTGGCAACCTCGCCTACAGGCTGGTCGACCTCATCCACCGCAGCTTCCTCATCCCCAGCTGCAAGATCGACCTGAACCGCTACCACCCCCGCGCCTGCCTGCAGTTCTACATCAAGCGCTGCCTCGGCCCCTGCGTCGAAGGCTTCGTCACCCCCGAGGCCTACAAAGAGACCGTCCGCGACGTCCAGCTCTTCCTCGAAGGCCGCACCGAAGAGCTCGAGCGCAAACTCACCTCCCGCATGTCCGCCGCCGCCGAAGCCGAGCACTTCGAACTGGCCGCCCGCCTCCGCGACCAGGTCGTCACCGTCCACCAGATGCAGGACAAGCAGCGCATCGCCACCGCCGACAACGAAGACGCCGACGTCTTCGGCTTCCACTTCGAGAACCAGATGCTCGCCGTCAACCTCTTCCACATGCGTGGCGGCAAGATCGTCGACCGCCGCGAGTTCTTCTGGGAAGACCTCCCCGAGATGAACGCCTTCTTCGGCGAATCCCTCAACGAAGACCCCGACGCCGATAGTTCTACAGACGAAACCCAACATCAACTCCGTCATCCTGAGCGGAGTTCGTCGCGCTCTTTGCGACGAACGGAGTCGAAGGACCCCGATACCCTCTCCCAGCCTGAGCCGCTCGAATCTTTCTCCCAGGAAAGCCAGTCCTCTCAAGCAGAACCCAACCCCACCCAGTCCGCCCCCGAGATCACCGAAGCCCCCCCCATCCTCCAGCACACCCCCATCGAAGAACCCGGCCAATCCTTCAGCCCCTCCGCCTTCTTCTCCGCTCTGCTCAAGCAGCTCTACCTCGATCAGTCCTACATCCCCCGCTCTATCCTTCTCCCGGTCGACTTCCCCGACCGCGCAATCCTGACCGATGTCCTCTCCGAGAAAGTCGGCCACCGTATCGAGATCGCCGCCCCCCGCCGCGGCGACAAACGCTCCTTAGTCGACCTGGTCGGCCAGAACGCCCGCCAATCCTACGACCAGCGCTTCCGCGTCCTACAACCCAACCAGAAGGCCATCCAGCAAGCCCTGCAAGACGCGCTGACCCTCGAAGAGTTGCCGAAAAGAATCGAGTGCTTCGACATCTCCCACATCCAGGGTGCCGAAACCGTCGCTTCCATGGTGGTCTGGGAAGACGGCACAATGAAGAAGTCTGACTACCGCAAGTTCCAGGTCAAGACCGTCTCCGGCGTCGACGACTTCGCCTCCATGCGCGAGATCATCCACCGCCGCTACAAGCGCCTCCTCGACGACAAAAAAGACTTTCCCTCCCTGATCCTCATCGACGGCGGCCTAGGCCAACTCCACGCCGCCGCCGACGCCCTCGCCGAGATCGGCGTCACCCTCCAACCCCTCGCCTCCATCGCCAAGAAGGAAGAGATCATCTACGTCTACGGCCAGGAGAACGACCCCGTAGTCCTCGACCGCCGCAGCCCCGTCCTCCACTTAGTCCAGAAGATCCGCGACGAATCCCACCGCTTCGCCGTCACCTACCACCGCAAGCGCCGCCAGATCCGCGACCGCGAGACCGAACTCGACGCCATCCCCGGCGTAGGCCCCCGCACCCGCCAACGGCTCGTCCAGCACTTCGGCAGCGTCCGCGGCATCAAGCAGGCGACCCACGACGCCCTGACCGCCGTAGTCTCCCCCTCCATCGCCACCAAGATCAAATCCCACTTCGCCGAAGAAGCTCCCACCGAAGTCCTGGCCACCCTGGTTCAAATCTCCTAGCCACAAAACCGGGTGCCGGGTGCCCCATATCTGGCGGCCTCATCGCCAGATGTGGGATCCAAGCCACAGACTCTGTGCCCCATTCATTCGTAGCCTCATCGCGAATGAGTGGTCCCGCCTCACCCATTCATCGAGAATCGAAAGCACCGATACTCCCCGAACTTTTCCTGCCTTCATCCCGTATCCTCCTGCACATGGCCACCACAGTCGTCCGTCCCGCCGACCCCACTCTCCGCGCCGCCGGGTGCCCCATATCTGGCGGCCTCATCGCCAGATGTGGGATCAAGCTCGAGCCGAACTTTTCCTGCCTTCATCCCGTATCCTCCTGCACATGGCCACCACAGTCGTCCGTCCCGCCGACCCCACCCTCCACGCCGCCCTGCGTCTGGCCCTCCTCTTCGCCGCCATCAAACTCGTCCTCCACGTGGCCGCCAACCTGTGGGAGGCCCACATCGGCTACGGCTACTTCCGCGACGAGTTCTACTACATCGCCTGCGGCCGCCATCTCGACTTCGGCTACGTCGACCACGGCCCCATCGTCGCCCTCCAGGCCCGCGCCTCGGAGCTCCTCTTCGGCCGGTCACTAGCCGGTCTGCGTTTCCTCTCCGCCCTCGCCGGAGCTGCCCGCATCTTCCTCACCGGCATCCTCGCCTGGGCCCTCGGAGGCCGCCGGCCCGCGCAAGGCCTCGCCATGCTCGGCGTCCTGCTCGTCCCCCAGTACCTCGGCACCGACAGCTTCCTCTCCATGAACTCCTGCGAGTCCATGTTCTGGATGACCTGCCTCCTCGCCCTCATCCTGCTCCTCAAAAACGAAGCCGACGCCAACTCCCAAAAACTCTGGCTCCTCTTCGGCATCTCCGGCGGCATCGGCGTCCTCAACAAGCCCTCGATGACCTTCTTCCTCATCGCCCTCCTGATCGCCCTCATCCTCACCCCGCAGCGCCGCATCCTCTTCACCAAGTGGGCCGCCATCGGCACCGCCGTCCTGATCCTGATCGCCCTGCCCAACCTTCTCTGGCAGATCCACAATCACTGGCCCACGCTCGAGTTCCTCCGCAACGGTCAGCTCGGCAACAAGAGCATCAAGCTCTCACCCATAGCCTTCACCCTCAAGCAAATCCTCAACATGGGCCCGCTGCTGGCCTTCATCTGGGTGGCTGGATTAGTCCGCCTTCTTCGCAGGAAAGAAGACCGCTGGCTAGGCATCACCTTCGTCCTCTTCTTCGCAATCATGATGCTCGAGCACGCCAAGGACTACTACGTCTCGCCCGTCTACCCCATCCTCTTTGCCGCTGGCGGCATCGCCTGGGAGGCACAGTTCGCCGCGCGTAAATGGGTGAGACAAGACCGCGCCATCGCCTTCCCCATCTACGCGACGATCCTGGTCCTCGGAGCGATCTTCATCCTCCCGCTCGCCCTCCCGCTCATGCCGCCGGCGCAGTGGCTCGCCTACACCCACGCCACCGGCCTCGACCACATCACCACCAACTCCGAGACCAACTCCAGCGGCCCGCTCCCACAGTTCTTCGCCGACCGCTTCGGCTGGCAGGAGGAGGTCGACCAGATCCAGCGCGTCTACGACTCGCTCCCACCCGAGCAGCAGAAGATCACCGGCATCGTCGCCGAAAACTACGGCGAAGCCGGAGCCGTCGACTTCCTCGGCCACAATCTCCCGCCCGCTCTCTCCGGCCAGAACAACTACTTCCTCTGGGGCCCGCACGGCTACAACGGCGACTCCATGATCGTCGTCGAGCACACCACGCGCGAACACCTTCTCAACTTCTGCGACCACGTCGAGGTCGTCGGCCACACCGGCACGACCTACTCCATGCCCTTCGAACACAAGACGATCTTCCTCTGCACTGGCCGCAAGCTCGACGCCGACGGCCACAGGTTCAGCCTGCTCGAACAATGGCCGTCCAAGAAGGATTTTTTCTGATTCCTTCGTGATCCATTCTAGGCTCCGTCATCCTGAGCGAAGCGAAGGATCCCGAGGGTGTCCGCGCTACCCATGCGGCTCGAACCATCCTGCCCGCACAGCCCGAGCCCTGTGCCCCATCCATCGCGCCCGGGTGCCCCATCCATGGCTCGCACTTGGCCATGGGTGGGACATTCGTGCAAAGCACGAACCCCTTACTTCTGAGCATCCACATAAGCCCTGAGCACCGCGTTCATCCGAGTCAGGTGGCCCTTCCCGTTCGCCCTGAACCACTCCACCACATCGCTGTCCAGACGAAGATGCACCGACGTCTTCCCACGCAGCATCACCACCCGAGCCTTGCTCCAGAACTCCGCGCCAAGCGACTCCGCCTCCGGAGCCTTCGCACTCGTCTTATCCGCGCGCTCGCCCTCAGCCTCTTGAGCTATCTAAAGCGGCCAGATCAGCTATGGGTTTTTTCGAGAGTGCGCACCGCGCACGCTCTGAGTGGAGGGTTGCATCCCAAGAGCAGTCGTGCCGGAGTGAGAGGTCGCCAGATTTTGTAGAGACTACCCAACGCTGTTTCTCTTTTGGAGCCTAGAATAGGAAGAATCTTCAACAAAGCACTTCCGTGACCGGAGGATCGACTTGTCTGCCCCTATTGCGAATTTGCGAAAGTTAATCCAGGAAAACTCCCGAATTCAGAAGGGAGCATCGATTCAAATCGACTATGTCGACGTGACTCACGCTCTCGCTGACGCCACGACAAAGCAGAATCACGTTGTGTTTGGACGGCGCGGATGCGGTAAGAGCCTGCTACTGGAGAAGGTGCGTAAGGGCACCGATGAGAAAATCCGTGCAATCTATATCAACTGCGAAGATTACAAGCATCACTCGTTCCCTAACGTATTAGTCGAGATTCTAGACGCCGTCTTTACCGAGATTGAGACACATCTTGGAGGATGGTTTGGGAAGAAGAAAAAGCTGAAAACTCTGGTTGGCGAACTGAGAGGCGAGCTCTCTACTCTCCGCGCCAAGGAAGATGAGATAACAAAAAAAGTCAAAAGCAAAGCGGAAGTCGAGAATAAAAAGTCCATTGGGGCAAAGGGCGGCGTTCCCCACCTTCAGGCAGATCTCGGCCTATCCAGCACACAAAAGAAATCGATTGAAGCGGAATATGAGACCTTTGACGATAAGATCCGCGAACTCAACCAGATCCTTCCACGTTTGAAGAGGATTATTGAACAGTTTTTTGTATTGTCCCAAAAGGTAGAAGTCATCTTCGTGGAACTGGATGATTTTTATCAGCTGAGGCGCCCAATACAGCCTTATGTCGCAGATTATGTTCACCGTCTATGCAAAGATGTTCCACTTTTCTTCAAAATCGGTACCCTTCGTCATGCAAGTTCTTTATATGCTGATCGTCACCAACAGCCGATTGGAGCTCAGGAACGTCACGACTATCAGCCTATAAATATTGATTACACTCTGGCTGATTTCAAGAAGACCTCGGAGCAGATCCGCAAGATTCTGTACGAGTACGCTAACAAGGCAGGGATGAAGAAAAATGAAGCGGATGCGCTTTTCAAAGGAGAAGGATTCAACCGGTTAGTTCTGGCTTCGGGAGGGGTACCACGCGATTTTCTCTCTCTGCTGCTCGAAGCGCTATCGGAGAAACCGGCGGGTGATGAGCGAATCGGGAAGGACGACGTGAGAGTGCTCAGCCTCAGCACTTTTCAGCACAGAATTGAGGAACTAAAGGCTGATTCGGAAGAGAAAGACCACGACGTCCTCATACGCGGTATTTATGCAATCAGGAAGCTCTGCCTAGATAGAAAAAACAATGTGTTTCTTGTAGCCGATAGAACTCTTCAAGAACGCAGCGCAATAAGAGACCTGCTGAACCGCCTGGTTGACTACAGAATCATTCACCTCGTTGGCAATGCGTTGACGCATAAGTCGCAACCGGGCACATTCACAGCGTACATGATTGACATCGGAGCTTACGCCAATCTGCGTAAGCTGGCGAACAGATTCCGCGAAATCGATGTCACTGCTAGCAACTCGAAAGAACAATGCAGAAACGCACCTGTTTTAGACGGATTGACTCTTGAAGAGTTCTTCGCGGCCGCCCCGAGCAACGCGGAGGCACAACTGCTCAAAGAGACTGAGGATATTGACGAGGAATGAAATTAGCCATCTCACTGCAACCCGGATGAGCCTAATACCACTGGGGTGCCTGCTGCTGGTTTTAGGTCCGTCCCGATGAACGTTTTGAATTACCACGCTCCACCCCCTGTGCTACCCTCCACACAACCCACATGCCCCAGCCACCCTCCACCCACGAGCTCCCGCGCGTCCTCAACGCCTCCCACGCCACCTCCATCGTGGTCGGCATCATCATCGGCAGCGGCATCTTCCTCGTCCCCCGAGAGATGATGGCCGCCGTCGGCTCCTCCGGCATGGTCTACGCCGTCTGGATCGTCGGCGGCCTGCTCTCGCTCTTCGGTGCCATGACCTACGCCGAGATCGCCGCCGCCCGCCCGCTCTACGGCGGCGAGTACGCCTTCATTAAAGCCGCATACGGCGACCTCATGGGCTTCCTCTATATGTGGTCGTGGATCTCGATCGGCAAGCCCGCCTCGCTGGCCACCATCGTCGCCGGGCTCACCCGCGTGCTCGGGTCGTTCGAAGTCTTCAGCTTCTTCTCGCAGCCCGCCTTTCGAATCGGGGAGGCCGGCCCTCTGCTGTGGAGCCAGGTCGTCGGCATCGGCGTCGTCTGGGCCATCACCCTGCTCAACATCCTCAGCACGCGCGAGTCCGCCAACGTCCAGCTCGTCCTGACATGGCTGAAAGGTTTGCTGATCGTCGTCATCGCCGGATTCTGCTTCTTCGCTGCCGGCAACCACGGCGGTTGGCACAACTTCGCGACCTCCTTCACCGGCGCGAAAGGCGGCCTCACCGGCTTCATGGTCGCGCTGATCGCCGCTCTGTGGGCCTACGACGGCTGGTCCGACGTGACCCAGATGGCCGGCGAGGTCAAGAATCCGCAGCGGTCGATGCCCCTGGCGCTGGTGGGTGGAATCGCCATCGTCGGCGCGCTCTACATGCTGACCAACGCGGCGATCCAGTACGTCCTTCCCGCCACCGCGATCGCTCTCGCCGATCGCCCGACGGTCGACGCGATGCGCCTCGTCGCCGGTCATTGGGGAGCGGCGCTGGTCACCATCGGCATGTCGGTCAGCATGGCCGCGACCTTCGTCGGGTCGTCCCTATCAGGAGCGAGGGTCACCTTCGCCGCCGCCCGCGACGGCCTCTTCTTCGAAGGCCTCGCCCACGTGAACCGGCGCTTCAAGACGCCCGACACGTCGCTCATCCTTCAAGCGACGCTGACCTCGCTGTTGCTGCTGTTCATTGGGAGATTCCAGGCGCTCTTCTCGCTCGCCATCTTCGCGATGTGGCTCTTCTACGGCCTGACCGTCTCGACGGTCTTCGTCTTCCGCCGCCGCGACGACCCGGCCACCCGCCCCTTCAGCATGATCGGTTACCCGATCCTGCCCGCGATCTTCATCCTCGCGGCCATCGGCATCGCTGTCTTCTCCATCTACAACGACCCGCGCAACTCGCTGGTCGGGTTGGCGATCATCCTCTGCGGCATCCCGATCCACTATCTGCTGAAGCGCCGAGTCTCACAAACATAGACTCCGCCTTATGAGCGGGCAGGAGGAGAAGCAGATCCTCCGATGGTCACGATCACGATAAGGCTGTGATCGGGACCATCGAAGGATGACAAGCGGTAAGGGGTAAGGGGTAAGGATGTCAGGGGCAGGGGGAAAGGATGACAGGCAGGAGGGTGAGAACGCCTGAAATCGGTACTAATTTCGGTTATTCACCGCCCGCTCGTAGACCCGCACATACTCCTTCGCTGGATGCTCCCAACTGAAGTCCTGCGCCATCCCGCGCTTCATCATGCCGGTCCACTCTTCCTTGTTCTGGAAGGTCGCCAGCGCCCGCTTGATTGCGTCGAGCAGGTCCTCTGGGTTGTAGCCCCAGAACTTGAACCCGTTCCCCTGTCCGCCGTGGCGCTCGTCGATGGTGTCTTCGAGGCCGCCCGTCGCGCGGACGACGGGAATCGTCCCATAGCGCAGGCTGTACATCTGGTTCAATCCGCTGGGCTCGTACCGCGAAGGCATCAGGAACATATCCGATCCCGCCTCGATCTTGTGCGCGATCACATTGTCGTACTTCACCTGCACGCGCACCTTGCCCGGGAAGCGATTCGCCGTCTCCGTCAGCAGGCGCTCGTAGTACTCCTCGCCGTTGCCCAGGATGACGAGCACCATGTCCTCCTGCACCAGTCGGTCCATGATGGCAACGATGAAGTCGAAGCCCTTCTGCGTCGCAAACCGCGAGACCACACCGATGACCGCCGTCGTCTCCGCAACGTCATTCAACCCAAACGCATGCAGCAGATCTTCGCGGCACTTCTTCTTCCCGGCCAGGTTCTCCGCCGTATAGTGCGCCGCGATGTTCGAGTCGTGCGCCGGGTCCCACTCCGCGTAGTCGACGCCGTTCAAAATCCCGAACAGGTCCGAACTCCTCCGCTGCAGAATCCCCTCCAGCCCATTGCCAAACTCTGAGGTCTGAATCTCTTCGGCATACTTGCGGCTGACGGTCGTGATTGCGTCCGCATACAACACGCCGCCCTTGAGGAAGTTCACCGAGTCATACGACTCCAGCTTGTCGAAGGTGAACATGTCCCACGGCAGCAGCAGCAGCTCCATCGTCGACGGCGGAAACCACCCCTGATATCCGGCGTTGTGGATGCTCAACACTGCCGGAACGCCCTTCAGCACAGGATCGAAGAAGTAAGTCGAGCGTAGCAGCACCGCCAGGATCGCTGTCTGCCAGTCGTGCACATGGAAGACGTCGGGAACGCCTAAGACTTTCGTGGCTTCGATGACCGCGCGACTGAACAGTCCAAACCGCTCTGCGTTGTCGAGGTAGTCGCCGCCCGGCGTCGCATAAAAGCTATCGCGGTCGAACATCTCCGAGTTCGCGACAAAGTAAAGCTGGACGCCATCCTTCACGCCACCGTCCAGAATCTGGACAAACCGGTTGTAGTGCGGAAACGGGATCGTCACGCTCGGCTGCACCACCGGGCACTCCGGGGCCAGCTTCGCCACCTGCCGGTAGTAGGGGATAAACACGCTGACCTTATGCCCCAGCGCCACCAACGCCTTCGGCAGAGCCGCAACCACGTCCGCCAGTCCACCCGTCTTCGCCCAGGGCGCGCACTCCGATGCTGCAAACACGATAACCATGCACTTCATCCTCTACGCTTTCGCGCGATGCTTCAACCCTGCCTTTGCCATGGATTCAGAATCGTCAAGCCTAAGCCATCAAAGTCTTTCACATTGCGCGTCACCAACGTAAGTTCATACTCCACTGCCGTAGCAGCGATCAAGCCGTCAGCCATCGCCAGCGGCTTTCCCTGGAGCTGCCGATCCGCGCTCATCGTGCCCCACCGATCACCAACCGCCTGCGTTACCGGCAGAATTCTATCCGCAACCAGCGGCAGCAGCGACTCAGCGAACCAATCTTCTAGTTGTGTTCTTCGTTTGCTGGGAGCCAGCAGGGAGAGCCCTTTTCGCAGTTCACCAATGCTGACCACGCTCAGGTGAAGATCATTCTGCGCCGCTAGCCAATCGGTTACCCGAGGCTCAGGCAACGGCCGCGTCAACTCCGAAGGCACATTCGTGTCCAGCAGGTATCCCCGAATCACGACAACTCAGCCGGGCGCCCGGGTGAAGCATCACGGCTGAAGTCCAGTTCGCTCTCGGCAAACAATCCTCGCGCCTTGGCGAACACATCGACCAAACTTCTGCCTAAAGGAACTACAGGAGTCGTCCCATTCGCGGGCGGCGAAAGGTGCAGTGCTTCTTCAAGCAGAGAAGCGGCATGAGCCTCCACACCACAGCCGGTGATCGCGGCCTGGCGAGCCAGCTCAGCCTGCGCCTGCGGCGTAATCTCAAGCGTGATGTTCATCGCGACAGCCCTCCATCATCAAAGTATGGAAACTTTCATGGCGTGAGTCAATCAGACGGCTCCGTGCAGGCTGAAACCACCACAGGCACTACTCTATACAAAGCAATGTCCAACAAGCGCAAACCCAAATTCGGGCAGAACTTCCTCGTCGACGACAACGTCCGCCACGCCATCGTAGACGCTCTCGGCGACATCTCCAACCGCACTGTCCTTGAGATTGGCCCCGGCCACGGAGCCATCACCTCGCTGCTCGCCCCTCGCGCCCAGCGCCTCATCGCGCTCGAGCTCGACCACTCGCTGGCCGCTGAGCTTACCTTCAAATTTCGCGAACAGCCCAATGTGACAATCGTCCAGGGAGACGTCCTCGAAACTGACTTGGCTGCGTTAGTTCCCGAAGGCGCAACAGCAGACGTCATCGGCAACCTCCCCTACTACATCACCTCCGACATCCTGCTCCAACTCTTCGCCGCCGGCCGCGCCGGTCTGCTCACGCGTGCTGTTTTGATGATGCAGCGCGAGGTTGCCGACCGGCTCTCCGCCTCGCCCGGGGTGAAGGAGTACGGACTCCTCGCCGCCACAACCCAGGTCAACGCCGAGGTCGACAACCTCTTCACCCTTCCACCATCCGCCTTCAATCCTCCGCCGGACGTCTTTTCCACCGTCCTCCGGCTGCACTTCGCCCCGCGTTTCGAAGAGCTTCAAGTCGACCCCACTGGCTTCGACAGCTTCCTCAAGCAGATCTTCGCCCAGAAGCGAAAGACGCTTCATAACAACCTCCGCGCCGCCAATTACGACCCCGAAACACTCGCCGCCGCTTGGCCCGCCGAAATCCCCCCACAGGCCCGCGCCGAATCGCTCGCGCTCGAACCCCTCGCAACCCTCTACCGGGCCCTAACCCAGCACCCACGCGGTCTGTAGTATCCTCAACCTCTGAAACCAGCAGAAAATTGGAGCACATCACCATGGCAAAAGGCGTCAACAAAGTTCTTCTTCTCGGCAACGTAGGCAAAGATCCCGAGATCCGCGCCACCGCAGGCGGCATGACCATCGCCAGCTTCACCCTGGCCACCGCCGACCGCGCCAAAGACGCTCAGGGCAACTGGGCCGACAAGACCGAGTGGCACAACCTCGTCTGCTTCCAGCGCACCGCCGAAGTCGTCCGCGACTACGTCAAGAAGGGCACCCAGCTCTTCATCGAAGGCAAGATCCAGACGCGCTCCTGGGACGACAAGGAGTCCGGCCAGAAGAAGTACCGCACCGAGATCCTCGTCAACGAACTCACCCTCCTCGGCAGCAAGCAGGGCGGCGAATCGAGCGGCGGCGGCTACTCCAAATCCAGTTCCACCAGCTACAACCAGTCCGCGCCGGTCAGCGCACCTGACTACGGCGACACCGGCATCACCGACGACGACATCCCCTTCTAACTCCACAATCGACGGCTGGCGCTGAAACACTTTCCTCAGCGCCTCCGTCAACCCCGTCAACACTACAACCACTGTCATCCTGAGCGAAGCCACTCGCGGCATCATCGCGAGTGGCGTAGTCGAAGGATCCCGACGCTTTCGACTCACCACAGCTCTGCGTAGCTTTCTGCCACCAGGCGATCTGTTCGAACCCGCACCACATCAGATTTGGAGGTACTCCTCTTGAATCGTGCCCGCATCGCCCTCTGCCTCATCTCCGCTGCAATCCCCGCCGCCGCCCAATCCCTCCCCGACCTCGTCATCAAGAACGCCACCGTCATGACGGCCTCGCACGGCACCATTACTCAAGGCAGCGTCTGGGTCCACAACGGCAAGATCGCTGGCGTCGGCGCAACCGTCAACGCCCCCTCCAGTGCCACGGTCATCGACGCCACCGGCAAATTCCTCACCCCCGGCATCATAGATCCCCACTCGCACTCGGCCTTGGGCAACGATGTTAACGAGGCAACCAGCCCCGTCACGCCCAGCATGATGATGATCGACGCCTTCGACAGCACCGACAAGGCGCTCTACCAGGCCCTTGCCGGCGGCGTCACGACCGAGCTTCTTCTCCACGGCTCCGCCAACATGATCGGCGGCCAGGCGGTCGTCATCAAGAACAAGTTCGGCCTCAGCCGCGAAGAGCTTCTCTTCCCCAACGCCCCGCGCTCCATCAAGTTCGCCAGCGGCGAGAACCCCAAGCGCGTCTATGGTTCTCGGAATCAGTTGCCGTCCACAAGGATGGGCAACTTCGAAATCATGCGCCAGTCCTTCGAGGACGCAAAGGTCTACAAGAAGGAGTGGGACGACTACAACGCCAAGCTGGCCAAGGGCGATAAGGACCTCGTCACCCCCCATCGCGACCTCAAACTAGAAGCCCTCGCCGACGTCCTGAACGGCAAGCTCTACGTCCAGATCCACTGCTACCGCGCCGACGAGTTCCTGACCGAAGAGGCCATCGCCAAAGAGTACGGCTACAAGATCCGCGCCTTCCACCACGCCCTCGAGATGTACAAGGTCGGCGACAAGATCGCCAAGGACGACACCGCCATCGCCACCTTCGCCGACTGGTGGGGCTACAAGGACGAAGCCTGGGACGCGATCCCCTGGAACGCCGTGATGTCCATGCGCCAAGGCGTCCGCGTGGCGCTCAAGAGCGACTCCAACGACCACATCCGCCGCTTGAATCAAGAGGCCGGCAAGATGGTCCACTACGGTGGCGCAACCGAAGACGAAGCCATCGCCATGGTCACGCTGAATCCCGCATGGATCATCGGCGTGCAGGACCACACAGGCTCCATTGACGTAGGCAAGGACGCCGACTTAGTCATCTGGAACATGGACCCGCTCTCCACCTACGCCCGCGCCGAAAAGGTCTACATCGACGGCGACCTCTTCTTCGACAACAGCTTTAAAGGCTTCGGCACACCGCACTTCAACGGCGTCATGCACGACGCCGAGTCCGGCGGCTCCCACGACGGCTCCGACGAAGGAGGCAACTAATGCTTTCCGCCCGTAATTCTCGTTCTCTTGTTTGTCATTCCCGCTCTTGTGTTTGTCATTCCCGAAGGGAATCTGCTTCTTCTTTTGCTGTTGCCCTTGCCTTCGTCTTTGCCCTTCTCATCCCCACCACAGCCGCCCACGCCCAGGCCCGCATGGTCGACACCACACCACCCACCGGCATCACCGCCATCATCCACGGCAAGCTCCTCACCGTCACCCACGGCACCCTCGAAGACGGCACCCTCCTGCTGCAGTCCGGCAAGATCCTCGCCGTAGGCCCCGCCGCATCCGTCAAAGTCCCCACCGGCGCAACCATCGTCGACGCCCACGGCCTCACCGTATACCCAGGCCTCATCGCCTCTGAATCCACCCTCGGCCTCAGCGAGATCGCCTCCGACGACGTCAACAACGACCTCGTCGAGACCAGCGAAGAGATCTTCCCCAACATGCACGTCTACGACGCCTTCCACGCCGAGACCGAGCACATCCCCATCGCCCGATTCAACGGCATCACCAACGCCATCGTCGCTCCCATCGACACCGATACGATGCCTGGTCAATCGATGTTCATCCAGCTCGCAGGCCGCGATCGCGACGCCATGATCCTCACAAAAGACATAGCGCTCCCGATGAACTTCGGCGCAAACCCCAAACGCAAGGACAAGTTCCCATCGACCCGCATGGGCGAGATCACGCAGCTCCGCCAGGCCCTCATCGACGCCACCGAATACATGCAGAACAAAGATGCCGCCGCAAAGAAATCCGGAGCGAAAGACAGCAAAGACAAGAAGTCCGACCCACCCAAGTTCGACCTGAAGAACGAAGCCCTCATCCCTTACCTCAAGGGCCAGAAGCCCGTTATCGTCACCGCTGACGAAGGCCATGACATCGAAGTCGCCTACGCACTCGCGCAGGAGTTCCACCTCAAGATCGTCCTCGCGCACGTCACCCACAGCCAGGAGATCCTCGACAAGATCGCCGCCTGGCATGTGCCCGTCATGTTCGGCCCCATCTATGAGTTCCCCCACGCCAACGAGCGCTTCGATGCTGTCTACACCCTGCCCGCCGAACTGACGAAGCGGGGCGTAAAGGTCACGCTCCTCCCCGGCGACTCCGGCGGGGCAGGCAGCGCGCAGTCTCTACGCAACCTTCCCTACGTGGCCGGCATGGCCGTAGCCTACGGCATGCCCTACGACGACGCGCTGAAGTCCATCACCCTCTACCCAGCAGAGATCTGGGGCATGGCAGACAAGCTGGGCTCACTCGACGTGGGGAAGACCGCCAACATCGTCATCGCCAACGGCGACCCACTCGACGTCCGCACCGACGTGAAGCAGGTCTTCATCGATGGCGTCTCCATTCCCATGGAGACCCGCCAAACCCGCCTCCGCGACGAATACATGCCAAAGAAATGACCTGCGGATCGCAAAACGTGCAGCATTGCAATGAGCAAGCCGGATCGGGCTTGCAAGCATTACGAGTAAAAGTAATATCCGTCATCCTGAGCGAAGCAGTTCGCGGCTTCATCGCGAACTGCGTAGTCGAAGGACCCCGATAGAGCTGACATCACCCAAGCCGCTCGAACCTTTCAACCCCCATACCTCACGAAACGGGTCATCCATGAAGCCTCTGCTCCTCGTCGCCGCACTCCTCAGCACCTCCGCCTTCGCTCAGAGCACCCTCAACGACACCTTCGCCCGCGACCCTCACCAGCCCATCGACGACGCCTACACCGCGAAGATCCACGAGTACACCACCGACCCGCACTTCACCTCGCACCTGGTCGACTACCTCCCCGCTTCGAAGACCGTGCCCACCCCGGAAAAAGTCCTCGGCAACATCGCCGGCGCGCCCGACATGCTCCCCTACGCCGAAGACGTCTACAAGTACATGCGCCTGCTTGAAGCCTCCAGCCCGCGCGTGAAGGTCACCACCATCGGCCACTCCGAAGAGGGCCGCGAGATGATCGCCGTTGCCGTAGCCGACGAAGCTCTGCTGAAGACCTACAAAGAAAACGAAGCCCGCCTGGCCAAGCTAGCCGACCCGCGCACCATCGGCCTTGACGACGCCAAAGCCAAGCCGCTCATCGACGCCTCCTACCCCGTCTACTACATCACCGGCACCATCCACTCGCCCGAGACCGGCGCGCCAACAGCGTTGATGGAACTCGCCTATCGCCTCGCCGTCGACGACTCCCCCTACATCAAGTACATCCGCTCCCACATGGTGGTCCTCATCACGCCCGTCGTCGAAGTCGATGGCCGCGACCGCATGGTCGATCTCTACAGGTGGCACAAGGCCCACCCCGGCCAGATCTACCCCCGCCTGCCTTATTGGGGACACTATGTGGCCCATGACAATAACCGCGACGCCATGGGTATGACGCTCAACCTCACGCGCAACGTCCTCAACGCCTACATCGACAACCACGCCCAGGTCCTGCACGACCTCCACGAGTCGGTTCCCTTCCTCTACGACAACACCGTAGGCGACGGCCCCTACAACGCCTGGATCGACCCCCTCCTCGCCGACGAGTGGGCCGACCTCGCCTGGAACAACGTCGCCCAGATGCAGTCCTTCGCCATGCCCGGCGTCTTTACCCACGGCGACTTCGACACCTGGAGCCCCGGCTACCTTATGTTCCTCGCCGGGTTACACAATGGCATCAGCCGCCTCTACGAGACCTTCGGCAACGGCGGCGCGGACACCGAAAAGCGCATCCTCGACCCCGAAGAATACAGCCGCACCTGGTACCGCCAGAACCCGCCCCAACCAGTCGTCACCTGGTCGCAGCGCGATAACAACAACTACGAAGAGTCCGCGCTCCTCTCGACCATCAGCTACTTCTCGCACAACACCCATCACTTCCTCGAGAACTACTACCTCAAGAGCAAGCGCAGCGTCCTCAAGCCCACCATCGAAGGCCCATCCGCCTACATCCTTCCTGCCTCGCCGGAAGAGCTCAATCGCCAGCTCCAGCTTCTCAGCGTCATGCAACTCCAGCACGTAGAGATCAGCCAACTCAGCGAGCCTGTCACCGTCGCCGTTCCTGTCTCGAAGAAGTCTGAAAAGCCCTCAAACAAGACCGAAGAGAAACCAGAAGAAAAGCCGGAAGCTGACACGCACAACAAGACCGAAGAAAAGACCTTCCCTGCCGGCAGCTACGTCATCCGCCTCGACCAGCCCTACTCCCGCATCGCCGACGCTCTACTGGACAAGCAGTACTGGGCACCCGACGACCCGCAGAAGCACCCTTACGATGACACCGGCTGGAGCTTCTCCCAGCTCTTCAACGTCAAGAGCTTCCGCGTCGTAGATCCCGTCATCCTCAAGTCGAAGATGTCCTCCGTCACCGACCTAAGCGCCGCCGCAGGAAATGTAACCGGCACCGGCACAATCTACGCCATCGCCAACACCGGCCAGACCAGCCTCCTGGCACTGCTCTACGCCGCCAAGTCCGCACACGTCGAAAGCACCGAAAAGTCCTTCGATTCCGAAGGCCACTCCTTCCCCGCAGGTTCACTTCTCATCTCTAGCACAAGCGACACCGACCTCTCCCCGATCCTCAAGAAGCTCTCGCTCAACGCCACAAAGCTCGCCGATAAACCCAGCGTCGCGACCCATCCCGTCGCCGCTCCTCGCGTGGCCTTCATGCACACCTGGCTCGGTACTCAGACCGAAGGCTGGTGGCGTCTCGCCTTCGACAAGGCCGGCGTCCCCTTCAGCTACATCAACACGCAAACCGTCTCCGCCGAAGAAGACCTCCGCGGCAAATACGACGTCATCGTCTTCGCCCCCGTAGGCCGCGCCTCCGCACAACAGATCATCGACGGCGTCCCCATCAACTCAGCCACCAACCCCATGCCATGGCAGAAGACCGACCTGACGCCCAACATGGGCCTGCTAGATTCCACCGCCGACATGCGCCCAGGCCTCGGCTACACCGGCCTCGCACACCTCAAGGACTTCGTCGCCAAGGGCGGCCTCCTCATCACCTGCGAAGACACCGCCCAATTCGCCGCCGAGACCGGCCTCGCCCCCGGCGTCAGCATCGCGTCGACGAACGACGTCCGCGTCACCGGCACCGTCCTCTCCAGCGTCTTCGTCTCCACCTCCAGCCCCATCGCCTATGGCTACGGAAAGACACTCCCGGTCATGAGCGCCAACGGCATGGCCTTCAACGTCAGCAACACCTACGGCCGCGCCGGTGGCCGCACACTCTTCGACCCCTACGAAAGCCGCCCCACCGGTCGCGGCGGCCCCGACGAGTCCGACACCGTGCAGGGCCGTGTCACGGTCGACCCCGTCATCCTGCCCAAGCAGCAGCCCTGGCAACCACGACCGCTCAACGAAGAGCAGATGCGCAACAACCCGCAGCTCATCCCTGCCGCCCAGCGCCCCGAGGTCATCCTCCGCTTCAACGACGGCAAGAATCTCCTGCTCTCCGGTCTGCTCGACAAATCAGGCTCCATCGCAGAACGGGCCATCGTCATCGACGCTCACCTTGGCACCGGGAACGTCCTTCTCTTTGCCAACAACCCCGTCTACCGTGGCGAAACCATCGGCAGCTACAACCTCGTCTTCAACGCCATCATGAACTTCGACCACCTCAACACACCAGCAAAGTAGCCTCGCCGCAAGTCCGGGTGCCCCATCCATCGCGCCTTATGCGATGGATGGGTAAACCACCACGGAACTCCTGCAAGGTCATCCCCGTACTACCCACAAATACGGGAGACCACACATGCCCCTCAAAATCACCCTCGGCATCACCGGCACAATCTTCCTTCTGCTCGCCTACCCGATGATCCTCTTCATCCGCCAGGAGCCAGCGCTCTCCATGATGCTGAGCCTTTACGTCACGCTCGGCGTCTTCCTTCTGCTTGCCATCCGCAATCCCTCCGCGCATCGTAGCCTCATAGCCTTCACCGCATGGTCCAGCCTCGCCCACGCTGCCCTGATGGCCACCCAGGCCATGCGCGACATGATCGCCCATCGCGAACTCATCGGCGTAGCCGTCCTTGCCCTTATCGGCATAGTCCTTATCGCCCTAGCCCCGGCCAAACTGTCTACCCCAACCCCATAAAACCGGGTGCCCCAAATCTCGCGTGGGAGATGTGGGACATTCGTGCGAAGCACGAACCCCTTTCACCCCACCGAGCCCCACCCACCCCCACCGGGCGACTCCACCCGCACAACGTCTCCCGCCTTGACCGCCACTGAGCACTTCCCCGGCAGCTCCTTAGTCTCATCCCCAGACACCAGCGAAGACCTTCCCAGCGACCCCGCATCGCCGCCCTTCAGCCCATACGGCGCGAAGACGCGACGGTCCGCCAGCAGCGTCACCTGCGCCTCTCCCAGCATCTCGATCTCCCGCACGATCCCATCGCCACCGCAAAACTCGCCCGCCCCGCCCGATCCGTCCCGATAGCCATACCGCCGCACGCGCAGCGGATACGCATACTCCAGCGCCTCCACCGGCGTGTTCAACGAGTTCGTCATGTGCGTATGAATCCCCGAGACCCCATCCGCTCCGGGCCGCGCTCCCATCCCTCCCGCAATCGTCTCGTAGTACGCAAAGCTCCGTCCGTTACGCGGATCAACTCCGCCAATCGTCAGATTATTCATCGTCCCCGAACTAGCGGCAGGAATCCTCTTCGGCATCGCCTGCGCCAGTGCCCGCAACAACACATCGACGATCCTCTGCGAAGTCTCAACGTTCCCGCCTGCCACCGGCGCCGGCAGCATCGCATTCACTATCGATCCCTCGGGCGCAATCACTTTCACCGGCCGCATCAACCCTGCTGTCGCCGGCGCGTCCTCAGCCAGCAGACACCGAAAGACGTAGTACACCGCCGAGTACGTGATCGCGTACACCGCATTGATGCTGCTCCGAACTTGCGCGCTCGATCCCGCAAAGTCCACCGTCACGGCCCGCGCCTCCGCATCGAACGTCACTTCTACCGCAATCCGTATTGGCTCATCCTCAAACCCATCGCTGTCGAGAAAGTCCTCCGCCTCATATCTCCCCGACGGCACCTTCGCGATCTCCGCCCGCATCAGTTCTTCCGAGTAATCGAGCAGCCCCCGCATCAACTCCCGCAGCCGCGCTACGCCATGCTTGGCGATCAACTCGCCGACCCGCTCGGCCCCGACGCGGCAAGCCCCAATCTGACTCATCAGATCGCCCTCGCGTTCCATCGGCGTCCGCACGTTGGACAGGATGATCGCCATCACATCACGCACCACCTCGCCGCCTCGCACAATCCGCACCGGCGGAATCCGCAAACCCTCCTGGTAGATCTCCCGGCAAAGCCCCATCGAGCCCGGATAAATCCCGCCCACATCCGCATGGTGTGCCCGCGCCGCAACATACATCATCGGCGCAGTTTCGCCCTCAACAAACACCGGCAGCACCATCGTCAGATCCGGAAGATGCGTTCCTCCCGCATAGGGATCGTTCAACACCACCACATCCCCCGGCCCCATCGCTACCGCATCGATCGCTGCCCGCACCGACATCGGCATCGACCCCAGATGCACCGGCATATGGTCGCCCATCGCCACCACGGCCCCATCACCATCGAAGACCGCGCAAGAGTAGTCCCGCCGCTCCTTGATATTCGGCGAGAACGAAGTACGCCGCAGCACCGCACCCATCTCCTCGGCCACCGAGTGCGTTGCGCTCTTGAACACCGCCAGTTCGACCGGATCGATCTTGTTGTAGATCATGGCTGTACCTCAATCACGACGTTGCCGAACTTATCTATATGCGCCTCGCATCCTCGCGGCATTACGGTCGTCGCGCTGTACTCCGTAATCAGCGCAGGCCCCATGAAGCGATCCCCTGCCCGGAGCGAAGCACGGTCGTACACGTTACTCTCCAACCACTCACCATCGAAGAAGATCGGTCGCGACTTCACCACCGCCTGCGAACCATCTCCATCCCGCACCTCGCTCACAGGCAAATCGATCGCCTCACTCCGAGCCGTCATCCGCACTCTGACCGTCACCGCATCCACCGCCCTCGCCTGATCCGCATACCCAAATCGTTTCTTATGCAGAGCATGAAAAGCCTGCATCATCCCCTCACCCGCTGCCACATTCAACTCATATCCCTGTCCCAAATACCGCAGATCGACGGACCGTTCACTCTCGCCAACTAATCGCTCCTCTCGGAACTCCGCCGCAGCCTTCGCCTCAAGCGAATCAAAATGTAACTTCAATCGTTGCAAATCAAAATCGCCCGATATCGCAGACATCACCGTTCGCGAATAATCCCGCACCACGTCCGCCATCAGAATCCCCAGCGCCGACAGCGCTCCCGGCATCACCGGCACCAGCACCCTTGGAATCCTCAACGCCTTTGCAAGCGCGCACGCATGGAGCGGCCCCGCCCCGCCGAACGCCACCAGCGTAAACTCTCGCGGGTCGTATCCACGCTCGACAGAGATCATGCGGATTGCTTTCTCCATAGCAGCCTCGGCCAGCCGAACGATCCCTGCGGCATACTTCTCTACGCCAAGTGCTTCACACTCCCGCCCCATCCACTCCCGCGCCCGCTCCAGATCGAGCCTCACGGCACCGCCCAGGAACAGCTCCGCATCGAGCCGCCCCAGCACAAGATTCGCATCCGTCACCGTAGCCCGCTCGCCCTTGCCGTAACAGATCGGCCCCGGCACCGCACCCGCAGACTCCGGCCCCACATGCATCACCCCGCCCGCATCGAACCGCGCCAGCGACCCTCCGCCCGCGCCCACCGTATGAATATCGAGCATCGGCACGCTCACCGGCAGCTCGGAAACGATCGCTTCGTTCGTCGTCCTCGGCCCGGCTTCATCGATCAAACAAACATCGGTGGAAGTCCCACCCATATCGAACCCGATGATCTTTGAAAATCCCGCAGCCCGCGCCACCCGCCAAGCTCCCATCACCCCGCCTGCCGGCCCCGAGAGTACCGTCCTCACTGGCTCCCGCGCCGCCAGCCGAGCCGGCACGATCCCTCCTGAAGACTGCATCACACCGAGCGAAGCCCCGGGAAATCTCTCGCCCAGACCCACTTCAAGCGCCGTCAGATACCCGCTCATCTTCGGCGCGAGATACGCATTCACGACCACCGTCGCGCCACGCTCATACTCGCGAAACTCCGGCAGAATCTCATGCGAGACCGACACCGGCACGCCAAGTTCCTTCAGCGCCTCAGCCACTGCCCGCTCATTCACCGGGTTCGCAAACCCGAACAGCAGCGACACCGCGACCGCCTCCGCGCCGCTCGCCTTGATCTTCTCTATCAACTCCCGCAACTCCGCATCGGTCGGCGACCGCAGCACCAAGCCCTCCGCCGTCACCCGCTCGTTCACTCCGAACCGCAGTTCCTTCGGAACGACACAAGGCAGTGGCGACCGCATCCAGTCGTAAAGGCTCGGCCGAGCCTGCCGCCCAATCGCGATCACATCTTCGAACCCCGACGTCGCCACATAAGCCACCCGGGCCCCTTTGCGCTCGAGCATCGCATTGGTCCCCACCGTCGTCCCATGCCGCACCTCCGGCACCGAACCTGACTCACCCACCGCAGCGACCACGGCCGCAAGCACCGCATCCCCAGGCCGTTCCGGCGTCGAGAACATCTTCAACACCTTCAGCACTCTGTCCTCTACATAGACGCAATCCGTAAACGTCCCTCCGCTATCGATCGCAACCCGCATCCCACCAGCCTAAACTTCTTTGTCATTCCCGAAGGGAATCTGCTTCTGCTCTTCGGGCGCCGGACACTGGGTGCCCCATCCATCGCGCCTTTGTTTTTGGCGATGGGTGGGACATTCGTGCGAAGCACGAACCGCTCCCGCCCACTCATCCGTTACCATCCCCATATCCCATGCCCACCGAGACCTTCCTCGAACTAGCGAAGAATCCAACCCGCCGCAACACCCTCATCGCCGCTTCTCTCGGCTGGATGCTCGACAGCATGGACGTCATGCTCTTCTCGCTCCTCATCCCGGCAATCGAGAAAGACCTGAAAATATCAGCCGCCACCGCAGGCGGCATCATGTCGCTCACGCTTATCTCCGCCGCCGTCGGAGGCATCTTCTTCGGCTTCGTCGCCGACCGCTTCGGCCGGACGCGGGCGCTCTCCGCCAGCATCCTCGTCTACTGCCTCGCCACCGGCCTCTGCGCTTTCACCCACTCCGCCTTGGAACTCGCTGCATGCCGCGTCCTCCTCGGCCTCGGCATGGGTGGCGAGTGGGCCGCTGGAGCCGCCCTCGTCGCCGAGACCTGGCCCACCAGCCATCGCGCCCGAGCCCTCGGCCTCGTCCAAAGCGCCTGGGCGATAGGCTATGCGCTCGCCGCCGCCATCACCGCGCTCATCATGCCCCGGTTCGACTCCCACCTCGGTTGGCGCGCCGTCTTCCTCATCGGCATGGCTCCCGCTCTCGTCACACTCTGGATCCGTCGCAAAGTCCACGAACCCACAGCCCTGAAAGATCTCAGCCCAGCCACCAACTGTGTGCCCCATTCATCGCAGCACCATCGCGATGAGTGGGTCTCGCCGCCACACTTAGCCCCGACAACCTCCTTCAAACAACTCTTCCAGAAACCCCTCCTCCGCCCCACCCTCATCATCACCAGCATGAACGCCGCTTCCCTCTTCGCTTGGTGGGGGCTCTTCTCGTGGGTCCCGGCCTTCCTCTCGCTTCCCGTCGCTCAAGGAGGCCACGGCCTCAACATCGTCCGCACCTCCACCTTCACCATCCTCATGCAGGCTGGAACCTTCCTCGGCTACACGCTCTTCGGCGTTCTGGCAGACCGCTTCCCCCGCAAGCGCGTCTATATCGCCTACCTGCTCATAGCAGCCGCCTTGGTTCCCCTATACACGCTCACAGGCAGCGCAATAACAGTCCTTCTCCTCGGCCCGCTGGTAGGATTCTTCGGCACCGGCTTCTTCTCGGGCTTCTCGGTCATCGCCGCCGAGGCCTTCCCCACCGCCCTCCGTGGCCGAGCCATGGGCATGGCCTACAACCTGGGCCGCATCGCCAGCGCCGCAGCGCCCTTCACCATAGGCCGCCTCTCCCAAACCCACGGTATAGGCCCCGCATTGGTCCTCACCTCCGCCGGATTTCTACTCGCAGCAGTGATCGCATCGGGACTACGTACTAACTAGGTTCAGGCAGTGCTCGAAGTAACACTTTGGTCTGACTGAACACCGAGACATTCTTCGCTACACTGACCCAACCCTGGGTACTGGGACCACGCTGAGGCACTCATCGATGTCCCACACTGCGGATTTGCCCGAACAAAAACAAGGACTCTCATAACCCCGGTACCGAGCCGTTTCCTAGTGCTCGCACCCTTGGAGTAGCGAATGCGGCATCAGAAAAACCTCTGCGATTACTGTCCTCCCTCCGGTCCCAAGCCCCCCGTTCCCTGTGGTCCCCGCGACTGGGAGACGCATCCGTCCTGGATTGGCGGCATGGAAGCCCTGAACGCCTATGGCGACTGGGTAAGCTCCTTCGTCATGCCCGTCGCCTTCCAGTGGATCGAGGAGCACAAGCCGGAGGTCTACGCCTCCATTCCGGATGAACTCAGAGACGATGTCGGTGTGGTCATCGCGGCCGCCTTCAAGCTGGTGAAGGAGCTGCCCGCCTACATGCGAGGCCTGGAACGCAGCGCAGCCTACGAGGCGGCTCTGGCCGATGGGACCTTCGATCCCTCGACGACCAATCCCGTGTGGACCGGCATCGTCAAGAAGGTCCGCACCAGCACCGAAGAAGCCTTCGCAGAGCAATCGTCGCTTCTCGGAGATGGAGACGCAAAGAAGTAAGAAAAGCTCGCACCGACTCTCATCCCTAACACCGGCAACATCACAAGACCAGAGACGCTGTATCCAGAAACCATGAGCACCTTCAAGTCATGGAAAAGGGACAGCATCTCTGGTCTTTGTCATTGATGCCAAGAACTTCCTGTCGTGGATGCCAAGGACTCGTTGAGATACCCGGCTTCGCTTAAGGGCACGGCTTCAGCCGTGCCGTAGGCGCTTCAATTGCAATGCGGCTTTAGCCGCTGGGGTACAGCTTTCATTCTATTTCAGCCCTTTTTCAACGAGCCCAAAAATCAAGCGATTAGCGATTGCATACCGAGGTATCCATCTCAGCCTGGACAACACAGTTGCGTCCCTCGCTCTTAGCCCGGTAGAGCGCCGCATCAACCGCTCGGAGCACCGTCTCGTAATCCTCGTGCGACGGAAGCAGCGACGCCACGCCAAAGCTCGAGGTCACCTGCAGCAACGTCTCGCCGTCCGTAATGCGAGCCGTCTGTACAGCCACTCGCAGCTCTTCGCCGCGCAGAAGCGCGCTCTCCAGCTCGCAATTGGGCAGGATGATGAGAAACTCTTCGCCACCATACCTTCCAACGCAGTCATAAGAACGCAGGGTGCGCGAGAAGATGTTTCCGACCTCTTTCAGGATCAGGTCGCCCGCCAGGTGGCCGAAGTTGTCGTTGACCTTCTTGAAGTGGTCCACATCGGCAAGGATCACGCTGAGCGGTGTCCCATCGCGACGCGAGCGAATCATCTCTTCGCCCAGCCGTTCGACGATTACGCGGCGATTCAACAGACCGGTCAAACCATCATGCTCGGCGTAGTGACGCATCCGTTCGCTCTCGTGCTGTAGCTCCATCTTCTCCAGCTCCAGCACACCCTGGCGGCGCTGGTCCTCGCGAATGTTGTCATAGACCGCGTAAACGATCGCGACCAGCAGAAGTGTTCCGGCGATCGTGCTGACCGAAATGCCATTGCCATCAACAAAGAAGAGCGGCGAGTCGATCTTTTCCGCGATCGTCCATCCGGTGAACTGGCGCCCCTGCTTTACCGCGTAGCTGAAGACCAGCAACATCTCATCCAGCAACGCCAGGATGGCAACCAGCCACCGCGCAGGATCAAAGTTCTTTCTCTTGAAGAGCGCATACCCCACCAGGACCAGCGGAAAGACTTCCAGCGGAAGAATGAGGATCGTCAACACTGCGTCGAAGATCTGCGCAAGCCGGGTCCACTGCGGATTCCAACTCACAGCAACCAGCACTCCATCCAATACGGAGCTAGCGATGTAAATAGCAGACAGTATCCGCGTCATCCGGCAAAACGCGCGGTTCTCATGGAGACAAAGCAGCCAGAGAATAAGAAACCAGAGCGATATGTCCTGCATGGCCGTCAGCGGCTGTCCGACCCCCATGGCCACCGAGTACGGCAAGCCCAGGTGCGCATTCACCAGCAGCAGAATCGCGGGCTGCGCAATCGCAAAGCCCGCCGTCCAGAACAAGACCCACCGGCGCGGAGATCGCAGCCACAGCAGAAAGCTAAGAAAGGCAATCGCGGCGGAGAGAAGATTGGCGCCAAAGTGAAGTTGCCGGCTGCGCAGCCATTGAAACTCATACGCGGCCTTAGCGGTTGCAATCGCTTCAGGGCTTCCAATCAACGGAGCCTCATCGAAGCCGCCCTGCGCCCCGGAGTCGTCCGAAAGCAGAGGCGCCTTCCACACACGGATCGCCAGCACGCCCTTCTGCACCTGCCCCAGCGAGAACGTCTGCATCGGTTGCGAGATGTACCAGAGAGGGCGTGGAAGCAGCCTGCCGTTGTGCCCGATCAGCCTGCCATTCCAATAGACCTCGTACGAATCGCGGATCTTTGAAACCAGAAGCGAGATATCCTGCGGTACGCCGGCGGTCGGGGTGAATACAACCGGAATCCGGTACCAGGCAAAGCCTGCAAGATGCGCATGTCCCTGCCTGCCCCAGGGCTGGTCCGCGCTAAGCTGCTCCCATGCAGAGCTGTCGAACGTGAGACTTGCCCACGCCAAATCATCTCCAGCGTGGAACTGCCACGGCCCACTCAGTGGAACCGTTCCCTTGCCAAGCGCCTCCACCACAAGAGGGGCGGCAGGCCTGCTCTCTTTACCTGGCTGCACAGCGTGCGCCCAGGAAGCGGCAAAGGCGAGCAGAACAAGGACAGCTGTTCGATGCAGGACAAAACGGCCGGAGGGCATAGCGCTTAGGATACAAAGTTAAAATGGGCGTGGCATACAAATCTAGGATACGTACACATCTCTGAACCTTGCGGTCATCGCATCAGGACTAGGCACAGCCTCGCGTTCAACGTCTTCCCGGCAATCCGATTCTCCCTTCCGCTAAACTGAAACCTGCCCTCACGGGAAGCCTCATGCCAGCCGAGATCATCCTCCAACAAACTCCGGACGCCGCCGTTCTCCTCGCGAGACGCGAACAGCTTGCCGCCGTCCGCTCCACACTTGCAGAGCGCGAATCAGACCTCGCCCAGCTCCGCGCCCAACTCACCACCTTCGAAGGCCGCTACCTCCGCCAGGTCGGCATTCTCTACGCCGAGCTCGACGACCTCGAAGCCCGCATCGCCGAACGCGAAGTCGCCCTCTACGACTCCGAAGCAGCCCGCCGCCGCGCCGAAGAGACCCGCCGCCAGGCGCAGGAGACCCACGACGCCGCATTCGGCGAGGCCCGCGAAGCCGAGGAGTTCGACCCTCCGCCCACCCTCAAGACCCTCTTCCGCGAGGTCGCCAAGCGCATCCATCCCGACTTCGGCCGCGACGACGCCGAGCAGAAGCACTTCACCCTGCTGATGGCCCTCGCCAACCAGGCCTACAAACGCGGCGACACCGACACCCTCCAGCGCCTCCTCGACGACCACCGCGAGATCGATGCCCTCAACAACGGGGCCCTCATCACCGGCGAAGACGAGGCCGCCGAGCTTCTCCGCATCACCCGCCAGATCCAGCACGCGGAGCGCGACATCGCCGCCCTTGACGCCGAGCGCTACACCATCCTCTCCGGCGAGATCGCCCAACTGCACCTCGACGCCGAAGCCGCAGCCCGCGAACATCGCGACCTCCTCACCGAACTCGCCGCCAGCCTCCGCGACCAGATCGCCGACGCCCGCCAGCGCTTCGAGCGCATCGACCGCCAGATCAGCGCCCATGGAAAATAAGACCGGGCTGCAACATATCCCGACCGGGACCACGCTCTCCCTGAACTCCACCCGCTCCAGCATCATCGCGCGCGGCCGCCGCGACGCCGCCAACGCGGCCTCCAACCCGCACTACAAACAGGCCGTCGCCGACTACAACGCCCGCAACTTCACCGAAGCCGCCGCCAACTTCCGCCTCGCCGCCGAACAAGGCCACGCCGAGTCGCAGTATCTCCTCAGCACCCTCCTCGACTCCAAAGAAGACTCCAGTGCCGACGCAGGCGAGGGCGTCCCGCAAGACCCCGCCGAAGCCGCCTTCTGGGAGCGCAAGGCCGCCGAACAGGGCCACGCCTACGCCCAGGCCAACCTCAGCTTCCGCTACTACGCGGCCAACAACTTCGCCGAGGCCTTCGCCTGGTGCCAGCGCGCCGCCTACAGCAACCTCGCCTGGGCGCAGTACAACCTCGGTCTGATGTACCGCAAGGGCGAAGGCGTCGAACCCAGCAACGCCGAAGCCGCCTATTGGTATCGCCTCGCCGCGACCCAGAACTTTCCCGAAGCCCAGCAGAAGCTGGCAGACCTTTACTACATCGGCCAGGGCGTCCCACTCAGCTACGCGCAGGCGGCCTCGTGGTATCGCAAGGCCGCCGACCAGGGCAACGCCGAAGCCCAGTTCCAGCTAGGCCACCTCTACGCCACCGGCCAGGGCGTGGAGCACGACTACACGCAGTCCCGCCACTGGACCCGCCAGGCCGCGCTTCAAGGCCATGAGCAGGCAATTCGGGAACTCAAGCGCCGCGAGTACCGCGACCCATAAGCGCAGGTTGCGCTTTGTCGGAACCTTTCCCAAAAGCCCGACATCTCGGCCGGAGCGGAGCGTAGTGGAGAGCCCCCGCATTTCGCATTTGCAGCGCGTTTGGGACGGCTACCGTTGCAGCTTCAAATCGAACTGCAACACCCGTGGTGCCTGTGCCTCGATGATCTGTCCGAAGGCAGGTGAGTTGATATCGTCCACCGGCGGAATGAAGTTGACGTGGTTCGTCACGTTGAACGCCTCCGCTCGGAAGATCAGCTTCGTCGATTCATTGAGTGAAAAGTTCTTATCGATCGCAGCATCCAGACTGGCGAACCCTGGCCCATTGACGCTGTTGCGCGACTCATTGCCGAACTGTCCGGCATTGGCCACCGGATCAAGACGCTGGAACGCGGAAGGCGACACCCACTGATCCACCCTGTGCGGCGCTCCCTTGTTGGGGTTGCCGACCACGTTAGGACGGTCCCCGAACATTCCGGACACTCCAGGATGCGGTGCCTGCAACGACACGTTCGCGGAGTCATACACCGTGAACGGCGTGCTCGAGTTCACAGCCAGCAGAGCGTTCGCCTGCCAGCCATCAAGCAGCGTCCGGGACAATCCCTGCAGGTTGTGCGCGAACGGAATCGCATAGGTCACGCTCGCCGCGAAACGATGACGCGAGTCAAACAGCGACCGCCCATATTCTCCCTTGAGGTTCTGGTCGTTCTGCGGAACGTCGAGTTCCCCAAGCACAAGCCACGGAGCCGGACCCGACATATGCAGGCTCGAGGTGTAGTCGAGGTCCTTCGAATAAGTGTAGGCAAGCGTGTAGTTCAGGTTCGGCGTGCCACGCCGCGTGAGCGATACCTGTCCTGAGTGGAAGGTCGAGTTCGCGTTGCCTTCCACCAGTCCAACGGTGCCCAGCTTGCAGGTGCCTGTGGTGAGCGTACAGCCCGAATAAAGGCGACGCCGTCCAGAGTTCGCGAGCGTCGCACCTGGTTGATAGATGGCCGGATTCGCCTCCACCAACCGGGGCAGACGCGTGCCCTTCGCGCCGATGTATCCCACCGACAGCACCTGTCCGGCGATGCCCTGGTCCACCGTAAGGTTCCAGTCCTGCGTGTACGGCGGCAGCAGCTTCTGATCGATCGTGAACGTCGACGCCGGCAGCGCAAACTGTCCCGGAGTGAATGGATTGCTCACGGTCGAGAGCGGATTGACGTAGTTGATATTGCCCGTAAGCGTTCGCACCACCACACTCGGCAGTGAAGCACTGGCGGCACGCATCGGCATGCCTACCCCGTTCACCAGCTCGTCGTAGAAGATGCCATACGCGGAACGGACGACGGTGCGGCTGTTCCCGCGCGGGTCCCACGCGAAACCCACTCGCGGCGCGAAGTCTTTGTAAAAAGTGGGTGTGATCGTGTCTGACACTCCCGGATCGCCAGGGAAGAGGAGTCCGGCTGGGGCCGTCGGTTGCACCTTCGACTGCTGACCTGGGCTGAACGCCATCAACCGGTCGTGGATATCCTTGAAAGGCGTCGTGATCTCGTACCGCACGCCATAGTTCAACGTGAATCTGGGGCTGATGCGATATTCATCCTGGGCATACGCGCCCAACTCCCAGCCGCGCAGATCACGTTGAAAGTCTCCGCCCGCCTGGGTGAAGATGTCCGGCCGGCCCAACAGGAAGTTGGCCAGCGAGTTGTTCGTAACTCCCTGGACGGTGAAGGAGAATGTGCCCGACGCGAAGTTTGCCTGGTAACCGTTTGTTTGAGTGCGGCGAAACTGTCCCCCCACGCTGGTAACGTGCTTGCCCTGCGTATGCGCGACGTTCGCGCTGAAGGCGTAGTCGTTCTGAATGGTGTCGCGCGGGTTGATGATCGGGTCGCCGACATTGGAGAAGCCCTGCGTCATGATCAGCGGCGCGCCTGTTGCCTCAGCGCGAGTGGACGCGTACGTGAACCCGAACGTCTGCGGCGAGTAGCCGGAGAAGCGCTTGTCCAGAAGGATGTGATTCTGGAAGAAGCTGACATTCGCCGTCATCACAGTCTTAGGAGAGAACGTATGTGTCTCGGTAAGGCCGGCAAGGTGAGTGTTCGTGTAATAACCAACCGGAAATCCTGGAACGTCCGCGCCCAACTCCGAGTAGGGGCTGTGCAGCTCGACCGTGGAATAGCTGTAGCGTGCACTCAAAGTGTCCACGCTGCGTAGCAGCCAGTCAGCCTTTGCGCCGCCCTGGTCGGTGTTGTAGCTGCTTCCATTGGTCGTCTGCGCAAGATGCGGATTCTCCGCCGTGTTCGGCTCCGGAAAGAACGCTAGGTACTTCGCTGTGATTGGGCTGATCTTACCCGAGAGATCGTTGCCATACGGTGTTCTTGTGGCATTGGCCAGGATCGGCGCATCCGCCGAGAAATCTCCAGAGCGTTCAGCAAGCGTGGGCACCACCACGCCGTGGGTCACGTCTTGCTGGTTGCGCATGCCCTCGTAGTAGGCGAAGAAGTAGGCATGGTCATGCACAATGGGCCCGCCCATCGTGATTCCATACTGGTTCTGCCTGAGGCGTTCCTTGCGCGGAGCGAAGTAGTTGTTCGCATCCAGCGCGTCATTGCGAAAGAAGTCATACGCCGTTCCGTGCAGCTTGTTCGTTCCCGACCGCGTAACGATCGTAGTGATACCGCCGTTCGTGCCGCCAAACTCCGCAGGCGCGGTCGCCGTAAGGATGCGGAACTCGACAATCGCATCTGCTGGCGGACGAAAGGCATAGCCCCCATCCAGGCGATTGACGTCGCGCATGCCATCGATCAGGAAGGTGTTCGACTCCGGACGCTGGCCGTTCACCTCGTAGTTCTGCCCGGCACGACGGAAGCCGCCCATCACCGTCAGGCTCGCCGATGCCGGCCGCACTCCCGGCTGAAGAATCCCGAGTTGGGAAAAATTGCGGCCACTTAGGGGAAGCGCTGTAATCTCTTTATCGCTGATGACCGCTCCCTGCGCGATCTCATTGGTCTGCAAACGTGTCGCTGCCGAGGTGACCTCGACCGTCTCCTGTGAAGATGCAGGAACAAGCTGCACTGAGATCTGCGATTGATTGCCGACGTCGAGATGGATCTTCGAATTCACCCAGGTGGCAAATCCCGGAGAACTCACCTCCACCCGGTAGTCGCCAATGAACAGCTCTTGGAACGAAAACTCTCCCCGGCTGTCGGCGTGCCCAACATGTCTCTGCGCCGTGTCGGTGGAGATAACGATGACCTCCGCCCCCGATACAACAGCGGCGGTCGCGTCTGTAACGACGCCCCTCAGTGAGGCCGTTGCGCTTTGGCCCAGCGCCATATGGGTGACCAACAAGAGAGCTGACAAGATTCCGGAGTGCAAGGCAAAGCGCTTCATGGACGGCTGACTTCCTAAAAGTAGAGGTGGAGAGAACTCTATCCGTCGCGCAGCCCATGGCGCATCGACTGAAAGGTGGAGAGAAACACCCACCCCAGGATGGACTGACAACATCGTGTGTAACTTCCGGAGATGCACCAGAGATTACCTCCCAGCGAGCGACTCCCGTTTGCCCTTCCACCACTCTTCCATCTACATTTAACTCAGTGGTAAACAGCGAATGCTGTCGCGGGAGAGACCGGGCCTCCATAAACCCCGGCGCCGAAGGAGCAACCGCCCCGGAAACTCTCAGGCAAAGAGGACCGCGACCAGCTGTATCAACCTCTGGAGAGAGGCATCTATCGAGATGTCCGCCGACGGGATAACAATCTCAGGCACACGGACAGAGGGGGCGCACCAGGCAGGCTGATGACTCAGCCGCAAAAGGATCGCGCCCCATGAATCTGACGCCCCCCACTTCCGACCAGACGCCACTCGAACAAGACCAGACCTCCGACGCCACCAACGACGCCTCCGCGAACGACACCAACACCCTCGAAGCACCGGTCGCCGTGTCGATCGCGCACGATACCCCCCAAGATTACACAGACGCCTTCGCCCGCCGCCACATCGGCCCCTCCGCGGCCGACGCCGCCGCCATGCTCAAGGCCATCGGCGTAAGCTCCATCGACGAGCTCATCGCCCAGACTGTTCCCGACACCATCCTTGCCCCCGGCGAGTTGACCTTCGGCCCCGCGCTCACCGAGCCTGAAACTCTCGCCTATATGCGCTCGGTCGCCGCGAAGAACAAAGTCCTCAAATCTTTGATTGGGCAAGGTTATTACGGCACGCTGACACCCGCCGTCATCCAGCGCAACATCCTCGAGAACCCCGCCTGGTACACCGCCTACACGCCCTACCAGCCGGAGATCAGCCAGGGCCGTCTCGAAGCCATCATCAACTTCCAGACCATGGTCGCCGACCTCACCGGCCTAGACATCGCCAACGCCTCGCTCCTCGACGAAGCCACCGCCGCCGCCGAAGCCATGGCCATGGCCAAGCGCGGAGCCAAGTCCGCAGCCGCCAAATCCAACACCTTCTTTGTCGACCAGAACTGCCATCCCCAGACCATCTCCCTCCTCGAGACCCGCGCCAAGCCCTTCGGCTGGACCCTCGTCATCGGCGATGCCGCCACCGACCTGAAGCCCGAAGAAGTATTCGGCGCGATCTTCCAGTACCCCGGCACCAAGGGCGACATCGTCGACTACCGCGAGACCATCGCCGCCCTCCGCGCCACCGGAGCCGTAGCCGTCATGGCCACCGATCCCCTCGCCCTCACCCTCCTCGCCTCGCCCGGCGACCTCGGCGCGGACCTGGCCATCGGAAGCACCCAGCGCTTCGGCGTCCCGCTAGGCTACGGCGGGCCTCATGCTGCGTTCTTAGCAACAAAGGATGAGTTCAAGCGCAACCTGCCCGGTCGCCTTGTCGGCGTCTCCATCGACGCGCGCGGATCGAAGGCCTACCGCCTCGCCCTCCAGACCCGCGAGCAGCACATCCGCCGCGAGAAGGCCACCTCCAACATCTGCACCGCGCAGGTCCTGCTCGCCGTCATGGCCGGAATGTACGCCGTCTATCACGGGCCTGAAGGCCTCAAGGCGATTGCAAACCGCATCCACACCAAGACCGCGAAGCTGGCCGCCGGTCTCGACGCCCTCGGCTACAAGATCACCACCAAGCTCTACTTCGACACCATCACCGTCGCTCTCCCCACCGAGACCGAAGCCGAAGCCATCCACGCCCGCGCCGTGGAAGGCGGCATCAACCTCCGTCGCACGAGTGCAAAAGAGATCGGCATCTCCCTCGACGAGACCTCCACCGAGGCCACCATCAAATCCGTCTGGGAGGCCTTCTGCCCCGGCAAGAATCCCATCTTCTACAGCGACGCAGCCGAGCAGTCGCTCCCCAAAGACCTGCTGCGCACGAGCGCCTTCCTTACCCATCCCATCTTCAACCAGTACCACTCCGAGACCGAGATCCTCCGCTACATGCGCCGCCTCGCCGACCGCGACCTCGCCCTCGACCGAGCCATGATCCCCCTCGGCTCCTGCACCATGAAGCTCAACGCCACCACCGAGATGCTCCCCATCTCCTGGCCGGAGTTTTCGAACATCCACCCGTTCGTCCCCGCCGACCAAGCCGTCGGCTACGCCGAGATGGTCGCCGACCTCGACAAGCGCCTCTGCCAGATCACCGGCTACGACGCCTTCAGCTTCCAGCCGAACTCCGGCGCTCAGGGCGAGTACGCAGGCCTCCTCGCCATCGGCGCGTACCATGCCAGCCGTGGCGAATCACACCGCAAGATCTGCCTCATCCCCGCCTCCGCCCACGGGACAAACCCAGCCTCCGCGCAGATGGCCGCGATGGAAGTCGTCGGCGTCCTCTGCGACGACCACGGCAACGTCGACGTCGAAGACCTCCGCGCCAAGGCCGAAAAGTATTCCGCCACCCTCGCCGCCGTCATGGTCACCTACCCGTCCACTCACGGCGTCTTCGAAGAACGCATCCGCGAGATCTGCGAGATCGTCCACGCCCATGGCGGCCAGGTCTATCTTGACGGAGCGAACCTCAACGCCCAGGTCGGCCTCGTCTATCCCGGCAAGTTCGGCGCGGATGTCTCGCACCTCAACCTGCACAAGACCTTCTGCATCCCCCACGGCGGCGGCGGCCCCGGCGTAGGCCCCATCGGCGTCCGCGCCCACCTCGCCCCGTTCCTTCCCGGCCACCCGAACCTCGACTCGACCAGTCCTGTAGGCCCAGTCTCCGCAGCGCCCTATGGCTCCGCCTCGATCCTCGCCATCTCCTGGGCGTACATTCTGCTCATGGGCGGCGAGGGCCTCACCGCCGCAACCGAGACAGCCATCCTCAACGCCAACTACATCGCCACCCGCCTCGACCCGCACTTCCCCGTCCTCTACAAGAACGAGCACGGCCGCGTCGCCCACGAGTGCATCCTCGATCCGAGACCGCTGAAGGCTACAAGCGGCGTCAGCGTCGACGACCTCGCCAAGCGCCTCATCGACTACGGCTTCCACGCTCCGACGATGAGCTTCCCGGTCGCGGGAACGCTGATGGTCGAACCAACCGAGTCAGAATCAAAGGCCGAGATCGACCGCTTCTGCGATGCCATGATCGAAATCCGCAAGGAGATCCGCGCCGTCGAAGTGGGTCAGCACACGATCACGGAGAGTCCGCTTCGGTTCGCCCCACACACGGTCTTCGATCTCACCGACGATGTCTGGGACCGCGTCTACACCCGCAGCCAGGGCTGCTTCCCGCCGACCTCACGCCGTCACGACAAGTACTGGCCCCCGGTCAACCGCATCGACAACGCCTACGGCGACCGCAATCTCTTCTGCTCCTGCCCACCCACAGCCGAGTACGCCGAAGCCATCAGCGAATAGTCCTGGCTCTTTTTGTTTGTCATTCCCGAAGGGAATCTGCTTCAACACCGCCACAAATCCGGGTGCCCACCCATGCAGCTTCATCGCATGGGTGGGACATTCGTGCGAAGCACGAACCGCTCTCTCACCCCTCCCGCACAGTCACCCTTATAGAAACGTCATCTCGACCGAAGCGGCGGACGGCTTCATCGTCCGTCGCGAAGTGGAGAGACCCCCGCATTTGTTTTTTCAGCCGTATGCGGCTCCATCATCGCGAATTGTCTTGAGAGAACACCACCACTACTCTTTCGGCAGAACCATCTCATACGCCGACTTCACAATCTGGTAGCACTCACAGCAAGCGCCCTCCAGCTTCTCCCGGTCCGCGATATGGATCTTCCCGCGCTTGTAGTCGATCATCCCCTGCCGCTGCAGCACGCCCGCCGCCACCGTCACGGTAGACCGTCTTGAGCCCAGCATCTGCGCCAGGAACTCCTGCGTCAGCATCAGCAGTTCGCTCTCGCTGCGGTCCGCCGACGCCAGCAGCCACCGCGCCAGCCGCGCCTCCACCGGGTGCAGCCGGTTGCACAGGACCGACTGCGACATCTGCACCGTCTGCAGGTACATAAAGTCGTAAATGAGCTGCGCCAGCATGCCGCCCTTCAGAAACTCCTCGCGCAGCACCGAAAGCCGTATTCGCAGCCCATGCCCCGCTCCCTGCACCTGAACCGAATGTTGCATCTGCGGGTGGCCCAGCAGCCCTGCCAGGCCCGAGAACCCCTCGCGCCCGATCACACCCACCTCCACCGACTCGCCCGACGAAGTCAGCGCGTCCGTAGAGATCAATCCAGTCAGCACAAAGTAAGCATGCTCAATCGGCTGGTGCGGCTCGGACAGCCTCATGCCCAAAGGGAGGTCGACAGGCACGAGATATCTTCCCAATGTGGCAAGCTGGCCTTCAGGCAATCGTGACAAGATCAAATTCTGTGGCACTTTTCTCTCTGGTACGTGCCATCGTTCGATTGCCAACTTTAGCTTCCTTTTTACGAGCCGTCGCTTCTGGTTCCCGGTAACGCTCGAACCTTGCGGCTGCATAACTGGGGGATAGTGAGATAACACTACCTCGGCGTTTTGCCGCATGTCTGTCGGCTAACCTACATATAGCGAAGGACTTGTTGACTTTCTCGAAACCATGAACCACACCCGGCAAGATGCCTTCGATTCCCATCCCGCCACTTCCACCCCATGCCCTCTTCGGCCAAAGTAGAATGGATAGGCAGCTTCGCTCCGCCCGTTAGGGCGCTGAAAGGTATCACCTAAAAAATGCAGCAGGCTCGAAAGCAAGTCGTCCACCGCTGGTCGCAACTCTTCATTCCCACCCTGCGTGAAGCCCCCACCGACGCCGAAGTTGCCAGCCACAAGCTCCTGTTGCGCGGCGGCTACATTCGCCAGCTCGGAGCCGGAATCTACAGCTATCTCCCGCTCGGCCAGCGCGCCATCAACAAGATCATCGCCATCGTCCGCGAAGAGATGGACGCCATCGGCCAGGAGTTCCTCCTGCCCACCATCCATCCCAAGGAAGTCTGGGAGGCCAGCGGTCGCTGGACCGTCATGGGCGACAACATGTTCCGCCTCAAGGACCGCAAAGGAGCCGAGCTCTGTCTCGGCATGACCCACGAAGAGGTCATGACCGACATCGCCCGCAACGAGCTCCGCAGCTACAAGCAGCTCCCCCAGATCTGGTACCAGATCCAGACCAAGTTCCGTGACGAACCCCGCCCCAAATCCGGCCTCCTCCGCGTGCGCCAGTTCCTCATGAAGGACGCCTACAGCTTCGACATCGACGAAGCCGGTCTCGACACGAGCTACCTCAAGCACGACGCCGCCTACCGCCGCATCTTCGACCGCTGCGGCCTGGAGTACGTGGCAGTGGAGGCCGACTCCGGCTCCATGGGCGGATCGCAGTCGCAGGAGTTCATGGTCTACACCGAGGCTGGCGAAGACCTCATCGCCTCCTCCGCATCCGGCTACGCCGCGAACCTGGAAAAAGCCGTCTCCGTCCTTGCGCCCGTCGAAGACCTCGCCCCCACCGGCGACGGCCTCCCCGAACTTATCCACACCCCCGGCAAGGGCGCGATCGCCGACATCTGCGAGTTCCTCGGCATCCTGCCCTCGCAGGACATCAAGTGCGTTGCCTTCATGGGCACAGTCGCCGCTCCGACCGCAGACACGCCGCTGCGTCCCGTCGTTGCCTTCCTCCGCGGCGACCACCAGGTCAACGAGACCAAGCTCTGCGCCATCGCCGGAGTGGCCGAACTCCGCCCCATGCTCCCCGCCGAACTCGAAGTGCACATCGGCGGCCCCGCCGGATACCTCGGGCCTGTCGGCATCGCCGAAGTGATGACCCAGGGCTCGCTTAACGGCCTCAACTCCGGCAAGCCCATTGACAAGCTCAAAGGAGTGCTCCGTGAGGATCGTACCCCCGCAGTAGCGAATCGATTGATTCACGGCACGGATCCAAGTCTGCTCAAGACCATCGTCATCATGGATCTCGGCCTGCAGGGCCGCAGCAACCTCGTTGCCGGAGCGAACAAGCTCGACTATCACTTCCGCAACGTCACCCCGTCGCGCGACTTCACCGTCACCGCGACCGCCGACATCCGGAACGTCCTCGAAGGCGAGCTCGACCCCATCGGCCACCAGCCCCTGCGCCTCGGCAAGGCCGTCGAGATCGGCCACATCTTCAAACTCGGCCGCAAGTACACCCAGAGCATGGGCGCGACTGTCCTGAACAAGGACGGCAAAGAGGTCACGCCCATCATGGGCTCCTACGGCATCGGCATCGAGCGCATTCTGACCGCTGCCATCGAGACCTCCGCCGCGAAATTTGCGTCTAATCCAGACAACAAGCAGGAAAGCTACGCCCTGCCCGCAGCCATCGCCCCTTTTGAGGTCGTCGTCACCATCACCAACGTCAAAGAGTCCGACCTCCTTACCGCTGGCGAGTCCATCGCCTCCGACCTCGCCGCCGCCGGCTTCGACGTCCTCCTCGACGACCGCGACGAGCGCGCCGGAGTCAAATTCAAAGACGCCGAGATGATCGGCATCCCCTACCGCATCAACATCGGCAAAAAACTAACCGAAGGCAAAGTAGAACTGGTAGACCGCCTGCTAAACCAAACCCAGGACGTAGCCCTGACCGACATCGTCTCCACTCTCCAACGCACCCTCTAACCCGCGACTTGCTATCACACTCACAGATACGTCATCTCGACCGGAGCGAAGCGCAGTGGATAGACCCCCGCATTTCGCTTTTGTCTTCGCACTTGCATTTGTCTTTGCACTTGCACCAAGCACCACCAAAAATCTGTCATCCTGAGCGAAGGCACTCGCAGCATCATCGCGAGCGCCGAAGTCGAAGGACCCCGATGAAGCGAACGCAACCACAACCGCTCGAACCTTTTAGCCCCGAATCCGTACCTTCACCAGAGATTTCAATCCAGCGGTATTCGTGGAGTAGCGAAAATACGGGGATTCTTCGCTCCGCTCAGAATGACGGCGCATGGAACGCATGGATCTAACCCGAGAGCGCACTGAGCACAGACCCACCCAAACCAAATGCCCGTAAAACTCAAACTCGGCAACCGCAGCAAATCCCGCAGCACCTTCGGCGGCACCCTCCTCCGCGGCGTTCTCCTCCTCGCTCTCGGCTGCGCGATCCTCTTCGCCTGCATCTTCGGCGTCCTTTACTTCAAATATCAAAAGGTGGTTGACGACCGCCTCGCCTCAGGCCCGCTCTTCGCCAATAGCGCCCAGATCTACTCCGGCTCCCGCGAGATCCGCCCCGGCCAGCATCTCACTGCCGGCACCATTGCCCGCGAGCTCAAGTCCGCCGGCTACAACACGAACAACGATCTCGGCACCTTCCAGCTCTCCGGCGACAGCATCCAGATCAAGCCCGGCCCGCAGTCCTTCCACTCGACCGACGGAGCGACGATTGCCACCGAAGACGGCGTAGTCACCTCCATCACCGCCGAGAACGGAGCGTCCCTCCAGGGCTATAAGCTCGAACCGCAGCTCATCACCGCGCTCTCCGAAGACAAGGGCCGCGTCAAGCGTCGCCTCGTGAAGTACGACGAGATCCCCCCGCACATGGTTGAGGCCGTCACCTCCATCGAGGACCGCCGCTTCTTCGAGCACGGCGGCGTCAACTACCTTCGCCTCATCAAGTGCGGCGTCACCGACGTCATCTCCGGCAAGAAGCGCTGCGGCGGCTCGACGCTCACCCAGCAGCTCGCCAAGAACCTCTTCCTCTCGCCCGAAAAAAGCTACAAGCGCAAGATGATCGAGCTGCTCATCACCTTCCAACTCGAAGCCCGCTTCAACAAGCAGCAGCTCTTCGAGATGTACGTGAACGAGATGAACCTCGGCCACCGCGGCAGCTTCGAGATCAACGGCGTAGGCGAAGCCTCGCAGGCCTTCTTCGGCAAGGACTTCAAACAGCTCGACCTGGCCGAGTGCGCGACCCTCGCCGGGATGTTCCAGCGACCGAGTTACTACAACCCCTACCGCTCTCCCGAGCGCGTCATCGAGCGCCGCAACGTCGTCCTCGACTCCATGGTGGAAACCGGCGCGATCACCGCCTCCGAAGCCAACCGCGCCAAGGCCGAGCCCCTCCGCCTCGCTCCGCCCAACGTCGACGCCAGTGAAGCGCCCTACTTTGTCGACCTCGTCCACGATCAACTCGTCCAGCGCATCGGCGACCAGGCTATCGGCCAGCAAAGCCTCCGCATCTACACCTCGCTCGACCCCGACCTCCAGCGCGCCGCCTCTGAAGCCGTCGAAGCCGGCATGAAGAACGTCGACGAGCTCATCCGCAAGCGCCACAAGGCGGGCGACACCAACATCACCTACCCGCAGGTGGCCCTCGTCGCCATCGACCCCCACACCGGCCAGATCCTCGCCCTCGTCGGCGGCCGCAACTACACCACCAGCCAGCTCGATCACGCCGTAGCCGAACGCCCCACCGGCTCCATCTTCAAGCCCTTCGTCTACGCCACCGCCTACAACACCTCGCTCAACGGCACCGACCTCGACGGCGAAGGCGTCTTCACCGCCCTCACCAAGCTCAACAACGACTCCCAGGACTTCGGCACCGGCGGCCAATCCTACATCCCCGGCAACTTCGAGCACGGAGAATATCCCGGCATGGTCCCCGCCGTTCAGGCCATCGCCCACTCGCTCAACATCGCCACCATCGCCCTCGCCCAGAAGGTCGGCTACGAGAACGTCGCCGCCCTCGCCCGCTCCGCCGGCATCGTCAACGCCCGAGGCACACCGTCGGTCGCCATCGGCACCTACAACGCCACGCCCATCGACATGGCCGGCGCCTACACCGTCTTCGCCAACAACGGCGTCCACCTCAAGCCCTGGCTGCTGGCCAGCGTCCGCAATCCCAACGGCGACATCGTCGCCGACTACGCCCCCGAAGCCAAGCAGGTCCTCGACCCACGCACCGCCTACCTCACCCAGTCGCTGATGGAAAACGTCATGACCTTCGGCACCGGTGCCTCCGCCCGCGCGCACGGATTTACCGCGCCCGCCGCAGGCAAGACCGGCACCTCCCACGACGTCTGGTTCGCCGGCTACTCCTCAAATCTCCTCTGCGTCATCTGGGTCGGCAACGACGACTACACCGACATCTCCCGCAACCTCACCCGCCCCCTCCAGGGCGCGGACGCTGCCGCTCCCATCTGGGCCGAGTTCATGAACCGGGCCATCAAGCTACCCCAGTACTCGGACATGAAGCCCTTCACAGCCCCCTCCGGCGTCCAGAAGATCCTCGTCGATAAGGCCACCTATCTGCCCGCGGACAGCACTTGCCCCGTCGACTACTCCATCGCTTTCCTCGACGGCACCATCCCGCAGAGCACCTGCAGCCACATGGGCGAGTCCCAGCAAAACTTCTTCCAGAAGCTCTTCGGCATCGGCGGCAACAAACCCGAACCCCAGCCGACCCAACCCAATCCCGACGGCAACGCCGCCCCGGACGTAGCTCCCGGCCAGCAGCCTCCGCCGAAGAAGAACATCTTCAAACGCATCTTCGGCGGCGGCGACAAACCCAAGACTCCCCCACCAAACCCTGATCCCAACGCCCCACCCCAATAGCCCCCTTAAGAAACCGTCATCTCGACCGGAGCGAAGCGGAGTGGAGAGACCCCCGCATTTGCCTTCACCTTCACCGCCCAAAAACATCCTGTCAAACTGGGTGCCCCATATCTGGCAGTCTCATCGCCAGATGTGGGAACGGTGCCCCAAAATTGTCCTCCATCCACGACCCCACCCAAATTCCTTGTCAAGCCCCAGTCCCCCACAACCCCATCATTCCAAACGATATAAAAGTTGCCCAAAGGATACCTGCAACTTGGTATCCTTAACTTAGATCGGAAAGCGAAAGGCCCGGACACCGTCCGGGCCTTTCGCCGTTAACTCATCCCTCAAAGAACAAGATCCACCGTTTCAAGACTTTAGCCAAAGGTTCCAGGCCAAACCATTCATTCCAGGAAGCTTACAAGAACATCCGAAACGCCCCCGGGGGAGCAAAAAAACGAACAAAGGAGCTGAGATGTACCCTCTCTGCACCCACATCAAATCTTCCGACGGCAAAGTCTGCCAATCCCCAGCCCTCAGGGGAACCGACCTCTGCTACTACCATTACCGCTGGAGAAAGCAAAAACCGTCCGCAGCCCGTGCCGTTCCACCGAAGAAGAAGGCGGCCTCTCCCAAAAAGGATCGCGCCCTCCCCTTTCAGTTCGACGACCTCGACACACCGGAGTCCATCCAGACCGCGCTCTCGCTCGTCGCCACCGCCATCGCGCAGGACAAGTTGGACCACAACCGCGCCTCCGCCATCCTCTATGCCCTTCAGATGGCGAACGCCAACATCTCCAAGCTCAGCTACGCCCAGCAAAACCAGCAAAACCAGGAGCAACAGGAGACATGGGAGCAATACCTCAAAAGAACAGGCTTCGGAGCGGCCGCGACCCCCGCCTGACCTTCTCCCTGTTCCCTTCTCCCTGCCTCAATAAGCCTGTGCCTGATTCAACGGCAGCCTAACCTGAATACACGTAGCCCCCGCCTTCGACTGCACGCTCATACTTCCCGAGTGCTTGTTGACGATCCGCTGCGCCGTATCCAGCCCCAGCCCCAACCCGCGTCCCGGAGCCTTCGTCGTGAAGAACGGCTCGAAGATCCGGGAACGCAGCTCGTCCGGAATCCCCTTCCCGTTGTCCCAGATCTCCACCAGCGCCGACTGCCCAGAGAGCGTCGTCTTCAGCCGCAGCGTCGGATCGTGATCGGCCGTCTCCTCCATCGCCTCCAGCGCGTTCTCGATCAGCGCCGTCCACACCTGGTTCAACTCGCTGCCATAGGCGCTGATCCTCGGCAGAGCCGAATCGTACTCCCGAAGCACCGTGATCCCCTGCAGCCGCGACTGCAGCATCGCCATCGTCCGCTCGATCGACTCCGCCAGGTCCACATCCTGGATCGGTGCCTGGTCCATGTAGGAGTAGTCCTTGATCGCCGAGATGAGGTCGAAGATCCGCACCGTCGAATCGATCACCGTCTCCGCCATCCGCTCTACCCGCAGCGACATCGCAAACGCCGGAATCCCCAGCGCCATCAGCTCCGGCGAAGCAATCTCGGCCAGCTCATCCAGTTGCGCGATCGTCAGCGGACTCTCCGCCAGCGACGGTGCCAGCGCCCAAGCCTCAGGAATCCCGTGGCCTTCGAGCCACTCCGCGAGCGCATCCTCCCGGTCCGCGATCACCAGCGGGCTGAACCGCGCATTGGTGATCTCACAGAAGTCCGCCATCTGCTCTCGGGTGCGCTCGTACCAGGCCTTCAACGCGATGTTCTGTTCGTCAGAGTGGATCGCCCTTCCCAGATCATGACGGGTCTGACCAAACTTCTTCAAGTCCCCAAACAAGCTCGCCGCCGCCCGCTGCGCCGCCGACGCCGGATTGTTCAGCTCATGCGCCAAATTTCCCGCCAGCTTGCCCAAAGCCGTCAGCTTCTCGCCCTGCTGCTCCATGCGCGTCACTTCGCGCGTCCGGTCGAGCAGCACCGAGACGCACCGCTGCGTCATGGATGGAATCGCCGCCAGCATCTCCGGGAACATCGACTCATCGATGTTCAACGACCAGCCATTTCCCACACAGTATCCGTCGCCACCGTAGGTCTTCATTCGCGAGTACGGAATCTTTCCCGTCATCTGCCCGGCGCGTCCGATAAAGACCTGCGCCGCCGACCCCTTCGCCCGCCGAACATGGATCTCGCCCTTCAGGATGAAGTGCATCTTGTCCACCGGCCCGCCGTCGACGAAGACCAGGTTGCCGTCCTCGCCCACCCACTCGGTCCCGCGCGTCGCCAGCCATTCATACTCGCGATCACTCAGCCCCTGCAGCGGAGCCACGCTCTTCAACGCTGCCACAATCTGCTCCACCGGCGTCGGAACCAGCGGCTCCGACATGAACACACGAGGCGCAGGCGCCGGCATCGTTGCCAACAAATCGTAGCTACTCTGAGTGCTCATACATTCCCTCCCGCGGCCCCATCGGCATCGCGTCCGTTCATCCGTTCAATGTCTCTATTGTGACAGGTAAGACTCTGAGGGAAACCTCAAGATGAAACGTCATCTTGAGCATCCGTGCCCCATTCATCGCAGCACCATTGCGATAATTGGGACCGCCATAAACTCGCAGGCCCAAACCTAAAAACCCATTTGTATGCAGAATAGATGACAAGATCTCGCTCAACGTTACAAATAAGATCAAATGTGTCCGTATTTTAGATACGCACAACATGCGCGATAGGTTCCAGCAAAACTGCCGCCCTACCCTTCAGATCCACCCAGGCTCCGCAGCCCCGCATTCTCCACCGGCAGCCAGATCGCAAAGACTGTTCCCACCAGACCCCGCACCCCGACACCGGCACGCCGAGTCTTTACCGTCACCGTTCCATCATGCTTGTCGATAATCCCCTTGCTCACCCAGAGCCCCAACCCGGTCCCGGTCACGTCCTTCGTCGTGTAGAACGGCTCGAACAGGTGCGGCATAATCTCCGGGCTGATCCCCTCCCCGGAGTCCGCAATCGTGATCCGGGCACCGTCCCGCATCTCCACGTCGCAGGCCGGCCGAACCCGCACCGCCAGCCGGCCACCGTTTGGCATCGCATCGATCGCGTTCCGAATCAGGTTGTTCAGCACCTGCCGTATCTCGCCTTCCAGGCAGAACACCTTCGGAGAGACCGTGATCTTCCAGTCCACGCCAATCCCGCGCACCAGAAATCGTCCGCTGTACAGCGAGACAATCCCCTGTAGCAGTTCGGCCAAATCCACGGGCGAAGGATTGTTCTGCTGCCGGTGAAACCGCAGCGTCTGCACCGTAATCTCGCTAACCCGGGTCAACTCTTTCTGCGCGATCGCCGCGTACTCCTGGATATCTTCAATACTCTCCGTCTGCCGGATCAGGTACAGCAGGTTCGTCAGCGACTCCAGCGGATTGTTGATCTCATGCGCGATCGCCGACGCAAGCTGCCCGACCGCCGCAAGCTTCTCGGACTTCCGCAGCATGTCCTCCTGCAGCCGGTCCTGCGTAATGTCGGTATTTACCGCCACCGCTCCGATAATCTGATCCTTGAGCACGATGGGTGCAGCGTCGCTCTGGATCCAGATACCTCCCCGGCGGATGGTCTTCTTGCTTGCCTCGCCTTGCAGCGCGCGCTCCATCGTATTCAGTTGCGACGGGAAGTTCTGCCCCGTCATCTCCATCGCGCGCCGGTTCAACCGCATCTTCCCGTCCGTCGTCTGGATAAAGATTCCATGCGGGATGCTCTCAATCACGGCATCGAGTTCAGCCGTCCGCCGCTCCGCAAGCCCGTACGCCTTCCGTAGCTCCTCCTGCTGTTGCCGCATCTCGCTCACATCCCGGAACGTGACCACCACGCCGGCAATCTTCCCGTCGATATGTACCGGCTGCGCCGAGATCTCCGCCAGAAACGCGCTTCCATCCTTGCGGAACATCGACTCCGTGATCTGACGCAGCGCCCCTTTATTGCGGAACACCCCATACACGGGGCAATCCTCGTCCGGGTACTCGCGACCATCCGCATAGTGATGATGAGTGAGCGCGTGCATGTTATTGCCCAGCATCTCTTCACTTTCGTAGCCAAAGATTCGGGTCGCAAGCTGGTTCACAAACGTGCAGTTCCCATCGAGATCCAGGCCCCATATCCCTTCGCCGGCTGAATCGAGCAGCGCCTGCCAGTGCCGATCCTGCCAGCCTTCAACCATGGAGCCCCTGCTTTCCAACTGTGTCTGCAACAACCGCCCACCTTCCAACCCAAAGACCGCCCACCGTAAATCGCTTACTGCAGATCGATTACTGTCGACCTGCTTCTATCGGTAGGATGCACGATGGCGCGATTTGGCCCCCTCCTATTGATGCATTCGTTGGCGATACGGAGACACCTGCCGGGACATGCCCCAAGACACGTCCCAAGACACGTCCCAGGACGCCTGTGCGAATCTTCAATGCGCCGACGTACGGCCAATGCCTCGAATAGATTGACTTACGATCCAATCTTTTTCGCACCTGCGGACCAGAGCCGCATGCACACCGGTGTTTACAGCGACTGCGCATGCAGCATGCCCTCTGCAGAACTCCCGTCGCGTTGACCTCACTGCAACGAGCCGCTATACTTCATTACAGGTGAGCGGGAGTAGCTCAGTGGTAGAGTGCTTCCTTGCCAAGGAAGATGTCGCCGGTTCGACCCCGGTCTCCCGCTCCAATCAGCGCCAGTTCGCGATATGATCCCCAGCAGCCTGCTGAGAGCGTTCATGAGTGATGGGCCTGTTTTCAGCCTGCCCGAGGCGCGGTACCCAAGTGGTAAGGGAGAGGTCTGCAAAACCTTTATGCGTCGGTTCGATCCCGACCCGCGCCTCCAAATTATCTTATTGAAAACAATAGGCTTGATCGGATGAGCTGTTGTTTTGTGTCAAAAACGTGTCTAATCCTCTTTGACATCAGTTGCAGAGAGCGAGGCACACGATCACTACCACTCCCCTCATCACGATCTACGTCAGGCATTCGGTCGGCTGCAAGTATGAGGGCGATGAGTTCGCCAAGCGTTGCGATTGCCGCAAATGGCTCCGCTGGACCCCGAGCGGCGGGGTACGTCAACGCCGTAAGGCGGACACTCGCTCATGGGCTGAAGCGGAGCAGTTCAAGCGAGACCTAGAAGACCAACTAACAGGCAAAGCCGTCGTGCCTGAGACCTCCGGGACAAAGGACATCCGCGCCGCCGTCAAAGTGTTTCTCGATGACAAAAGGGTTCAAGGTATCACTGCCGATGTAGTGGCAAAATACGAGCGTGAACTTGGACGGCTCGCCTCGTTCTGCGAGGGACAAGGTATCTACACCGTTCAGGGTTTGACTCGGGAGCTCCTGACGGGATTTGCTACGACTTGGGAATCCTCCTACCCGTCATCCCAGACGCGCTCCGTGGTGCGGACCCGCTGCCGTGGCTTTCTGCGCTACTGCTATGAGGCGCAGTGGATACCCCGGATACCTTCCCTGCCGAAGATCACCGTAGACGAAGCACCGACGATGCCCCTTGACGCGGACGAATACACCCGATTGCTTAAGGCCGCGGATAAGTTTGAGGGACCGCCGCCGACCTCTCACGTCCGTGCGTTGGTGCAACTTATGCGTTGGAGTGGTCTCGCTATCCGTGACTCCTTGACGTTGCGCTCCAACCGGATCATTCACCTGGGGACACGCTACCGCGTGGTCACAGTTCGCCAGAAGACGGGGACTGACGTCAGCGTCGTCCTCCCGCCAGATGTCGCACGAGAGATTCTTGCCGTGGCCGGAACGAAATATCTCTTTTGGGACGGTAAGAGCGACATCGTCAAGAGTTGGACGAAGTACGTGATCGCTCCACTCTTCAAGGTTGCGAAGATCGAACGTGGAGGCAACATGATGAGCCATCGCCTACGCGACACGTTCGCGGTGGATCTGCTGGAGAAGGGCATACCCATGGAGGACGTGAGCAAATTGCTGGGGCATGGCTCTATCAAAACTACCGAGCGCTCTTACGCCAAGTGGGTTAAAGGAAGGCAGGATAGGCTAGACAGCCTTCTGGAAGGTACGTGGGCAGCACCGACCAAATAGAGCGCAGATGAGAACGGGCAACAACTGCAAATTGACGCACCAGCTTGATGTGCTAGCGCCGCAAGGCATAGGGGTTCAAGTCCCCTCCTCCGCACCAATCTGAAAGTAAAGGACTTACGAGATGGCCAGCCCGAAACGGCTGGCCATCTTTTTCGCCACTGTAGTGGTTTTTGTAGTGGTTGTAACCAACTTTCGTTTTTGGCAGGGGCTAACCGAGCGGTTTCGCCGGTTGCCCGCCGTACAAATGGACGATGTAGGCTACACAGGGAGACACGATGATGCGCCCCACCCCGCAGAGCATTCCAATCAGCGCGTTGCACCAAGAGGCCGGCGCCCAAGATCTCGTCCGTTCGGAAAAGATGAGGCCGTATCTGGAGCTGCTCAAGGCCCATATCGGAGGGCAGGACACAGCGCCATACCTGGCCACATTAGCCGCACTGCCACTCGAAGAAAGATACGTTTGGCGGGTCATCTCCGCCTTGAAGTGGGCGTTCTGCGATCTCGAAACCGAAAACGTACTCGCCGATCTCGAAACCCTCTCCGAAGACGACCTCAAGTTGATTGCCGAGCCGATCGCCATGCGGGCAATCCAGTTCTCTTTGTTTGCTAAGGCCCTGCTCGGACAGGAAGCCGCCGAGCAAATCATGTTGCGGGCCACAAGGATTCTCAAACAATCTGACAACGGATGACCGCGCAGCTACCGGACAAGATCACTTCCGAAAGAGCGTTTATCTTGAGTTATTCGATGGAGCTTGTCGTCGCCGCTCGGGAAAGCCTCACAAGATCACGTACGTCGATTCCGATACCGTGACCGACGATTTCAGCGATGAGAGCATGTTGCGTGATTTACAGCTCTGCTGACGCAAAGACCCTAGCCGCTTCATACTTGTCGATCATCCAATCCTGCCCGGATTATCATCTACAGCATGGCCACAACAGGACGAAATGACCCGTGCCATTGCGCCTCGGGCAAGAAATACAAGCATTGTTGCTTTCAACTCGAAGAGAGTAGGCCGAAGCTCGTCGACACTCTCAAGGTCGCAGACAGCCTACGGGATCGAAACCATGCTCTCCTCATTGCGCTGAACGAGATTTTCAGGCTTGATCAGCCGTGGGAAAAAGTGAAAAGCGGTATGACGGATGCCCGTATCAAAGAATTCTTCGATTTCGCTGCGGCTCTGTGGCCGACCGATACAAATCTTGCCGCATTGTTGCCGACGCCAGATAGCAGCCTCCGTGCGCTCTACCTTGGCGAGTACGACCCCGAAGCAATGGTGGAGAATGTCTTTCGCTTTAGTCTGTATGCCGATGAAATCATCCTCATCAATCCCTTCGACAACCCCAACTGCCTCGCGGACAAATATAACCCGGTTGTTCATCCAGAAGAGTGGAGGATGCAGACGTTGCGCATCGTCTACCACCTTCGCATGCTCGCGCCTTGGATTGCTGCCGGCCTCGTAACGCTCATACCTGATCCAGGAGATTTCGACTACGCACTGCGCACGAAGACTTGGGCAATGGGCACCGAACGGATAAAGAAGAACCCAGTTACGCGCGAAGATGTCGAGATTTCATCGGCAAAAAACCGCGCCATGGACTATTTCCTCATGGCACCTCCGGAGTACCTCGCGGCAAAAATCCGTGAATCAGATCCGACTGCGACCGCGGAGATGGTCGAAAAAGTTCTCGAATATGTCGCCTTTCGAAAGAAAAACGATCCTCTTCTCCTCGACCAAAACCTCGATCAAATGCCTGGTCAGCTCCAGGTGTACAAAACCGGCACAGGCTTAGAATTGGGACTTTACCTGTGCCAGACGATGGGAGCGTTTCCCTACACGAACATCCCTTTTAGGTGGCGCGAGATCATGACGGCGGGCGATCAACTCAGCCCGGACGCGCAGGTATGGAGCCCACTTACAAAAGCGTTTGGCAACTTGGACTTCAAATTTCTCGACAATGTCGATCCAAACTTCGCAGTGACAATGCGGAAGGAAGGACGTCTGGAGAGCTTCAGGAGCTACACCCGTAAACTCTGGAAGACGGTCGGCGGCGAACTCGATCTGAATAAGGCCGACTCCTTGGCGCGGGATTTTCGGGACGAGCTGACAGATGAATACGCAAAAGCCCAAGCTGATTGGGCTGCTATCGACCGCGACCTCCTGAAATGGGGCGTGCCAGCAATCGCGGGAGCGGCGCAGGCAGCCGTGAGTATGGCGACGGGACATTACAATCTCGCACTTCCCGGCGGGGGATTTGCCGTCAAGGGCGTCAGTGAGCTGATTCAATCGCATTTGAAGAGGAAAGAGTTTCGTAAGAAGACGCCGCTCTCGGTTTTCATCGATCTTGAAAAGAAGAGGTAGATGTCATGGCTCGGAAGCCGGTCATGAAGTTTTGGCTCAATTGGGGACAGGCTTTGAGAACTTGGCGTTCCTCTGGATTTGAAACTCCTCATAAGTCGGCTTCTCGGAAGTAATCGGATCTCAACGACGGACGTGACGATTTTGCGTCAATTCAGAATTCGGCTTCTCGTCACCGATCCATTGCTGGCAAGAGGCGCGTTACGGAGACTAAGCCTCAAAGCCGGCTGATTTAGGAGACTCAGGCCGGAAAGTAGCACGACCATGTGATGTGGACGAACTCGCTGAAATCCTTTGCGCTGTTTTCATCATGGGGACGACCGAACCTGTGTCCCGTCAACTCCACAGCGGCGATTCGCTCGATGGGGTAGGTACGGTTGCCGTGTGAGTACCATGGCCCTGGGTCGCTAGCCCAATAAAACCCCTTCACGACTTCCTGCTCTGCGCTGTCGTAGCCAAGCGTGTACCCCTCCAGGGTCTCGGTGCGCAGCTGTCCTTCATTATCAGTGAACTCAACGCGCATGAACTGCCGGGTGCGTATTCCTGAAAGGATCGACTCTCTAACCGTCATTATCCCAACCTCAATTTAGAATTTCCGGCTCCCGGCCCGAATACCCCATTCTACTATGATGCCAAGATTAGTCCTGTGAAGTCGGCTCGTGGGAAGTCATGCCTACCTGTAGACCCTCGGCAATCAGTGACCTAAGCCGCCTCTAGCGCCTATAGTCTCGACATAATAAGATAAAAAGCGTACACCAGGAAAAGCTAATTTCCGTGCAGCGGGAAAAGCTAAGGGAGCAACATGGCCACACCCTCCGAGAAACTAGCGCAGTCCTTGGAGGCTCTTGCCAAGCTCCAGAAGTCAGACGGTGGCGCAGCCATTCGTGCAAGGGATCTGTCTCGCACACACAGGGAGCGGCTGCTCGCTCAAGGCTTTCTCCAACCGGTTCTAAAGGGCTGGCTCATCCCGAGCCGCCCGGACGATGCAACGGGTGAGAGCACGGCCTGGTACGCCTCCTACTGGCAGTTCTGCGCGGTCTACCTCAGAGAGCGTTTCGGAACGCAATGGTGCCTCTCCCCGGAACAATCCCTGTCGCTCCATGCCGGCAGTTGGACAGTGCCTCGCCAACTGATGGTGAGGGCGCCCAAAGCCCGGAATGCCGTCACCAAGCTCCCGTATGGCACTTCCCTCCTCGATCTTCGCTCTTCCCTGCCCGTAGCCGCTGATCGGCAGGTTGTGGACGGCCTGCAGGTCTTCTCGCCGGAGTCCGCCCTCGTCGAATGCTCTCCCAATTTCTTCTCCCACAACTCGACTGACGTTCGCGCTGTTCTATTGATGATCCGCGATGCCTCCGGGCTTCTGGCCCGACTGCTGGCAGGAGGACACACCATCATTGCGGGGCGTCTGGCCGGAGCCTTTCGCAACATCGGGCGCGATCGCATCGCGGATGACATTGTGAAGACGATGACTGCTGCCGGTTATGCAGTTCGGGAAGCCGACCCATTCACCGATAGGCCGAATCTCGTTCTCCGCACCCGTGAAACATCCCCGTATGTAAACCGAATACGGCTGCTTTGGCAAAAGATGCGAGAGCCGATTATTGAGCGGTTCCCAAAAGCGCCGGGGACGCCGCGCAATATCGCGGCCTACTTGAAGCGCGTGAACGAAACCTATGTCACCGACGCTTACCACTCGCTGTCCATCGAAGGATACCGCGTCACGGCAGACTTGATTGAGCGAGTCCGCGCTGGCTCATGGAATCCTGAGACGAATGAAGGCGACCGGGAGCAGCGAAACGCGATGGCAGCGCGTGGCTACTGGTTGGCGTTCCAGTCCGTGCGGGACGGCGTTGGGCGAGTTCTGCGTGGCGACAATCCGGGGCAGGTTGCGGATGAAGAGCACGGTGACTGGTATCGGGAACTTTTCGCGCCCAGCGTTGCATCTGGCATCTTGAAACCCATGGACCTTGCCGGGTATCGCAACAGCCAAGTCTACATTCGGAAGTCCATGCACGTCCCACTCAACCGCGATGCGGTGCGGGACGCGATGCCAGCGTTCTTCGATCTCCTCCGCGAAGAAGCGCACCCGGCGGTGCGCGTCGTGCTGGGGCATTTTCTCTTCGTCTACATTCATCCGTACATGGACGGAAACGGACGCGTCGGTCGTTTCATGATGAACGTGATGCTGGCATCTGGTGGATACCCTTGGACGGTGATACCAGTTGGGGATCGCAACGCATACATGAGCGCCCTGGAACGTGCGAGTGTCGGTGAAGACATTATTCCCTTCGCCGACTTCATTGCGGGCCTCGTGCGCAAGGGGCTCGCGGGAGAGCCCTTGCCGGCTGTGCCGAAGTCTTCCTGATGGCTGACCCCGCGCAACCGGACGGTCGCTCTGTCACTATAGTTCCATTATTGAATCATACTGACATACTCAGATCGCTCAGTGAGCGACTCGGCGATTTTGTATCATTCCAGATATGCTCAGGGAAACTACAAGCACTCCAAACACGTCCGCCCACCAACGACCATGGGAGCGGGCTCAAGTAAGCTGAACCACACGCGCGTCGCCGAAACCCCTGTGCCTGATTCCGTAGCTTGCTGTGATACTCGAATCTGGAGAGGAAGGTTAGCGGACGCCTTCGGACGGCGGGGAGAGGTCTTTTTCAACTACAAGATCGGTATGCACGCCAGCATATGGCAAATGCGTCGCTTGCCTAGACAGCCATCATTGGGGGAACCCATTTAAGCCAAACTGATTGAGCAGCGCGATAAACTCCGAATTTTGATGCAATGGCTTGTAGGCCGGATTCGCGGCGATCTGTAGCGCTTCCGTGGAGTGGCTTTCGAGCAGGCCTTTCAGCTCGGTCATCGTGTCCTTCCAGTCGCCAGCGTAGGCGTGCCACTCTGCGGGGACGAAGTCGTACTCCTCGTAGCTTATGCCTTTGCGTGTCGCGATGGCATGCAGCCGGACACGAGCGTACGCCACCACCCCGCCGCGATGGAACGCCTCCGCGCCTTCTTCTTCCAGGTTTGCGCGCTCGGGATTGTTGCCCAGCAGCGCGGCGCGGTGCCACTCTTCGATCGCCGCGGCGTACCTTCCCGAGGCCCAGAGGTTGTAGGCGTTCTGTTCGTGTGCAAGTGGCCAATCGGGCATCTTGCGTAGCAGAATCTCAGCCGCGCGGTCTGCGCGGTCGAACTGCCGTGCAGTGTCCGCAATGTAGATCTCGGTCATATACGGCGGTGCCCAGTCCGGATCGGCAGCGTGCGCCTGGTCGATTTGCTGCAGGGCAAGGTCGTATTTGCCTTCGGTGCAATCCAGAATCGAGAGCCACTGGTGGTTGGCCGCGTGAAAGGGGTCGAGTTCGGTTGCCTGGAGCAGTTGTTCGTCCGCTTCACGGAAGTTCCAGTCCTTGTTCAAGGCGACTTCGCCAAGCATGGCGTGGGCCTCGGAGAGCGAACGGTCAAGCGCCACAGCCTGTGTCGCGTAGCTGCGGGACTTTTCCAGATTGTCATTCCGATCCGCCGCGCCATGCTGGGAGAGGACGAAATAGGCGCTGGATAGGCCTGCATCGGCTTGTGCGTAGTTCGGTTCCATCCGCAGCGCATCCTTGAAGTTCTGGATCGCCAGTTGGATATCGCCGTCGGTCCATCGCGCCAGGTAGGACCTGCCTCGCAGATAGGCCTCATAGGCTTTGGGCGAGACCGGTTTCGCCAGTGTCAGCGCGTCCGCCCGTTGCGGCGTGTTCAGCCGCTGGAAGATGTCGCGGTCGATGCGATCACGCACAGAGGCGAGCTGGTCCTTTGAGCATACGTACTGGAGCGAGAACAGGTGTACGCCGTCGCTGCTGCGCACCAGCTCCAGATGCAGCTGGACCTGATCTCCGGCGAGCGTGAACCTGCCGAAGAGGATGGTGGAGATGTTGAGTCGCTGGGCGCGGGCCTGAATCTGGGATTCATCGGCCATAGCGGGTGGGGCGAGGTCGTCGAAGGAGTGGGCCGCGCGGATCTCGATGGCGGGGATCTGCGAGAGGGAGTCGGCGAGGTCGAAGCGGAAGCTCTCCGCAAGATAGCCCGCGCCGTCTCCCGAGACCGCGAAGGGAACGATGCCGAGCGACATGGGCCGCGCCGCGATCGATCGTTGCGAGTAGTACTGTCGGACGCCAAGCACGGCGGCGAGAACGGCGACTGCGGACAGGGCCAAGGCGGGCCAACGATATCGCCTAAAGAACGACCACTTTGAGGGCATCGGGACGGCGGCCGGGGTCTTCCAGGGGAGCTCTATCGCCGAAGAGGCGGACAGAGGCTGCTCCGTAGCCGCCTGGGGAGGGACTGTGTCGAGGGAAAGAACAGGGTGAAGGCCGGAGGTGGAGCGCTCCGGCTCCGGCGCAACAGCTTGTTGGATGGAGGGTGAGTTTGGCGCGGGGAGCGGGTGGAACTCCGCCTTGAACCGGTAACCACGCTTGGGGATGGTCTCAATATAGTTGGCCGACTTTGCGGACCGATCACGCAGTACGGCCCGCAGCTTGCAGACGGCGCGATTGATGGAGTGATCGAAGTCTACGACCTCGCCAGCGGGCCAGAGCTGACGGCGAAGGTCCTCGCGAGCGACCATGTCTCCGCCGCTTTCGATGAGGATGGTCAGCAGCCGGGCGGCCTGATCGGGAATGCGGAGGGGCCGTCCGTTACGGCGCAGCTCTCCCGTGCGGCAGTCGAAGACAAAGATCGAAAACGCGAAGACCGAGCCCGATTTGCCTTTCATACGCCATTCTAGGCAGCGGATTTCATGGAAGTAAAGCGGGAAATGGTAATTGAGAAGCCATAACTTTAGACGGCCCCTTATTTTTCGGAGCCGTTAACTCCTTGATTTGAGGATGCTTGCGCGGAGATAAAAAACGAATAAAACGAGGCGCGGGCACACATTGCATCGCAGGCGGCGCACCTGTAGGGTAACGAGACCGGAAACTCTTTCCTTCTACCCATGCACCCGAACAGGAGCGCAACCTTGCCTTTTTCATCCTCTCTCCGCCTGTCCTTCAAGTCGTTTCGGATCGTCACGCTTGTACTGTCGCTGGTCTCGGTCGTCGCGTTGGGGCAGACGCCCGCGGCTACGCCGAACCGGCTGGCGGCCACCTTCGACGAGACGCCGCAGAGCGTTCTGAAGGGGAGTGTGCCGCCACAGGCCAGAACGCAGAATGACCAGGGAGAGGTGAAGGCGGACCTTTCGATGAACCGGATGCTGCTTCTGCTGAAGCGGAGCGATGCGCAGGAGAGCGCTTTGAAGGCGACCATCGAGCAGATGCACGATCCGAAGTCGCCGCAGTTCCATAAATGGCTGACGCCGGCGCAGTTTGGCGCGCAGTATGGCCCGTCGGATGCGGACATCGCGGTGGTCGTCGGATGGCTGAAGGGGCACGGGTTCCAGGTGGCCGGTGTCGCGCAGGGTAAGGGAAGCATCGAGTTCTCCGGTACCGTCGGCCAGGTGAACAGCACCTTCCATACGGCAATGCACAGCTACACGGTGAAGGGCAAGCAGTATGTCGCGAACGCCACGAATCCCAGCATCCCGCAGGCGCTGACGCCGGTCGTGCGCGGCATCCTGTCCCTGAACAACTTCGTGAAGACGCCGCACACGATCCTCATGGGTAAGCGGGAGATCGTCCGCGACGTGAATGGCAATGTCTCCATCAAGCCGGACGCTTCGTTGTCGAACGGCCAGAATGCGGTGGGTCCAGGGGACCTCTGGAACATCTACAACTCCACCCCACTGATCACCGCGACCACGAACAAGATCGACGGCACGGGGCAGACGATCGCCATTGTCGGACGCAGCGATGTCTCGACGGACGACATCTCAGGCTTCCGCAGTCTCCTGCTGCCAGCGCCCTACAAGTCGACACTGCCGCTGACGCAGATCGTCAACGGCCCTGACCCCGGCATCAACGGCGACGACGCACTCGAGCAGGCGCTCGACGTGGAGTACGCCGGTAGCATGGCACCGGCGGCCCAGATCGATCTGGTCGTATCCGGAAGCACGAACACCACCGACGGCGTCGACCTCTCCGTCGAGTACATCGTCGACAACAACCTCGCACCTGTGATGAGCACCAGCTATGGGAATTGTGAGGCGGGCATGGGCGTTGCGGAGAACCAGTTCTACAACCAGATTTGGGAGCAGGCGGCCGCGCAGGGGATCACCTCCATGGTGTCCTCCGGCGACAACGGATCGGCGGGATGCGATCTGGTGGGGCCCAGCGGAAACAACCTCGCGCCGTATGTGGCCGACGAGGGCCTGGAGGTCAGCGGCCTTGCGTCGACACCCTATAACGTGGCCGTAGGCGGCAGTGAGTTCAGCTCGGATTCCTCCACCTACTGGAGCGCGACGCCTCTCACGGCTCCTACCACCACCACCACGGCGCTGGGGTACATCCCGGAGACGGTCTGGAACGAGAGCTGCTCTCCTCTGGTGTGCGGCAACGCGAACGCGGACATCGCGGCTGGCTCCGGAGGGAAGAGCGGATGCATCAACCCCACCCTGGACGCGGCCGGGAACATCACCGCCTGCTCCGGCGGATACGCGGAGCCGGATTGGCAGGCGGGGATCTACGGCCTGCCGTCGGACGGCGCGCGGCATCTGCCGGACGTTTCGCTCAATGCAGCGGGCCACGACGGGTACATCGTCTGCTTCGGAGGGAGCTGCGACAACGGCGGGGTGTATATCGTGGGTGGAACCTCGGCGTCGTCGCCCTCGTTTGCCGGAGCGATGGCGCTGGTGAACCAGAGCACGGGATCGCGCCAGGGACAGGCGAACTATACGCTGTACCGGCTTGCCGCAACGGAGTACGGATCGGCCAGCGCGCCCAACACCGCGACTCTCTCCTCCTGCAATGCGAGCAACGGCAACACCACTGCCGCGTCCTGCATCTTCCATGACGTGACGGCGGGCACCAACGCGGTCCCCTGCGATGGCGGAACGCTGAACTGCTCCTCGACCACGGCCGGGCAGTACGGTGTGCTGTCGGGATACGCCGCTGGCACGGGTTATGACAACGCGAGCGGCCTGGGCTCTGTGAACATCGCCAACCTGGTGGCCCACTGGAACGATACGACGCTGACCGCCACCACCACAGCGCTGACGCTGGGAGCGACGACTTCGACCTTCGGACAACCGGTAAACCTCGCCGTCACCGTAGCGCCGACGAGCGGCAGCGGCACGCCGACCGGTTCGGTCGCGCTGATTACCGATGCGGCAACGGCCAGCGGGGCCGGCGCGGTCACGCTGACGAACGGCGCCTTCAACGGCACCATCAGCTCGCTTCCGGGAGGAAGCTACCATGTGTCGGCTCACTATGCGGGCGACACGGCCTTCTCCCCCAGCTCCTCGGGCTCCGCCGCCGTGACCGTGAGCCCGGCAGCGAGTTCCACGAAGCTCAGCTTTTCGGCGTCCGACTCCGTGACGGGAGCGGTGTTCGCCGGCTCCATTCCGTACGGCAGCGTCGTGAACGCGGCGGCAACCGTGACGGGTGTCTCCGGACAGACGGCTCCCAGCGGCAACGTCGCGTTCAACAATATCTCGTCCAACAACGGATCGACCCTGCTCGCTACCAAGATCTCCGACGCTACGGGCGGTGCCAACTACAGCAGCTCGGGCTACGCGATCGGAACCTACACCTGGACGGCGAGCTTCGCCGGCAATGGGAACTACAACGCGTCTGTGAGTCCGGCCGCGGCCTTTACCGTGACGCCGGCGGCCACCACCCTTCGCCTGCTTTCGACCACGACGTTCGTGATCGGCACACAGAGCGCGACCCTGACCGCGATCGTTCTCGACGACAGCTTCCTGGCGAACCCGACCGGAAGCATCACGTTCAAGGTGAACGGCAAGACGCTGGGCACGGCCACGCTGGCGGCTTACAGCGATCCCGCGACGGGCACCTCCGAGGCTGAAGCGACGATCGCGCTTCCCGCCACTGCGCTTGCGGCCGGGGCCAACAGCATTACCGCAACCTACACTGCGGACAGCAACTATGCCGCGTCGACTTCGGCGGCGGTCTCCATTGGCTACAGCGCCACGGCGGTGACCAATGCGATCACGCTGGCGGCATCTTCGTCTACGCTAACGGTCGGCGAGCCTGTGACCCTCACGGCGACGGTGACGACGGGCGGCATTCCCTCCAGCGCTGGCACGGTGACCTTCTTCGACGGCGCGGTTCCGCTGGCGACGGTACAGGTAGTCGGCAGCACCCCGGCAAAGGGCTTCACTACCGGCACGGCCGTGCTAAAGACGATTCTAGGACCTGGCACGCACAGCATCAAGACGAGCTATGGCGGCATTCTCGCCGCGCCGGCGGCGGTCGCGTCAAGCGCCGTCTCGGTCACCGTGACCGGTGCCACGGCGTCGACGACAGTGCTGACGGCAACACCCAATGCGACCAATGCCACCAACTATGACCTGACCGCGACGGAGATCGGCCACGGTCTGCTCGCCCCGTCCGGCTCGGTAGACTTCGCCGAGACGACCGTGGCGGACGACTTCGGCACTCTTTCCATCGACCCCTCGTCCGCGGTGCATAAGCTGTTGCCACTGGCCCCCGCGGCGGCAGGACAGGGCCTCAACGCATACGCTTCGGTGTTGATCGACTTGAACGGCGACGGCATTCTGGACATCGCCTCGGTCGACGCCAACGCGAGCCGTCTCCTGATCAACCTCGGCAATGGCGACGGCACCTTCCAGGGAGCGACCTCGTACCCAGTCAGCGCCGGTGCCCAATTCACCGATGCGATCACCACGGGCGACTTCAACGGCGACGGCATCGTCGACATCGCCACCACCAGCCAGTACAACGGCAGCTTCAGCGGTGGCCAGATCGATATCTTCCTCGGCAACGGGGACGGCACGTTCCAGCCTTCGATCGGCAGCGCCGTTCCGGGCTTCTCGATAAACACCGCGGTCGCCGACTTCAACCGCGATGGCATCCTCGATGTTGCCGCCGTGCAGTACTACCCGATGCAGGTGAGCGTGGCGTTCGGCAACGGCGACGGGACCTTTGCGAGCTACGCCAACTACCCCGCCCTCTACAACGACTTCTCGGCTTACTTCATCGCGAGCGGCGACTTCAACGGCGACGGCGCGCCGGACCTGGTAGAGGTGAACCAGGCCGACCAGTCCGCCGAGGTCTTCATGAACGACGGGGCGGGCAACTTCCAACCGGGAGTGAACCTCACCACGGATCTCGGCCCACAATCCGTCGTGGTCGCCGACCTGAACCATGACGGCAAGGCGGATGTCATCACGTCGAACTACGGCGCGGGCACGCTTGGCGTCTTTCTCGGGAACGGCGATGGCACTTTCGCCAACCAGGTCAGTTACCCGCTCCAGGGCGTGGCCAATGCGCTCACCATCGGAGACGTGAACGGCGACGGGAAGCTGGATATCGCCGCCGCCTACTATATCAACAACATCAAAGCGAACGCGGCCGCGGTCGGCATCCTCAACGGCAACGGCGACGGCACATTCGGCACGGAGACGGACTACCTTACCGGTCAGGCCCATTCGCTGTGGGTGGCTCTCGGCGACGTGAACGGGGACGGGACTGTGGATGTGCTGAGCTCGAACGGCAGCGCCAGCGACCCAACCTCGCAGATCTTCACCACGCTGCTCGGCGTGACGCAGGCCACGGTGGTCCAGAAGAACGTGGCCATCGCCGGTCCCGCCAACTCGCAGCAGGAGGTTGTGGCGACGTACAGCGCCGATCCGGCGTATAACGCCTCTTCCTCGGCGGGTGTCTTCGTCAAGGGCTCGGGCACGAAGTCGACGCCCGCGATCTCCTGGAGACCGACTGCGGCTTGGGGTGTTGGAGTCGCCCTGGGCAGCAACGTCCTGAACGCAGTCACAACCGACAACATCCCCGGGAGCTTCGCCTATACCGCGCAACTCGGAACCGGCGCAGCCTTCACGGTCACTGCCGTCAGCACCATCACCGTACCTGGAACCTATACCTTCATGACGACTTTCACGCCCACGGACACCTCGAGTTACACCACCGCCACGGCATCGCAATCGGTAAGCATCGTACCGGCGGACTTCGCCCTCCAGGCCAGCGTCCCTTCACTCACCATCGTGGCCGGCAAGTCGGGTACCTTCACCGTCTCCGCGGCCTCTCTGTACGGCTTCAGCGGACAGACCACCCTCACGAGCGGAGCGTTGCCTGGCGGCTTTGCCTTCGCGGCGTCTCCCTCTTCGGTTGCGGCTGGAGGAACCTCCACCATCACTATCCAGACCACTGGCATCAACGCGCAGGCCAGCCTCGAGGCACGGCCGAGCCTGCATGGAGGTATTGGGGCCGGCGTGGCGTTCGCGGGCCTCCTTGCGATGCCGCTGCTGGTTCGCCGCCGCAGGCTCCTTGCCGGAAGGCTGCTCATGCTTCTGGTGGGCGTCGCCCTTGTGCTCAACGCGACCGGTTGCGGCGAAGGCTATGCGACCAACTCGAACCTCGCCCTTACGACCTCGGCGGCAAAGGCGGCGAGCCAGTCCACCGTCACCCTCACGGCCACGCTCTCGGGCGGCCACTCCAATGTTGGTGGAACCGTGACCTTCTACAACGGCGATACCATCCTTGGAAGCCCGGTACCGGTGAACGGCAACACCGCCACGTTGCAGATCGCGACCCTTCCCGTCGGCCTGGACAGCCTGACGGCAACCTACTCCGGAGACCGTCACAACGCCGGGGCCAACTCATCGGCCGTGCCGCAACTGATCACTGGACAGACGAGCATTGCCGTGGTGGGGACCTCCGGATCGATAAGCCACTCAACCAGCGTGCAGATCACGCTTCAGTAGGTGGTTAGAGAATTCGTAATGGTGAACTGAGTTTGCCCCCGGAAAACGTCTCTTTTAGCGAGCTGTTGTAATCGCGAAGAGGAGACTTTGATGGAGAAGTTGAAACGTCGGCGTTACACGTTGGAGTACAAGCAGGAGGCGGTTCGGCTGGTGACCTCTGGGCAGAGGGTGGCGGCGGCTGCGAAGGCGCTGGGGATCGTGGAACAGACGCTGGCCAACTGGGTGAAGGCCGAGAAGGCCGGCCCGTTGCGCGGCGTCAAGAGCGAGCAGGGGAGTGCGGATCGGATGGAGGTCAACCGTCTGCGGGCGGAACTGGCGCGGGTGACGATGGAGCGCGACATCCTGGGAAAAGCCACGGAGTACTTCGCGAAGGTGCAGCGATGGAGTACGCCTGGATCGAGGGGAACAAACTGCTCTGGCCGGTCTGCGTGCAGTGCCGGGTTCTGAGCGTGAGCGCTTCGGGATATCGTCAGCATCTGGCGCGGAAGAGGAAGATTCTGACGCGCCGCCATCTGAGCGAGACGGCCCTGCTGGTGGAGATTCGCGCGGTGTACGCCGAAGCACGCGGGGCCTATGGGTGGCCCCGCGTGTGGCGGCAACTGAAGGCTTGCGGAGTGCGCGTGGGCAAGCGCCGGGTCGAGATTGCGATGCGGCAGAACGGCCTGAGAGGCCGTGGCAAGCGGCGTTTTCGCGTCTCGACCACCGACAGCAACCATGCTCTGCCCATCGCGCCCAACCTGCTGGCGCGCAACTTCACCGTGGCCCAGGCGAATCCCGTCTGGGCCGGCGACATGACCTATATCCCGAACGGTGAAGGCTGGCTGTACCTGGCCGTGGTGCTGGACCTGATCAGCCGTAGAATCGTGGGCTGGGCCATGGGCGAGACGATCACGGCGGAGCTTGCCTGCCGCGCTCTCGACATGGCATGGCACAGCCGCTTGCCCGCCGATGGCCTGATCTTCCATAGCGATCGCGGAAGCCAGTATGCCAGCGGTCGCTACTCGGACCTGCTTACCGAGCATGGGATGAAGGCTTCCATGAGCCGCAAAGGCAACTGCTGGGACAACGCCTGCTCGGAGACTCTGTTCGGCTCGCTGAAGGTCGAAAGGCTACATGGCATGGAGTTCAAAAACCTCAGGGAGGCGAAGGACGCCACGCTCGAATGGCTGCTCTGGTACAACGGATCGAGGATGCACTCGACGTTGCGCTATCTCAGCCCAGCTCAGTTCCAGCGACAAGCGCACGCTTCCCCACTCGCCCTCGCAGCCTGACCGCGAAGGATCAACCGCAACCTGGAAGAAAGTCCAAAACCACTACGCCTATGAACGACGCGATCTGAGGGCAAGCTCAGCGAGGAGGTCCAAAAACGGGCAAAGAAAAACGCGCCTCGCGGGCGCGTTTGCAGGGTTTTGGTTGCCCCCCAGGGAACCATATGCTCACAAAACAAAGGAGATAGCTAGTTTTCCCCAGCTATACCTCGAAATGTACCCCAAAAAAATCAGCAATCGGGGATTCACAATCGGCCTATTTCATCGCTTTCTAAGGTGCGCTAAATCCACTCTGGAAGCATTGGGATTTGGTTGGCAAATGTCAGCTTTGAGGGGTACGATTCGATCCTTCGATGTGTGCCTAAGCGATTTCGCATCAAGTGAAAGTACCTGCTGACTGAGGAGAAGCGCGTTCATGGGAACTGATGCCGCACGGAAAATGAGCGGTCTTGCGGCATCATGTTTTCAAATCATGAGAAACTGATCGAATGCGAATGTCTCGGTCCTACACAAGCGACCGAGCCTATCACTTCAGAGCGAATGCGGTGGACATCCTCGGATCGGGCGTTAGAGCGACCAGCCTCCGTCTATCACCGATGCGGCACCGGTCACAAAACCGCCAAGATCCGAAGCCATCCAAAGCACGGCCTCCGCGATCTCTTCAGGCTTGCCGAGCCGCCCTACCGGCTCCAGGTCGATTGCTTTCTGGATGTCGCCACCCGTGAAGCGGTCCATCATGGGAGTTTCGATGTTACCGGGGAGCACTGCATTCACGCGGATATTTTGCTTGGCATAATCAAGTGCTGCCGAGCGGGTCAGGCCGATGATCGCGTGTTTGGATGCGGTATAGGCAGCACCACCTGCTACGCCGCGGATGCCCGCGCCCGAGGATGTGTTCACCACCGCTCCACCGCCCTGCTTCACCATCTGCGCCAGTTCGTGCTTCATGCAGAGGAAAGTGCCACGCAAGTTGATGCCAAGAATCGTGTCCCACTCGGTGAGATCAATCTCATGAACGGGAGCCGCTTTGTTCTCGACGCCTGCATTATTGAAGGCCACGTCAAGTCGACCGAAGCGCTCAACGACTTGCTTGATAGCACCTTCGACCTGGTCGGGCGCGGACACGTCACAGCCAATGGCCAAGACCTCGCTGCCCGCATTTTTCAGCTCAGCGTAGACCGCCTCAAGCGCATCGTGAGAACGGTCGAGGATGGCTACGCGCGCGCCCTCGGCGGCGAAGGCGAGTGCAGCAGCCCTGCCAATGCCGCTGGCAGCGCCAGTAATGAGGACAATCTTGTTCGTAAAACGGTCAATTCTTGACATGCTATTTCTCCTTCGGCGATTCGCCCCTTGCTATCTGCTGTACTGCTGATCGCTTACGTGTTCCAACCAATCAACCACTTTTCCGTCCTTCTTCTCCTGAATTGCGATATGCGTCATGGACGTAGCGGGTGTTGCTCCATGCCAATGTTTTTCATTGGGCGCAAACCACACGACATCTCCCGGAAAGATCGCTTCGACGGCTCCGCCCTCCCGTTGCACCCAACCTGCTCCGGAGGTGACGATGAGCGTCTGGCCAAGCGGATGCGTATGCCATGCAGTGCGTGCTCCCGGCCCGAAGGTGACGCTCGCGCCCACAACGAATGCAGGATCAGGTGCGGTGAACAGAGGGTCTATGCGCACCGTTCCGGTGAACCAATCTGCCGGACCCTTGCCGGAAGGTTGAGAACCTGTCTTTTTGATCTCCATGTGTTTCTCTCTTTCTAAGATGTGGCCTGCCACACTTACCTCTGTTAGAGTGCATAGCCGTGTCCTCGGAGGCATGAGAAATGAACATGGAGTTATGAGTAGAATTCACAAATGCTGCCTAGTGATTTGACCTCCCTCGCCACCTTCCTCGCTGTCGCAGAAGAACGCAGCTTCACAAGGGCCGCAAAGCGCCGTGGCGTCTCGCCGTCGGCGATAAGTCATGCCATGCGAACGCTGGAGGAAGAGTTGGGCGTGCGCCTGCTTGCGCGAACTACCAGGAGCGTGGCGTTGACGCAGGCTGGAGAACAACTCGTTGAGCGGCTGAAACCCGCCCTGACCGATGTGGGGCAGGCGCTTGACGACATTGCAGGCCAGAGAAGCCGGCCTGGCGGGCGGGTGCGACTTCTGGTACCGCGCCTCGCCGTGTCGTCGGTTCTCGCGCCCAGGCTTGGCATACTGAACAGCAAATACCCTGACATCGTGCTCGACGTCACCACTGACGATAGTCGTCGAGACATCGTGGCTGACGGTTTCGACGCTGGTGTTCACTTTGGCGAGTACATCGAAAAGGACATGATCGCTGTCCGTGTCTCACCCGATCAGCGTCCGGCCATCGTAGGATCACCAGGATATTTCCGGTCTCATCCCAAACCCAAAGAACCCCGTGATCTTCTGCAACAACAATGCATCAACTTCCGGCACGGTGCCGCTGGCCTGTATCGCTGGGAGTTTGAGAAGGGCAAGAAGGCAATATCGGTCGGAGTCACCGGGCCACTGATCGTTGATGACCTTGGACTGGTGCTAAGAGCAGCTCTCGATGGGGTCGGTCTCGCTTTCGTGGCTGAAACAGAAGTCTCCGATTACCTTGCCAAAGGTACTCTCTTGCGTGTCCTTCAGGATTGGTGTCAGCCATATCCCGGATTTTTTCTTTACTATCCAAGCCGCCGTCAGCAACCGGCCTCATTAACGTTCCTCATCAGCGTCCTGCGCCTGTGAAACGCAGAACTCAGATTAGGTCACCACAAATCGGCTTCTCGGAAGCAATCAGCACGAGCCTTCTCAGTCGTCGCCAACAGGCCAATTCACGTTTCCAGTCCGGGACTTTGATCGCTGAGCTGTGGACCAGGTGTAGGATCCCGTCATGCCGCCACCCTGCATTTTCTGCGACAACAACTCCGGCAGCCGCGAGCACCTCTGGCCCGATTGGCTTCTGAAGCGGCACACCTTCGGTTCGATCAAAATGCAGTTCGGCACCAACCAGCGGATCATCAAGCCCACGCCGGAACTGAAAGTCAAAACTGTCTGCGGCGCGTGCAACAACGGGTGGATGAGTCAGCTGGAAGCCGACAATATTCCCATTATCGGACCGGTGTCCGACGGCACGCCGACGACGCTCGATACCGCCGCGCAAAAGCTGGTCGCCGCCTGGTCGGTCAAAGGTGCGATGATGAGCGACTCCATGAGAGGGCGGACGGGAGCAAAGTTTTATACACGCGACGAATGCCTAAACATGCGGATCTCGCGCACGATACCTCCGAGTACGCTGGTCTGGATCGGCCGCGTCGCCGGAAAACACATCGCGAACGTCGGGACCGACTTCAGTTGGAACGACAAAAGCGGCAAGCATCTGGCAACAAATTGCCTTTGCACCATCGCGGCCGGCCACTTTGTTACGCAGGTCGTCAGCGTCCATGTTGAGCAGCCCGGCGCCAACATCCAATCCATCCCATGCAAGTCCGGAAACTGGGATGAAAAGCTCATCCAGATATGGCCAATCCAGCAGCCGGTCATCCATTGGCCACCGAAGATCGCGATCACGAATGGCGGGCCTGACGGTATCGCCTATTTACTGGATCGCTGGCGATTGGACTGAATCTCATCGTCAAAATGATTCGATCTTGCAGGGAGAAATAATGTAACCCTTCGAGGGGCGTCGGAACATGCCGCGCACATGGCTGATGAGCGACGGCGGCGCTTCGGCCGTTCCTTCATTAAAGCGATTAACCGCGCCCACGAGACATGCCTGCCAGCACAAAGGAAACCAGATGATGGTGTTGTGGTCCTTCAGAGCTTCTTCGAGGACCGGCGCATCGTTGGAATTCGGATATCTGCCCTCAACAACGATGGGCTGCGTCCCGGTCACGAATGGGTCGGCGACGGATCGGGTATAGCGGAGGCACCAGTGGAAGTTGTCCATCCAGTCCGCACCTTTCTTGATTTCCTCGCGCATCGCCGTAATCGTGCGGTTTCGGATGAACTGAGCAGGCGGCGGGTATGGGACGGTCGTATCGACCCCGACCTGATTACCGGGACCGACCGAGGTGACAGTCATTACTCGTGTGTTCTCGTTTTGCGCTGTTTGTTGTTGCAAGAAAAGCGGAGAGCGGGCGCGCATCATCTGGGCATAATCCAGAAGGAAATACTTGTGCTGCTTCACCCATCCTTTGAAATTTCGGCGTAACAGATGCTCCCGAACGAGTGGAAACTCCCGTTCAAATCTTTCGAAGACCTCATCCGGATGCTCCAGCACATTTGTTCCCGGATGATAGTCATACATCCCGCGTTCCCAGCCAATCGAACCCGGGCTTTCTCGGCTCCATTCCGCGGTTTCGAGATCGAAGTGCCACAGCGGCTTCGCAAGGTTTTTAATGGCTGGGTCGATAAACCCCTTCAGGAAGCCGCGAGGGAGGTAATGATCCTTTCGGTCTCGCTCGCGGCTATCAGGCATGACGTTATCCTAAATTTTCTTGTTGGGCGTGAATACCTAACGCGCATCAGGGGGCTCAGCGGGGAAAAGATTCGGGAATTGCTCGCGCAGTTCCGCGCCGTTGGCGAGGCGCCAGCATGAGCAGATTCTTGGGCAGTCCTTGAGAGTCCGTACAATAGGCTGTTGAGGCAAGGATGCAGAACACGATCTTCTTTTCATGGCAAAGCGACCGACCGGCAAAAGAGGGTCGGAGCTTTATTGAGCAAGCCCTCAAGGACGCGGTGGCGCGGATCGCCCGCGATGTCACGGTCGAAGATGCTGTGAGAGACGGCCTCGAAGTTGATAAGGACACGAAGGGAGTGCCTGGCAGCCCATCCATCATCGAGACGATTTTCAAGAAAATTGACCGCGCGGCTGTATTCGTTCCGGACCTAACCTTCGTAGGCACGCGGGGAAGCAGCGGCCTAACACCCAATCCGAACGTTCTAATCGAGTACGGTTGGGCGCTGAAGTCCCTCACTCGATCACGGATCGTAGCCGTAATGAACGTAGAGCACGGCGCTCCTCATGGTGCGCTTCCATTTGACCTCGCGCACATGCGTTTCCCAATCACCTACAATTTGCCAGCGAATGCACCCGCAGAAGAGCGGCGGAGTGAACAGAGGCGGCTAGCGGCTGCCTTTGAAGAAGCCATAAGACTCGTCTTGACCAGTCCCGAACATCTCGCCACGGTCTCACCGGGGCCTCAACCCGATGTCTTTCTGGAGAAACAGCCAGTTGATTCCGGCGCGCGCTTCAGGAAGTCGAATGAGGCTATCGGAATCACTTGGAAGGAGCTTCCTGCACAGACAGTTCCGTCGTTAGAAGTTCAGCTACCTGACGGACCCGCGATGTGGCTTCGTCTGCTCCCTTCGGTTGATCCCAAGAGGATCTGGTCGGCTACCGAATTGAGAGATACAGCCCGTTATGGCGGGAAGCATCTGCTGATTCCCTTTGTGCGCGATGGCATTGAGTATCTACGTGGGGAGGATGGGTTTGGTGTCTTCTCAAAAGAAGGAACGTTCGACTCAATAGCACGGGCATGGTCACTAGCCTTTGCTTTTGAAACAGGAGAAGTCTGGAGCGTCGATACGTTCCATTTTGGTGTTGGTCAAGACAAGCTGTACCTGGAATCTATTGTGAAACTCTATGTCGCTGCTTTAGCGGACTACGGCGAGTATCTGCAGCGTCTTGGAATGGAACAACCTTACAACTGGATTGCAGGATTGAGCGGAATCAAGAAACGGCGACTCGCGATTGTCCCACCATCAGGATTCTCCAGTGTGTATGAAGGTCCAGAGTGCCTGAGTGATCCAATCGTCGGAACAGGAACCTACGAATCCGGCCAGTCCGCAAGGGAAGCTCTTCAGCCGTTTTTCGATCTGATCTGCCGTAAATGTGGTCGCACCTACCCGGAATATCCGCCCTACGTCTGATTGAGCCTCGGCGAGAGGGAGAAGTCCCTTGTGTTCCGATATCAGCAACGCCCTACGTGACCCGAGAAACTGGATCTGGCAAATGTCCACTACACCCAACACCCTAGAGTCGGATATTGATCGGCTCTTCAAAGAAGCTCAGGCTGCAGCCGGGTTTCAATTTCTGTATACCCTTGTACGAGTCGATGGAATTCAGTGCTGGGACGGCTACAAGGACGAATTTCTTCAGCTTCGCAAGCTCTTAGATGATTGCACCTTCACCTGCAGTCTCGGCAATTACCAACAATTGGCCGCGTACCCAGGTCCAATCAAACTCTTGCAAAATCTAGTAAATTGCGTGCAAGGCGGCTTGTACGACGTTAGTCCGCTGCGGCCACTCGTCAAGGGAGCCTACCCAAACTCGGTGCGTCCCACGCCTCAGGAGATTGTCAATTTCATCGTTACAAACCTGCGGAATGCGGGCTTTCCGACATTGGCAGACCTATTCGCTTCGGCCTACTTACCGCAGTTCTCCGAAGAGACTGCGGAAGAAACGCCTGACCTCGACCCGGCCTTTAAGAATCTCCACTACCTTCTGCGTCAGTTGTTCGACCGATACTACGAGGAGCTGAATGGACTGCAGAAAGACGTGAAGTTCATTCCATTGCCCGGCAGTCTCGACGTTTTGGAGCTCCTATCCGACGATGCTATGGGCGGCATATGCGGCCTCAAGTTCCATTTCTCGCAGGGGTGTTCTGCCTACTTCTTGCGCACTCCCGATCAAATTACAGGGTTGAACATGGAGTTCGGGCCGCCGGTGACCTTTCTGATGATGTCAATGGAAGCTCCCGGCAATGAGTATCGGGTTGATGGGAAGCGCCTTTACGAACACGACTTCCCGGGTCGATACAACAAGCCATTTGAATGGAAGCCGCTTATTTATCCGGGCGACGCTTCACGCTTGATCCAAGAAACCCGACAGCTATCCGCCGACCCTGATGTCCAAGGCGTCCTGCTGTACATGCGGCTTACAGGGCGCAAATGTATTGAATTCGCGGTGCGCTCCAATATGGAATTGCCTGGGACGTTTACGCACACCGAAAGTGGAGATGTCCTCATCCATAAGTGTCCCAGTGACGAGGATGGAGCGCACCTCAATGTCCGCGTTTACGACTGTACGATGATCTTGAAATCCGGCACCGTGGAAGAGATTGAAAGCGGCCTAACGAGCTTCGCTTGGCTCATGAGTGTAACGTTTTTCCCTTACGGAGCCTCGTATAGTTGGCGCAACAAATATCGACTGACGTTCGATGGAACCGGACTTCTTCTCCCTACGCACGACGATATGACGACAGTGGATCAGCTCCTCAAGAAGTTTCCGTATGAAGCTGATGGCTTTGTTCTTGGCCGTGGGATTGATTGGTACAACATGGGGAATTCGGCGACGAACCCATTCACTCGCTTCCTCAGTTACTATGTCGCTTTTGAAAGCGTGGCCGTGGCGATCTTCGATGGAGCAAATTTGGGCGTGGCTCACCCGGAGCGCCTGAATCGAACAGAGCGGCGGGCAAAGACGATCGCATGTATTCAGGAAAAGCATACGGCGAGCTACGACAGCGACCCGATTGCTTTCGTGAAGGATTCCTATTTTGAATGCGTGGTCGGATTGAAAGCGAAGGCAAAAGCCATAGCGGCGCAAACTTTCGGAGAAAGCCATGAGTATGTGCGTCTGCTTTTTGAGAAATCCAATACCGAGGGGGTCTCGCTATCGGATCTTCGCAGCGAGCTGGCCCACGGTGGAGTCACGCTCTTGGACAAGACTCACGAGGCATTGATTCGCAGGAATCTCTTTACGATGGGCACGATCACGCGCGAGTTTTTACTGCGCGTTCTATTCCGGCTCCAGCCCTCCGATGAAGTACCGACGTGGTGCCAGGAGTTCAAACTTGGGATGAGCGCTGCCGATCCTCGCACAACCATGTGGACCACAAGCGACAAAACCTTTCCCCAAGGAACCAGTTGGAAGATTCGACCGGAATGGTGTGAATGAAGTCCGAAATTTGAGGGATATGGAAGATGGCGAAACGAAGCACGCAGCGCGATAAAGAGGTCGAGTCGGTTGAACAGTATGTAACCGAAGTTCTAGCTGTCCGTACGTCCCAGTTGAGCCGTCGGAACAATGTCGATTTATTGTTCCGCGGGCAGGCAGCGGATTATCCCCTGATCCCAAAGCTCGGTCGGAAGAAGATTCGCGGGCAGTCCTTTCAAGAGTTGGAGTCTCTTCTATTTCAAGAGTTCCTTAGGACGAGCTCCGCCTTCAAAGACTTTCCATCGGGAGACGAATGGGGGCCCCTGGCAATGGCACAACACCACGGGCTGCCAACGAGGCTCTTGGACTGGACGCAGAGCGGCCTCGCGGCCCTTTGGTTCGCAGTGCGGAGGCCATACAAAGCGTTTACGCCTCATGATAAGGCCCGTGAAGAAACCAGGAAGGAAGAGCATCCCTATGGTGTCGTATGGATACTGTGTCCGGAGCTGGACGACTATCTTCCCAATCCTCCGAAAGAATCTCCTTTTGCCAACACTGGTCGAACGAGAGTCTATCGACCGCGAATGACGTCTCCCAGGATCGTTTCGCAAGCGGGTGCATTCACGGTTCATAAACTCCTGAAGGAAGGGAAACAATTTGGACTGCTGGAAGAAAATCCTGCATACAGCAAGAAGCTTGTGAAGTTCACTTTTGACAGTAGGCGTTTTCCGCAGTTCCGGAAGGATCTGAATTTGTTGGGTGTGAATGCCTCTTCCATGTTTCCCGACCTTGACGGCCTCTGCGAGCACTTGGAGGGTCGTTATATCTGGTCCGACGACGAGTTGTGATTGGTCTACTGCGAAAGGCCGTGGCTCCTCTCCATCTGCGTCGCAGTGAAAGCGGCAGCGATGGACAGTGACCGGGCCGGTGGGCCTGAGGAGTTGTCGGCGGCGGAACAGACTCGCGTGGTGCTGCGGATTATCGAGGCGGCGCTGACACAGGATGGGGCGAGGTTTGAGCACGTTGTTCGGACGCGGATGCTCATTGCTCATCCAGAGGACGGGAAGGGATTGGGCGCGCGCATGGTGAGGTGTTTGGGACGATTCGTCCGGCATCGACGATGGTGGTTGCGGCGTTGCTGAATCCGAAGTGGCGGGTGGAGATTGAGCTGAGGCCGTGTTGCCGTAGGTCATTGGGATTTGCGGGAGAGCCCTTGCCGGCTGTGCCAAAGTCTTCCTGATGACTACCCCCGAGCAACCGGACGAACCGGTTGCACGAAGGTTGCGGTGAGGAGTGGGAGAGTGGCGATGTTGTCTGGCTGAGATTGCGCCTGGACGACCAGCTTGATGCGGATGCCTTTCTGGAGCGGCTTGGCGAAGTGGCCCTGCTTGCCGAAGGCGACGACGTTGTAGTGAAAAGCCTGGAAGTTGCGGTCGGAGACGATGGCGATACCGAAGGCGGTGTATTTGCGGCCGTTTTTGGAGATGCGGCTGGTGGCTGAATTGCTGACGGTGCCGAAGAGGGTGATGGTCTGTTGAGTCTGCATGGTGTTTCTCCTTTTTGCCCGGTCAATCGGGACACATCCCAAAGGGCGCAAAGGAGGTTGTTACGGAACTGAGTTTCGGATGGTCTCCGGGAAACTGCTGGCCTATCTGCAGGCTTGGTCGACGGAGTTGGAGATTCAAACGCCGCTTTCATCTCAGGCTGGTGCGAGTGCCCGAGTAATACGGGTTGCTCCAAATACCTTGACGATGCGTTTGAAGTTGTAAGCCATGATTGCAAGACTCATTTCCGTCCGAGCGCCCACCAAGCCGCGCAACACTAGACGAGGGTGCCCGAAGATCCGGTACTTGATCGTTCCGAAGGGATGCTCGACCGTAGTTCGTCTCAGTCTCATTGCCGCTGGTGTGGCACGTGCGTTCATGCGGTTCAGCGCATCGTCGTCTAGGCTGCGCGAGACCACCCGCCATTCAGATTTCGTGCAGAGAGTACGGCTGGGGCAAGCTCGGCAGTCGTTGATGGAGGCTTCGTACCGGATAGAGCGCATGGGCCGATTGAGTTGCTTCCTCGTCAGGGTCTTTCCTTCGGGACAGACGAAGGTGTCGCCTTCGGACTGGTAGGTGAAGGTGCTGCGATCGAACAGCCCATGGGGGTTCACACTACGCTTGGCGGGGACATGTGTCACGATCCCAATCTCTTCACAGCGGCTGGCGTGTTCCCCGTTGGAATAGCCGGTATCGGCGATGACGTTCAACGTCGCTGGTTTTCCAAGCGCCTCTGACGCAGGTTCTGCCATCGGCAGCAAGCAGCGGTGATCCGCGGCATCAAGCGTGACCGCATGCGTCACGATCAGAGCGTGCTCGGCATCGACGGCGGTCTGCAAGTTGTAACCGGGCGAAATGCCTCCAGCTATCCTCATGAAGCCCACCTCAGGCTCGGGATGTTTGCTCAGCTTCTCCATGGCAGCTTGCACCGCGGAAGGATCGATGGTGACTTGTTGCTCGGCGTCGGACTGTTCCATGCCATCGAGATAACGCCGAAGAGCATCGCGGTCACGGATGCTGTTGCCGTTGGCCACGGCACGGAACTTGCTGCCGTCGATGACGATCCACTCACCCTTAATGAGACCGCACGAGCGAGCGAACCGTACAAGTGCAGCGCCTGCGTTCGTTACCGCTTCGCTGTGCATGCGGCGGAACTCCGCGATGGACTTGTGGTCGGGATAGAGCCTGCCCAGCAGCCACATCAGCTCCACGTTGCGGCGGCACTCCGCCTCAAGACGGCGCGATGAACGCAGCTGATTCAGATAGCCATAGAGATACAGCTTCAGCAGAGAGCGCGGATCGTAGCCCGGTCTGCCTGTATCGGCCGGCTGCGCTCGCTCGAAGCCAAGCTTCTCCATGTCGAGCTGTCCGACGAAGGCATCGATCACGCGGCACATGTGATCGACAGGAACGAGATCATCCAGAACGACCGGGAAGAGCGTCCCCTGATTGCGACCTTCACCCTCGATATAAGCCATAAACGACGATATCCTCAAACTTCGAGGACATCGTCTCACTATAGGCTGTTTAAATCACTCGACCACTTCAAAAACTTTGGGGCTCATGCAATAGGGCTAACGGGCACACTCCTTCAACCTTGGTAAATCCCCGGTTTTCGCCTTTCCCGCCTTTACGTCAGCGATATGTTGCTGTTGTGTCGCGAGCAACGGCACACAAAATTCCGTCCTGATGGCATCAGGCACCATTTGTGAGTTATAGGGTTCAAGCGTTTGCTGATCGCTAATCTTTTTGAACTTCTCAATCACATCTGGATCGTGCTGATGCTCAAGATAGTAGGCGTAATTCTCTCCTAGATACTGCGTGCCGAAAACCTGCTTCTGTCCTATCGTCTGGAGGTAGCGGTCAAGCGTCGCGGCTGAAATCCACTTCGCGCGGCTATAGCCGAGGGCAACGGCTTCCGTCGCCAATATGTGAGCAAACAGGTAATCATCCGATTTCTGACCGTGTTGGAAGAGAAATGCGGCATAGTAATAGTCCTCGCCGTTATGACCTGGCTTCGCTAACAGCGCACGGGCCTGTTCGCGCCTCGCTTCGTCACGCTTAGGTACATCCTTCTCCCAGTCATATGAAGGAAGCTTGTCTGCCTGGGTTTTGGGAAGCATGCTGACGCCGTCATCAGCAAGGGCCACTCCGCGATCACGCTGATCTTCGACATAGAGCGCACGAAGTGTCGGCCCTCCTACAGATTGCGCTAACGAGGAACTCGCACAAAACAAAGCTGCCGCAATAAGGAATCTCATTGCATCATCGTACGGACGCGGGAGCGCAAACGGCAACCTCAGATTCGCCAGAAATCTCATCGGAGGCCTGTCCGCCTCACAGATGGATTAGTAACGCGGAGCCGTCTTCTCGTGAGGAACTAGGGGCCGAAACATCAATCGTCGACGAGTTTCGTAACAACCTCAAAGGTGCGCTGCTCCCAAGTCGCGGCAAAGCCGCGTTGCCAAGAGAAGAAGTCTTTGGAAAGGGACCCGGAGCCTGCGAGGGGGGAGGAGTCCAACACCCGAAGGGCGCGGTACGCGAGTTCTGAACGCAGAGCCGAAGGGCGCAGCTCCTGCACCGAAGCGGTGGCCGAGTGAACGTGCAAATAGGAGATCATGCAAACGGCCGACTTCACACACTTGCAGGCTTCCGAACAATTCACGATTGCCCCCGAAGATAGTCAACATAAGCGTGCCTGCGAGAAACTATCACTCCCCACAAGCCAACTTATCAGTAGGAAGAAGAGGCAGCTAACTGAGGTCTAAGGCGATAAGACTGGGGGTTGATCTGGGGGGCCGAGATCAATGTCCGGCTGGTCCTTCAATTTGTGCAGCGAATCAATTAGGGATCGAATCGGAGCCATACCTGCAACGTCATTCCCGATGTAGGACATCGACTGTACTCCGGCGAGAAACATCCTGTGCGGATGGCGTTCGTTCGGAAGGACGAATATCGGAGAACCGCTGTTGCCCTGCACAAGGGACGCAGAAACCAGTGCTTCAAAGAGATTAAGTATTTTGCCTCCAGGCATCTTCGTTGGGATTGGTTCGCCATGAAACGAAGAGACATTGCCCCATTTGAAAATAGGGTAGTTCGCGAGATTGCCTGAAACACCTGAGAGCAACCCTGCAGAGACGGTTTCATCCCCGACGCGCATTGAGTCCGCCTCGACCTGCGAGGCCAGTGCGTCGGACCCAAGTGGTTGAACGTTGGCACCCAAAGCAACCAAATTCTCCTTAGGAATCATAGTGAACGCTATATCTATCGAGTCTGCCTCTGGGTGGAACCACGCTTGTTCTTTAAGCGGATAAAACACCGTCGCTGGTTCGCCTATCTCGAGGACAAGCGGGCCCTTTCGATTCATGCGCATTAGCAGACGGTCTGCAACCTGTGGCCCCCCCGTCCAATCCGCATCCACCAAGTGACGAGCAGTAATTAGGAATGTGTACTTAGTGCCGGGCCGTGTCTTCGACGGCACATCGATGAGGAAACCGGTTCCATGTGGAGTCATCCTGACACCTCCTCCATCGGTATAGAGGAACACCACAGACTCCCGAATCAGATCGAGAGCATATGAGTAACTTCCCCGCTGGTTCACCTGGGGTGTGCTGTGCCACTGCCCAAATCCGGCGATCGGCTCCTTGGATTGTCCAGGCTTCACACTTGCTCCGGCATAAATATACTTAACTCAGCAAAGATTCTTCATAGTAAGCATTTCTTTATTTGGGGTTACGTTTTCTTCGAGGCATGCCCCACTGCTCGGCTTGCTCCAATCGTCCCTCAGTTGGTTGAGATAGATATTTCTCATCCAGATAGAGGCTGCTCCACGGTAAGTCGTTAAGTTGACGATGCCACATTCGAGTCGCATTTTCATTGTGGCTTATGCACCATGCCAACAGGTCAGCCATTTGTATGGCCGGAACGGCCCTCATGTTCGACTCGCTCTTGTGGGCTATCGCATCTAAAAGGGGAACATCTTTTCTAGCCTTCTTGCTATTCATCCGATCACAAAGATGTCCATAAAACGGTTCTCCTTGATCAAAATACATCTCGTATTGTCTCGCGCCGATGTGGCGGCCCCACTTGAAACAAAAGCCCAACGATTCTGATAAGCAGAGGTCGGTAACGGCGACTGGAAGCTTCGGCAAGCTCTTTCTGGCCTCCTTATAGTCATCTAAATAGATGGTTAGAGTGGTGGCGCGCAGACCAGGCTTTATATGGGGACGATGTGGAGTTGGAGGTTGGGCTATATGTTTAGATATACCCATTATGCAATCCCCAATGAAGGCATTTACGGATGTCTTATCCCATCCCTTTTCGACCGAGAATTCTTTTTGAAGGGAAACTGCATCGGTGGTATGGAGATGGGTTGCTTTGTGCTTATAAAGAATCTTGCGCCATGTGGAATCAAAGTTTTTCCACTGGTTGCTTGTTCCTGAAACAGTGGCGAGCACGATACGATCTGGCTGGTTCGCACCATCGAAATAGCTTTTCAAAACCACAAGTAGATGATCCTGCGGAACCGGATTGTTGACGATAAATCACAAAATGATACGTGGGTGTTAATCATACGCGGCCTACGTCATAGGAACCGCATACGACGTTCCGGCTCCAGCGCCGGACTTCCAATACAAACAACGGCGATACCAGAGTCACTGAGTCTGGTATCGCAGTGCTTAAAATCTTGGCACGATAAGCAGCCTAGCTTCAATCACTTACGGAACGATTGCACAATTTCAATTGCATTCGCCATTTGTACATTTCGGGGCATTAGGCGAATATAAGGCGAATACCATGACCTCCGCTGCCGCCCTCCGCTCCCAAATCGAAGCTGCCCTAGCAGACCGAGTCCCCTCCGCCCTCACCCCTGCGGCGAAGACGATCCGCGAAGTCATGTCTACGGGGATTGCAGCGATTGATGCCATCCTTGACGGCGGCCTGCCGGTAGGTGCGGTAACGGAGATGATTGGGGCGGAATGCTCCGGGAGAACGGCCCTTGCCCTATCGTTCCTAGCGCAGCTCACGAAGGCGGAGAGAGTCTGTGCGTGGATCGACGTGTCGAACGCGCTCAACCCTGAGTCTGCCGCTGCATCCGGCATAGACCTGAAACGGCTTCTCTGGGTTCGCTGCGGTGTACAGCCTCCCAGTCAACCGGCGTCGTCTCCTCAAGGCGACTTCGCCCTACCTGAGAAGTATCTTGCACCGCGCATAGCGAAGAGAGGGCTGCACGGTGGCGGCTTTGGCCCGCATCCTCGGACTGAAACAAAGGGCCTGTCCGATGAAGTCGGCAACTTGCTGCGACGCGATGCCGTCGCTCCCCGTTGCGCCGAACCGCAACGAAGGATTCGGGTCGAACGAGAGACTGTTGAGCCGCACACCTTTCGGCCCTCCAATCGCTATAGTGCTTCAACCCACACGGCAAAGCCCTGGTCGAGGATTGAGCAGGCATTGCGGGTCACCGATTTGTTGCTGCAGGCCGGTGGATTCAGTGCGATCGTCCTCGATCTGGGAAGCATTGCGCCTGAGTACGCCTCGCGCATACCGCTTGCGACGTGGTTCCGCTACGGCGTTGCAGCGGAGCGCAGCCGGACGAGCGTCGTCCTGCTGACGCAATACGCTTGCTCGAAGAGCAGCGCGGGTCTTGTCCTGCGTCTGCAAGCAGGACCGCCGCTCTCCGGGGAGGACGCGCACGCGGCCGCAGACAGGGGGGGAAACTTCCGCCCTCAAAGCATCACAGCCTCAGCGTTTGCATCAGCTTTTGCGTTTATAGTACGGATACTATAAAGTGGTGTGTGTGCCGCCGCCCGAACGAAACCGTATCGCTTCGATCTCCTGGGAGGGCGACTCATGGAAGGTGCTGAAGTCGTGGCCGAAGTCGATGCAATGGGATTTCGGCAACTCTTTGCGGGAAATGCAGAACGGACGGCCTGCGCGGTTGCAGGTACGGCCTATGCAGTCGATCGGCGCGGGAGTTTTTGAGCTGAAAGACGCGGACGAAAAGACCTGGTACAGAATGGTGTACTTGGCGCGTATCGAGGACACCATCTACGTGCTCGACTGCTTTGAAAAGGACACGGCGAAGACGGAGCGCAAGGATCTTCACACCGCCGCGGCGCGGTTGTCGCAAGTGAAGCAAAGGATTCTGGAGGAGCGGAGACATGAAAAGCGCAAACCAAAGCAATAAGCCGGGGCATGTGACCAAGGGCGACCTCTTCGACGATCTGGGCTTCTCTCCTGCGGAGACGCTGGAGATGAAGATCAAGGCGGAGATTTGGCAAGCGTTGCTGCAGCACATCGAAGAGCAGGGATTCAAGCAAGCGTATTTGGTGACGACGCTCAAGGCGCACCAGCCGGACGTGAGCAATTTGCTGCGGGGCAAGCTGGCCCGCATCAGCATCACCAAACTGATTCAGTTCGCCGGCAGGCTGAACCTGGAGGCGCGGGTCAAACTCACTTCACCCAAGCCGGCGAAGCCTGTCTCCTCGGTCAAGGTGTCCACGGCGAAAGCGGCGAAGAGCCGGCGCGAATTGGTTTCCGCGTAAGGCGCTTGCGAAGCGAGCAAGCTGCGGCTGTCGTTAAAAGTTGAAATCCGCCGCGTGGGGAAACCGTTCATGGGTTCCCCGCGCGGCGGATTTTTTTTGAAGGGGAATGGAGCGCGTGTCTCGCGGTCCTTTGCGGTTGGATGGCATGGCCCGGCGGGTGGGCAAACCGGCGCTGGCGCAAAGCGACAGCACGTTTAAGGGTTGGGAAAGACGGGCGCAAAAAGGCTTTGTAGATACTTACAATCAGGAGCGACACCATGAAGTCCGACAACCCCACGATATCCGCTCCTGCCGAAGTGCTCTACGTCTATTGCTGTACGAGCTGCGGACATCGTGGCGAGGTTCATTTCGCCGACGACTCCCACGATGGCGAGGTCATGGTCTGCGCGTCCTGTGATTGTCCTGTTCGGATCGAGTGGGACGGCGGCGTGACGTTTCAGGCTTGAGACTGCGCGGGGTCGATAGGCTCATGGCTTGATCTCGGCGCATTCGTAGACGTGGATATAAGCACCGTAGCGATTCGATCCAATGTCGAGCTGACCACGATAGAAAAGGTCTACCTCGAAATGCCGCAGCAGGTATCGTTTGGTGTCCCTCTTCATCTGGACACAAACGCGCATTGCATTGCGCTGATTGCCAGCCTTATCGTTGGCTTCGATGGTTGCGTTGACGTGCTTTTGTAGCTCTCGCAAAGTCATTTCGATATGTCCTCATGGATGGTTGGTCGCGTTCCGTTCTTCCGGTGACGCAAGAACGGAACGCGCACGGTTTGGTTTCGGGAGGTCAGTCGATCTTGCCGCCAAGGGTGAAGGGGCCAATCTTCGCCCCTGGCTGCGCCTTCGCGGTCGTGTCGGCGATAAGCTCGTCCTGCCGCTCTTGGGAGACACCCTGCGCGTCCCAGAGACGGCGCAATGCGGCTTCGGGGTCTTGCTCCTTCGGCTCCTGTGGCGGCGTTGGCCTGAGAAAGAAGCCGATGCCATCGGCGGACTCGATCAAGAGGCCAGCTTTGCGCTTGGCCTGAACATCGGCGGCGTTCATCACGGCGGTTAGTTTGTCGAAGGGCATGGTGCGGGTGAAGTTAGCGCCGCCGTTGTTCCAATTGTCGAGTACGGTCACGGAAACCTTATTGACTTTCTGGATGTACGACCAGCCTTCGCACGGCGAAGCCCAGCAACGGCAAGCGCCGCCCTTCTCCGGGCCGGTCTTGTCGGCAATGATTCCGCCACCCTCGGCAAGCATCGCCCGTTCGTAGGCGATGCGGTTCTCATAGTGAGTAAGCCAACGCTGCACGAATGCGATGCTGCGCTCGTGTACGCGAATGGCGATGACTGCGGCCTCTTGCTCGTTGATAATCCCTTTGTCCAAGCCACTCCAAAGGGTATTCGCTCCTTCATAGGTGGATGCCGGGTACTTCTCTTTTGTGTAATAGACGGTGATGTGGTCTTGGTTGGAGATGGCAAGAGCCAGATTGCGGGTCAGTCCTTCACGCTGCCACATCTTAAGGAACTTCTGCGACTCGGCAATTCTGCGTTCCTGTTTGCGCTTGTCGGCCTCCAGCGTCTTGATGCGGCGGGCGCGAACGTCGGGACGCTCCTTGTACTTGGCATGACGGACAGCGGCCTCGGCGCGATCTGTCCAATACTTCGCGGTGTCCCACATCTTGACGGCGCGGCGCATCCCATTGTCGATCCGCTCGATGTCTTTGCGGTGGCGGCGTTCCGAGTGATGGCCGATAAGAATGGGCTGGCCGAAGGGGATACCGTCTGCGATGGCGGCAACTGCTTTCTGCGCTCGGTCTGCGTCCGCGGTGCGGCTGGCGCTGTAGTCGGCGAATCGTTCGCTGCGCTCTTCGGCGCGGTCTACAAGGTTTGTATCTTCGTCGTCGATCTCGCCGCACAGTTCAAGCAATAAATCCTCACGTCCCGGTGTCCACATCGGGGCGACAAACAGGTCTTGCCGGGGTGCCCACTTGAAACCTGCGGTCTTGACTCGTGCATAGAGTTCAGCGTCGAGGCGGCTGGAAGCATACAGACGGAGCTTGTTGTCTTCGGGGGAATAGGTTGCAGTCAGCATGGCGTTTCGTCTCCTGGGTCGTGTTGGATTGGTGCGTGGGGCTAGATGATTCCGGCAGCGCGGAGAAACGAAGGGCAACCGTGCGGACAGGTGCCGTCCGGCTCTACTTCGCATTGCTCATCGCAGAGCGCGAGGGCGTTCTCGTCGCCGAACAATACGGCTTCGGCCATCTCTTCAAAGCTGCGGCCTTCCTGCTTCAATAGGTCGTTGAGGGTGATGCGGTGGGAGTTCTGCATGGTCGTTGCTCCTTGGGGTTATGTCGCGGGGGTTTAGGTGGAACGGGGATGCTGTTTTGCAAAATGCCAATCGAGTACAGGCGTGATGTGGGTTGTGGTGAGGTCTTCCAGCCCATCGCTGAGAAGCTCCACGGGGACGTTCCCAAGAACCTCCCCGCAGGCGGGGCAGGAGACGGTGACGGTATCGCCGCAAAAGCCCAAGCTGGCGAGGTCTGCGGTGTCTTCTCCAAGAAGGTGGTCGCCCATGTACACGTCGGCGAATCGCCGCCATGTAAACGGGTTGGGTGTGTCTGGCGGTGTGGTTTGCGTGCTGCGCATGGTTCCTCCGTTTTTGAATGGCAGTGCTGTGTTTGCTCCCAAACACGCCTTGGCCATGGCCCACGCCATCGAGGGCGGCAAGTGCAAGGTGTGGGAAAAGTGGCCTTCAGGCCAGCCGCAGGCCGGAGGAAGCGAATACCTGGAGCTGCACGGAGTTTTTTCCATCGCCTTGCGCGCGCCAGGAGCGGCGCTCCTTAGAAGGCTTGGTTTCCTTGCTGGGCGCGGAGCGCGAGAAATTGCGTTGGCTTTTGCTCTTGTCGGAGGGGCGTTGCGGGGAGGTTGGACCTCCCTGCTGAGGAGGGTGGCGGAGGACCGGAGGGCCGCAGACAGGGAGGAAACCTCATCCCACTGCTAGCTATGAATTTGTTTGCATCTCGGCTTGGATCAACCGTTGTGTGACGTGCTGCTGATGATTTCGTGCAATGAAGAGTGAACAGGTATCCCCAAGGGGAGAAGAAGACTCTAAATACTTGGAGGACGCTCTATGCAAATTTCGCTCATCCTATTTCCCAACGCACCGGACAACATCAGTGCCTTGGTTTTTGAGAGCAATGCCAGCGCGCGATGCTGGAAGCGGAATTACGATTCGGTACAGGAAGTGGTGGACGAATTGAGTGAAGCGGGTATTGCCACTGCGGAAGACGCGAGGGAGTTGCAAGCGAGGCTCATGACGGAAGAAAGCTGCCCACTGTTCCACGCAGCCGTCGAGGTAAGGGATCTGGAAGACTGGGGCTTCACCCTTGTTGGAAATGAACGGGTGAATTGAGGTACGCCTGCAAGATGCAGGGCAAGTCGCGGATAAGCTCTAGTCTCCATCCACTTTGCAATCGTGCATGACCAACACATAGAGAGGGCGGCCAATGGAGTCCTGCACGGTTGGATCGAAGTCCCACTCAAAACCACAGCTTAGGCAGCAAAGCGCATCTCGGGTATCGGAATACTTCTTGCGAGCCACGTCTTGCGGCAATTTGGCGTCTTCGACGAACATGAGACGATTGTAGGTTCAAATCCTCAGTCTGGATGCGCTTGCAGTTCCGTGCGTAAACGTTCTTTTCCGCAACACAGCCTGAGGAGCCTTTCGCTGAGTGCGTTGGCGATTTTGCGTAAAGTGACCTCGCAAAATGTCTCTTAGAGCCGCTTAATCCCTGTTCAGGGCGTAGTCCAATGCCTGTTTCGATGCGAGGTCCTTCAGAGCCCCACACCGCGCTCCGACATCTCCACAATCTTCGCCGGTCGGCGAAACGTAGTGGGCGGGTGCGGCGGTCGTCTTCAAGTCCTCACGAAGGAACTGGCACTGACATCCCCGATTAAGTCGGAAGAACATGTAGGCTTTGTGCCGCGCTCATTGCCGAATGGTAGGCGAAAAGCCTGAGGATGTGGAGTACCATGGAGGGCATGACCCAAACAATCCAAAATTTCAGACTCCGTGCTACCAGCGGTGAACTCGCTGGGAAGTGGCTGTGGACTATCGGTCTGGCTGCAAAGAGCGGGGCTCAGTTCCGTGGGGCTCTCCCATTCGAGGATGCAGACCTACACCCGGAACGATACATCGTGCATCCGCAGTTCATCGAGGAAGAGAAGAGCGCGTGGAAGTCGGTCGCGCTTGAAGGCGCTCAGCGATTCCAACGCATCTTGAGGCGGGAAGGAATCGAGACGGAGCTTGTATGAAAGTGATGGAACTTCCCGGATGGCCACCGGAAGCGACCGGTACCTTTGACCCTCTTAGAGGTGCGACGTTTGCAGGAACGGCGGACACGGTGTATATCGAGCGCGTTATACGGGCGACATCTGATGTGCTGATGTTCGCGTGCAGCTTCAACGATGGCAAAACGGCCCAACATCCTGTCTATCACTGGAACCATCTAGGCGACAACGCCCTCAAGGTCGAAAAGATTTTGCATAACAACATCGGCGAGTTGCTGTTGTCCATCGGCACCATTGGAATTCCAGAAGACGACTAGGAGTCTGACATGCGCGTGAGCCATCAGGCACTTCAGGAAGTGGAAGAAGCGTTGCGGGCGTATCAAAACGAGGTTGAATCGTCTAAGCGCTTGGCTCCCTCAACCAAGCGGACATACCTGTCCCACTCCGCAGAGTTCGTGCGTTGGTTGAAGGGCGACTTCGTGCCGGGCGCAAAGAAGTGAGAATCGCCACGCTTGTTTGCATGATTCTTAGACTTGTCACCGGATTGTGGGCAGCATGGTGTTGGTTGAAGGCACACAAGGTTGAGATTGCAGTTGACACCACAGTGACCGCAGATGAATGCCTCATGCAGATGCATTGGGCTACCGGCATAATGGCGGGTGATCTAAACTGTCAAGGGTACACTTGGGGAAACCTTCAGCGTCAATAATTTGGGTGCGGGGACACAACGTTTTATGTTTATCAAGCCGAGCTCTCGGTCGCTGACGTTGACCGCAATGGTTGCAGTCGCCCTGCTTGGACTCGCCGTGGCGCAGGCTCAGCAGACGACAACCAAAGAGGTTTACCGTACCGCGTCTAAAGGCGATAATGCAGCCTTGCAACAATTAAGATATCGTGCTGAACAAGGCGATGCGATCGCGCAGTTCGACATGGGCCTTTTATACAGGAACGGTGAGAATGTTCCTTACGATGTTGTACAGGCAGTGAATTGGTTTCGCAAGGCTGCGGAACAGGGTAATACGGAGGCGCAGACAAACCTTGCGTATCACTATGCCGTGGGCGAGGGCGTGCCTAAGGATGCGGCGCAGTCTAACTTCTGGTATAGCAAAGCTGACCCGACTCGACCAAACCCCTGGGTCACGGCGCTCGAAAATAACCCTAACGCATGCTTCGTGGCACCGTGCAACAGGCTCGGGAGTCCCACATACCCTAAGGGCTTAATTGAACCAGGTAATATTGTTATAGGTAATGTTGCCGCCAAGCATTTAATTGAACCAGCTACTAACATTAATATAAGTAATGTTGTCGTAACGGATGCCAAGAAGCACGCTCCCATGGTGAACGAAGGGGGAGTATATAAGGTTCCTGTATTCATAAACGATACGATCACACTCAAGTTCGTAGTGGACAGTGGCGCAGCGGACGTGAGCATTCCTGCCGACGTAGTGCTGACCTTGATTCGAGCTGAGACAATTACCCCATCCGATTTTATTGGTGCTCAAACTTACACTTTGGCAGATGGCTCAACGACATCATCACGAACATTCCGCATCAGATCGCTAAAAGTTGGAGACATAGTTCTTCGAGATGTCCTTGGCAGCGTGGCCGACACGAATGGAGAATTGCTTCTTGGGCAAAGCTTTCTCGGCCGGTTCAAGTCGTGGTCCATTGACAACACGAGCCACACGTTAATTCTTGAACAAGGGACCAAATAGCACTTCGCGTTATCCGATTTATTTTGTGACCGGAGGGGTCAACGACCAACCCTTTGCATCGTGAAGGACGATCTGAGGGACACCTTTGTATTCGGCGATTTTTCCGGTGGCACAGACGGTTCCCGTGGACGGAAAATCGCCCACCTTGGCCTTGTCGTCCTCCCAAATAACAAGCGTGAAGGTCTGGTGCGGGAAGGCGCCGTCAATGTCTATGAACGTTGGCTTACCACGGGCGCTGTCCGCAGTGTGTTTGCTCGTGATCTTCCCGCATACCGTCGCCTGCTCCCCGATATGTTTCGAGGCCTCCCCCGCCGGAATGTTTTGGCCCTGGACAGCGCAGGCGAAGAGCACAAGGCAAGGCACAGTTAAGGACAAACGATTCATAGAGTCTCCGTAGGCCGAAATTATAGCCGTTCTGGACCGACAGTCTAGCGACTCATCTCGAAAACGGTGGTAGCCGAAATATTTTCCGGTGGAAATTGAGATTTCGCCGTATACCTTTGACACAACTGCATTGAACGTTCTGCGGAGGACGAAAATGAGCGATAAGAAGGATTTCTTCAGCGGTATTGCGAGCAAGCTAACGATCCTGATGGGTGGTGCAGTGCTCCTGACCGGTGCCCAAGCATCAGCGAATACGCCTATTGCTCCTGCGGCGCAGGCCAATAACATCACCCTTGATGCAACCGGTCTGCGCAAGCCACTGCCGGCAAAGCTGACGTTGAAGCAGCAGGTCAACGGTTTCAAGCTCATCGCGCAGCACGGTTCCCATTCCTCGCACTCGTCGCATGGGTCGCACGGATCGCACTCGTCACATGCATCGCGTGCCGCTTAGACGATGAACGGGGAGATTACAGGTCTGAATCTCTCGCAAGAGAGTGCGGCGACCATTCAGGTAGACCATGCCTTGGTGAGTGTCGAAGCCCTACTGAAAACCTGTTACTGGTTTTCTAGGGATTTCGTGTGCGACGTAACGCACATCAGCGCGGAGCGATCAACTGTCCGCCTCAAACCGAAGCCTTCCTGCGAAATACTGCTAGACGACGCGTGCGAACAGTTTACGGCTCATTCAATGGACTTTGCGCTACGGGAACGGGTCACCGCTAGAACTTCAGATGTCCGTGATCTGCTCCTTGCAAAGGCCTTTTCCGAGTCCGGCGTTCTGGAAGAGCAGCCGCAGGGTGTTTTCGGGGATGCTTTTGAGGAAGCAAAACCGGACGGAATGTTCAAAATCCTCAGCAACAAGTGACTTTTGTGTGAATCGCAATGGCTCGTAGCTTCTACCCCGCCGAACATTTCGCGCCGTTGCCCCAACATGTATCCCTGCTACCGTTCCGGTTCGCTCGTCTTGCCGGACAGGAATTGCTTGTCAATGAGGCAGGGGAATACCTGTTCACGCCCGACGGTACGACCCGGGCGTTGGCGGATGGCACGGTCGATGTACAGTCAGACCTTTACAAGGATTTGAAGGCAAAGCATATCGTTTACGACGAAACCTCGTCGCCTCTTCTCGATGTACTTGCAACGAAAATCAGAACTAAATACGACCACTTGAGCGGCGCGACTAAGCTGCATATTTTTGTCGTGACCCTGCGTTGTGAGCACTCCTGCCACTACTGTCAGGTATCGCGCCAGACCGCCACGAAAGGCGAGTTCGATATGAGTGAGGCGACTGCCAACCGCTCTATTGCTCTGATGCTGGACTCCCCTTCACCTCATGTAACGATGGAACTCCAAGGCGGAGAGCCGCTCTTGGCCTTTGACATGATTCAGTACATGGTGCCAAGAGCTAAAGAGCAGGCACGTTTGCGCGGTAAAGGGCTGGACATCGTCGTTACGACAAATCTTGCTTGCGCGACGGATGAAATGCTCGCCTACTTCCGGGACGAGGGTGTCAGAGTCTCAACCTCTCTTGACGGTCCCGCATTTCTCCATAACAAGAATCGCCCTCGGCCCGGAAACGACAGCTATGAGCGTGCGATCGACGGGATTGAGCGTGCAAGAACGATTCTCGGCTGGACTAATGTAGCGGCCCTGATGACAACGACAGCGGCCTCACTGGAGCATGTCCACGAAATCATTGACGAGTACGTCCGGCGGGACTTTCATACGATTTTTCTGCGTCCGATTAGCCCGTATGGCTTCGCGCTCAAAACGAAGACAAAGACGGGGTATGAGATGGAACGGTTCCTGGAGTTTTACAAACAGGGGCTGGATCACATACTAGAGGTGAATCGCGGGGGCTACCGGCTCACAGAGATTTACAGCCAGATTCTCCTGTCGAAAATCCTGACCCCTCACGGCACCGGGTACGTCGATCTTCAATCACCTGCCGGAGAGGCCTGGAACGTCCTCGTCTACAACTACGACGGTGACGTTTTCGCGTCCGACGAATCACGCATGTTGGCGGAGATGCAGGATTGGACTTTCCGTCTGGGCAATGTGCATAAGGACAATCGCCGCAGCCTCTTCATGAGCGAGGCTGCGATGAACATGTTTGAAGCCTCGTGCAACCAGTCCCTGGCCGGATGCTCAGACTGCGCTTTCCAGTCCTACTGTGGTGCTGATCCGATCTATCATCACGCAACGCAAGGAGACATGTACGGGCATCGCCCAACGAGCGGGTTCTGCAAGCGCAACATGGAAGTGATCAAGCATCTCTTCTCCTTCATCAATGAAGATGATCCGCAAACAATGGGAATCTTTTGGTCATGGTTGACGGATAAGCCGATTGCCGGGCCGGTGATCAAATGAGACTTACGACTTCGGGAAATGCCCGCAATGTCAGTGGGGCTGTTGTCGGTCGCATCACGACGCAGAATCTGCCTCATGCTGAACGGTCTGAATACATCCGATTCTTGCCGCAAGGCGAAGGTGTTGCTGGTGACTTCGCTGGATACCGGGCCGTCCTTTCCCATGATGATGTCACGACGGATGTTCCGGTCGTGGATCGGCTAAGGGAGTCGGACCACTTCACGCACGGTGATGTAGTCGTCATGGAAGGTGGGACTGGCTTCGTGCGCTCCCTTTACCGGCCCTATGAACGTCATCATTCGTTGTTCGTAACGGAGCGCTGTAGCAGCAATTGCCTGATGTGCTCACAGCCCCCCAAAGACAAAGATGATGTCGAGGCGCTCACCAAGCGCAATCAGGAACTCATCCGTCTCATGTCTCCCGCTCCTGCTTACCTCACAATTACGGGCGGCGAGCCTACCGAGTTGCAATCCCTCGAGGTGGTTATGTACCCGTATTCGAGGCGCAGGAGGTGTGCGCTCCTCACCCCGGGGTTGCTGAGCCGGAGGCAGTTCTTTCCGACGCGGCTTTCGCGACGCCCGCGCCAATTCCGCAGGAAAAACCAGGACGCACGGTTGCACCGCTATGGCTAGCATGCGGACTGAGTCTGCTGCTTGCCTCGATGCTGTTGGCGCTTTGGATTCATGACCGCCACGCCCTGCGATCAGCTGTTGTCATAGCTCCACCGACCCACCCATTTTGGAGTCGCCTCTTCACGAAGAATGAGCCGGTGACCCTTGTGGCTCCGGATTCAGGCCTGGTGCTTTACCACGGTATGTCAGGCAAGGAGATCGACTTGAAGGAGTATCTGGAAGCTGGGTACCGCTCGGAGTCGAATGGCCCACCCGAGATAAGCCCGACATCACCCAAACAGGACTGGCTTCTCGATCTGGCCAATCGCCGGTACACCTCCATGGTCGATCTCAACGCGATTCTCCATATCCGGGATCGAGCCCAGGCGCTCGGCGGCGACGTATCCGTGCGATACGCCCGTGACCTGCGGCCCAACGATTTCAAGCGAGGCACGGTCGTGTTACTGGGGGCGTATTCAGCCAATCCGTGGGTCGAACTCTTTGAGCCCAATCTTAACTTCGTATTGAAAGATGACTACACCAAATACATGTGGGTTCTCAATCGCAATCCGCAGCGAGGCGAGCCAGATCGGTGGGTTTCCGATAGGACCGATCCTCAGCGGCGGGTGTATGGACTGGTCGCCTATGTCCCGAATCCTGTCGGAGATAGCAATGCTCTGCTGCTAGAAGGTACAGGGATGTCGGGCACCGAGGCGGTGGCGGATTTTGTCAATGACGACGCACAACTCTTACCGTTCTTGAATCAAATAAAGCGCCCAGACGGAAGTTTGCCATATTTTGAGCTACTCATCGAGGCGCACAATATGGGGGCGAGTGCCGTTCGAAGCCATATCGTTGCCTGGCGCACAAAGAAGTGAGCGGGTCGTGACAATCCTGAGGTCTGTGTTGGTTAAGAAGGGATTCGCCGAAGCTATGCGCTGGATTTGGCCAAGGCCGCCGGGATGGTAGGACGCAGTAGCTCCTGATGGCAGGAACTACGCCCGGAGCGGCAAGGACGGGCACATCGGCGCTCTGGCTGGGTTGTCGGCCACAGCCTTCTTCCGCGTCCGTGCCTTTTCTTTGGCAGCGCCACTGAGATTGCTCTGGGATCTTTCCTAAGTTAAGCGTTTACTGTGCTGGAGCTGCCGGATGGAACCGCGAACCTCCTCGTTGCGAGTGCTGACAAACGAATCTTCAACAACACAGCACAACAAAACAAAGCAGTTCTTAGCGGATAACTGTAGATCGAAATCCTTATCGTTCCTTTGTTGTTCCCTTATTGTTCCCACGCTGACTGCGAAATCATCGCGGCACGGGCGGTTACTCAGCGTGGAGTGTTATAGATCCGCTGGAGTGTTTTTCGGACTTCGCCCGACAGTCTCGGAGTGATGCACTGCTGACTAGCTTACGTAATCGATCGGGATCGACTTTGCGGAGTAGGCAACCGGCGGGCGTTCAAAATGCGGCTCCCGCCGGACCGTAAGCCATGCTTGATCGGCAAACCGACCACGCTCAGATCATCGAGACGGACTCAAAACGTTACCTTGTCCGTACAACCTTGCGGAAGCAGACGAAAGGACTAATCCCAAGGGCGCTCGGTTCCGCTTCCGCTGCGCATCTCGGGCTGAAAAATAACATAGTCTTCGATTCCGACGGCTTGTAGTAAAAGCGGCTCTCGGAATCGCCGTCCTCTCAGGGCCAACACGGCAGTGCGTCGCTGTAGTCCGCCTTCTTGGCAGCCTTCAGGCCGGCTACTGATGCCGAAGTGAATTTGTAGGGCTGCATTTTCGGACCTGCCTGCTGGCTCCCATCCAGCTTGACGTGACACGATAACTCCATTGAGGGTTGACCGTAGAGAGGATGTGCTGCCGGACAGCAACATCGAGAGTTTGGGCGGCGGTCTTTGTGACACCTCAATCGTCGAAGAAGGACGGGTTTTGGATTGGCTGCGCTCATCTACAGGAGGCACGAGCGCGACCTGCGGTCGTGCTCCTATGAATGGTGCAATAGGAAGCTTTCGCCGGAATAGCAACCTTGTTTGTAGTCTGTTCGGCGCTTGTATTGTCGGGATCGGCACTATAGTTACAGGCTAGTTTCAGCACCGGTCTAGGACGTGTCTTTGTTGCCTTTGGCAAAGTGTACGTTGAGGCTATTTCATCATCTGGGTCGACGATCAGCTTTTTCTCGTGAGGGCCTTCCAGCACGTCGATCGAGATGAGTGACAACGAGGAATTCGCCGGACACGAGACCAGTTGACCTGACAATTCCTTTTCATCGGCAGCTCGAAACGCAGAGAAGCAGGGCATCATAATCGATTGCAGCGGTCCGGCATCGGAAGGCAGATTGAAGTGGAGGGTAAGTGCGTGACCCTTATTCCCTGGTGCCAAAACTGTTGCGGTCAGAGTCGCACCTGGAGAATTTACGATCTGCTCAAGGTCTTGCCACTCGTATTCGAGGTCGATCATGGGGTTTCCATTGGTGCTCTTACCACCGTTCCCCGTATCGATTGTGATTTGGCGCTGACCCGCCAGGAGACTTCGACCAAAGCCGTTGTATTGAGACGATTCGTCAGCCATGGCCGTGGTGTCGAAATCTATCAGGTTCGAGTGAACTTCAATTGTTGCGGCGGCGAATGCCTTCGGGCCGCCGTCGAAGGCGGTGGACTTGCAACTCATAATGAGCCGCGCGGAACCCTTGACCGGGCCTGCTTCGGCGGTTCCGGCAAGGCGCGTTTCTGTCCCGGTCGTGCGCGGCGGGCCCGTTTCGGAGATGTCCTTAGGTACCCAAGTGAGCGGAGGAGGTGCAGTGTGGGCGTTTACGTTTCCAGACGACTGCGGCACCACAGATTGACTTGTGGCCCCGGGCTGGATGCCAAAGTCAAAGTAAGTGAACGCGTACTTGAAGGCATACTGTCCTGCCGCGAGGTCGGCGGCAGGCGTCAGCTTATAGATTCCGGGCTTGATCTGATCCGTTGCGAAGCCTTGCCTGTCCTTTTCATCACTACCCACTTCACTGCTTCCCCCGATCAAACCTCGGGCGGCCTGAGTCCATAACCTTGTGTCACCTTTCACTTCTAATTTGGTGAGCACCAGGTCCTTTGCGCTCATCCCGCCGACGAAAGACCCGCCGGAGTCCGGTATGTACGCATAGAAGACTGGCCGGGTTTGTGAGAGTTCAATCGTGGCGCTGGCGCCGTCGATCACTTGCTGAAGCTTTGAGGTCGTAATTCCCTGGGTGAGCGCGTGAAGAAACATGCCGCTGCTCTTTGCGCCGCGCGGTTTTGAACCCTCCAGCTTTACCATGTGCATTTGTCCGTCCGCTGCGCGGGTAAGCGTGTAAATTCCAGGGCTATGGGGCGCAATGGGATCGTCGGAATTTCCTCCGGTCGCAGAGTTGGCGGCAATATAGGGATTCGCGGATACCACGGCCGGATGCGGGCTGATCATGACCCGGATTACCGCAGTCGAAACCTTTGCCGCCTTGAGGGCCGTGAGGCCGCTCACACTCGTGTCAAAGGCCGTGGCTGGTGCGGCTTGAATCTCTGCGGCCACAATGTCGTCCGACATTCCAGCTTCCACGAGCCCGATCACGTCCGCGTTCGTCATGGCAGTTCCAGCGGCTACTCCTGATACGTTCTGTGCGGCGCCAATGAGGGGGAGGAAACCAGTAAACAAAATTGTGATTACGAGAAGCGGAAGGTATTTTCTGAGACGCATCGGCTTTCCTTTCAAACGGGTTCTATTTCAGGCGAGTTTCATTGAGGGCTTACGAGTGCTACGTTGAGGTGTGGTTCTAAGAACGTTGGGTAGCGGCGAATATCAGCGATTCGGCACCGCATCGACTGTGCCGGGCGGTATCGATTGTCGGCAGGACCATAGCCGCGAAGATGTGAGCTGCAAGCCACGCACGATACCGAACCTCCGAACGGCGAGGGCTGAATAGTTCGAACAAGTCGGACGGAAGCGGCAGCGTACGAAGCGGCCTGTGACCGGATGAACGTAGACGTGGTACGCATCGATGCACGCCAGGTAGGCGCGCGCGGTGATCTGCCGCCCAGGTGGCCGCCTGGCGTCGGCGGCAGAGGCAATTGTCAGCGCCGCCAGGAGAGCCATGGCGATCCATTCGTTTTTCATACCGCCGCTCCGCAGTGGGGGCACTTGACCAGCATGGACAGCTTTTTATGGCCGCATCGCGGACAGGAGGCCAGGTTGCCTTTGGGCCGCGACAGCAGGTAGATGATCAGACCGATGAAGCTCGTGAACAGAACGAGCAGCATCCAGATGACGGGGGTCTCCATGCCGCGCGTCTTTGCGTCCTTGTTTACCCAGACGAGCAGCGCGATATTGACCACAACGAAGATGATCGGCACTACGATGAGGCTGCCCAGGCAGCCGAGGATGCCGTCCGCATCGTTCGCGTTGCTATATCCACGGCGCTGAGCGAGTCCAAGTTGCGGAATGACGACTGCGGACAGCGCGGCGGCGACGGACATTAAGCGGAAACGGGATGTGTAGGACAAGGGATCTCCTCTGGTTTCGGTTGAAGGTCGTTGAGTGTGCGGAGGCGCTGTACGCTCCCGATTGGGGGTGTGATCAGTTGCAAAACTTATTTGCCCTTGAAGGCCCGCGTGAGGAGATAAATCGCGCAGATCAACGCGAGATAAGCGCCCACCGCCAAGCTGTACGTGAGGCCGAATTGGCCGGCCATCTCGCGCCCGGCCGCGCCGCCAAGCTCCTCGCCCATGTTTCCTGCCGCTGAAGCGGCGCTGTGCATCTGGCTGTCAACCACGATGCAGGCCACCAACAGGAACGCGACCGGGGCCGCGTTGAGCCATCGCGCCCAGGTCTGCTTGAGAAATGGAATGGCCAATGGAGCCAGCAGGCAGACGATCGCAAGCAAACTGAGAAAGCCACGGTCGTTTGTCATTTGCGTTTGGGGGCCTAGTCCGATCGCGTCCCAGCCGGAGAGGGCGCGCGACACAAAGCCTCCGACCCGCAGATCGGGCAGAACGAAGAACGCCAGCAGAAGAATCACTTCGGCGGCAATGGTCAATGGGCCGAGGCGGCGCTTCAGTCCTCCAGCGACAGAGGCCCCGATCGCACCTGTGACCGCTCCTCCGAGCGCTTCTCCATGCCGAAGTGCTCCACTGAATGCTCTCTGCGCCTGTTCCTTGGCAATCTGGCTCTCCGAGACCGCGAAGACCTCGGCTGGCGCGCCGTCGCTGTCGAAGTTCACATCGACTGTCATACCCGGGCGCGGCGACACCTCCGAGCGCCACATTCCCTCCAGCAGGAAGGAATACTGTTTGCCCTCCACTGTCAACAAGCCGGGACCTATATTCGTGTCCCTGAGCACCCTTCCTCGCTTGGTCATCCGCTTGCTCCTTTCGATTGGCTGTGCTCCGCTGTCTCTGATTGCGTGCCGCGTCGTGGCAAACTTTCTTGCTGTCGGTTACATCTGTTACAGGAACGACATCCGCCACATCTGAAGAGAGCATGGCTCAATAGCGCCGAGCGAGTCTTGGCGGGTTCTGAAGAAATATGAAGAGGGTCAATCTCAGTGGAAAACGGGCCGCGAAGCACTATAAAAGAGGGTAGAAAGTGGCAGTTTGCGTGGTGCGAGTTCATCGAACTCAGCCGCCAACTTCTGGTTCACGGCCAGCCGGTGAAGATTGAGGCTAAGCCCGCCGACCTGCTGGTTTTGCTGCTGGAGCGGCCGGACGAGGTACACACTAAGGACGCGCTGCTGGGGGCCAACTGGCCCAACAGCCGTGATGGCGCAAGCGACGCATCGCTGACGACCGCTATCCGCAAACTTCGTTCAGCCTTCGGCGGCGGCAGAGACGAGATCATCCTGACCGTCCCCAACGTCGGTTATCGCATGGCGGTACCTGTCGTGGAGACGGTCGTCAAGGGACCCGAGCTGCCGGCCTTACAGCTTGCAGCGGGAGACCCGATCCCCGGCAGGCCAAACTGGAGGGCGCAGCGTTCGCTCGACGCGTTCCAGACCGTATGGCTCGCCGAGCAGACGAAGACTCGCGAGGTCCGGGTCTTCAAGTTCGCCGTCGACGGGGTTCGCCTGCGCGCCTTGCAGCGCGAGGTCACCCTGTCGCGGCTGCTGCAAAAATCTCTCGCCGACACCAGCGGCTTCGTTCGAGTAATGGATTGGGAGTTCGAAGATCTGCCCTACTTCACCGAAAGCGAGTACGGGGGCGTAAACCTGTTGGATTTTGCGGAAGAAGAGCAGTTCAAGTCCCTCTCGCTCGATGGCCGGGTGGCGCTGGCGGCCACGATGGCCGAGAGCGTCGCGGCAGCGCACTCGCTCGGTATTCTGCACAACGACCTCAAACCGTCCAATGTCTTGATTCTTCAAGACGCTGAGGGAGATCTGCAAGAAATCGGCGTAGCTGGTGCCATCGGCCTGAGCGTCAAGGTCGCAGACTTCGGCGTCGCCTCGCTCACCCAGCCGGAACGTCTGCGGCAGATGGAGATCACGCAACACGGTTTCGCGGACGGGGAACAGGCCGGCGGAACACCGGTTGGGACGGGGATGTATCGCGCTCCGGAGACACTGGCCGGCGGACCTGCAAGCACGCTCGCCGATGTCTACGCGCTCGGTGTAATGCTCTACCAGATCTTGTGCGGCGACTTCATCGAACCCCTATCGCCTGGCTGGGAAGACCGCGTCGAAGACGCGCTGCTGCGGGAGGACATCGCCGCCGCTGCGAACGTCGATCCGGCGAAGCGCATCCCTGCGGCGGCAGACCTGGCCGTGCGTCTGCGAACCATGGATACGCGCCGAGCCGACCGGTCCGCGCGTCTGGCGGAAGCCGCGCAGCGCGAGCACGACCGGTCCGCGCTCGAACAAGCACGTCTGCGTCGGCCATGGATCGGGCTCGCGATGCTGGCGCTGGCCATTGGTCTGTGCGCGAGTATATGGTTTGGCCGACGCGCCGCACGAGCTCGGAACACGGCCGAGCAAAGCAACAGAACGCTGACAGAGATGAATCGTTTCCTCGCGGAGGATCTTCTTGGGCAGAGCAATCCGTTGGCGTCGCAGGCCGGCTCGGCCCCGCAGGTGGCCCTGATCGACGCCATCAACAAGGTGCTTCCGCAGATCGACCGCCGCTTCGCCAATGCTCCGCAAGTCGCCGCTCGGCTGCATGTCGCCGTTGGTGGGGCTCTCGACGCGCGAACCGACTACGTCGGCGCGGAGGACCAGTTTGCCCAGGGCGCCCAACGTTTTCGAGAGGCCGAAGGACCGCTCTCGCAAAGTGCAATTTTGGCCGAGTTGCGACGCGAGAATGTGCAGTTTCGCAGCCATCTCGCCGGCTCCATCGAGGCCGCCAAGGCCGGATTTGCGATCCAGCAACAATTGATCGCGCGTTTGCACCAAGTGAGTCCCGAAGTTCAAGGGTGGCAGGCCCTGGTCGCGAGCGGAACCCAGATATACAGCTCCAATCCCGAACCTGCGGTGACGCTGCTGAATCAGGCAATTCAGCGAGGCGAGGCGACCCCTGGGTTCAGCCCGAACCTGCTGATCGCCTTGGAGGCCCGCTTGTCGGGTGCTTACCTTCGCTTGAACGATGGTGCCGCAGCCGAGCGCGCAGCTCGCCAGGTCATCGCCACGATAACGTCCAATGACGGGCCGGAGAGCAATACGCTCTTCCAGCCGCAGATGTTTCTACAGGAAGCGCTGTATCTTGAACGCAAATATCCCGAAGCCCTCGCACAGGGTAAACGGAACTACTTGCGTTTCTCCACGGCGCTGGGGCCGCAAAATCAGCTCACTCTGGCTGCCTTGACGATGCTGGGGCAGACCGAAGGTGCCATGGAAGACTACACGGACGCCATCCGCGATGAACTCATTCTCAACAAACTGGCGGAAGCATTGCCCGGAGGCTCCTACCTTGCTGAGAGCAGCCTCGCGGACGTGGCCGGATTCGAGTGCCACAGCAATCGTATCGAGGCCGGTGTCGAGCATGCCCGCCAGGTAATTGCTGAGAGTAGCAAGGGAGCTTCGCCTCAGCCGGTTTTCCTGAACGTGGCCAATCTTACCCTTGCGGAATGTAGGATCGCCCAGATGGAAGACGAAGGGCGCGCGCCCCGAGCTACGGAACTGACCGAAGCAAATCGGCTGCTGAACAGCGTGAGCATCGAAACGATCATACAAACCCCCGGTTACGCGGATGTCGAAGGGAACGTCGATGCCGCCAGGGCGCGCCTGGCTCTGCTGGAGGGCAAACTGGACTCGGCGAAGCTACTCGCTGACAAGGCAGAGCCATATCTTGCCAAACCAGAGGCGGACGCTTACGAACGACGAGCGGTCGCCCGAGTGAACGAGACGATTGCCGCTCAATGATGGATGGTAGTGCCACCAGACGCTCAGTATCCTGCCTTTTCGTAGCACGGCGGTTGTACAGATTTGTCATCAAGAACCTCGGATAATCGTTCTCGAACCGCCTGCGGTCGAGAGGAATACTATCAAATGTCGGTATCGTCGCGGCTTGGACAGCGTTATACGTAGTGGGTCTAGCGCAGAATTGCAGATAGCTCGTCCCGATCGATGGTCTTTATCCGAGCCTGTTTCCATCTCACCGCTCTCAAAGGGAACTCCAGCACAATGCATTCAACCCGAGGCGTGGCCTCCGAATAGCATCACAGCATCCGCACCGATCTGGCAGACAAAGCGACTTCAACAAAATAAGTTTTCATGAGCTTAGCAGGGCAGTTTCAGGGAATTCGCCTGCCGAACCCAGGGGAAATCACGGAGATGTTGCGGGCCTGGAGTGAGGGCGAGCCCGCGTCAACGGAAGCGCTCTTTGAGCTGGTGTATCCAGACCTGCGTCGGATAGCCGGTGCCCTCTTCCGCGGCGAACGCCCGGAAAACCTACTGCAACCAACCTGCGTGGTGAACGAACTCTTTCTCAAGTTGTTGCGTCAGCGCAGCCTCCGTTTTGAAGACCGCGAGCACTTTTACAGCCTCTGCGCTCGTCTGATGCGCCGGGTGCTGGTCGATCATGCACGCTCCGAAGGCCGCCAAAAACGGGACGGCGGCGTGCTAGTTCCGCTGCACACTACTGAGTGAGCACCGCCAGCCATTTGCGGGGCAGATACGAGTTGACCAGCGCGGAGTTCGCGCATAGTCGGTGATGGTGCTTCGCGATGCCTCGGTATCGCACCTTATCGAAACCGAATCGCGCTTCAGTATGCGGAAGAATACTTCACCTTGGCCCGCACTCTGGGGCCGCCAGGGAAATCTCTTTGTTCAAACACACAATCAGAAAAGCTTCGACCCGCTCGGAGCATGAGCCGACGCCCGACCCACCACCGGACTTGTAACTTCCGTGCCCACAGCGTGACTCAAAAGTGCTATGCACTATGGGTGGAATAAGTGCCGTGAGCACGATACCCTACGGATAGATTTTGAGCAAGTCCAAAGGCAAGGGTTGCTAGTGACACGCACGAAGCTCTGGAATTTGCAAACACTAGGAAGGTTGGTGACGAGACTGCTTGTTGAGGAGAGCGGGGACATTCTCGTGCTGACCGCAGTTAGTCTGGTGATGCTTGTAGGTTTCTTAGGGCTGGCTCTGGATGTTGGCAATCTGCTGTACGCCAAGCGCCACATGCAGACTCTTGCCGATGCCGCAGCCATCGCTGGCTCCTATGAGGTGCAGCAGTGTGGCGTCGCGGGCCCTTGTTCAGTCATGTTTAGCGCCGTCACATCGGCGGCGAGTGAAAACGGTTATACCTCGCCTAGCATTGCCCAGAATTGCGGCGCGGCCACTGCCAGCGGCGTGACCATATCGGTCAATAACGGACCCTGTGCGCTGGGCTCGGCCGATCCCAACAACGGCAACAACAAGTATGTGGAAGCGGTCGCCACTGTTCAGCAACGGACCTTTTTTGCCGGCGTGCTGGGTTTCCCCATGGTCACTGTTGCCGCCCGAAGCGAGGCGGGACCCTCCTCTGCTGGAAGTAAGTGTCTCTATACGCTGGCAGGATCAGGCTCAAAGTCCTTTGACCTGGAGATCGGAACGATGGTCGTCCATTGTGCAATCTCCATTGCTTCAGTATCATCGGGCTCGCTTTATGTAGACAATAGTGGGTCATCCTTGCAGGCTACATCCATCACGCTGGCAGGAGATGCGAGTTCGGTAAACGTAGTGAGCGGCGGTTCTATCACACCATCTCATCCCACGACCAATGTCGCCGCTCCTCTCGATCCATTGCGCAACCTTCCTACACCTACCATCCCGTCCCCCACGTACACTGCGGATGGAAATTTGGCCAAAATTCAAGCCGCAACGACTTTGAATCCTGGTTATTACCCAAATGGTATCGACATTGCGGGTTCAGGCTACACGATCAGCCTGAATCCTGGTCTTTACTATATCGCTGGCACTAACAACCTCGTAATACCCTCCGTGACGCTGCGTGGCACGGGTGTAACGCTGTACCTCGCGGACAGCGCGCTTACGTTCAGAAACCAGTCCGTCTTCAATGTATCGGCGCCCACCTCTGGCACATACGCTGGCATCCTCTACTTTGAGGCGCGTAACAACACGACCAATCTTGTTATCGATAACGATCTGGGTAGCGCTTGGCAAGGAGTCATCTATGTGCCGAATGCCGACGTCGAAGTAGATCCAAATATCGCCAATCCCAATACCAGTTCCTCCTCCGCGAACGATATCAACGCGGGCGCAGCTTATACCATCATCGTCGCGCAGAACTTCGAACTCACTGGTGGACAGCCTATTTCAAATGGTGTTCAGGTCACAGATTTCAGCATGAAAGCCGACTACTCTTCCTTGCCCAATGGACTTTCCCCCACGCCGATGGCTTTTGCCTTGAAAGAGTAAATTATGTTCAAACACTGCAAACTTAATTTGCTGCATGGCGACCATGGCTCCAGTTTGGTGGAATTGGCTTTGCTCACGCCTCTGCTGCTAACTATAGTTCTCGGCGCAGTGGATTTAGGAAGAATTTACTTCATGTCCATAGAGGTTGCCGGTGCCACCGATGCGGGGGCGCTCTACGGAACTCAGCATGTGACCGACGCCGCCGGTATTCAGGCCGTAGTAACGGCAAACGCCTCCGATGTCGTGAACCTCAACGTCGTGTCCACCAATGGCTGCGAGTGCGCCGATGGAACGCAATCTTCCACCGCCTGCAACTCGGCTCCATCGTGCTCAAGCAGCAATCTGGTTTACTGGGTCAACGTCACGACCACTGCCACCGCTAAGCCTCTGTTCCCATGGCCGGGTATACCCTCAACCGTCACCATCTATAACACCGCGAAAATGCGCAATGGGGGCAACTGATGCCTCAAGGCGGTAAAGCTCTTAGCGTCTTGTCCCGCAGTTTTCGCGCGCTTTGCCGCCCTCCCGGTGAGGAGGAATTCCTTCGTTCCGAGCAGGGTGCAGAACTGGTGGAATTTGCCCTTGCATTCATGATCCTGATGAATTTGATCTTTGGTATTATCAGCTTCTGCCTCGCCCTCTTCAGCGCTGAAATGGTTGCCCATTGTGCACAGCAGGGGGCACGTTATGCAGTCGCGCGCGGCGGGGATCATTCAACTCCATGCTCCTCCACGGTCGTCTACGATTGTGTGGCCTCGTCGAGCGACGTGCAAAACTATATCTACACCGTGGAAGCTGGGCCAATGTCGAAATCGAGCACGACTGTCACCACAACCTGGCCTGGTACAACCCCCGATTGCAACTCAGCCTGCATCGAATGCAGCCCCACAAACTCTCGGGGCTGTTATGTCGAGGTCTTGGTCTCTTACACATTCCAGTTGCCCATACCCTTGATGGAAAAAATTACACCTACCTTTTCGAGCACCTCATATCAGGTAATTCAATAACAGGTTTTTCTGGGTCCGCCCCTCCGGGATGTCTAGGAGCTTGTTGAAATAGGTTCCAGTGTTTTGGCTGTTTTAAGACTTTCCCGGGTCTTTCTTCGTCTTTGAAGTATGCGTGGAGACGAGCGTTTTCAGGGTGGGATGTTCAGCTATGTGACGTTGGAGCAGCGGGTTCCCAAGGATCATCCGTTGCGTGAGATTCGGCGGATCACGGATGTCGTTCTGAAGTCTCTGAGCCAGGAGTTCGATAGCCTTTACTCGGCTTCTGGACGGCCTTCGATCGCGCCGGAATATGTGTTGCGGGCTTTGCTGTTGCAGGCGTTTTACTCTGTCCGCTCGGAGCGCCAGCTGGTGGAGCAGATCGACTACAACCTGCTCTTCCGGTGGTTTGTCGGGCTGGGCATGGACGACGCGGCGTGGAACCACGCCGTGTTCTCCAAGAACCGCGACCGGCTGCTGACCTCAGAGATCGCGCGGCAGTTTTTCGCCGCCGTACTTGAGCAGGCGAAGAGCTTCATGTCGAACGACCACTTTACGGTCGATGGCACCCTGATCCAAGCCTGGGCGTCCCAGAAGAGCTTCCGCAAGAAGGACGGTTCCGACGGCGACGGTGCCAACTTCCACTACAGTAAGCGTTCCAACGAGACGCATGAATCGACCACCGACCCGGACGCGCGGCTGTACAAGAAGAGCTATGGCAGAGAGTCCAAACTGGCCTATCTGGGCCATGCCCTGGTGGAGAACCGCAACGGCCTGATCGCCGCCGCGATGGCCACCCAGGCCGATGGCTACGCCGAGCGCGAAGCCGCGCTGCTGATGCTGGCCGACAAGCAGAAGGGCCGTTCGCGGCGCATCACCGTGGGCGCAGACAAGGCCTACGACGCCAAGGACTTCGTGACTGCCGCACGAGCCCTGAACGTGACGCCGCATGTGACCAAAAACGATAAGGGCCGACGCTCGAACATGGACGGCAGAACGACACGGCACGCCGGGTACGGCATCAGCCTGAGTTGCCGCTGGCTGGTCGAGAAGCCCTTCGACTGGCTGAAGCAGACAGCCGGACTCGCCCAGGTGAAGGTGCGCGGACTGGCCAAGGTCGACTGCACCTTCGTCTTCGGCTGCGCCGCCCACAACCTGCTCCGGCTGCCGCGGCTGATCGCGGAACAGCATGCGTAACCATCCCGCGCGAGGCTGCGCCTGACGAGCAAGGCCTCTGGACGGCATCCAAAATCCCCGCAAACAAGACTCGTCCGCAGGGTTCGAACCAAATCAATCCCCGGATCTCCGCAAAACCAGCATGTGTTCCGTAAATGGAGCGTTCAACAACTCCTAGAAGCATATTCTTTTCGGTTCACCTCGAAGACTCTCTGGATGAACTCCAGAAAACGCCAAAATTCAACTGTCTCGCCGGCAGAAGCGGGGAAACTCCCATTTAGATTTGCGGCGGCTCGCCCTTTCCAACGCGGTCCACGTAACCGCCATCGACTCGTCGCTCATGAACAAGGCCGGATCCGTCTCTGGCTCGCGCTTGAAATGGATCGACGCTGCGTACCCCGCTCCGCTCTCACGCGCTTAACATCCCAGATTCACGATTGTCTGCCGTCTCACTGAAGCGTCACGGCCAGAGGCGTTGTACTGCTGTTACCGGACTCATCGCTCACGACGACAGAGATCGTCTTGGTGAGGGTCGTATCGACCAGCAGCGCTCCAGACGCAGATGGGCTATGCGCTGCATCCCCGCCGTAACTCGCGACGATCGCATCCTTTCCTATGGCTAGAGTCTTGGTGGAACAGCTTGCAGAGCCAATCTGAATCGTCTGCGTGCAGAGAGTTATGCCGCCATCGGAAAAGGTCACGGTTCCAGTCGGAGAAGAGGACCCTACGCTTGCTGCAACAGATGCAGTCAATGTGACCGTACTTCCATACGTGGGCATGGCGGAGGAAGAGGTAAGGGTTGTGGATGTCGCTACGGGTGCCGCTGCGCCGCCGCCACCGCTGCATCCGGACAAACCGGAGAACACTACACACACGACTGCAAGCAGCACGAAAAGACGTACCGCACTGCGTCGTTTGCGAGGCATCAGGAGCAAGCCGAGCACTCCGAGTCCCCCGAGCGCAAATGCGGGCGACGTCCGCTGCTGTTGTGTTGCCGATTCGACGGGCGTCTGGTAGGTCACACTGAGCGTGCTGGTTGCGGAGCCATCGGAGCCCGATACGGGTGTGGCAAAGCTACAACTCAGCCCCGGCGGCAGCGTCCCTTGGCACGAAAAGACGAGCTGCGCGGCGTGGATTGTGGCCCCCAAAACAGGAGTGACCGCAACCATCGCCGAGCCTGCTGTACCCGATCCCACGCTCACAGTCAGAGCCGCTGGAGTCACCGCGACCGTGAACGGAGCGGTCAGCGTCACGGCTGCACCGACCGAAGTGGAGCTGCTGTAGTTGCCATCTCCCGAGTAAGTCGCGAAGATGCTATTGGCCCCTGCGGCCAGAGACGAAGAGGCGACGGTGACATAGCCGCTGGAAGACGTCCCATCCGAATCGGCCACGAGGGGCGATGTTCCAATCGTCTTGCCCGTGGTCAAGTCGGAAAAGGTGAGCGTCCCGGTGGGCGAAGCGCCGGAGGGGATGCTGCTGGATACCGTGCTCGATAGGGTGACCTTCTGGCCTTCTACCAGGCTTGTCCGGCTCGCAATCACACTCGTCGCGCTTGCAGCAGGCGTGATCGTGATCTGCAGGCCGCTGGACTCGCTGGCTGCAAAGGTTGCGTCTCCTTCGTAGCGGCCGAACAGAGAGTAAGTCCCGCCTGGAGTTCCGCCCACATCGAGCTGTACTTTCCCGCCCACCAGCGTTCCATCCCTCAGGCCCTGATATCCGGCAACGGTCGTGTTGCTGAGCACGGCTACATCCCCACTGGGCGTTTGCGTAGAGGCGGAGGCGCTTACCGAGACTTCTATCGGAAACGATTCGCCGTATATCGCCGTCTTGGATCCGGTCGCGGAGAGAGCGGTTACCGTGGGAAGAGTAGTGGATGCCGCCGTGCTCCAGCTCGAGGCTAGATTGTAGGCGTTGATCGATCCAAGCCCGGTCGCAAGGTCGTAGCCGACGTTTGTCTCGTAGCCGGGCAAAATGCCGAACTGCTGCGTGCTGCTTGTTGTCGTGCAATTGGCTGTTCCGGCCAGGCACGGAACCATGTTGCCGCCTTGCGTTACGTCATAGAAGGTGCAGCCCGGCGCGGCTGCTGCATTGCCCGACTGGCAGGCCGTCTGTTTGCTCGGATCGGCATACTGCTGCGCTGCCAGTTTGTAGAGGATGTAGTTGGGATTGCCCAACTGCGTTCCGGTCTGCTGCGAGACCAACGCCATGATCCCCGCGAAGGCCGGCGAGGCGAACGACGTTCCACCCGCCGCCTGGAGCGCCGTATTCACATCGCAGGCACCCGTTCCGATATCGTCGGATTGGCAGTAAATATAGAAGCTGCCCCAAAGTCCATTGCCAGCAAACAGCGAGACATCCGGCAGATCGCGAACGCCGTCGGCGGGAATACCGGGAACGTCGGCTTGCCACGTTGGTTTGGGATTGCCGCCCGAGCAACTGCCAGGCGTCACGCCATCGGACACCGTGCATTGGCTCGCGCCCCCCGAACCGCCGCCCGTGGTCACATAGTAGGGCTGCAGAGTCGCGTCGTTGCATACGGCCAGGGGATCGCCGTCGGTCACGCCTTCGGTCTGCAGCGCCCCAAACAGCAGATCGTTGGCGCAACTGTTGTTCCACGCCGCTTCCGGCACATACGACTTGGCCGATGCGAGCGTCGTCGCATCATTCGACGCATTCCAATACGCGGAAGGATCAGTGTAGTCGCCATAGAGGTCGGTGCCACCTACGGCCACGGTGTAGGGGGTCGAGGAGATTCCATTCACCTGCAGCCCATAGCTGGCGTATTCCTGATCCTGATCGCACCCAGCGGAACCCGAGTCGCCAGTAGATACCATGACCGTCATTCCCTGGGCGTCCGCCTGTTGCCATAACTCGGAATAGAATTGGTTGCCGGAGACGCCAAACGAAAGCTCGCAACCGCCCCAGCTCTCGCTGACGATCGGCGCCAGGTTATTGGTCACGGTGTAGAGTGCCGCGATGTCGATGCCGGCTGTGGTGTTGGTGTTGGGAGCCGTGACCAAGTCGATCGTAGCGTTCTTGGCGACAGCGCCCGACCATTCCACGTCCAACGCCGCCTCCACCTCGGAGCCGTTCGTGCCGGGATCGGTGGTCGGATAGATTACGTTTAGCTTCTTCGCCGGAAGGCCGAAGGTGGAACGGAAGTAGTCCACATCGGCTGGATTGATGTCGGATTCGCCGATAATGGCGATGGTTTGGCCGGTGCCGTCGATCCCGTCGTTCCACAAAGGACCCACGTTGTACATGGTCGCGAAGTCCGACGGACCCACACCGTAGTACGTCTCGCCCTTGACGGTGGTGGTGAACTGCGGCTTGCCCTTGGCCACATCCGCCATCGCCCACTTACCCGTCGTGCTGTCTCGCTTGATCAGTATGGGCTTGGTGTGCATTGCGTGGCGCGGGAAGTTATTGAGAGAGGCAAATCCGGCAACGACGGGCGCGAGAGCCGCCGGAATCCGCGGATCGCCGGCGTTCGACCAGTAGATTCCGCTCGCGGTCTTGTACTGGTGAATCTCGGTATGAAAGGCGGCCTTCAGTTGCGCGTGCGTTCCCGAAAAGGCGATCAGGTCGCCTCCCGCGGGCGTCGATTCGACGGTGAACCCGCCTGCCTTGAGCCATGCGGCGATCCTGGCGATGTCCTGTTGCGCCACGCCGAAACGCTGACCGAACGCTTGCGGCGTCAGCCAGCGATGATAGTTGGCGCTACCCGGGTTTTGCAGTTCGCCGAGATACCGAGCCAACGACGCATCCTGCGCGGGGTCTCTCTTGAGCACCAGAATCATCTGCTCCAGCGGAAGCGCCTCGGGCGCCGCGCCCAGATCGCTCTTTGCATTCGCCTGCGGGGGGATATTGCCGCTCAGCGTCACCAGATTGGTGTCGTCGATGTTGGCTGCGATGCGCGGCGCCGCGCCCTCGCGTCCCTTGGAGGTTTGTCCGAGGGAAACGGCTTGAACGGCGAGAAGAACGAGGAAGGCGAGCGCGAATTGGAATTGCTTCTGCATGATTCTCCGTGGAGTGCTAGTTGCCTTGGTGTTGCCAATACCGCTTCCGTGCGACAAGCGATGCAGGAAAGTCGCGGGCGAGGACGGCCTCGCCCGCGAAACTACTGCACGGTCACGGTGAGCGTCGTGGTTTGCGCGGTGGCGCCGGAAACGGACGGCGTCGCGGTGATCGTAATGGTCGATTGCCCCTTGGCGGCGACTTTCGCGGCGGCGCTGCCGCCGCACCCGGTCGCTCCTACAACCAACAGCAATCCGGCGACCATGGCGATGGTAAGCGTGTGCCACTTCTTGCGCCTCTTGCGCGGTAGAAAGAAGAGGATAGCCGCCAAGCCAACCCCGCCTGCCGAGGCACCGAATCCGCCCAGCTTGCCAAGAGCGGTGATCTCCGTGGACGAGGCGCTTGCCACCACAACCGTCACCATTTGCATCGCTCCGTGTGTCAGCGTCACCGTGGATGGGCTGACGGTCACGATCAGTCCCTGTTCGGCACCCGAGGCGGTGAAGGAGACGCTGCCGTTATACGTCGTGTTGGCGGTCACCCCGATCGTGATCGAGCCGGTATTCCCCTGAGGTAGGCTCAGTGAAGCTGAACTCGACTGTAGCGCGATCGCCGGCGCGAGCGCAGTGACTGCGACCGATTCAGTCGCGCTTGCCGCGTTGAAGTTGCCGTCGCCCGCGAAGGCTGCCGTGATGAGATTCGTCCCCACCGGGAGCGCCGCTGTAGTCAGGGTGGCAACGCCTCCGCTGATCGCACCGGTCCCAAGCATGGCGCCGCCCGTGCTGAACACGATGTTGCCCTGCGGCGCGTTGGCGGTGAAGGTCGTGGTGAGCGTTGCCGTGAGCGTGACGCTTGCCCCTTGCACCGCCGAGGCCTGAGACGCTACGAGCTTCAGGGCGGAAGCCCCTTGATTCAGGAACAGGCCGTTTGCCGAGTCGTTGACCGCCAGCACATCCGGTGCCCCATCGTGATTGAAGTCATCGACAAAGGTGAAGGTGCTGAACGTTCCCATCTCTTCGCTGAGATACGGGCCAAAATCGCCGCCGCCAAGATTCGGATACGTCACCACCCCGTATTGGTCGTTGTCGTCATACTGAGAGTAGGCGGAGATCGCGAGATCGGGCAGGCCGTCGTTGTTGAAGTCCGCAAAGGCCGCGCCGAAAGGAAGTGTTCCCTGGGCAACGAGCGTGGGAGGGCCGAAGCTGGCGCTGCCCTGGTTCGGCATCAACAGCACGCCTTGCGTTCCGGGTATGACGCTATAGCCGTAAGGTCCAGCCTGTAGGAGCCCCGCGGTGCTCAGCGCAACGTCCGGCTTGCCGTCCTGGTTGTAGTCCGCGACCCTCAGCGACGTAACCAGATATCCGGAAAGGATCGTCGTCGGCGTGCTGAAGGTGCCGTTTCCGTTGCCCATGGCAAGATACACGTTCGTGTAGTCGTCGTAGGCGTAGTTGTCGTTGAAGGCCAGATCCAGCTTGCCGTCGCCGTTGAAGTCTCCAAGAGCCACATTGAGCAACTGCAGGCCCGAGGGATAGAACTTCGTGGTGAAGTGTCCCTTGCCGTCATTGATAGAGACGAAGTAGCCGGATGGCGTGACAACGGAGCCGCTGCACTCCTGGTCTCCCGGATAGGCAAAGACGATGTCGTTGCTACCTTTACCGGTCAGATCGCCCGTCGTGGCGTAGTTCATTGGGCAGGCCGGCGAGATCCCCAGCGAGATCGGGGTGTATGCCGAAAACGTTCCATCCCCCTTGCCGGCCGCGTAGCCATAGCCCGTCGCCGAAAGCTCCACCAAATCCGGGATGCCATCGCCGTTCAGGTCGACAAAGTGCGAGTCCACTCCGGCCACCGCGGCAACCTCAGCCGCCGATTGCGCGATCACCTTCGTGAAGTTTCCCTTGCCGTCGTTGAGGAGGGTAACGAATGGGACTACATTCTGGTCGGCCACAATGTTGGTCAGATCCTCCGCAATGATGTCCGGATAACCGTCGCCGTTTGCATCGCCTTCCGCGAATACACTCAGATTGCTCGCGGGCAGTGTATAGATCGAAGCGGCCGTCGGGTCGAGCGAAGGGTAGCTCACCGCGGCGGCGCCCGCCAGTTTCCCGCCCGCCAGTCCGTAGTCGAGGATCGCGGTTGACTGCTGGGTATCGATATCCAATACGTCGGGCAGGCCGTCGCCGTTGAAATCGGCGATCGTCGGCAGGTTGTACGGACGCTGGCTTGCACCGACCACGCGAGAGCTTGCCGTCGACGAGAAGGTTCCATCGCCGTTACCCGGATACAGGGAGATTGCACCGTCGTCATAGGTCACAATGTCCGGCTTACCATCGCCATTCAGATCGGCGAGCGCAAACGCATAGCGCGAGGGCTGCAGAGGAACGGCAACTTTGGGCCCGCTAAAGTTTTCCTTGCCATCGTTGAACGAGACGTAGACATTGCCATCTCCGACGTTGAACAGAACGTCAGGGCTTCCGTCGCCATTCAGATCCGCGACGCTGAAGTTCGATGTCACTAGGCTGAAGCTTGAGACTGTGGCTGCGGTATAGGTGGCGTTGCTGAACGCGCCGGTTCCATCGCCGTTGGCAATGACGAGTCCGGTGAGTTCGGCGCCCGACTGGTTGGTGACCTCGATCGCCAGGTCAAGGTTTCCATCACCATTCATATCCGCCAGGATCAGCCCCTCCCCTTGCTGCGGGAATGCAGCTCCAGGAACCTGCGAGTCGCTCTCCGTTTGCGGAGAGCTAAAACTGCTGTCTCCCCGGTTAATATAGCTCTGCACGGTAAACGTGCTCAGGTAGTCGTTGATTGCGGCGGTATAGTTCTGCGACGTGGTCAGCACCACGATGTCGGGAACGGAGTCGCCATTCACATCGCCGACCACCAGCCCCCCGCCGTTGTAAAGCTCGGCCCCGGAGGTCGTCGACACGTTGTAAATCACCGGAGACTTGAAGGTCCCGTCTCCGTTGCTGATCCAGACCAGGAAGTCGTTGTCCACGTAGTCGAGGCCGACCAGGTCGGCTTTGCCATCGCCGTTTAGGTCGGCGGCTGCGATGTAACTGACATACGTGTCCAAAGCTGAGGTGTCGACATGGGTAATCGCGGAGGAGGAGAATTTACCCTTGCCGGGATTGAGCGCAATGTTAAGCTCGCCGTCTCCGTTGAGCGTGGCCAGATCGGCAAGTCCGTCTCCGTTGAAGTCTCCAACGGCAGTTGAATCAATGATGTAGGCATCGGTGGCAGGAGCTACTCCAATGGCAGGCGCGGCCACAAATCCAGGAAAGTTCACACTCACCCCCTGCAACTGGGTGGCATTCGGCATAGGTTTGGCGATGGCTGACAGTACAGGCTCTCCGGCGCTGTTCTTCATGGCCTTCAGGGCGGGCAATACCTGGCGTTCGAACGGACTCATAAAACGACGTTCTGAGCGGGTCGTCGGCAGCGACTCGCTGGAGCGCTTCTGCCGTGCCTCCATCTTCGCCAGGAACTTGGGATTGGTGTGGCTTGGCGTCGAGAGAACCTGGGAAGAAGATGAGAGTGAGCAGGCCACCAAAGTCAACAAGAGCAACCACGGACCCGACCTCCGCACTGATGTGCGGATCGATTCTGCCTCCAGCCGTCTTCCTGGGATGCCTTTTGCAAGCTCAATTATGTTCACTCCTGTTGCCTCCTGGAAAGTTCGTAAACTCTGCCCATCGACCGGTTGAAGCCGTGGGGTAAAGGGCACTATGACAACGACCGAGCTGCGGGTTGCGCCACTCGGGACTAATGGTTGAGTCGTCTCCGGCGCGAGATGCACAGGAGGACAGGCGAGCTATTTCTCCGATCGTAGGCACAGGCTTTTTGAGCTTGGGATCGGGAAGCTTACCCAACAGCGTCTAGGACTGAATGTGTTGGATTTACCCTATTTGGACATTTCGCCCAGCGTCAATTCCTCGAAACATCGGAAAGATCTCAGGAAAATATCCGCGGATAAGTAACCTCAAGTCAAATAGATATGTGTCTTTTGTACCTGCCAGGGAAGAGGCCCGAAAACGAGTTGGCGTGCTGTGCATTTAACATCTTTCTATGGAGCTTCCCTTGCGACGCGTGTATTCCTTCAAGTCGTTCCGGTTCGATGCGACGAGTGGGGATTTGACACACCATGGGATGAGGGTCCGCATCCAGGAGCAGACGGGACTCTTGCTGACCATTTTGTTGGAGCGCGCTGGCTCCGTGGTGACGCGCCAGCAACTTCGCGATCAAATGTGGCCGGCCGGGGAGCACCTGGGCCACGATCATGCCATCAGCAACGCGGTCAATCAGTTGCGAAACATCCTTCGCGACAAGCCGACTAAGCCGGTGTTCATTGAGACTATCCCTAAGCGGGGCTACCGTTTTCTGCCCGAAGTCACTTTTCTGGCGTCGGAGCCAGTTCCCGAGCACTCAGGTCTGGAGCTCACTGAAGAGACGGAATCTCTCGATCGAGGTCTCTCCGAATCGGGGCTGATGCTAGTTCCGGTGTCCGGTGAACTGGCGCTCGCAGAACCAGAGGCTGCTTCAATCATCGCGTCTCAGCAACCTATCGAATCTGCTCACGACGCTCTCCGCCTGAAGCGACCGAGAATCGAGCCGTGGGGCAAGTGGCTGGCGGCTGCGGCTATTTTCGTCGTCGTCGGTGCAAGCGGTTTTGTGTTTCGCCGCCACAGTTCCAAGCCTCAGCCACTCTCGATCGGCATCGCTCCATTTCAAGTGTCGGGTTCCGGCGCGGATCAACTCGCCGAAAGCCTGCGAAGCGCGCTCTCGGGTGCACTGAGCCAATCTCCGTCCATCAATGTGCGTGGGCAGCACTCGCTGAGCGACGCCGGCCAGGACGATTCCAGCGTACGCCGCAATGCCCAACTGCTGCACCTTGACGATCTCTTATTCGGCAACCTCACCCTCGCCGAGGGCCGCTGCGACCTGCAACTGAAACTGGTGCGTGGAAGCGACGCCGTCCATGTAGCCTCGTTTCATTACAGCGGGACGACAGACGAACTGGCTTCCCTGCGCGACCGCGCCCAAAAGGACATCGCTGCGGCATTGAAACGACCGCTGCCCGAAGACCGGCGGTCGCGGCCTGCCACCAACCACAAGGGCTACGAAGACTACCTTCGAGCGCGCAACTATCTGACACCATGGTCCGACGACTCCCTTCCCAAGGCGATCCAGAGCTTCAAGGCAGCGATCGCCGGAGATCCAAGCGATGCCGATGCCTATTCCGGCATGTCCAGCACCTATATCCTTGCAGCAGAACATGGCCTGGCTCCTCGCGAAGAGAGTTATCGCACCGCACAAAGATATGCGCTCAAAAGCACCGAGCTGAATCCGCTGGACGCCGAAGGCCACGAAGACCTTGGCTATTTGGCTTTTGTTTACGAATGGAACTTCGGGGTTGCGGAAAAGGAGCTTCGGGAAGCCGTGGCGCTTGAGCCCAACAACGCCGAGCATCGCGATATGCTCGCGCTGCTCCTCTGCATCACTAATCGATCCAACGAGGCGCTCCATCAGATCGATATAGCTCAGGAGGATGACCCGCTCTGGCCGTCGGTCTATTTTACCGAGATGTACGTCGCCACCAGCGCGCGTCAGGAGGAACGAGCCCTCCAGGCTGCGAACCGTCTTGTCCGTATGAAGCCGGATTCGGCCTTGGCGCACGATCAACGGGCATGGGTCCTGTGGAACACGCGCCACTATGAACAGGCAATCGAGGAATGGCGACTGATGGCGTCCATGGAGAAAGACGCTCCGCGATTGAAATTAGAGAACGCCGGGCTGGCGGCGTTCCACAGTGGCGGGATGGAAGCGTATGCTCGGCTCCATTTGAAGGCAATCCAATCCGGCACCAGTTGGTCCCATGAGAACGATTTCCTGCCCGCGGAGTGGTACATGTTTTCCGGTGATCCAGATCGTGCGGTGGCCGAATTGGCGAAGCTCGTCGATCGGCATGATTTCTTCGCTCTACAACTCACCACATCCCCTTCGTGGATTCCCCTCTACAAGAATCCGCGCTTTCTAGCGCTGGTTGCTCGTGTGGGCCTGCGGCTGTCGCAGATCCAGAGCCCTGCTCGATAGTTGGTTTGCGGTCCTGGTTTAGCGGGTGCGCCGTGGACTATCGAGCGGCGCGGAAGAGAAGCTCGCTCTGGCAAGCGACGCTTTAGTGTCTGAGTGAGTGAACTATAAGGTGGGATTCCGTGTGTGCGAGGAAACCGGATCGACGATCAGGAGATCGGGATGCTCTGTCTGCATCTGATTAAGCTGTCGCTCGTCTACATCAACACCCTCATGATCCAGCAGGTACTGGCCGAACCCTCCTGGAGCGGCCGCCTCAACACAGACGACCAGCGAGGCATCACTCCCATGATCCACAGTCACATCAATCCCTATGGCAGTTTCCGGCTCGACCTCAACATCCGCTTACCTCTCGACCCGCCGCGTTTCGGGCGGCAATCGGTCGGAGCCCAGCTCCTGCTCGGCTACGATCAACTGACCGGGTGACAGATAATGGGATGGCCCGTCGCCTTCCAAAGGCTATTGTGGCAGGCTATGTGCAGGTAAAGGAGGATCGACTCTTGACAGCACACGTTTGTGGCATCGATATCGGCAAGACGGTATTTCATCTGATCGGCCTGAGCGAGCAAGGCCAGATTGTCTTGAAGAAGCGTCTGAACCGGAAGCAGCTGATTACTCTGACCGTCAATATGCCAGCCTGTCTCATCGGCATGGAGGCGTGCGCCGGGTCCCACTTGCTGGCGCGTGTGCTCCGAGCGCAAGGTCACGATGTCAAGCTCATGCCAGCTGAGTATGTCCGACCTTTTGTTAAATCCAATAAGAACGACTACGTCGACGCGGAAGCCATTGCCGAGGCCGTGCAACGGCCCACGATGCGCTTTGTTCCGATCAAGAATGAAGCACAGCTCGATCTGCAAGCACTGCATCGCGTGCGAGACCGCTGGATGGGCAGGCGCACGGCGGTGATCAATCAAATTCGTGGTTTTCTGCTCGAGCACGGGATCGCTGTCAGCGTGGGCCCGGCACATCTGCAGCGACAGATACCTTCCATTCTCGAGGACGCTGAGAATATCCTATCCCCGCGCATGCGCTCGCTCGTGCTGGAGCTTCGGGGTGAATGGGAGAAGTTGGAAGAACTAATTGATGAGGTGACCCAGGAACTCGCCGGAGCGGCGAGGGAGGACGAGAATAGCCGGCGTCTGCTGACTGTGCCTGGCGTTGGGCCGCTCACGGCGACCGCGCTCACCGCGGCGGTTGGTAACGGCATGGCTTTTCGCAAAGGGCGTGATCTGGCCGCATGGCTAGGCCTGGTTCCACGGCAGCATTCCACAGGCGGCAAATCAAGGTTGCTGGGCATTAGCAAGCGCGGCAATCCTTATCTGCGAAGGCTCTTTGTGCATGGAGCTCGATCCGTGCTCGCACGGGTGAAACGAAGCCAGCATCGATTCGGAGGATGGCTGGATCGCCTGGAAGCCAGATCCCCGCGCAACGTGGCCATCGTGGCGTTAGCCAACAAGCTCGCGCGCATAGCGTGGGCAGTGCTGACTAGCGGCCAAGAGTATTGCGCGACGGTCGGCACGTAAGGAAAAGCTGGAAATCACCCTGTGATTCCCATTCTCCTCACGCGAGTTGCTGCGGGTTTTATACAAAGAGTTCCTACCAGGTTTGCGAGCAGATTCACTGATGGCTGAACAGGTCCATCCGGCCCACCTTGAGCCTTAAGGGGCAATCGGTCTGACGTTGAGACCGCCCAGATAATTAGGAGAGGGCAGGCGCGGATTCCATTATGGCTCGAAGCAGATCGACCGCTTCAACACGAAGCCGCATACATTGGCGCAGACCGCTTCACCATCAAAAATTTGCTTGCAATCAGGCGACGGACCATACATTGCCCCTGGTGACAGCAATGTTGAGTTCACCCCTTCGTGGCGCGGATCGATACGTTCTCACAATCCTGAGTGCGGGAACGCTGCCAAAGGCCGCCAATTTTACCTTTTCGAGGCGTCGGGCAAAATAGCCAAGGGCCTGTTCGAGTAACCGGCAGATGTCACTAAAGACTAACCCTAGGTTACGCCGCGATCAGGCTTGGAGTTGGATTTTAGCTGACCGTAATGACCCAGTAATCGTTTAATCGTTTCATGAACTATGCGGTTCTGTTCTTTTCGCTTTCATGCGTGATCGTCGCGGGTTCCCTTACCTTGCAAGCACAGGATGCGCCTTCACCGGGCGCGCCTCCTTGGGCAAGTAGTGCCACTGGTCAGACGGACGGCGACCTATCGACGCCTCGATTGAAGGTAAGGGCTGATTTGGTCAATGTCTACTTGTCCGTAAGCGACAAGAGCGGATACATCACAAACATCCAGAAGGGCGGATGTGCGATCGAGGAAGATAAAGTCCCTCAGAAGATCAAGGACTTTACCTTTGAGGATAATCTTCCGCTGTCGATCGGGCTGCTCCTCGATACAAGCTCCAGCCAGAGACATGTGATGCCGTTTGAGCGGGAAGCCGCTAGACTCTTCCTAAACCACCTCGCAATGCCGAAAGACGAGACGTTTCTCATTTCCTTCGACTCGAACGTCGATCTGTTGGCGGATTTTTCGAATGAGCCTGCCTTTATCCAACAGGCAATCGACCACGCAGCGTTCAAAGCCGGTGCGAGCCCGGCAGGTAGGTCTATGACCGGTAATGGCGCTATTGGCGGAGCGCTGCTTTATGACGCGCTCTATCTTGCGGCCCACGACGAACTGCAGCAAGCAGCCGGCCGCAGGGTTCTCTTAGTTGTCACGGATGGTAATGATGAAGGCTCGCAGCAGGATCTGAAATCTGCGATTGCGGCGGCACAGAAAGCGAACACAATTGTCTACGTCGTTCTAACCACCGACAAATCGTCCACCGATAGGCGACAAGCCTACCGGGCTATGGTCGAGATGGATCGCCTGGCCCGCTCGACGGGTGGCCGCGTGATCGATGTTGGTACTGATCAAAGGAAGCTGGATACCGCTTTCACGCAAATCGAGCACGAGTTGCGGGCGCAGTATCTGGCGAGCTACACATCGACCAACGTCCGAATGAACCTCCCTTTGAGAAAGCTCAGTGTCAAGTGCGGAGAGGGAGAAAAAGTCCAAGTGCAGAAAGCGTATTACGTATTGACCGATGAGTCAGGAGACGAGTAACGCTGGTTCTGATTTCGTCTCTGCTTCTACAGAGTAGATTCTACCATTCTCCCTACGGTGGGAAGTTTGGCCCCCGGGGTTTCAATTGCACATGCAGTACAAAGCTCGCATATAAATACGTGACCTAACTTTTGAAGGGACTCATACATGATGGGCTTGCCATCTCTATCCAACAACCCTTTCGGCTCATTCCATTGGTGCTTGCACGATAGCAGTGGAAAGAGCCGATCATATAGACGAACTGTCGCAGCTTCTGCGCCAGCATTGTCAATATACTCAACAAGGTCGAAGTAGGCTAAAGGCGAAAGATCGGGTATGACGGAGGCAGGCCTGAGATTGAAGAGGATTTCCTTGTAAAGGATCGTCCCAACGAAACCAAGAGCCTTTCTAGATACAGCCTCCAGCTGGGTGACGATGAGGCGCAACTCTTCCAACTGAGAGAGCAGATTATCATCCATATAGGGAATTGCCTCCAACGTCTGAGACAGACAGAGTCTCGTGACAGAATAAACCTTCTTGAGTGACACAAAGTAGCTCAGTCACAGATGAACAGTCGATTCCATCAGAAGGATTGGAAATTCTCTTCCATCGGAAATGAGTTCAATTCCGCTGCGGTTGGCTTCGCGGACTGTGGGCCCGCTTTGACGGGTCCACTTGTTTTTCTGTTGCTACTGCCAGAGGGTTTCCTCGTCTGCGAGGCACGAGTATGGTACGTCTGCCAGGTCGAGGTAGCAGCCCGACGCGTGGAACGAAGAGACATACCAGACGATTGCCCACCACCACCGACCATCTCCTGGAGCCGTCCGATTACGTCTTTCAGCGTCTCGGACTGAGAGCTCAACTCTTCTGCTGCTGCCGCACTCTCTTCCGCGCTCGCTGCATTTGTTTGCGTGACCTGCTCCATCTGACCGATCGCTCGGCCGATCTGGTCGATGCCACGAGACTGCTCTTCGCTCCCTAGGCTTACTTCATCGACCATCACCTTTACCTTCAAAGAATCTTCAGTCACGGCCCGGATAGCAAGAGCTACCTGGTCTACCTTGCCCTTACCCTCGTTCGACCGAGTAATAGAGTCTTCGATCAACGTGGCCGTGTCTTTTGCCGCTTGGGCACTGCGCTGCGCCAGACTCCGGACCTCATCAGCAACAACGGCGAAGCCCATACCTGCTTCACCCGCCCGTGCGGCTTCTACCGCGGCGTTCAAGGCAAGGATGTTGGTCTGGAACGCAATCTCGTCAATTACTTTGATGATCTTCGAGATTTTCCCGCTTGACTCCGTGATGAGATCCATGGAGACGACCATGTCTTCGAGGAATCGGTTCGCCTGGTTGACCTTGTCCTGTGACCGTGACAGGAGCTCAGCCGTCGAGCGCGAGTTATCCGTGTTCTTGCGTGCCATCGAGTTGATCTCCTCGGAAGATGCCGAAGTCTCTTCAAGAGAAGCAGCTTGCTCGGATGCGCCCTGCGCCAGCGATTGGCTTGAAGATGAGACCTGGCCTGCGGCGGTGGCAACCTGCTCAGCGCCATCGCTCAACTCAAGAATGCTGCTCTGCAAGATAACATTGATTCCTCGGACAACCCACACGATACCGCAACCGACTCCCAGGCCAAGCACGATCATGAAGATGCCTACGTTCCTCGCGGTTGGAATCATGGCGATATCGTCTTCGCCTACCTTCACGGCAAACTTGTATTGGGCCTGAGAGATCTCATCGCCGGCATCGCTGATGGGCGAAGCCAAGGCATCGACCTTTTCTCGCAAAACCGTGTCCGCGGCAACCAAGTTGCCCTTCTCAATGAGTTCATAATCCTCATTGAGCGCCTGGGAAAAGGCTGGCATCTTATCGAGCACCTCTGTTTGCATCTTCTGCTTCAGCTCCGGACTCGCGGCATTCGCAACGAACTCCCCTCCTTCTTTCAAGACGCGTGCCGATTCTGTTTCTATAACGCCGCGAAGCCGCGCGATCTCTTTAGCATCGTTCATGTGCGCCCGTGCATTGATTCCACGAGCGGATCCCAGGATGTCAGACGTGAGATTGTTGACATCTCCAGCCAAGTAAAGATTGCGCGCTTTGTTGGTAGCAACGTCTGTAAGTGAGTCGCCGAGAGTGCCGAGGTTCCTCATGGAGACCAAGCCGATCGCTATGGTTATGACAAGCGATGCACCGAATCCCGCATATAACTTTTTGCTGATGGTCATATTTCACCTCAATAGTCTTGTCTTGAGTTGCTTGCGCAGGCGATGCCAACGCACTTGCTGCTGTCTTCTGAAACCTGCTCATTGAAGATTTGCTGACGGTCAGAAAAGCCGTGACACCGACTTGAAGATCCTGTCGCTCCGGACGGAATAACCTATCGAGAAAAGCGCATGAAATCTGGCGGAGTCCTTCAGGTATCCGGTTCTGATATCCAATTGAGTGAGCCTTCGGATTGTGATCGAGAACCCTCCGTCGACGACATACTCAAGGTTGCCGTTCGCAAGAATCGTCGGCGCGTATTCAGCGAACCCCGTAACGGTTTCCGATAGACTGCGTCCTCCAGCGACGCTTGGAGCCCATGACATTCGGCGGGCACCCGCGAGGGTCGTGAGCGTGCTGCCTCCAACTTCGTTCAGGAAGTAGGCTTTCTTGATCGTCTGTGTCCAGATTGCGGTGACTCCGGGATCGTAGCTGCCGGAGGTCCAATTCGAACCGCCTCCTGGAAAGCTCAATCCGACAATTGAGGAGCGGGGATAGATGCTGTTGGGTTTGCCCAAAGCGAACTTGGCGCTGAGCGCCGGATCCATAGTTTGAAGGGAATGACTGTCGGAGGTGTTCGATCGCTGGTAAACCTCATCGCCAAACAAGAAGCGAACTTCTACCTGATTGGTCAACCCAAAACGCAAGAGTGTTTCTGGAAGGTCGGCGACATACTGTTTTTTTTGATAAGTGACTCCCGCTCCGTTTTCAACCTGCAGGCTCTGGCCGGGAATCAGATCGGGCGAATTGCCCACCGTGGGCCGTTCAGTGGAGATCACGGGTAGCTGAGTTTCCTGAGCGGAGGCAATCCATCCTCGGCTGCCCATGCTTAACAAGCAAACGACCCCAAATTTGACAATGCTTTTCAATGACGCTCCAAATCTTGTGAGTGATTGGGTTGGAATCGCAAGCTGCTCAACATGAAGAGATCGATAGCGCTGACATAGAAACGGTCCTCAAGAAGGAGATTTCATAAAGACATCCTTCGTTCGGCCTAGATCTCGGTATTTACGAAATCTTTATAGATCGAGCATCGTCTTATCGGCTGCGCCGAAGATCCGCTCCATGCCACTATCGTGCTACTCAGGAGAACCAAATACAGCTGACATGAATGAGTCCGGTCCGCGTTTCGACCGGTGGCATCACCCGTCGCCAACCTCGAAGCCCTCGCCGCCGACTGGTCCGTCCTCGTTAGATTCATCCAAAGACCGCCTCTAGAAGTCTTCACTCTGATAGATGGGAAAAATAGCCGAACTACTGATCGTCGACGAGCTAGGCTTCGTGCCCCTGCCCTATGTCCATGTGGTCTTCACCGTGCCCGAGCAACTGGCGCCGCCGGCACTCCGCAACCAGCGTCGGTTCTACAACCTGCTGTTTCGGGCCGCTTCCGAGACCCTGCTGGAGATCGCGGCCGATCCACACCATCTCGGTGCACGCATCGGCGTACTCTCCGTGTTGCACACCTGTTCGCAGGACCTCGGACTTCATCTCCACCTTCACTGTCTCGTCCCCGCCGGTGGACTGGCGCTTGATCGCTCCCGATGGGTCGCGTCAAGACGTAACTTCTTTCTACCGGTTCGCGTGCTCAGCCGGATGTTCCGCGGCAAGCTGCTCACCTTCCTCAGGCAGAGCTATCGATGTCGTTTTTCCTTTACCTATATAACGGTTTCGTTGGTTCCAAAGGACTTACGCTATTCCTAAAGGTGTAGAAATGTTCCTTAGCCTATAGAACTCTTCCTATACCTGTAGAACGATTGCTCATGCGATTTCGTTGTCAAACCGATCGTCAACGACGTTCAGTGGTTGGAGTGCCCGGCTTCTTTTGTACCAGTGGAATTGATACAAACTGGGATCAAAGGAGCGTTCTATGGCACGAGGGAAGAAGCATAGTCCAGAGCAGGTTGTGAACCTGTTACGTCAGATCGAAGTCTCTATTGCGAACGGTAAAACGACGTCGCTCGCGTGCAAGGAAGCGGGGATCACGGACCAGACTTACTACCGTTGGCGTAAGGAGTATGGCGGGCTGCAGGTGGATCAAGCGCGGCGGCTGAAGGAACTGGAACAGGAGAACGCGAAGTTGAAGCGCATCGTGGCCAACCTCAGCCTCGAGAAGCTGGTGCTGAAGGACATCGCGGAGGGAAATTTCTAAGCCCTGAGCGACGTCGCTGTGCGGTGAACCATGCGCGACAGGTGCATGGGCTGAGCGAGCGGCATGCGTGCCTTGTGGTGCAACAGCCACGTGGCACGCAGCGCTACCGCCCGACACAGCGCGAGGACGAAGATGCTCTCACCCAGGCCATCGTGACCCTAGCTGGTCAGTATGGCCGCTATGGTTATCGCCGCATTACAGCTCTGCTCAGACACGCAGGCTGGCATGTCGGCAAGGACCGGGTGGAGAGAATCTGGCGTCGCGAGGGGCTGAAAGTTCCACAACAGCAGAAGCCAAGAGGCCGGTTGTGGTTGAACGATGGCTCGTGCGTGCGCTTGCGGCCTGAGCATGTCAACCATGTCTGGAGCTACGACTTCGTGAGCGCTAGGACATACGACGGAAGGACGGTGCGGATGTTGAACCTGATCGATGAGCACAGCCGGGAGAGCCTTCTGGTCCGGCCAGAGCGTCGCTGGTCGAGCGCGAAGGTGATCGAGGTTCTGGCCGACGTGATGGTGATCAAAGGAGTGCCGCAGCATATACGCTCGGACAACGGCCCTGAGTTCGTAGCTCGGGATCTGCGCAAATGGCTTGCGAACACAGGTGCAAAGACACTCTACATCGAACCCGGTTCACCATGGGAGAACGGCTACTGTGAATCGTTCAACTCGAAGCTGCGCGACGAGTTCCTCAACGGGGAGATCTTCTACTCCATGAAGGAGATCAGGATCCTGGCTGAACGATGGAGGATCCACTACAACACCATCCGGCCTCACTCCTCGTTGAGCTATCGGCCGCCAGCGCCAGAGTCGTGGCAGGGCGGAACTGAAACAGGGTATGGAGAAGTGGAAAGCAAAGTGCGCTTCCCACTTCCCCACACCCTCGACGGCGGCTACTTGATCACAAAAGAAGCTGCGCTACACTGATAACCCGCGGTACAAAAGATCGGGCAGACCACTTTATTGTCCGTTTTCTGACGGGCCCCCCAGTATGCTTGCAGAAGCCGTAGAGCTCATCGAGGAACAGCTCAATCTACAATCTGTTTGACGTACCCCAGGGCAAAGCCTTGGCTGACCTTGGAAAAAGCGAGAAACGTTGCAACAGAGCCATTCGTACTACCCGCGGATATATGCATCCATGTTGTTAGAGGATTTATCTGCCGTTTTGGCCCGGCTGGTGGTCACGTCTTGAATAGTTTGGAAGAGTTTTGATTGCATATCCTGCTGGATCTTCCAACGATCCATTCGAGATTTTTCGGCGTCACGCATAATGGTTGCGTATATTAACTGTGCTTCCCTCGCATCTGACAAGTACTGTGCCCATTGCTCTTTGGATTGCCCAGCATCCCTTAGAGCATCGCCTTCTGTCATCTGTATGACAGAAGCGCTGTCAAACGCAGCTTCACTCCTCATAAGTATCTCCAGCTTTTCTTTCAATACGCCGGAGGCAAGTTCATTCAACCCCTCTCCAATGCTTTTCCAGGCCGAATCGCGATCATCCCACTTCGTCACCGGCTTGGCATCTTTCGGAAGCGCCTGAAGCTGGGCGAGATCAGTTTCTTTCCACGCGCAATCACGAATGAGGATCGGAACGAGAATAGCTTCTTTGCGCATCCTGCGTTCTAAGGCGGCGGGCAATTCTTCTTCGCAGCAAAAATCTGAGGCAAGAAAGTCGGGACTGACGAGAAAAACGATGATATCCGCACTGGTGAGATGCTGGTCAATGTGGTGCTTCCACTCATCTCCGGCTCCAATCCTGGCATCGTCCCACACCTGGAATGATTTCTTTCGGGTATAGCAGCCCGTGGTGCAAGTAGCTGAATTCCATTGGGTGCTCTATGGGGTATTTCTGGAGCGATAGCATCCGGTGTTACTGGGCAAGTGGGGCCATTTGGAGTTGGACTGCGCGGTGGTGCCGATTCTGGCAGGTGAGCCACACGAAGAGGCGCAAAATGAAGTGTACGGCGCGGTTCCTCAGCTCTCGCGGAGTGCCCGCGCCGAGCAGTTTCCGCATCACCAGGCTCAGGTTGAAGGCGCTGACATGGGCCAACTGGCGCTTGAGGATGTTCTCGCGTCCCCGCAGGTGGCAGCGGCGCATCCCGCCGGTTTCGTAGCAGTGGGCGAAGCTGCGCTCGACCAGTTCGCCGCGCCGCTTGAGCAGGCTCTTGCCGTAGCTGCCCCGCACCCGCCGCCGATTGTCGTAAGTCGCCCGCTGCTCCTCGGCCTTGCCCCGCCAGCGCCGCTTGCCCTTCTGCCGCTTCTCCGGAATGTAGCTGCGCAGCCCGTAGCTCTTCACCCGCGTCAGGACCGCTCCGCTCAGATAGCCCTTGTCCGTGACCAGTTCTTCGATGCCGTTGAGGTTGACCTTCGCAGCTTCTGAAGGCATCTCCGACTGACGCGCCGCCAGCTCGGCCACCGCCGAGCCGGCCTCGATCAACGTCTCGTCCAGCGTGGCCGTGTCGCCCTTGTCGGCGGCCTGCAGGGTCACCGCAACCACCGCGCCGGTGTCCAGATCGACGGCGTGCTCGGCCTTGTGGGCCAGGTGCGTTCGCCCGTCCTTCATCTTCGCAATCCGCGCATCCTCGTCGACCGGGCTCTTCCACTCCTTGTTCGAGGTGCGCTTCCTGCGCTTGCGGTCCAGCCGTGTCAGGTCTTCGCGCGTTGGCGTTGCGATGCCCGACGCCCTGGCCAGTGCGGTCAGAAACTCCTCGTAACTCGCGCCCGTGTCGCGCCCCACGATCGAACGCATCGCCGCGTTGGCCTCGAGCGTCGTCGCGTCGACGGCCACGCGCTTGCCCTCGATCAGCCCGCGCCGCGCCAGCACCTCCAGCACCCAGCCGAACACGGCCGCATGCGTCTCCAGATCGATCCGCCGCCGCGTGCGCGAAATCGTCGAATGGTCCGGCGTGTATTCGTCGAGCGCGATGCCGACGAAGCGCCGCAGCGCGAGCGAATCGGCCATCCGCCAGGCGATCCCGCGCTCCGCCCCGATGCCTTCGAAATACCCGATCAACAAAGACCGGAAGTAGATCCCAGGGGTCAGCGACGGACGGCCGAACTGCGCCGCGTAGAACTTCGCGCAACGGTCTTCGACAAACCGGTCGAAGCCCTCCGTGTCCAGCACAGCATTGAGACGCTCATAAAAAGGATGCCCTGGAGAGGCCGCCAACTGCGTGTGCGCCACCCACAAACCCTCTTGCCGCTCCCGATCCTGCCGCCGACCCATCGCCATGAACAAAGCTTACAAACCGGCGCTGTGAATACCCCTGAAATCACCCGCACACGTATCTACACTTGCACCACGGGCTGCTAGGCGTCACGTTCCAATTCCTCAAGATCACGTAGGAATTTGGACGCCTCAGATTTGCCGGCGGGCATCTGCGCCAACCACGGCACTGAGCGTTTAGCCACTGCCATCAGTTCGCGACTGTGTGCCGCGTCTAGCGTTCGGCCAGTCACCAGCCGATTCTGAAGGATCGGCGCACATAACTGTGCTTTCCGGCTGTTTGGGTCAATCAACTGTTGCAACTTGGCATAGGCAGCATAATCGGCGGGTTCTAGGATGCTACTTTTAGGTTGCGACTCAAAAGCTGCCAACTTCGGGATGCCGGAGTGAGATTGAAAGCGGGGATCTTTTTGAATCGCGCGAAACACAATACTGCGGCGATAGCTATATCTCGGAATTTCCTCTCCAACTACTTTTAGTCGCTGACCCAATGGAACACTGGAAAGCGCCCGCTCTAGCACAACATGCAGAGCTGCCATGTAACCATCGGTCATAATGGCTAGGAATTTATTCTCAGTTAAGTCTCGATAGTCACCAACGTTGACGCTGCCATAGACTAGTCGCAGTCCTGAATCCTGAGGAATCGCACCTAGAGCAGCGAGCATCGGCTTGTTGCGATCTTTAGGCCATCCCCGCAACTCTTTCATGTGAAGGTTGGTACGATTATGAGCGGCAAGAGTGCTACGCCACTTACGCATACAAGTATTCCAACTTCGATCATTTCCCATGAATCCGGCGACAACTACATGAGAATCTCCCTGTGTCATGCTCTCGTCGATATATGCAGTCAGCATCAGCGCCCAATCCGGCGGAAAGTCGTGTGGAGACTCGAAAATCCCGTCTAGGGAACAGTCTGCCTCAAGTGCTGGGTTAGCAATGTGTGTTTGTGTGGGAAATGCGGATAGGGTTGCCATAGGCAACGGATTATGACACAGTGTATGGGTTAGTCATCTCAGTTTATGCCGTCTCAACGCTCTCCTGCTCTGCGTCAAATTCCACTTGGTCCGAAACGACTCGTTATATCGTCGGCCTTAATGGTGAGCCCCTCACCGAGTTGAATGGAAGCGGAGTGTGGCAGCTTACAAACCTATTCGCAGGCGGACGCCTACTAGCGACCTACTCGGCAAGCACGATGACGTTCGCTCTCAACGATTGGCTAGGCACAAAGCGCGTCTCGATTACGCCTGCCGGGGTCGTATACGGAACGTTTGCAAGCCTTCCGTATGGGGACGGTTTGACTTCGACAGGGACCGATTCGTCAGCCGTTCACTTCACCGGCAAAGAACGGGATGCAGAGTCAGGATTGGATGATTTCGGGGCCAGGTATTACGGTAGCAATATGGGCCGATGGATGTCGCCTGATTGGAGTGCAAAGACAGAACCCGTACCATACGCGAATCTTGGTGATCCTCAGAGCTTGAACCTCTACGCATACGTGAGAGGCAATCCGGTAGGCAGGGCGGATCTTGATGGCCATATCGAGGATATGGGGGATTTCTTTGACACCCTTGATAACGCGGCGTGGAACAGTGGGGCAAAGAATCTTAGTGATCAGAATGCAGCATTAGCAGCGAAGGAGTTTGCAAGGGGGCAAGCGGCTGCGCAAGCCGAGGATGAAGCCATATCAAGCGGCGATGAGAAAAAAGCCAAAAAAATCGTTGAGACGACTTGGGGCGACACGAGAGCAGTAAAACAATGGTACAGTCTTGCAAAGAAAGATCGCGATACGCTTTACGATCCAGCCTCCTGGAGTAGCGGAAACGTAGACCTAGATTTTATTAAGGCCCGATATAATTTCGAATTTGCAAAAGCTGCACAGAGCCTGTTTACATTTGCCGAAGATTTTATATCTACTGCCACGAGTGCCACTGGCGATCCGGAAACTGTTCTAGGAAGACTAACTAACCTAGGTATCTCGGAAGCAAAGTATGGTACGGATCTTGCTAAAGGTGGTTATAAAGCTTCATTTTCGCAGCAGGTGCGCGAAGCGGAGCAGGCTTACATAAGCGCAGCTGCGACGCACTCATATGGAGTTGAAAAGGGATGGTGGCCAGCTGATCAGTAGTTATACTGGTAAAAGTGTGTCAATAAAAATCTCACTGGAGATATCGTGTGAAACCTTCTTCTAAGATTGTCGCGACAGCAGTTGTTGCCAGTTTTATTCTGGCTCTCGTCGGCCTCTTTCATTCGCAGGCCAAGGCGGTGATGTGGCATCTCGTTCACGGTAGAGATGTAACTTGGGATAACCATGTCGTCACGTTACCAATCTGGTGGACGCCTTCGGTCGGTTCGAGTGGAGGTAGCTTGAAGCTGACTCGCGCGACTCTGTTTGGCGCGGACGTAGAATTGAATGTGACCAAGAAAGGATCAGCCGCCTTGCTAGAGTCTTCGGATGCTGCGCTACATTGGCAGGAAGAAAGCCTTCCCAAGATGGCATCTGGCGCTAGGTCAGAAGCATTTAAGGCGTATACAGTCGTTACTGCCGGCGGAGAAGTATTTTGTGTGGGATCTGCGGCGGATGACGTTTCCGTTAGCTTTGTTTGCCGTGTAACGGGGACAGACTGGGATGTTCGATTTCTGGGAGATGAGACCGCTGCTTCGGACGCCAGAGCCATTGTGGGTAGCCTACGTTAACAGACGCATTGTTGATTTAACTCAAAGAGCGGAATTTGCAAAGTTAGGTGCCTCATCTCTGTCTCGAAACGGAGGAAGCGAAGGGTAGATTCCAGCTCAAGATGAATAACATCGTCCTTGACGAAGCTGTTCATTTCCCAAACCGCGAGCTTCGGGCGTATTTGTGGCAGGGACAATTGCACCAGTCGCAGACTCCGCGCCCGGGCTGCTCGCACTAAAGGCCGTTGGCTGAAGCTTACCAAATTCACGGCCGAAGTCTCCCCAAGTTTCTAGCCAGCCTTTGACCCGACTATGTGAACAGCAGGGCGCGGACATCCGCGCCCTGTCGGGTCGTGAAGCCAATACTCAACATAGTCCGACTGTGAACATAGAGCTTCCTATGTTGTGCTTAACATAGGAAGCTGTAATTGTGGAACCTGCCCATAGCCAGGAGGTAGGCGGTTAGACCTTCACTGTGTCCCTCTTCCAACTGGTCGATAAGGGCTTTGACATTGGCGGCGATGACCTCTTTGGAGGTTTGCGGTTGCTTTGTCTGCTGCTGTTGGAGGTTCTGGATAAAGGGGCTGACGGTGGGTGCGGTGGTGGCGACGATGGCGGTGTTCATGGGTGGTTCCTCCGTTTTTGAGTGGCTGTGCTGTGTTTGCTCACAAACACGCCTTGGCCATGGCCCACGCCATCGAGGGCGGCAAGTGCAGGGTGTGGGAAAAGTGGCCGTCAGGCCAGCCGGAGGCCGGAGGAAGCGAATACCTGGAGCTGCACGGAGCTTTTTCCATCGCCTTGCGCGCGCCAGGAGCGGCGCTCCTCAGAAAGGCTTGGTTTCCTTGCCGGGCGCGGAGCGCCGGGGATCGCGTTCGCCGTTGTTTTTTTCGGAGGGGAGTTGCGGGGAGGGCTGACCTCCCTGCTGAGGAGGGTGGCGGAGGACCGAAGGGCCGGAGGCAGGGAGGCGATCCTCCCTCTTAAAAAACGAGGTCAGAAATCTCTTCCGTGAAAAGAAGAAAGGAATGAAGTGGTGCGGAGCCTGATGCTCAAGGCAAGGCAAAATTGCAGGAGGACTTGAGTGTCGCTATGATGAATCATACCCGTTGGCAGCGCCTAGTTGAGGGGTTGTCGGCCCAGAAGCCGCTTCGAGCCTCGCTCTTGGCGGTTTCTGTTTTTTAGGATCAGATTGAATAGTTAAGCGAACTTACGTGTACGTCGATAGCTTCACGAGCGAAACGCGGCAACATCAGCATCACAACACAGCAGGCGATCGCTCGAAGCATTTTCATCGTGAGCAGTGATATCACTCGGAACATACTTCGGGCCTGTGACGCCGCAGGCGAAGCTCTAGTTCATCGCCATCAATGCCGCCATCGTCTCCGCCCCATCCCAAAGATTCTGCATCCGCAGATTCTCATTCGCCGCATGTTGATTGTCGTCGTGGTTGGCGATCGGCACCATGATCATCTTCGTCTCCGCCGCCCGCTCCATCGCGTCCAGCGGCACGGTCCCGCCCATCGTCGGCAGCAGCACCACCCTGCCCCGCGCGCTCTTTACGGCCGCAATCACCTCCGCCGCCACGGGAAGGTCCATCGGCGTGCGCGATGCCTCCTCCACCCCATCCAGCTTCACCTGCGCCACCTTCGCATGACCCAGCAGCTCCTCGCGCGTCGGCTCCGCATACGTCACAAAATAGCCCTGCGACTTCACGTAATCCACCACCCGCTGCTGCTCCACCTTGCCTTCGGTCCCCACTACCAGCCGCATGTCCAGGTTCACCGTCGCGGACACCGGAATCGCATTCGGCGACCGCGCCCCGGTCTGCCCCGACGAGATCCCGTTGATGTTCAGCGAAGGCTCGTTCAGCAGCTCCAGCAGATGCCGCCCGCCGCCGTCCATGTGCCCCAGCGCGAACTCCCTGCGCAGCATCTCGTCGTTTACCGGAGCGTCTGCCAGCGCCTTCTTCTCCACCGGCCCCAGCGGCTGAATGCCGTCGTAGAAATGCGGAATCAGCACCCGTCCATTCGCATCCTTCATCCCCGCCAGCAGCTCCACCAGCATCATCGCCGGGTTCGGTGCCCAGTTGCCATAGAGCCCGCTGTGCAGCGCATGGTTCGGCCCATAGACCGTGATCTGCACATGCGCGTCCCCACGCGCGCCAAACGCCAGCGACTGCGCCCGCGTCTGGTCCACCGGCCCATCGCAGACCAGCCAGATGTCGCCCCGAATCAGCTCGCGGTTGGCCATTAAAATCTGCTCCAGGTGCGCCGACCCGGCCTCCTCCTCACCCTCCCAGATAAACCGCACATTCGCCGACAGCTTCACCCCCGCAGCCTGCAACGCCCGCAGCGCGGTCAGCTGCGCGAAGATTGCCGCTTTGTCATCCCCCGCCCCGCGCGCATACACCCGCTCTTCTCCATCCAACATCTTCATCACCGGCGTAAACGGCTTGCCCGACTCCCACTCCGAAGGCGTCACCGGCTGCCCGTCATAGTGCGCATAAAACACGATCGTCCGCGTCGCCCCCGGAATCTTCAACTCGCCCCATACCACCGGTGGAACCCCCGCCAGCCCCGCAGCGGTCAGCAGCTTCGTCTCCGCTCCAACACTCCGCAACTGCGCCTCCAGATACTCCGCATTCTGCCGCAGCCCCGCCGGATCCAGCGCCACATTCGGCATCGATAGGAACGCCTCATACTGCTTCGTCAGCTCCGCATGACGCGGCGCGGTATAAGCCTTGGCGGCGGCAGCAGCCTCGGCGGTTTGGGCAAAACCAGCAGCAGCCGACGACGTGGCAACCACAAGGGCAAGTAAAGAGTTTCTTGCATTGGACATGCAAAAACCCTAGCACGGCTTTCAATGATGTTGAAACGGTCCTGCTTTGAAGGGTACGAGCTTCAGCTCGTACATTCAGTAGTCCGCTGACAGGGGGCTAATCCCTATCGACATTGCAGTCGTGCATGACCATTGCGTAAAGGGGCGACCGATCGCGTCCTTGTCCATCGAACTGAACGCCGATTCAAAGCCGCATTCGAGACAACAGAGCGCATCGCGAGTGTCGGAGAGCTTCTTGCGGACAACGTCCTGGGGCAGCTTGTCGTCTTCAATAAACATGCGGCGATTGTAGTGCAATCGGAAGTTCCCCGACACCGTCGGGTGGGCAACTTGACGTCTGTAACGAACGTGAGGTGAATGTAGACCGCAACCCTGAAATTGGCCCAGCTTGTGGTGTACGACGCTGCCAAGGTTCCGTTTCCATTTTGTGCTGCCCTCGTAGGTTTTCACTTGCGCCTTCGTTACGCCAAGGTGCATCATACTGATAACGGCATATAAGTGCAGCGGCGAAAGCCGTGGTGCCGGTCACCCGCCAGCAATGGTCTCCACGAGTGTAGGGATAATCAAGAGGCGCATGGCAGTTTGAGACGGTCCCCTTCATCGGGGGCCGTTTCTGTTTATGTTCGGATCATCAACCCGTGTCTGGTATTGTGCAGGATGATCCAGAACCGAACGGGTTTGCCGTCCGGGCGGGTCGAACCGTATCCCGGATCGCGGACGAAGGCCGTCTCGACGATCATTTCGAGCCGTCCCTTCGCTGGCTTCCGCACCTTGAAGAAGATGTCGTACTCGACCGTATCGCCGTTTTCAGCGACCAGTTCGACGGAAAAGTAGTTGCCCCGGCTTTTATTGTGCCGCGGCTTCCGGGCCGGCATTCCCTGGATGATCTCGGGCAGCCACTTGGACATTTCATAGCGCCGAAAGTCGAATATCCGGGCCTCGTAGTCATCGGGGTAGATCAACAGCGGATCGAACGTTTCACCGTCTCGCGGCCCGCGCGAAAAGCAGTGAAGCGTGAATCGCACTTCCACATCGAAGACTTCGGCTGCATGGGCGCCCTCAGCGGGGCGGGTGAAGCGGAAGATGCGAGGATGAAGGTGAGACAGGTCGTAGACCCGTCCGCCGTAATTGAAGTCCTTCCACTGCACAGGCTTTAGTTCCTCTGATTTTGCGGGTTCCCGGAAGCCGCAAACGGCGGCATTTCGGGATTCTGGGAACCAAGGCGACGCGGGGCTGACACAGCCCGACACAACTGCTCGTACTCACCGACACCCATCATAAAGCGACTCTTATCATCGGGCGCATACGGTTACAGACCGATCCCCTGGTCGTTGCCCTGATCGCTGCTACTGGGCTGCACGTTGAGGCTGTCTGGTACCGCATGGGATGGCTCGTGTCCTGCGTGCTCAAGGGCATTCTCTCGGGTAATTGGCTGGGCTTCGCGGTCGTAGAAATTGCTCTGTGGGTCAATATGCAACCAGCCTCCTGTCTGATCGTGCTTGTAGCTTTCGATGTCGCCTGTCTCCCGCTTCCATTCGTACCCTTCCGTTTCCTTGGGCAAAGCTGCTTCGATGGGCGCATAGTGCCGAGCATCAACTTCGGCTTCGTGATGGATGATCTCGGGGAGCGAAACCATCGCCTCGGTAGATGGTTCACGGCGTAGGTCATCCTGCGGGTGCTCTCTGCTGTTGGTCATCGGTGGCTCCTGAACGTGCTGGTTGGCGGTCGGTTCGACCGGCGCTCTTTGAAGCTCTATCGCTGAGGTCTTGGTCACGTCGGTACTAAGGCGTTCGCCAAGAGTTCCGGCGTCGTTGGTATAAATCCGCGCGTCCTGTGACGCGCGGGAAACGGAGACATAAGCAAAGCGTGTGTTGATGAGTTCCGGGTGAACAGTCGTATCCATGTTCACCAATACCCGGTCTGTGGTGAGTCCCTGTGAACTGTGCGAGGTCACGGTGTAGCCGTGGTCGAAGTGCCGCATCTTGGCGGAATCGAAGCTGACGGTGCGCTCTTTCTCGCCGTCCATCTTCACGTCGATCTGCTTGCCGTCGATACGGTCGATGGTTCCGAGGTCACGGTTGGAGACTCCCAACTCGCGATTCGTAGACGTGAACTGGATGCGGTCGCCCTGGGCAAAGTCCCGGCTGATCTCGCGGTACGCCGTAATGCCACTCAAGCGTTCCGGGTCGTAGGTGACTTGCTTCCCGTCCTCCGTGGCGACGGTGATCCGATTGGCTGCGGCATCAATGGAAGCGACGGTCGCATAGGTGCGCGGCTCGATCCCATGCTCCTTGCTGCCCCGCGAATAGAACAAAATGTCGCCCTGTTGGTAGTTTGCCACCCATTCTCTATCGACACTGGTAAGCTCCGATCGCTGCGTCAACACGTCCATACGGTGGTCGTCTTTCGCGACAATACCGGAGCCTTTCAACTCATTCCGAATGGCATCGTTGATGTCGCGGCGACTGGCGTTATCCGGCGATACGACAAGCGTGTTCTCCGGCTTGGCTGCATAGTCCTTGGCGATGGCCTCGATACGCTGGGCATTGTCGGGGATCTCGGTCACGCGCCCTTGCTGCTGCAATAATCCAACGCCCGTCGCCGTTTCGTTCTTGGCAAAGTGTTCGACGACGCGAAGCAACTCCGGGTCCTTCTGGCGCATGATCTGGTCAAGCTGCGAGGTCTGCATCCCGGCCTGTTGCATCTGCTCGAACGGCTTGCCAGCGTCTACGCCCTGATGCTGGCGGGTGTCTCCCACGAGCAAAACCCTGTCCTGCGGCTTTATCTTTTCCATGAAGCTCTGCATCTGCCGGGTGCTGGCGAGGCTGGATTCATCGACCATATAAAGGTGTCTGCGGTCGGGGTCGCCCTTCGTCTGCTCCTCGCCGCCGCGAGCAAGGAAACCTTGCAAGGTGTCCGCCGAAATCCCGGCGTCTCGTAGCTGGGCTGTGGCTCGACTGGTCGGTGCAAAGCCTTCGACCGCATAACCGTTCCGCTCCGCGCCTTCACGGATGGCGGACAGCGTACTGGTCTTACCTGAGCCCGCGAGTCCCTGCAAACCGTGGACGCGGTCATGGGACGACAGCACCTCCTCAATGGCTCTCCGCTGCGCCGGGTTGAGAAGTTCGCTGGTGTCGGCGTGGGCCGCAGCCCGCTCCTGGGGCAGCACCGGCTCGACGGCATTCTGGCCGCGTTTCATGTGTCCGACCGTTGCAAGTTCTGCCGCGATGGTTTCGCGTGTGGTGAACTGCCGACCTGTCTCATGCTTCTCGCCGTTCACCGTTTGGAATTCACCGCTGCCGTGCCTTTGATCGAAGTTCGACCGCACCTGGTCATAGGTAAGGTCGCCCATGCCGCGCCGCAAGGCGTCGCGCATGATGTCCCGTTCGTCGGTGACGGCCTCCCGCTCGAAGCTACGATCCTTGGCAAAGCTGACAGCTTCCTGCGCCCTTTGGGGCGCATCCGGTACCCGGTTCTGTGCCAGCCCCTCCGCCCTTTCTCTAGCTGCTGCGACCACATGATCCGCCTGGTTGCCAAACTCGGCCGCAATCTGGCGATGAGCGGCGATCACCTCGGACGGAGTGTGAATCTCTTTCCGGTCGCGGGTGTTGTGAGCCGCAATCTCCGCTGCCTCCGGCCCGCTGAAGCCGCTCCGTGCGATGGCCTCCTCGATCTGCTGTCGGCGTGGGCTGGAGGCTTCAAGATACTCGGCGGTGTAGCCCTTCACGTCGGGAGCGCCGCTCTTGCCAGCCTCGATCTCGTAACCGAGATTGCGGAGCCGGTAGGTAAACTCCGACTGGTAGACGGCGGTCGCAAACTGCTGACTATCGAAGTAAGCTTGCGGCTGAAGTGCGCGAGTCGAACCGTCGGGCCGCTCGGTCATATTGAAGATGACGGCGTGGGTATGGAGCTGGGGTGCGGCGTAGCCATCAACCGGGCGGGCGGTGTCATGCTCGAACTTGGCAACGATGAATTTGCCGGTGGTTTCGGCGGGATTATTGCCACCGATCCGGGCTTGGGTGTACCGCTCTAACTCGGTGAGCGCGATAGTCACCGCTTGCCGGTGGGCTTCGCGGACACGATCATCGCCTCCCACCAAAGCGGTCAGCGAAACGGACTTGGGGGCGGAGAACGTCGCGTCCCACCCGGCCCGATGCTCTACCGGTTTGACGGTGGTTCCGTCGGCTGTGGTGTACTCCTGGCCCTTGCGATGTTGGACCAACTGCTCGGCAGTATGGGGATTTTGACCCTCACTCAAACGCGCGAAGTGCTGCGCGTCAATGGCTCCGGTGAGGCCATACTTCTTGGCCAACTGCCCCTGCCATTCTCCGAGAATCGTATCGCCCTGCTTCCAATAGTTCTGCTCGGCAGACGTGAACTCTTTGGCGTGGTAGGTCTGCGCCTGACCCGAGCTGATTGGCTTGGAAATGGTGAGCATACGAGCCTCTAATGGCCTACAAAGTCAAAGGCTGCCTGGAGTCCTTCGTCGCTCTCAACCTCGCTGAAATCCACTGGAGCATCAGGGACAGTTCCAGCCTCGGCAGGTTCCTCTTCGGTCGGTTCGTCAACCACCGGCACGGCGGCATCATCTACCTTTGGAGAGACGACTTGCTTCACCTTCGGCACCTCGGCCTCAAGGTCAACTGTCAGCTCCCGTGCCGGTAGAGCCTTCGGTACAAGGGTGAGTGGATCGAAGCCTAGCGCATCGTCTTCCATGTCGCGGGCTACGAAGCCGCGAGTCCTTTGAGGCAAGTCCATGTACTCGAAATGGAAGCGGGCGACGTGGTTTCCCAGCTTGAGAAACGCATGGCGGTTCTCAAGTCCTGAGATTTCAGAGTCCATGACCAAAGGCTCCACTTGGCGGTCCAATGTGAAGTTCTTCCCAGAGCGTGTACCGTCAAAGTGCGTCTCCTTCATACGCTCGATCTCGATCTTTCCGATGGCGTTCGACACCCACTCCGCCGCCTTTGGCTCAGTGGTCTTGAGGAAGATTTTCGTGGCTGGCTGCGAGAGCATTACCTCGGCTAGATGGCCGTAGATCACCTCAAGCTGGGCTTTCCCTTGGAAGCCGAGGACGAGAGGGTTCTGGCTCTTCCGGTTCTCTGTGATGGCCGTATGGAGCTGAGGGAGACGCTGCAAACTCGCCAGTTCGTCCAAGACAAACCACACTGGTTTCTGGGTGCCCTGCGGGGCTGTTAAGAGCCGCAAAACCAATAGGTCGATCCAAAGGCTGTGCAGAGGCCGGAGGGCTTCGCGCTCGGTTGCGCTGGAGGTAATGAAAATCCAACCCTTGCGCGTCTCGGACCACTCTGTGGCACTCCAAGTCGTCGTCGATTGCTCTTTGGTGGGCAGCATCCGTAGGCTGTCAGCTACCAGTCCGAGCGAAGCGAGGACGCCATTGCGCTGCTGCTGCGCGCCCTTCGCAATCATCGCCTGCATCTCTGTTCCGAGCACACGTTTGTCGATCTCATCCGGGTTGGACAGCCATGCGACCAACTGCGTCGGCGTCGGCCCAAAGGTGAGGAGATGGGCAAAGATCTTCTGAGGTGTCTCGGTGAAGAACTCACCCTTCTTGTCGCTGGTCGGCTGGTAGAGCGAGGCTGCAATCGCCTTGGCTTCCGCCTTCCGACGAAGCTCCTCGGACGGCCCCCAGTAGGGGCAGCGGGCATCCAGAGGATTGAGCACAATATCCCCACGGTCGGCGTCGTAGAACCTCTGAATAAACTCGCAGGCCGGGTCGTAAACGATAGCCATTTCGTCCCGGTCTTGAATCTGCCTGAGTATCTGCATAATGAGGCTGGTCTTCCCGGCCCCGGTGTCGCCCATGAGTTCGATGTGCTGCGCCTCGGCCCTTAGCGGTATCCTCATCATCTGCTTGGCTTCGGTGGTCTTGAAGCCAATCCCGTCGCCCTGGACCGTCTCGTTGAACTCTTTGGGAGTCAGCAGCACCGGCCCTTTCAAGAGACGACCGTACTTCATTTGCTTCCGGCGCTTGATGTCCTTCCGTATGGAAAGCGGGAGCTGGGCAAGCAATGAAAGGAGCCCAAATAGGAGCGGAAGTTTATAGATATCCCAGAGCTGGTCGCCTTGGAAGACGCTCGTCTTCAGGTACTCGTGCAAGCGCTTGTCGAGGTACTGTTGCTCTGGCCCGCGATAGAGCGCGCGGAGTCCACGCGCTACCGCCTTACCCGAAAGCGCAAGCGGAATATGCTTGCCACCGGGGGCGGGACTTGTACCTTGCTGGACATCGGCTTCGACGGCGAGTTGACCCATCTTGGTGCCGTCGCCAACGTAAAGCAGTTGGTACTTGTCCTTCTTGCTCATGGCCGCCCCCGCTGCCGCTCGCGCGTAGATCGGTGTGTAGAACTGCTGCAAAGGCGTCTGACCGTAGGTAAAGCGAACATACAGAAAGCAGCCGGTCATCACGAATGCAAGGAACACCGCACCGTAGGTATAGATCGGAGAATGCGGCGGAAAGATGATCGTTTCTTTTCGTCCCCACTGTTGACTTGCCATCACGCACGCTCCAGGTCTTGCTTCGTCTCAAGGGCAAGCGCCGTCTTCCGTTTCTTGACCTCGACCATGATTCCGTCGAATACCTCGGGCGTGATCTTGAGGCCGGTTGTGAGCGGCTTTAAGAGGTTCGTGAGCATCAACCGAACCCCGACGATCTCGCTCAACTCAACGCTGGCGGTAGGTTCGACAGGGTGAGGGTTGAGTTCGCTGAGGATGAGCCGTCGGATGAGTTCTCCCGGCGTAATTCCACGGTCAGCACAGTGCTTTGCAAGTGCCGCCAGCTCATCCCGGTTGAGCTTTGTACCGGCAGTCTTGACCCGGTAACTGGCTCTCAGGGTCACAACTTCATCGTTGAGTAATGGCATCGTTTGCTCCAAGAAAGCTGAGGCGCTTTAGGGTGCTCTGAAGCGCTCCGAAGCGCCTTGTGATCTGTAAGCCCTTTGATTTCCGCTGCTGGATCAGAGCGCCTTATGCCGCTCCAGCACGACCCTCGGAGGGGTGGAGTGTCATAATTCATCCGGTGCGTAGCACCGTTTCCATACCTGCACAAATGATTGAGGGGGCAATGCTCATTACTTCGTCGCCGCAATAGCCGATGGAATTGCCGCTGGGGGTGGTACTGACGTTGCTGGCTTACGTCCCGGCTTACCCTTTGGAGCATCATCCGTGCCGCGCTTGATTCGCAGCGAGTGGATCGGCTTTGCATCGTTCGGCGCACCGATGAACTTCTGGAAGTCCTTGTCTTTGGTGAAGACGTATTCGAGGGCCTTATTGACTACGTCGTCTGCGCCAACGCGGGTGAACGCAGCATACTGATTGACGAGATTGGCTGTAGGCTCTTCGAGTGAAACGGTGGCTGTGACTTTCCGGCTGGTGGTGATCTCAAGCAATGGCATGGACGTTCTCCCTCTTGTTGCTGGTTGAAATGATTGGGTGAATTGCCGGAACATCGCGATCTGTTGCGAGATCCCCCGCACGGTCAAAGATGGTGTCGTATATAAACTGTTTGGTGTTGCGGTCATATCCACGCACGGCGATAATCTCGCTCACCTTGCGACCGGTGGCGAATCTCCCCACCTGGGCGACGATCTGAACTGTCTCGGCAATCTCCGCCGATATGTCGTCGCGGTTCGATTGCTGGTGCGAACGCATCGCCAGTTCACCGAACCGGCGAAGGGCTTTCACCGCAGAGCTGGCGTGAATCGTCGCCATCGAACCTGCATGGCCCGTATTGAACGAATCGAGCAGGGTGCGGGCTTCTTCACCGCGCACCTCGCCGAGGATGATGCGGTCGGGTCTCCACCGCAATGCGGCCTTCAATAGATCATTGAAGCTCACCGTTCCGGTGTGCGATTCCGTCTGGCATTCGGACGCCAGCAAATTCGGCTTGCCGATACGCAGCTCCGACGTGTCTTCAATCACCACAATGCGCTCTTCCTCGGGGATGTAATCGGCGAGCGCGTTGAGCAGTGTCGTCTTTCCACTGCCAGTTCCGCCGCTAATCAGCATCGTCTTTCCGGCCTCGATATAGCCGCTGAGAGTCGTGCCTATCTCCGGTGTCATCGCGCCAGTCTGAATGAGGTCTGCGATGGTGAAGCGGGCCTTGGAGAACTTCCGAATGGTGACGGCGGGGTTGGGCCGCACGACGGGCGGGAGAACCGCCGCGAGGCGGCTACCGTCCGGCAGTTGGGCATTCAAGAGCGGGTGCGCCTCATCCAACCTGCGGCTCAACTTGTTCGCAATCACCTCAAGGCCGGTGCGGAGCGCCTTCGCATCGAAGACGATCTCCGCGTGCTCCAACCTGCCCTTGCGCTCGAACCACCACTGCCCGTTCGGATTGCCCATAATCTCGCTCACAGAGTCATCAAGCAGCAATTCCTTGATGGGCTGCAGAAACGATATGAGGAGGTCTAAATCATGATTTGGGTCGTGATTCATAGCAGCTCCTAGTCGAATGCCTGGTCGGCGCGGTAGCGAACGATAGTGAGTCCAAGCGGATTGAAGGCGAGCGCGTTGTTCTCTACGTGGTCGGCAAAGACATAGGTCACGCTGGCCGTCCACCGCTCCGTCTTGATCTCCGTATGGTCGTTGGCGTTGGTGTACACCTTCTCGAACTCGATACGGGCGGAATAGGGCGACTGCCGGAGGTCATCGAGGACAACGCTCTTGATGTTGATATCGACATACGGAAGCGTGCTGTCCTGCTGGAACGTCGCAATCGTTTTGGTCAACTGCTCCTGCCGGATGACGGCCTGCTGGACATCCGAGTTGAGGAAGTAAAGCGCCTGCGTCTGGTCGCGCTCGATGGTGTATCGGTTGCGCTGGAAGTACAGGTTGGCCCACCGAGAGAGGTAATATTTGTTCTCTGCCTCCTGCGGCTTGTACTCGTAATTGCGGTAGTCGATGGCGTCGGCGTGGCCCACGTCGTCGATGCGGATGACGAGCGGCTTCATGCCGGCAAGCGCCTTCTGGCTCTTGAAGGTCAGCGCGCCCAGCATCAGGCAGACGACGCACAATACGAGAATCGTGATCTTCAGATAGGTGTTCATCACAAGCGGGTCGCCGTACTGCTCAAGATAGCGTTCGGCTGCGCGGGTGATCTCGGGCGATTTCGTCTCTTGAACTGGCATTTGCGTGTCTCCTTTAACCCATCACTGCTGAAGTAACGGCACCCGTAACTGCGCCCATGCCCGCGTCATGTCCACTGCTGCTGCCAGAGAAGATGGAGGCTGTAATCGCAGGAATCTTGAGAATGAGGAAGACGTTGACGATGACAAGCACGATCAGCAACGGAAGATTCTTGACGAGATTGATCGGATTGGTAAAGTCGGTCAGATTAGCGTAATAGCTAATGAACAGGTGTCCTAGAACACTCATCGTTGCGGCAGCAACCACCTTGTAGAAGGCGAAGCTCAGGTACGCCTTGAACCAGCCCCAGAAGAGAAACTCCAGTTTCTCAACGACTAGGAAGGGAATGAAGATTGGGCCAAGAAGTCCAATGATCGTTCCCGCAACTGCACCATAGGCCAGGATCACAGTGGCGATAGCGGAAAGCACTGTGAGTCCGACCTGGGTACTGATATAGGCGAATAGCATATAGGGTGCCGTGAACATCGCCATGCCGGGACCGGACTTCGCCAAAGCTGCGTCGATCGACTGGAACATCGACTGAATTCCGTCCTGTCCGATGGTCTGAGCGAGGCTGGTCGTGCCTTGACTGATGAAACCTTTGAGGGAGTACCCGATGCCGGGAATGCTGCTGTCGTAATACTTCACGAACATATAGGCGAAGCTGAGCAGCATGAAGAAGTTGAGGAACTTCGCCATGTCGAAGCCTGGGCCGCCGCGTGAGGATGCAAGGGCTTCCTGCACGCCGAACCAGACCATCATGATCGTTGCCAGCGAAAGGACCATGCGAAGCCCGATCGCATCGACATTGGGGGACATCGTAGCCGTCAAAGTGTCGCATTGTTGCCCAATGAAGGTAAGTAATTGGTTTCCCATAATCGCCCCGTCTGATCAGTAGCTGAATGCTTTGGTGATACCTGTTGTGTCATGCGAGACGTGACTGTTGTAGTTCGTCTCGTATCCGTCGGCGGCCTGCATGGACAGCTTCAAAGCGTCCTGCTGCTGCTTCTGCTGCACCATCTGCTGCAAGCTCTGGGCTTGTGTCATCTGGCTAGCTTCCTGTTGCGTGCGGAGCTGAAGGAGCATCGCCTGGTTGATGCGTTGCAAGGTCGCGAGCTCAGTCTGTTGGGTCGGGTCTGTGGAGTGACTGGCGGTTTCGAGCGTCTTGATATCGGCTTCGCGTTGCGGGGCATTCGTCCGCACCGTGCCGATCGTTTGTAGGCTTGTTGCATTCACCGCGTCGGCTAAATCGACCGTTGCACCCTGCGCCGCGATAGCCTGTTGGCCTTGGGCGTTCAATGAGCTGTAGCCGGAGATTTGCCCGGTGCGCTGAATGCTTGCACCCTGGTTCGCCGCCGCCGCGCCGTTGCCGTTGCTTGCTGCATTGGTCCAAGGAAGCGAATTGCCGTATGTGTTCGCTGGATGAGCGACCGGTGTCCATGTCTGCTGCACCATGTTGCTGTACGCGGTGTAGTAGCTGGATGGTGCCGTCGCCATTCGTTGTGCGAGGTTGTAGGTCTCCATCACGTTCTGCGTAGTCTTGATCGTGGTTGTATAGAGTTGACTGCCCTGGATAAGCTGCTGCACCGCGTGTGCTGACTGCGTAGGATCAAGCACGATGCCACTGCTTAACTGCGCGTATGCAGGTTTGGCAAGGGTGGCAAGGGCCAGAATTAGGAACAAAAGGGTGCCTTTCATGGTTTTCTCCATGCTCGCGGTCCGGGTTGGGAGTGACTGTTGGGGTGTAGGACGACTACAGAAAAGGGTCAGCGCTTCGAGGCGGCGATATCATTCTGGAGATCCATGATCTTGTTGCCCAGAGGATTCATCTTGTCTCGCTGCGCTTTGCACTCAGCTTGAGTGCGCTGGATCACTTCAACTGGGGCGAGCAGGCAATCCTTTTGGTATTGGGCGTTCAACGTATCGAACTGCGTGCTGAGTGCGGTGAGTTGATCTTGCTTACTCTTACAGCCTGCAAGAGCAAGCACGGTGAACGCAATAACGATTGCTGTCTTACGCATGGAGGACTCCTTAAAACGACTGCGCGATACGGTGATTCTCATAGGCCGGCAAGAGCATGTCTTGTGTGAAATAAACCTTCACGCGGTGCCCTTCCCGGATTGTGAGCGTTGGTGGAATCTGAATGAACTTGTCGAGAATCGTCGTAGCCGATTGCGACACGCTCGACGCTGCACCGTTGGTGAAGGACTGTGAACCGGAGCTGTTGAGATTCGATCCGCCCTGGCTGAGTTGAGAGGCACCGGAGATGACGCCGAGTGCAATCGACGTTCCGAAGATTTGGAGATAGTGATTGTTGACCTGGTCCTTGAGTCCCTCTTCTCCGATCTGGTCGAGACCGTGGAATTGATCCAAGTCCACGCTGTATCCGTCCGGCATAAGCAGACGATGAAAGGCAACGGAAATCCGGCGCTGCTGCCCGAACCCGGCACTGCCGATCTTGCGGGCCTCGCCCAGCACGATCGTTCCTTCTGGTATGAGTATGTGCTGATGGTCGTGGGAATACACGGGATTCGACACAAGAACCTTCACCGGCCCCACGGCGTCACCGTCCAAACGGTTCATAAGTACCGTGTCGAGAGTCAGTCCTTCGTAGATCACATAGGGCTGGCCGGTGGCGGCGTCGATGTTAACCTCGGTCGGACGCTTATAGTCGGTCGCCGGGAACTGGTCCCCCGATGGCCTTGGCTCTCCCGCGACGCGGGGAGCGGTTAACCCGGCCGGCTGACTAGGTTGCAACGTGGCGGCGTAAGGGTTTTGCGCTGTCGATGGCTGTGGCGACTGGTTCTGCGGTGCCGGAGTCTCCGGCGAACTCGCATAGGCGATGTTCGACGAAAACCGGGCCGTATCCGCCCGCTCCTTCTCGGTAGCGGCAAGCTGCTCTCCCGCCTGCTGCGAGGGTGTGAGCTGGGGTTGGCCGTTCGCCTGGGTGCCGTTGGACGTGTTAGCGCCTGCCGGTGACAGGGGACGGCCATCCGGTCCGAAACCCGACGCTGCCGCCTCCTGCGCCCCTGTACCGCTTGCCGCTCGATTGCCGGATGCGGCTGCCACCTGAGCGTCCTGCTGTGCCTTTAGCTTATCGGCCCCAAGCTGATGCTGTAGCGCATCCACGTTCGTTGCCGTGTTGTCCTGGACGTAGGGCTGCGGTCCCGCAGCCTTAGCCTTCTCCGCGTCCGTGGGAGCCTTCTTCCGGGAGCTGATGACAGTCGCCATAATCAGCAGCAGTACCGCCCCCATGTAGAGAAACATCTTGAGGTTCTTCTGCAAGACGCCTTTGGGCTGCGGCGTGTGGTCTGTAAGCTTCGGGTCTGCTGCTGCGGTGATGGTATCGGCCATGACGTTAGTCCTTCCTCGTGAAGTCCATCTTCTTCTTGCCCAGCTCGACGTACCCGTTGTCCATGACCTTCGAGATGATGTACGTCCCATCGCGCAGGTCGTAGTTGATGAGATTCGGCTTGCCGTCCCGCATCTCGTAAACGCTGAACTTCTCCGGCGCATTCGTCTTGATGTAGGTGAACTTGTCGTCGTGGTAGATCGACTGGATATCGAAGGGGGCCTCGTTCAGCTTGATCGTGTAGTCGAACTTCAACGCCAGCGGGTAGGCGCTTCTGTACTCATCTACGGTCGCTCCGACATGGGACTGAAGAGTCGAAATCTGCTGATGGGCCTGTTCAAGCTGGGCGGCTGGAACGTATTGGGCCGGGCCATTCGTAGCGACGATGTTGGAAGCATCCGCTGGCTGGATGATGACCTTGAGATCGGGGTCGCCGCCCGATGCGGTGATGTCGGTCAAGGTGAAGCTGTAGATGTTGCCCTTGTCCGTAATGAGGTTGAGATTCGAGCTAATGCCCGCCTTTGCCGGATGGACGAAGCAGAAGTTGCCCACCACGTCCACAATCCAGAAGTCTTTGTCGCCGGTCGCGGCCTCCATGATCTTCTCGGTTGCCGGAATGACGATAAGCGTCGTGTACTTGACCTTTGCCCGGATCGGCACGATGTCCTGGGAGTGGTAGGAGACGTTGCGCGAGGCGGTCTGGGCCGATGCAGTTGGGGCATAGACCGCTAGACTGCAGAGCGTAGTGAGCAAGATTGCGATTGCGGTTGTAAGTTTCTTCATGGCGTAACTCCTTAGCGGCGCGGTTGAAATGGGTGGGTGTTAGCGAGCTGGCGAACACCCTCGGCGATGCCGTACTGAGCAAAGGCTTCTCGCTTGAGAAGGTTGTCGCGGGCGTTATTGGTCGCAATCCAGTACGAGACGGAATCGACGTTGAGCCGAACCTTCTTGCTGGACTGAGCTTTGCGAATCAGCATCTCGCCGGGTGGAATGAGGTCTGCGATGATGTCGATTTCGGTGTCGTTGAGGTGGAACGCCTCGCGGTAGACCTGGCGGTTCATCTCAGGATTGGCAAGGAAGATTTTGGTCGGGCAGCTCTCAGCGACAATCGCCAGCATCCCCGAATCCTCAAGCTCCTTGATGGATTGCGTAGCAAGGATCATCGCCGCGTTGTGCTTCCGCCACGTCTTCTGAGCGGTCACGATGTAAGAGCGGATGGTTTCGTTCTTGATGAAGAGCCATGCCTCATCGAGCAGGAACGTCTTGAAGGTCGCCAGTTTCTCCGGGTTGGCGATCTCGTTGCTGGCCCGGTGGAGGACATAAAAGAGCAAAGGCTCCAACACTTCGGGAGCATCACCCCAGCCGGCAAAGTTGAACGTCTGGAAGCTGGCGAAGCTGAGCGTGTCTTCTACGTTGTCGAAGAGGAATCCATATTGGCCCTCCTTGGTCCAACGGTGCAACCGCTCCTTCAACTCACCGATGATCTGGCTGAACGTCGATAGCGTCCGCTGCTCCGGCGCAACGACATACATCCGCTCGATGGCCTCCCACAACTTGCGCTCTTCCTTGAAATCGAGTTTGTACCGCTTGTCGTTGCCCTCGATGAGCACGCGAAAGAACGAAAACAGAAATTGCAGGTTCTCCTTACTCTCCGGCAGGCTGAACGGATTGATGGTGAAATCCCGACTCTCCTGGCCGACGTTCAGATAGGTTCCACCGAAGATCTCCGTGAGCGACTGAAACGAGCCGCCGATGTCGAAGATGTACGTCTGCGGCCGGTATTTCTGAGCGTTCGTAAGAAGAAAATTGCATAAGAAACTCTTACCGGAGCCGGTCATTCCGAGAATCAAAGTGTGCGCCACCTCGCCGTTGTGGAGGTTGAGGTAGTACGGCGTGGCGTTGTCCGTCTCCAGTACCGCGAGGTATTCGGAGCGGAGGTGCGGGTTCGTCTTCTCGCCCGGGTGGATGGTGAAGAGAAACGAGAGATCGGCGTAGTTGGAGTTGAGCAGGTACATCTTGCGAAGGTTCTGGGCGTAGTTGCCTGGAACGGTCGCAAACAAGGCATTGAGCTGGTTGTAGGTCTCTGTGAAGAGCGCACCATCGGCGTTTGTAAACACGCCGATGAACTCGCCCATCTCCCGATTGATAGTCGGGAGGTCGTTGCTATACAGCACGACCGTAAGAGAGAAGTCACCCAGAGTCTGGCCGTCGCCTAGCGCCCGTAGACACTCGCCAAGGTTTTCGATGTCGGCCTGCTTCGACTCGTCGATCAGCACGTCGCGCTGGTTCGCCTTAGCCGGGTCGCTCCCCATCTGTGACACGAAACCGGACTTGCTCATGTTGAAGTGGCGACGACGCTTGTCCACTTCCTTGCGGGCCTTCGCCATCGAAAGCGGTGTCCACTCGGTGACGACGTAAAAGTTGCCCTCGATCTTGAAGAGCCGGTCAAGGACCAGCGGGCGCGTCTCCGCGATAGCCTCTTTCATCGTGAGGATGCGGACAAAGTGGTCGCCGACGCGGAGGTGGTCACGCTCTGCTTCGATGTTGGAGTTCACCACCTGGAAGTCGAGATACTGGGTCGATTGCGGCTTGCCCGCGATCCTCCACGTATCGAAGTTGAGCAGCCGGCGAAAGAAGCTGAACTGCGCCTGCTGCCCCTGGACCGCGATGGGCATAAGGTCGGCAAGATGCCGGGTGAAATTCTGTACGCATTGCTCAAGCCGCACCATGTCGGTGTCGATCTGCTTGCGGAGCAGAACCTTCATGTTGTCGTTGGTGAACTGTGCCTTGAGTTCACGGATCGCGCCCTGCGGATCGCGCGGCATTCTTCCCAGCGCGGAGAGGATGCCGGTCTTCGACCGCGCGCCTTCCAGAACGACAACATAGAAGATATCGATCTGGTAGAGCCGGTCGCGTTTCGATTCAAAGAACCGTCGCCGCTGCTCGATGGCGGTGTCGATCAGCTCGTCGTCGTAGTTTGCGAACGGAACCACCGGCCAGTTGGTTTTGAAGAGATACTGATAGACGTGGAACCCTTCGCCGAAGGACTTCAGCGCGGATTCGAGTCGCTTTACCGCGTACTTCTGCTCGTCGCTATCGAGACTTTCGTAGTCCACGCCCGTGACATCCAGAACCATTCCGAGGTCGCCGCTCTTCGTGAGGAATGCCGTTTCAGTCCAGAACCCATATAGGTTGACGTGTGCGCTGAGTGCGTCCGCTTCCTTCCACGGCTGGATGACTTTCGAGAGATTGAGCATTACCGCACCTCTACCTTCGGAACTGTCTGTTTGGCGGTGTCATACCGCAGTTTGAACTTCTCGGAGCGTCCGAGAATCTTGAGAAACGCCGGGTCGGAGTTCGTCACCCAGTGGCCGAAGATGCAGCCGCCGATGAACACCAGGACGGCCCCGATGATCGTGTTGAACAGGTTGAACATCCCCACCGCCGTCACCGCGATCATGAAGAAAAGGGTGCGTTCGATGCCCATATAGGTAAGGGGCTTATGCAGACTCTTGAAGACTCGGTTGCGGCGCTTCTGAGTTGGTTCTGGCATAAACCCCTCGCTGTAGAAGGCGGTTGAAGGTGGAATGGGATAGATCGAAGGGCAATGGCGACAAAAGGGCTAGGAACCCCAGAGCCATGTAAGGATGTTGGTCGCCATGATCGCAATCCCGGTTCCGGCGGCGGCCCCTGCGAGCGTCTTCTTCGCTCCCGGTTCTCCGTGCGCGAATGCGTAGCCGCCGATCACGATTGCAATGAGGCTAGCGGCCTTTGCAATCGTTCCGGTAAAGAGCGTCTGGATAGAGCTGATGCCGCTGTCGAACGGCGACGCATGGGCGGCGAGTGGGAAGATCAATACGCATAGGAGCAGGGCTGCTCCGCGTACAAGATAGAGCTTCGTGCGCTCAATCGTTGCTGTTGGGATGATGATTCGTCTGCGTGTCATGAGGCACCTCGAACGACCGGGTTGGTCGTGATAGCCATGACACTAGGCCGCGATTCCTACCGCGTCCAATACATATTTCCGATACCGTTTTCCGCCAAATGCGGCTTCGCCATAGGGAATTCCTATATCCAATCATCAACCGAAGAGCAAACGGTTTTCGTCTTTTTTCGATGGCCGAACTGACCGAACTGGCTTGGCGGGCGGCAGCACCCGGAACTTTTTTTGCAGCTCTTTTACGAGCCGTGGCAAAGCCTTGTGTGAAGTCGATCTGCCCAGGATCAATGCGCTATCGACAGTCCACGTCACCCCAACGATTGGCCGGGTGACAAGCCCCCTATGCAAGTGGGCACCCTCTGGAACAAGCGCGTAGCCGTAGCTGGATTCCACCATCCATTGGAGGTCGTTGGGAGATTTGCTGATGCTTGCAACGTCGCTCGCAATCCCGATCTCAGTCAGCATCTCCATCAACCGGTCGTGGGCTTCTGGGTGCTGCTTCGGTTCACGGAAGATCGTCAGTTTCGATGCAAGATCGTCTGGCGTGATCGCCTTCAATTTCGACAACGGATCGTCGGCTCTCATGCAGACTACGAGCCGACTCTTGGTGAATGGATACGTCTTCAGGCCCAACCCTGTCACGGGAAGCGTCAGCAATGCAGCGTCAATGTCGCCTCTGTCGAGCAGCGTAAGAAGCTCGACGTTATCGCCACTTTGAGACTTGATCTCGCACGAAGGATAGAGCGCCGTGTGGGTGGAGCAGACCGTCTCGAACAGAGAGTGGTCGACGAACAATGAGAAGCCCAGGCGCATGGGCAGAAAGGCGACGGTCTCTGTAGACCGCGCCGCAGCCAGCAAGTCGTCGCAGAGCTGGAGGATGTGTTTGCTTCCGGCAATCAGTATCTCCGCTGCGGCAGTCGTTCGAACTCCATTGTTATGCCGCACGAGCAAACCGACCTGAGCCGCCTGAGCGAGTTGCTTCATCTGCTCACTGAGGCCAGGTTGCGATATGAAGAGGCGGATGGCGGCGCGGGTGATATTGCCTTCTTCGGCCACGACGGAGAGGTTCTTAAGATGACGGAGATCGATCGGGTCTGGCATATGGGGAGTCCCTCTCTGATAGCGCCGTGCGCGATTCGGAGAGCGGCTTACTGCACAATGCAAGTCAAGCCCGAAGTCAATCCAATTGTGGGCGCATGTACCAGCAAAGTCAATGTGATGCGCCACAGCGAAAGTCAAGTTTGACCTCAAAAGCCGTCATCGGAAAAGCCTATGCCAACTCGGATTTTGCCATCGGATATATCTATTGGACGGCAGCGGCCCCTGGCCCCATCCTTGAGACATCCTTCACTGGGTATCGCACCACTCGATACCGCAGGAACCCCCTGGAGTCCCGCCAATGGCAGAAGTAAACGTCACCGAGCGCAAGGGCCCGAGCCGCGTCACGCTCCCTCAAGTTGAGGAACTCCTGGTCGTCGGACATGAGACCGCAGAGATGCTCTCCATCAGCCGGAGCGCCCTCGTTAGGGGTGGAGTAATGAGCGCGCCAGACAACGTGCTGCCTCGGATGCTCACTGTTTCTGAGGTCGCCACATTCTTGTCAGTGAGCGACGACACCATCTTGAAACAGTTCGGCTCTCTACCAGGTGTCGTTGACATTGGCACATCAGGCGGCTTGCACCTTCGACAGAAGCGGGTGCTGAGAATCCCACAAAGGACGTTGGAGCGGTACATTGCTGACAGGCAAGTAAAAGTACGGAGATAAGATCTTGATGTTTCGAACCCTTGCTGCTGCTGTCGAGTTCTTGACGAGGAGCAGCGGGAAGGGCACCCTCTCCTTTGTGTCAATTTTGTGTCACGGACCTGCGGGATAGCCGGAATGAGCGGGATCATCGGCTCTTGCAATCAATAAGTTATAGATTCTAAAACCGCCGGGCGGGTTCGATCCCGACCCGCGCCTCCAAAATTCCTCAACAACTTACGCTCAAGGGTTTACTGGACTCGCTACCGTTTGACGACGGTCTCGATCTTGATCGGTTCCCCGGTCTGGTACTTGCGACCGACTGCGCCGCCCGCTGCGCTTTTACTAACTTGCCAAGACCAGGAATCTTGAACTCTCCGTTCTTCGGTGAGGAAATGCCGGCGGTCTCGAAGAGTTGGCGTTGAATCCCCGCCGCGAGCTGCTCACCTCCGCATCGCGTCTTGATCTGCTGGCTTCCCGACGGACGAGGGAGCGCTGATCAGGTTGTATATGTTAACGAAGGCTGATATGACCTTTGCCCGCCAGCGTCGTGGGAACCACAATCGGCTCGGCATTGCGGTGCTGATGAGGCACCCGGATTTTCGGAAAATTTCTGGCGGGTGACGAAAGCCCGCACGCACCCTATCCTTACTGCTTAGCGGCCTGCTCGACAACCGACCTGCCCGCCGTGAACAAAAGCCTAGAATAGGGACTATCGTGCCATTGAGGAACATCTTTCCCACGCCGAATCTACTGAAGCGCGTTGCATTGTCCGTCTTCACGATCGTAGCTCTCAATCCCTCGTTCGCAGTCATCAGCAATGCCGATGCTCAAGCTCCTGGCAGGAATGACGGCACGACGTGGCAGGCGCATTGGATCGCCTTTCCCTCCCAAAGCCAATCGGATAAGGGCCTTGCCAAGGACAATCGAGAACAAACCCAACGGATGCCCCTCTTTCGTGATGAATTCATGGTGCGCAAAGCAATTGCAAAAGCGAGCCTGAGAATTTCTGGCTTGGGTCAATACGAGGCGCATATCAATGCACACAATGTCACGGACGCCGTGTTGACTCCCGGATGGACGGACTACCGCAAGCGCGTCTTCTACAACACGTACGATGTGAGCGACCGGCTTGTGCGAGGCAAGAACACGATTGGCGTAATGCTCGGCCGGGGTATGTACGACGTCCCTGAGACCAAGGGGCGCTACACAAAGTTCAGTGGTTCCTTCGGCACGCCAAAGCTGATTGCACAACTGGACATCCGCTACGTCGATGGAACAACGGAGACGATCAGTACCGATGCCGGCTGGAGAACAGCTCCTGGCCCAATTACCTTCAGTTCCGTCTACGGCGGAGAAGACTTCGACGCCCGCCTGGAGCCATCAGGTTGGGACGGTCCGGCCTTCGACGCGCCGGCGTGGTCGCATGCGGAAGTTGTCGAGGGGCCCGGGGGGATCCTGGAGCCCGAGACAATCCCTCCGATCAAACCATTCGAACGCTTCGATCCTGTTTCAGTTACCCATCCAGCACCGGACGTGACCGTCTACGACCTTGGCCAGAATTTTTCAGGATGGCCGGAGATTCAGGTCTCTGGCGAACGCGGCACAGAGATTCGGATGATCGCCGGCGAGTTATTGGATGAACACGGCTTTGTCACCCAACACAGCGCCAACGCATCCCCCGGCGATGAAAATTCCTTTAGCTACACGCTCAAAGGACAGGGCCTTGAGCGCTGGCATCCCCGATTCAGCTATTGGGGGTTTCGTTATGTTCAGGTGGACGGCCCCGAGTCGGTCATCCACCACCTTGACGGGCGTTTTCTTCATGATGCAGTGGACGTCACTGGTTCGTTCACAAGCTCCGATGAACTGTTCAACCGGATTCATAAACTGATCAACATGGCGATGCTGAGCAACATGGTCAGCGTTCTCACAGACTGCCCGCATCGCGAGAAACTCGGCTGGTTGGAGCAGACGCATCTGGCCGCAGCATCGCTCATGTACAACTACGATCTCTCGACGCTCTACACGAAAATTGCCGACGACATGCAGGACGCGCAACTGGCCAACGGCCTCGTGCCATCAATCGCTCCTGAGTTTCCCGTCTTCGAAGGAGCATTTCGGGACTCGCCGGAGTGGGGCATAGCGGACATCCTGAGCACGTGGTCAGCCTATGAGTTTTACGGCGATCGAAACACTCTGAAGAACCACTACGGCTCTATGGTCCGCTATCTTGACTATCTGCAAGGACAAACACAGAACCATCTGCTGACCTATGGTCTGGGTGACTGGTACGACATCGGTCCCGGAGAACCGGGTCCATCCAAACTCACTTCAAAGGGCGTGACCGCAACGTCCGTGTACTACCAGGCACTCACTCGCATGGAACGCATCGCCGTTCTAACTGGCCATGCGAATGATGTTTCGCGGTACAAGCAGGAAGCAGCTCGGGTGAAGGCGGCGTTCAACGCAGAATACTTTCACCCGGATACCAATCAGTACGACAAGGGCAGCCAGACAGCCGATGCGATGCCGCTCGTCGTTGGGTTGGTGCCCGAAGATCGCCGGGCCGCAGTTCTGGTGAATTTGATCGGGGACATCCGCAAGCACTCCGACCATGTGACTGCCGGAGATGTCGGATATCACTACGTGGTGCGCGCCCTGACCGATGGAGACCGCTCAGATGTCCTGTACGACATGCTGAGCCGTACAGACAAGCCGAGTTACGGCGACCAGCTTGCGCACGGCGCTACGACGTTGACCGAGGCGTGGGACGCGGACCCAAACTCGTCTCAAAATCACTTCATGCTCGGCCATGCGGAGGAATGGTTCTACCGCGGATTGGCGGGTATCCAATTCAATCTCGATCGCGACAGAGACGAGCGAATCATCATCCATCCGGCAATCGTTGGCAATATCCACAGTGCCAGGGCGACCTTTCGCTCCAGCAGGGGAGACATAGAGAGTGGATGGTCAATCAATGAGGATACGCTGCGTATGAACGTGGTCATTCCGCGAGGTTCGACGGCAACGATTACCCTTCCATCCGGATTTGCAAGAGGTGTCCGTATCAATGGAAGTCCATTGCGAACCGGAGGAGCAATCCTGAAAGTTGAGGCTTCGTCAGGATCTGTTCGTTGTGTCGTCAGTTCAGGCATATTTACGATCGAGGCTTCGAAGCTCTAGCATCCGGTCTCTTTTCATCAAGCCCCTGCCGCTGAGAGGTACAAAACCCGAAGTCCAAGCCCAGTCTTTCTTTCGCCTTGGAGACGGTCGCATAAAACAGTCAGAGGAACGGTTCCCCAGGATTTATCCTGAATCCTACTCTGCCGCCGTCCGACTGTCGCGGTTTTGGCCGGGGATCGACAGAAACCATGGGTGAAATGAAGTCCACATCGGGTCAGGCTTTCGCGCCGTCAGCCGGTGCATCAGTGCAAGCGATCGATGGGCGTGCCGCCCTCGTGCAGCAGGTGCTCGCATCCAGGACGTTTGCGAAGTCTGTCCGCCTCACGCGCTTTCTCGAATTCATCTGCCTGAAGACGATCGAAGGCAAGGCAAGAGAGCTCAACGAACAACAGATCGGCATTCACGTCTTTGATCGTTCGCCCGACTACAGCGCCTCCGACGACAGCATCGTCCGGACCCAGGCCCGCTTGCTGCGGCAGCGTCTTGAAGAGTACTTCGAGCATGAGTGTCCAACCAGCCCTGAGATTATTTCGATTCCGAAGGGCGGCTATGTGCCGGTCTTCGAGCCGAGAAGCGGAAGACTCCAATCCCCTGCGCAACTTCACGGCTCTGACGTCGCCGCCCCGACAGGGCAGATCCAGGTAGCATCGCCAGAGCAGCAGACAACTTCACAGAGAATTCCGGAGGGCAACGCGAAGCGGCGCAGTCTTTCTCTGTCCCTCTCCGTTGCAGTGGCCGCTATCCTCATGGCGGTACTCTTCCTTTATCTATGGCGGATCAATCGCATCGAGACGCCCTCCGATACGCTCTGGTCAAACGTCTTCAGCAGCGGGCGCCCGGTCGTGATTGTTCCGTCGGACGATGCTCTCGTTCTTTTCGAAGAGCTGACGCAGTCGGCAGTACCTCTCGATCAGTATCTGAGCGGAAGTTACCTGCAAAAGGCCAAGCTGCCGCAGGCGGGCAACACGCCACTAAGCTCAGAATGGTTTGCAGCGCATCAATATACAAGCACCGCCGACCTGAATCTTGCCATGCGGCTTGGCCGAATCCCCGAGGCCGTCAAATCGAACGTTGAGACCCGTAACGCCCGGGTCGTACGCATCGACGATCTGAAGAGCCGGAACGTCATCCTGATCGGCGGGATTGGAGCGAATCCCTGGGTCAGCCTCTTTTCAAAGCGCCTCAACTTCGACGTGAACTACGACTGGAAGAACTCCCAGGGATACGTCTTGAACAAGCATCCTGAACGGGGCGAGTCTGAGATGTACCGTGACGCCACCTCCGACGGCTCCCACCGAAGCTATGGCGTGCTCGCCTGGTTGCCTGGCATCGAGGACGACGGGCAGGTGCTGCTGTTCCAGGGAACGGGGATGGCAGGCACAGAGTCCGCCGCGGACTTTCCGTTCAACGTGAATTCGTTCCGAAGCTTCGCGAAACAGATTGGTGCCACCCCGGAAAAGATGCCCTACTTCGAGGCGCTGCTGGAGACGACTAGCGTTGGGGGAAACGCGCCCGAAGCTCGTCTCGTCGCCTTTCGAGTCATCAAGCCTTGACCTCCACTCTCTCTTCGTCTCATTCGAAGACTCTCCTTTCCTCCTCCAGAAAATAGAACCGGCGCGTGGCCGCCTTAGGTCGACTCACTCTGCGTCGGTCAGAGGTCCCCGATCGCCTCAGGCGTACCTCTACATGCCGGAAAACATCGGAAAATGGGCAAAACATTTGATTGACGGTGAAATCCGGCTTCCAACGGTGAAATCGCTTCCGGTTTGTTAACGGCGAAGCAATACTCCACGAATCAATCATGTGGACAAGACGTAAATTTCTCGAGGCGTCCTGCGCGAGTGTCGGGGCAGCTCTGACGGCAACCGAACTGGTCGCTGCAACCCACGCCGCGGACGATAGACGACCGCCTCGAAAACCAGTTCGGCTGGAAGACACAGCTGTCTCTTCGGCCCGGGCTGTGCTCGGCCGTCAACTCGGAGAGCGCGCCGCGGCGTTCGATTTGAAGTGGATCTCGGCGGAGGATGGCCGCGAGGTATACGAACTTTCCGCCACGGCGGGGCGCGTCATGGTCTCCGGCAGCAGCGGTGTCGCCATCTGCCGTGGTGCCTATGAGTACCTCAGACACTCCTGTAACGCCATGATCACCTGGAGTGGCAGCCACCTCGATCTTCCCGCCGCGCTGCCTTCGGTCGAACACCGGCGCGTCGTCTCCCCCTACAAGTTCGTCCAGTACCTCAATCCCTGCACCTTCGGTTACACGATGGCCTTCTGGGACTGGCCTCGCTGGGAGCACGAACTCGACTGGATGGCCCTCCACGGAATCAACCTGCCCCTCGCCATGGAAGGGCAGGAGGCAATCTGGCAGCGCGTCTGGCTCTCACTCGGACTCACGCAGGCCGAGATCGACGAGTTCTCCACCGGGCCAGCTCATCTTCCGTGGCATCGCATGGGCAACATCAACAACCTCGACGGACCGCTCCCGCAGGGCATCATCGACGCCAAGCGCGTCCTTCAAGGAAAGATCCTCGACCGCATGCGCGAATTGGGCATGAAGCCCGTCGCTCCCGCCTTCGCCGGCTTCGTCCCTCAAGGCTTCAAGCGGCTTCACCCGGACACCGAGACCTTTACGCTGCTCTGGCTCCCCGAGGAGTTCAAGACCATCCCCCGCAGCACGCGCACCTTCATCCTCCATCCCGGCGAACAGGACCTTTACAAGCAGATAGGCAAAAAGTTCATCGACGAATACAAGGCCGAGTACGGCGAAGTGGAGTACTACCTCGCCGACACCTTCAACGAACTCCGTGTCCCGGTCAGCGAAGAACATCGCTACGAAGACCTCGAACGCTTCGGCCGCACCGTCTTCGAGAGCATCCAGGCCGGCGATCCCAAAGGGACCTGGGTCATGCAGGGCTGGCTCTTCGTCTACGACTCCGCATTCTGGGACAACTCTTCGGTCGAGGCGTTGCTCCGCGGTGTACCGAACGACCGCATGATCATCATCGACTATGCCAACGACCTCGCCCCCGCCGTGAAAACCAAGTATGCCCCCGGCCAGTGGAAGACTCAGAAGGCGTTCTTCGGCAAGCAGTGGATCAACGGCATGGCCCACACCTTCGGCGGCAACAACAACATCAAGGGCAACCTCGCCCTCATGGCCTCTGAGCCTGCCGCCGTCCTGACCAGTCCAGACAAAGGGAATCTGGTCGGCTGGGGCATGTGTCCCGAAGGCATCGAGAACAACGAGGTCGTCTACGAGTTGATGACCGACGCTGGCTGGCGCTCCGAAGCGATCGATCTCAACACCTGGATTCCCAGGTACTGCGCGTCACGCTATGGCTCGTGTCCTCCCGCAATGCAAGAAGCCTGGACACTTCTCCGGCAGAGCGCCTACGCAAGCCATACCTGGATGACCAATCAGGCATGGCAGACAGAGCCCGGCAATCATCCGGTCTCTGCGCAGATCGACTCCGGGCCGACCTTTCAGAGAGCCGTTGCGCTCTTCCTTTCCTGCGCGGATCAACTCGCAGGAAATGCGCTCTATCGCAACGACCTCATCGAGCTCGTCGCTCAAGCTGTTGGCGGTCACATCGACCAGCAGCTTGCCATCGCCGTCCAGGCCGTCGACGCTCGCCAGAACGAAGCCACCGTTGACGCTTCGACTCGCGCTCTCGACTGGATGAACCGGATCGATGCGCTCATGAACCTCCGTCCCGACCGGCGTCTTGAAACCTGGACCATCGCCGCACGCTCCTGGGCAAAGTCTCCCGACGAGGCGGCCTTCTACGACGAGAACGCGCGTCGCCTCATCACCACCTGGGGCTGGCCTGAGCTCTCCGACTACGCCTCCCGCGTCTGGTCGGGTCTCATCCGCGATTACTACGCAGCCCGCTGGGCCGCTTGGTTCGAGAGCCGCCGAACGAGCAGCCACTTCTCGCTTGATATCTGGCAGCAGACCTGGCTCTCGTCGCCGTATCGCCCCAGCACTCCGCGCCCTGTTCCAGACCTGATCGCCGAGTGCCACCAGCTGCTCGCCGAATGCAAAGCCACCTAAACCGCACGAGAAGACGAAGAGAGGAGACGACCTATGCCGCTTTCATACGCAATCGAACCCGAAGCGAAGAAGCCATCCACCCGGCTCATCTCTATCGACGTCCTGCGCGGCATCACTGTCGCCTTCATGATCGCGGTGAACAACAACGGCTACAACGATGCCGCCTACCGTTTCATGAATCACTCCCCCTGGAACGGCTTTACCGCGACCGACCTCGTCTTCCCCACTTTTCTCTTCATCATGGGGATCTCGGTCGTCCTCTCCTTTGGCGGTTCACGCATTCAGGCGACATCGAAGTCCACTCTCCTTGTCCACATCCTGCGCCGCTTCTGCCTGCTGGTCTTCTTCGGCCTCATCGTCAACGGGTTTCCCTACTTCCACCTCGGGACCCTGCGCATCTATGGAGTCCTGCAGCGCATCGCGGTCTGCTATCTTCTCGCCAGCCTTTTGCAGTTGATTACCGATCGCATCACTCCGCGCATCGTCCTGCTTGTCGCCTCGCTCGCAGCCTACTGGGTCATCCTCCGCTGGATTCCCGTCCCCGGCCATGGCATGCCTGTCCGCGACTTCCCCCTGCTCGACCGCGATATCAATCTCGCCGCCTATGTCGACCGTCACATCTTTCCCAATCGCCTCTTCGAAGGAACGCGCGATCCCGAGGGTCTGCTTAGCGATATCCCAGCCTTTGCCAGCACTCTCCTGGGCATGATCGCCGGATGGTGGCTCAAGACCGGCCGCGACGCCACCTCAAAGGTCCGCGCTCTCGTTATCTCCGGAGTTCTGCTGCTCGCTGCTGGCCTGCTCTGGTCGCAGTCCTTCCCGATCAACAAGAAGCTCTGGACCAGCTCCTACGTTCTCTACGCTGGCGGGTGGAGCGTACTCATCCTCGCCGCGTGTTACTTCGCCATCGAGATCAAACAGTGGCGCGGCGCCTGGACCTTCCCGTGGATCGTCTTTGGCACCAACGCCATTACTGCATACGTCTTCTCCGAGTTGCTGTCCACCGCCGTCTCTGTCTTCCCCTTCCGGCATGGAGAACCGTTCCAGCCGTTCGTATACTCCAGTTTCTTTCAGCACATCGGAAGTCCGGCCTTTGGATCGCTGGTTTACTCAGCGCTCTTCGCCGCCTTCTGCTGGATCCCCGTCTGGCTGCTCTACCGCAGACGGGTCTTCCTCCGACTTTAGTAGAAACCCGTACGCCAGAGCAGCACGCACGCAGGTATCAGATCGCCGAAAGATCAAGACCAAACGCAACGCTTGAAAGGAGTCCTACAGCATGAAGAAGCTCTTGCAACACCTCACTCTACTCGCCGCCGTCCTCGGTCTTGGCAGCATTGCCAGGGCCCAGAGTACCTCTGCCAACCTCACCGGCAAGATCGTCGATTCGACCGGAGCGGTGGTGCCTCACGCCAAGGTCGAAGCCAAGAACACCGGCACCAATCTCACCAAGTCCGCGGAGACGGACGGCTCAGGCGTCTACACGATCTCGACTCTGCCTCCGGGACAGTACACGTTGACCGCCGCGGCGCCAGGATTCACCACCCGAGTCCAGACCGGGATCGTGCTCACGGTCGCGCAGTCCGCCACATTGGACATTAGCCTGCAAACTGGAGCGACGCAGGACACCGTCACAGTAGAAGGCGGGGCCGAGTTGATCAATACCACTACGGCCGAGATCAGCCAGGTCATCGGAGAAGATGCCGTGAGAGATCTCCCGCTCAACGGCCGCGATCCTTCTAGCCTCGTCAATCTATCCGTCGGCGTCACCAACGAACTCATCTCGCAGGCCTCGACGCTTCCCGGCTCCAACTCGTTCCCGCTTGAATCCGGCGCATCCGCAGGCGGCCAGCGCCAGGGCAGCACCTGGTATCTCCTTGACGGCGTCGCCAACATGGACACCTTCGCCCTGCTCGCCGCCCCATTTCCCAACGCGGACGCGACCCAGGAGTTCAGGGTCATCTCGAACAACTTTGACGCACGCTATGGCTTCGCTCCCAGCGCAGTCGTCAGCATCCAGACCAAGTCCGGCACCAACCAGTTCCACGGCGGCGGCTTCGAGTTCATTCGCAACAAAGCCGTAAATGCTTCCAACTGGTTCAGCGGCGCAGTCGACGGTCTCCATCGCAACCAGTTCGGCGGCTACATTGGCGGACCCATCATCAGAGACAAGCTCTTCTTCTTCTCGAACTACCAGGGAACGCGTTCGAGCTATCAGGCCAACACGAACATAACCTACACTCCCACCGCCGCGATGCTCGCGGGCGACTTCAGCGCCGTACCCGCCTCCGATCTTCAAGGGCCGCTCACCAGCGCCTTCCACACCGTCAACGGCAAGCCGAACCAGGTCGACACCTCGCTCTTCAGTCCAGGCGCACTGGCCATCGCCAAGTCTTTGCCTCTCGGCCAGGATCCCGCAACCGGCAAGACCAACTTCGCCTCTCCAGCGCAGAAGCTGACCTACAACGAGAACACCTCCCGTCTCGACTACACCATCAATCCCAACCAGCGCGTCTTCCTTCGCGCCTTCACCTACCTCTACAACCAGCCCGGGGCGACCGTGCCCGGGGACATCCTCGCCGGCGTCAATGGCCAGGGCGGAACGTATCTGAACCTCGTAGCTGGCCATACCTGGACCGTCACGCCGACACTGGTCAACAGCGCAACGCTCTCCTGGGCCGAGATCGACTTCCACACCGGCACGGTCGAGAAGGACACGAGTGGCGCACCGATCTGTCTCTCCCGATTCATCAATGTCAACGATCCAGCCGGACAGTGCTACATCGGCGGACTGTCTGCATTTGACGGCAATGTCCTCTACGGCGGCGGTCTCGGCTTCAATGCCTTCACCGGAAATCCCAACGACACCCGGCGCCGTTACTGGTGGTTCACTGACACGGTCACCAAGACCATCGGCAAACATACCCTAACCGCCGGGGCCGACATCATGCATCGCTACGGCTTTGAGTTCTACGGCGGCAGCGTCAATGCAAACGCCGGATTCAACGGCCAGTACACCGGCTTCCCGCTCTCGGACTTCCTCCTCGGTTATCTCAACAGCCTTGGCCAGGGGGCTGGCGAGCAGGGCAGCGAATCGGGCTACATGATCGGCCTCTACGGCCAGGATCAGTTCAAGGTCCGGCCGAACATCACCGTTACAGCAGGTCTTCGTTGGGACCCCAACTTCCCTCTCCAGGTCGCGAGCGGTCGTGGCGCAGCCTTCGTTCCCGGACAGCAGAGCACCCGCTACCCCAACGCTCCCGTTGGCCTGGTCTTTCCCGGAGACAAAGGCATCAACAATGGCCTCATGCCCACTACCTATGGCTACTTCGAACCTCGCATCGGCGTCGCCTGGCAGATCCATCCCAGCACAGTTGTACGTTCCGGCTTCGGCATGTTCACGACGCCGCTCGAAGACGCCTTCTACAACCATGTCTGGGACACCGCACCGTTCGCCCCCGCCTACAACTTGAACGGCTCCGGATCAACGCCGCTCTCCTTCGACAATCCCTGGAGCAGCTTCGCTGGAACGGGTGGCACGAGCCCCTTCCCTCCGTTCGCCTCCCCCTCGCAACTTCCGGCATCGAACTCCACCTTCATTACTCCGCTCGCTGTCCCGGCAGTCTTTTCTTCCAACTTCAAGCTCGGCATCACTCAGAGCTGGAACCTATCCCTGGAACAGTCCTTCGGCAGCCAGTTCGTGCTGCATATGGCTTACGTTGGAGCTGAATCCTTCCACCAGGCCACAACGGTCGACCAGAACCCAGGAGGCTTCGTATGCCCGACTGGCGTTGCCGTCAATCCTGCGAACTGCAATGACGTCCGTGCCAACGGTAACTTTGCGCAGATCATTCAGGTCCAGCCTGCCGCCACTTCCAGCTACCATGCTCTGCAACTGGGCTTTGAAAAGCGTTTCTCGCACGGACTACAGTTTCAATCGAACTTGACCTGGTCGCACGATACCGACGTAGGCGGCTCCGGCGACCCCTCCTTCGAGTCGAGCGTCAGCGATCCGCATAACGTAGGCCACGACCAGGGACCATCCAGCCTGAACTACCCTCTCGTATCGGTCTCGAACCTGATCTATCGCTTCCCCACACTTGAACACAAAAACGCACTGCTCAAGAACACACTGGGGGGATGGGAGGTCTCCGGCCTCTACACCGCACAGTCCGGTCCACCGTTCACGATCAATGGCGGCGCAGGAAACAACAACTCGGGCTTCCTGGTCGGACAGGATCGCGCGGACCAGGTAGCGGGCGTTCCGTTCAAAGTTCGCCAGGGCGGCAAGAGCAACTGGCTCAACAACTACTTCAACCAGGCGGCGTTCACGAACAATGCGTACGGAACTGCAGGAAACTCGAAGAAGTTTCAGATCCAGGAAGCTCCAATCGGGACTGCGGACATCGCAGTCATAAAGAACTGGACCGCCTACGAACGTTACAAGCTGCAGTTCCGCGCAGAAGCGTTCAACGCCCTGAATCACCCAAGCTTCGGCCAGCCGGATTCAAACCCCGGCGACTCGAACTTTGGGCAGATCACCGGAATTGGCGCAGTACAACCACGCGTCATGCAAGGGGGTTTGAAGTTTTCATTTTGATCTGCATGGATCTTCTGTCCATTGAGCGGAATGCCGGGCCTCTTCGGTACCAGTTAGGACGATAAAACTGGTACCGAAAGTAGCCGGGCAATGAAAACAGGACTATCTTTCGAGGGGTTCAAGTCCGTGCCAACGACCAATGGGAACAATTCAGCCGTGCAAATGAGCATAGAGAGCGTTGCATGGCACGAGGGAAGAAGCATGGTCCCGAGCAGGTGGTGAACCTGTTACGTCAGATTGAAGTGTCTGTGGCGAACGGGAAGACGACGTCGCTGGCGTGTAAGGATGCCGGGATCACGGACCAGACGTACTACCGTTGGCGCAAGAATGCGGCGTGCTGAAGTAATCCAGCCGCAAAAGTGACAACGACCCTTGAAGTGCCGGGCTGAGAACAAGAGTCTGGCGGTCGAGGCCTTGGTCTCCTGCGAGGATCACATCTCACGGACTGACGATCGGGCAGGCTACTTCTCCGTCCTGGCACTTTGACGTTAGCACTGCCGTCACGCTGTGCGAGAGCTGTCCCGAGGTTGCGGTCACATGGATGGTCCACACCTGCGTTCTCCAGCCCGATCCACATCCTCCAAGTGCGAGCAGACCGGCGAACAACAGGACCGCCAGCAAGCCGCCGCCGACGCGTCTCACGCGCCTGCGAATACCCGAGCACAACGGAAGCAAAAGCACGCCCGCGAGCAGCGACGCCGCCAGCGTGGTTCCCCCGCTGACTCCGCCGCGCAGGCTGGCCCACGGACCTGAAGGATAATTTGGTGTCTGAATGACCAGCGTCGCCGGTGTTGTTCCGCTCACTCCAGCCGCGATTGAGGCTGGAGTAAGTGTGACCTGCGATCCGTCGGGCGTGCCGGTGACCGCGAGGTCGACGGTGGATGCCATTCCCGACGGATTCGTCTCCGAGACCGACAGCATGAAGGTCGCAGTACCGCCATGGAAGATGGTCAGATTCGGATTGGTTAGAGTGAGCCCGAAGTCCTCGACCGTGACGGCGGCGGGCGGACTCGCAGCAGCGGCGTAAAGTGTGTTGCCGCCGTAGCTGGCCGTAATCGAGTGGGTGCCAAGGCTCAGCGTACTCACCACAAAGGTTGCGGTTTGATTGGAGAGCGGGGCGGTGCCGATCAGCACCGTACCGTCGAAAAACGAAACCGTACCTGTGGGTGCCGGTCCGATGAATGAGATGGTCGCCGTGATGGTGACGGGATTGTTGAGGAATACCAGGTTCGGTGTCGCAACAACGTTCACGACCACCGGCGAAACGATGAGCACGGTCTGCGTCACGGTCGGGGCCGCGGCGTACTGTGCGTTCCCCGCCTGGTTCGCGGCCACAACCACCGTGCCTGTGCCGGTAAAGGTCAGCAGGGTTCCGTTTACCGCTGCCGGCCCAGAGACCACGCTGAAGCTGACGGGCAATCCGGACGAGGCTGTGGCTGCCAGGGTTACGGTTGGCGCGCCTGCGGCGATGGGCGAAGCAAGCGGCGCGAACGTAATCGTCTGCAGCTCCTTGGCAACATTGAAGGTCGCCGTGGAGGTTCCGGCGGCATAGATGCCGCTGGCCGCCTGCGACGCCTGTAACACGACGGCACCCGCGCCGGTCAGCGTTACGGTCGAACCGGCAATAGTAGCCGGGCCGCTCAACACCGAGTAGGTAATCGCTCCGGGCGAGTTCGAGACAGCCGCAACGGTGAAGGGAGGATTGCCCAACGTCTGGTTCGCTACGCTGAAAGTGATGGTTGGGGCAGTAAGGTCGAGTGCCACTCCGTTCAAAGGAACAGTCTGGGTGGTGCTGGTCAGGTTCAGCGCGTTGTCCGTTGTAACCAACTGTCCGGAGAGGTTGCCCACGCTTACCGGCGTGAAGCTGACCAGGTCGGTGCAGGACGTACCTGCCACGAGCTGCGAGGAGGCGCTGGTCACGTCCAGCAGCGGACAGGTCGACGCGCTGTCAACGGTAAAGCCCGGCGAGATCGCTGGGTCGAAGCCGTTGCCCGGCGCTGAAAAGACCAGCGGAGCATTCCCATCATTCGTAAGGGTCACAGGCTTGGGGCTGTCGCTGCTGGTCTGGCCCACAGTCACAGAGGCAAAGCTCAGCGTCGGCGGGTTGGCATAGTTCAACTCCACGGCCTGGGTCAGTCCCGAATCCGCGACAAAGATGTTGCCGCTTTGATCGACGAAGAGTCCGTCCGGACTGACGAGTCCGCTGCCAAGCGAAAGAATGGTTGGGTTGCTCGCCGGGATGCTGCCGCCGACGGCCAGAATCTCCTTCACGTCACTGTCGCCATAGTCCGATACGAAGACATCGCCCGCAGCGTCGAGCGCGATATTGGATGGCAGGTTCAGGCCAGTTGCCAGGGTGAGGATGGTGGGCGAGGCGGGGATGCTGCCGTTTACCGCCATCACCTCGAAGACCGCGTTTTGATCCTGGTCAGAGACGTACAGGTTGCCGCTCGCATCTACAGCGACACCAGTAGCGCCAGTGAGGGCCGTCGACAGGTTTTGGATGACAGGCGACGCGGGGATACTGCCATCAACCGAGATCACTCGGTAGATTCCGCCGCTGTATCCCGTGCCCGCAAGGCTGGACACATAGACGTTGCCGAGCCCGTCCACTTTAACGCCGGTAACGTTGACGAACTGCGACGTGACGGTCACAATCGTCGGCGAATCGGGGACTGTACCATTCACCGCCAGGACTTCGCTTAGCGTTGTATTGCTGCTGAGCACGAAGACGTTTCCAAGGCCATCGACAGTGACATCCTCGCAATCGGCGAACGAGCCGATCTGGTGAGGTTGGCCGCTGACAGGGATCTCATAGAGGCCCGAGCCGTAGCTGGCGACAAATACATCTCCCGCTCCGTCGACGGCAACCCCGGCCGACCGCGTAATGGTGCCTGCGAGGTTAGTCTGGGTGCCAGGACGAAAGGTGACTTGGGGTCCGGTACCGACGCCGTAGAAGTAGCTGGTGGCGAGCACTGTGCCGGAAGCCGCGGTGAAGACCGCTCCGCCAAAGCGTTGACCGGGATGGGTGGGCGTAAAGCTGAATTCCAGGACGCAAGTCTGGCCGACGGCATAGGCGACCGACAGGCTGCAGGTTCCGCCGGCCGCCTGCGAAAAATCGAGACCGGCGACACCCTGCGTGGAGGTCCTTATGGCGCTGAGTGTGCCTGCGGTCTGAAAGGTCACCAAGGTGGAGATCGCCGCGCTGGAGCTCCCCACCGGTTCCGTCAACACGACCGGGTTCAGGGTGATCTGGACTGGCGCGGCGGCCGTATAGCCTCCTCCCGCAGCCTGATCGGCCTCGACCACCACGGTTCCTGGAGCGGTGTACGTCAAGGTTGAGCCGTTCGTCCCGCTGACCATCGCTGGGCCGCTCACGACACTGAAGACCACGGGATTGCCCGATGCTCCACCCGTCGCCTGCAAGAGCACGGATGTCCCGGCGAAACTCGAGGTGGGAGCGTTGAACTGGATGACCTGCGTCGTCGAAGTGTAGGTGTAAAGATCATTGGCGCTGGTGGCGCTTGTGCCATCGGGTGTCGTTACCGTCACATCCACGGTGGATGTCCCGGGCGGACTGACAGCGCTGATCGACGTAGCACTGTTGACCAAAAAGGACGTCGCGGGCACGCTGCCGAACTGCACCGAAGAGGCCCCGGCGAGATCGAGCCCGGTAATGACGACGGATGTGTTTCCGCCGGAGGGGCCCGAGTTGGGCGAGACGCTCGTTACCACGGGAAGCGCAGTCCCCGTGCCAGTGCCGTTCAGCGGAATCGTCTGCGAAGGCGAAAGCGTGTTGAGGTTGTTATCGGCGACCACCATGGTTCCAACCCACGGCCCACCGTAAGGCGGCTTGAAGCTGACCTGGTAGATGCAGGACGTGAGGGGCCCCAGGCCACTCACCTCGGTGGCACTCCCAGGATTCGGGAAGCAGGTCGAGCTGGCGTCGACGTCGAATCCGGTTGAGATCGTCGGATTCAAGGCTTGCGGCGATGTACCGCCGAATTGCAGCGTCCCGTTGCCTACATTGACGAAGGTCACGGTCTGCGGGCTGTCGCTGCTCGTCTGGCCGGGCGCTGTGGTCGCGAAGTGCAGGCTTGGCGGATCGAAGTTGTCCTTCTCGAAGACCCCGGGGTTGCTGCTCGCAAAGTAGTTCGTCGCGAAGTAGAGGTTGCCGTCGCCGTCGACAGCGACCGTTTCCAGCGAGTCGAATCCGGAGACCGCCGTGCTCTGCAGGAAACCACCAAACTGTAGCGGTAGCTCTTTATAGATCACCCCAAGCGAATAGTCGGCAATGTACAGATTGCCCAGCCCGTCGACGCTCAGGCCTCTCGGGAACGAGAGACCGCTTACCGCAGTCGTTTCGGTGTACCCGCCATTCGACGGTGTCTCCGCGAGGATGTTGCTGTTCCCCTGGCTCACGTATAGGACGCCGTTCCCGTCGACGGCGAGCGCGTTCGCATAGACCCTGGAGTTGATCGTCGACTGAGTGTAGGTTCCGTTGGTCAAGGTCTCCTTCACCAGGCCGACCAAAAGGCTTCCGATGTAGACGTTGCCGCTCCCGTCCACTGCCACGCTTTCCACGTTGCCGAGTCCGGTGAACACCGTGGTCTGGCTATACCCGCCGTTGATGGGCGACGCCTCCACCACGGTCTCGGCGTCCTGGTCCGCGATAAAGACGTTCCCCGCGCCATCGACCGCTACGCCCACCGGGTACACCAGATTGGAAGCGACGGTCGTTTGGACGTACCCCGTCCCCGACTTCGTCTCCTTCACAACGGCGCTTGGAATTTGGGGTGAACCTCCCACCTGGGTCGCTTCTACGATGTACACGCTGCCTGCCGCATCGACCGTGACCGCGTAGGGATCGATGACCTGGCTGAAGGGCAACTGCAGGGTCGTTCCAGGACTAAAGTTCAGCATCGGTCCGGTGCCAGTGCCTTGAAGGTACACAGTCGCCAGCGGATCGCCCGACGCATCGCTCAGCACCGCGGCACCATAGCGCACGCCCGGCCGTTGCGGCGTGAACGTGTACTCCACCGTGCAGGTCTGTCCGGCGGTATAAGCCGTACCCACGGTGCAGCTGCCACCCGAGACCCCATTGAAGTCGAGCCCGGCAACTCCCTGTGTCAACGCGGTAATCTTCGCGAGTTGTCCTGCCGTGCCGATCGTGACCGTCACCGTCTGCACCGCGCTGGTGCTTCCCACGGGTTCCACCAGGGGCCCGGAAGATGTGGCCGCGCCTACGGTGAAGGGCACGCTGTTCGAGGAGCTCGTCGCGAAGTCGTTGTCGCCCGGGTAAAGCGCCGTCAGGGCATCGGATCCCGCAGGGAGGGTGGTTCCGCTCCAACTCGCAACGCCGTTTGCGATGCTTCCCGTCCCTACAGTGTTTCCATTGCTCAGAAACGTCACGACACCGGTCGCATTGTGATTCTGTGCCGCGTCAGGAGCCAGCGAGACGCTCAACGTCACGGATTGTCCCGGAGCACTGCTCGAAGGGTTCGCCGTGAGTGAGAGCGTCGTCGGCTGGAGGACACCGGTCAGCGGCGTGGAACTCGAAGTGGTGGCCGCATAGTTTCCGTCGCCGCTGTAAACGGCATCGACGTCGTGAATCCCGAGTCCGATCGGCGAGATGTTCGCTACCGTTGCAGTAGCCGATCCGTTCCACTCGCTGAGAAAGATCGAGACGCCGTTTACCTGGTTGAGCGCTGCGATGTCCGGCCTGCCGTCGCCGTTTAAGTCCGCGACAACGCCAGAGAAGGGTGCCCCGTTGGTTGCCGCACCGACACGATGGGTGAAGGTGCCGTCGCCATCTCCCAGCAGCGCGAGGACGTTCTGGGTTACTCCCGGGGTTGTCTCCTCGAGAAAGGCGGCCAGGTCGGGCTTGCCATCGCCGTTGAAGTCGCCGACCGCAATCGCGTTGATGTAGTCGACATTGGCGGTGCTGATCGGAGCTCCAAACGTACCGTCGCCCTTCCCCAGAAGGACCATGATCGAGGCTGGCGGCTCAATGTTCACCACGGCGACATCGAGGTTACCGTCGCCGTCAAAGTCCGCGACCACCAGGCCTTCGGGACCGATTCCTAACGTGGGGGACGCGACCGGCGTGAAGGTGCCGTCGCCATTTCCCAGCAGCACGGTCAGAGGGGCGGGAGTGAGGGCGCTGTTGGCCGCAAATAGATTCTCGACGACAAGATCCAGTTTGCCGTCGCCGTTGAAGTCGCCTACGCCAACATCCACCGGATTGTCCCCGGTCGCGAAGGTCTGCGGAAGCAGCGTAAACGTGCCGTCGCCGTGTCCCGACAAGATGAAGACGGTCTGCGCGAACTGACTGATGCCGATCAGGTCCTGGTTACCATCGCCGTTCACATCGCCGACGGCCGCCGAGAAACTCGCGAAGGCACCTGGGATCGACTGCCCCGCGGTAAAGCTGCCATCCCCGTTTCCGAGCAGGATGTCGATCGTGCCGCCCCCTGTCGTGATCGCAAGATCGACCTTCCAGTCGCCGTTGAAGTCGCCCGTCAGAAGACTACCCGGGAAGTCGCCGGTTGCCACACTTGGTGCTGTGCTAAACGTTCCATCGCTGTTCCCTAAGAGGATGGACAGGCTCCCGGGCGCGTTGGTGTTCAACCCATCGTTCGCTACAGCTAGATCCGGAACGCCGTCACCATTGAAGTCGGCGGTCACGATGGATCCGGGGTACTGCCCAGTCGCCGGCGCGGACTTCTGCTGCAGCGTCAGCCCCGTCGCTCCAACCTGGAGCCCGGCGATCCCAAAAGCAAAGTTGAAGTTGTTGGTGTCCAGGAACGATACGGTTCCCGTAGGAGCGGTCGAGCCGTTACCAGCCACAGTGGCGGTGAGGGTGTAGTCTCCCGCCGACCCGGCTGCGGCGATTGTGGCGGTCGCGACATCGGGTGCTCCAACCGCGGTGACCGCCAGCGCAGAGATAGCCGAGATGCTGGCGGCGTTGGAGTTAGTGCCAGGAAAAACTGCCTTGTAGCGATGAGTTCCGGTGCCCGGGATGAACTTGTAGCTTGCTGTCCCGGCACTCGTAAGCTGCGCCAAAGCGAGCAGGTGGAGATCGGTGCAATGGGCGGCATCGGCGTCGCAAAACTTAACCTGGCCTGGATTTACGAGGGAACTCCCGGCCTGAACGGTCGCGGTAAGCGTGACCACGGTTCCCGGACTTACCGATGCGGTTGGATTTCCGTTCGTCGTAACGGCCAGAGTGGTTGTGGTGGTCGCTGCTTGAGCGGTGCCGATCAGTACCAGCCAGCCGACGAGCACGCGCAGGAGTCGGAGCATGGATCTGGCCTCGGGAAGCGTGGGAATGCCCAAGCATAGCAGACCGATATTTACGGAAATTGATGCGTGACTTCTATCTTTCTTTATCTGGAATGTATGAGGATGCCGGCAAGTTCGCCCTGGAAATGGCTGCGACTTATGCACCGGCTCGTACGGGATAAAAATTACCCCAGTATCGAACGATGTTGCCGCGAATGTCCTTTAATCCTGCCCGGCCAGAGCCGGCTCATCACGCAGCCGCAGCAACTTCTCGACATAGAGCCGCGTCGCCTGAATCAGTTCAGCTCCATATCCGTCGGCGACGATGATTTCCTCCACGCCGTGACTGGGAAGAATCCATTTGATATCCCAACCTTGCATGTCGCGCAAAGCCGCTAGATGAAACTCCAGTCGCTCGGGTTCGGTCACATACGTGACGGAATCTTCGAGCGTACACCTGCCAGCATTAGCCCATCCGGTAATATCACTGCCACACCATCAAAACTGTGGATGTCCGCATGGCGTAATCGATCTCCTCGTAGAGCGGCACTAACTACGAGATAAATCGCTTTAGTAGGGTTATTTCGCTTGCTTTGCGTCGCATGGCCTCTCTATATTGGTCGTCAAATTTATGCGCCTCATCTTGACAGCCGTTCCGCGAACGCGGTCTCTCCTCTTTCGAAGGATGCTTCTTCTCAGCTTCTGTTTTCCATTCACCGCAGCCCTGTCCCAAGCGCCAGCCATTACGGCCACTGTCGACGTTGCGAAGACAGGCACACCCATCTCCAAAAACATCTATGGGCAGTTTCTTGAGCACGGCGGAGATATCGTCAATGCGGGCATCTGGTCGGAGATGCTGGTCGATCGGAAGTTCTTCTATCCGGTAGCGACCGTCGCGCCCACGCCTCCACCCGCGATGGGCAATGCTGCTGGCAATCCCAGGTTTGACAACGTCCCCAAGCGCTGGTGGTCACCCGTCGGGGGTGACAGCGTTGTGACGATGGACAACAAAGCTCCCTACACCGGCGACCAATCGCCGGCTGTGCGCCTCAGCCCGTCCGAGCAGCATGGCTTGCAGCAGTCGGGGCTTGTTGTGCATGCCAAGAAAACGTATACAGGCCGCATCGTTCTCGCGGGCACGCCGGGCACGGTCGTCAGGGTCGCACTGATCGGGAAGGCCGGTGCTGCCGGCCGTAAAGTGATCACCATTCACACGGTGAGCCGGCAGTACCATCCCTATCCTTTGCGTTACACCGTAGACGCCGACAGCGATAACGCCACGCTCGAGATCACGGGCACCGGCACAGGTGAGTTTCACGTCGGTGCGGTGTCGTTGATGCCCGCCGACAACATCGACGGATTCCGCCCAGAGGTCATCGCCGTGCTCAAGCAACTGCGCTTCGGCGTCCTGCGCTTCCCCGGCGGCAACTTCGTTTCTTCGTATGAGTGGCGTTACGGCGTCGGCGATATCGACAAGCGGCCGCCTATCTTCGACCCCGTATGGCACGCCTTGCAACCGAATGACGTCGGCACCGATGAGTTCCTGACGCTGTGCAAGCTGCTCGGCGTCGACCCGTACCTCACGGTGAACGCGGGCTTTGGCGACGCCTGGTCAGCCCGTGAGCTGGTGGAGTACACCAACGGCGCGGCCACCACACCCATGGGCAAGTGGCGCGCGCAGAACGGCCACCCGGCACCGTACAACGTGAAGCTGTGGGGCATCGGCAACGAGCCCTGGGGCGACTACCAGATGGGCGCGATGGCGTTGCCGCAGTATGAACTGAAGCACAACCTCTTTGCCAAGGAGATGAGAAAGATCGACCCAACCATCACGCTGATCGCCGGCGGCGCCATGCCGGACGTGATGGAGGGAGCCGACCAGTCGCGCCGCATCAATGGGCAGTATGTGCCTGACTATCTGTCCTCCGCCGATTGGACCGGCCAACTGCTCCTGCACTGCCTGCCAAACATCGACATGATAAGCGAGCACTACTATGCCTCCGGCACCGAGCACACCGACATGAAGCTAGGCAAGAAAGTGCCCATCGAACCTCCACTCTCCCCTATCGAGTTGCAGCGTGCCGCCGCCGTGCAGGTACGCGCCAAGTACGAGCACTACGAAAAGTATCTGGAGCTCATCCCCGCGCTCAAGGCCAAACCTGTTCCCATCGCGATCGATGAGTGGGCCTACTTCCTTCGCGGCAAGCGCGACTCTTATTCCACCGTTCCGGCCTATGCCTGGGCCTTCCACGAGATGTTCCGCCACTCCGACGTCTTCCAGATGGCGAACCTCACCTTTGCCACGGCGACTTTTAGCTCCAATGGCACCGAGGCTGTGCTGAATCCAACGGGACTGCTGTTCAAGATGTACCGCGACCACTTCGGTGTCATCCCAGTGGAGGTAAGCGGCAACTCGCCGCAGCCCAAGCCCACCTTCCCTGTAGGCGGCGACCAGCCTGCGGTCAACCCCGGCAGCCCCACTTATCCGCTGGATGTAAGCGCTGCGTTGAGCGAGGACCGCAAGACCTTGACCATCGCGGTGCTCAATCCGTCTGACGCCGGACAGAGCATTCACCTGGACATACACGGTGCAGCGTTGGCTTCCACCGGCAAGCTTTGGCGCATGGCCCCTAACTCCATCGACGCCACGGTGAAGGCCGGCTCGGCCGCCGAGGTGCAGGTGGAAGAGCAGTCACTCGGCGCGCTGCCTGCCACGGTCGCACTTCGCCCTCACAGCGTCAATATCTACTCCTACCCCGTTCAATAAAGGTGTGTTCCAGCGATGATCGAAGTCCGCAAGCTCCTCCTCCGCGCCACCACGCTCGCCGCAGTTGTAGCGTGTGCCGCATCTCTCGCAGCACAGGTACAAACTATCGTGCCGCCCCCCGTTCCGGGCGCAAAGCCCGTCACCGTGGAACGCATCAAGGTCCACAGCGCGGCAATCGAGGGCAACCTTGAGGGCGAGCCGGCCGACCGCGACGTGATCGTCTTTCTGCCGCCGAGCTACGGCCGCGACACGAAGCGCCACTACCCGGTGCTGTACGCGCTGCACGGATACTTCATCGGTGCGGAGCAGTGGTCGGGCGAGATCCACGTGCCCCAGACCGTCGAAGGCGCCTTTGCACAGGGCGCGGCAGAGATGATCGTCGTCCTGCCTGACTCGAAGACCGTCTATCTCGGATCTTTCTATTCCAGTTCGGCGACCACAGGCGACTTCGAGCGCTTCATCTCCCACGACCTGGTGGCCTACATCGATGCGCACTACCGCACTCTGCCGACGCGAGAGAGCCGCGGCCTGGTGGGTCACTCCATGGGTGGATACGGCGCATCGCGTATCGGCATGAAGCATCCTGAAGTGTTTGGCGCGCTGTACATCATGAGCCCTTGCTGCCTCTCGCCCATGACCGGCGGCGGGCCGGGGCCGGGCGACGATTTGAAACAGCGTGCCATCGATAGTGAAAAGAGAGCAGCAGCAGCGAAGTCCCCGGCCGAACTCGCCTCCTCATCGAAGGGCTTTGAAAACGCACCGTATGCGACCGCGGCCGCGTGGGCACCTGACCCGAAGAACCCGCCTCTCTACTTCGACCTGCCCACCAAGGACGGGGTTCCGCAACCAGAGATCATGGCCAAGATCACGGCCAATGCACCGCTTGCCTTTGTGGACCAGTACATCAGCAATCTAAAGCGGTACCGCGCGATTTCGATGGACGTGGGCGACCAGGATGGTCTGCGCGTCGATGCGGCCAAGCTGCATGAGCTGCTTGACCGCTACGGCATCGTCAATGGTTTTACGATCTACTCCGGCACGCACACCAGCGCCGTTGCGGACCGCTTCCAGAACTTCGTTATGCCCTTCTTCAGCAAGAACCTTTGCTTCACAACACCCTGCCATGAGGATCCAGCAATACCCAGGAGAAAGCCATGAAGCTCGGTCTGAAACTGCCTCTCTCGTTCGCCATCTTTTGTGTGTCAATGATCGTGCCGGCCGGCGCACAGGACACGGCGCATATGCCGTTCATGAACCCGCAGCTTGCCCCGGAGGCTCGCGCCACCGACCTGGTGCATCGCATGACGCTTGCCGAAAAAGCGTCGGAGATGCAGAACAACTCCGCCGCAGTGCCACGCCTCAACATCCCGGCCTACCAGTGGTGGAGCGAAGCGCTGCATGGCGTGATCAACGAGGGAGTGACCGAGTACCCGGAGCCGGTGGGCCTGGCCGCGACCTTTGACACTGCAGGCATCCACACCATGGCCGCGCAGATCGGCGTGGAAGGCCGCATCAAGCATGTGCAGAATCTTCGCGAGGGCCACACCGGCATCATGGGCGGGCTCGACTTCTGGTCGCCCAACCTGAACATCTTTCGAGATCCACGCTGGGGCCGTGGGCAGGAGACGTACGGCGAAGACCCGTTCCTGACCGGTCGCATGGGCGTAGCCTATGTAACCGGTCTGCAGGGCGACAACCCCAAGTACTACCTTGCCATCGCCACGCCCAAGCACTTCGCCGTGCACAGCGGCCCTGAGCCGACCCGGCACTTTGCCGACGTCGACGTGAGCAAGCACGACGAGGTGGACACCTACGAGCCGGCCTTTCGCGCGGCCATCGTCGAGGGCAAGGCTGGCTCGGTGATGTGCGCCTACAACGCCATCAACGGAGAGCCGGCCTGCGCAAACCAGTATCTGCTGCAGGACCAGCTGCGGGGTAAGTGGGGCTTCCGGGGCTACGTCGTCTCGGACTGCGACGCCGTGCGCGATGTCGCGGCGAATCATCGCTATCGGCCAACTCAAGCACAGGGCGCGGCCATCTCAGTCATCCGAGGCATGGACAACGAGTGCGTGACCTTCACCAAGCGATTTGGCGAGCCGGTCGAGAAGGCCTACATCGATGCCGTGCAGCAGGGCTACCTGCCCGAAAGCACGCTCGATACCGCGCTGATCCGCCTGTTTACCGCACGCATCAAGCTCGGCATGTTTGACCCGCCAGCCATGGTGCCGTACGCCAGCATCGACGAGAAGGAGTTGGACAGCGCTGCGCACCGCGCCCACGCTCGGAAGCTAGCCGAGGAGTCGATGGTGCTGCTCAAGAACGACGGCCTGCTGCCGCTCAAGCCGGGGATCCGCAAGATCGCCGTGGTGGGTCCGCTGGCGGAGCAGACCCAGCCGCTGATCGGCAACTATGCGGGCCATCCCACGCATATCGTCTCCATCCTTGAGGGACTGCACGCTCAGTTCCCCAGTGTCACGATCAACTACGTGGCGGGCACACAGTTTCTGCATTTCGATGGAACCCCCGTACCCAACAATCTGCTGACCACCTCGGACGGAAAGCCCGGTCTGCATGCCGAATACAACGAAGGCCGGCAGGGCTTCGATGACAAGCCCAAGAAGCTGGTCGAACGCATCGAGCCGAACGTCCATCTTTCCAAGTCAACCGAGCCGAAAGAAGTCGCGGGTCGCAAGCGCTTCGGTGTGGAGTGGACCGGCTTCCTCACGCCTCCGGAGACAGGCGAGTACCTGCTTGGCGTGCGCAGCCAGGGCTTCGTTCGGGTGAGCGTCGACGGCAAACAAGTGGCTTCGTCCTACGGCGGTGGTCACGAACCTATGCCCGTCATGGGCCGTTTGAAGCTCGAAAAAGGGCATAAAGTTCCGCTTGAAATCTCCGGCGGCACGCAGGACGGCGACGCGAACGCCGAACTGATCTGGAGTAAGTACGATCCCGCTGTCGCTCCTGAAGCCGTCGCCGCCGCGCGCGATGCAGACGCGATCATCGCCGTGGTCGGCATCACCAGCCAACTCGAAGGCGAAGAGATGCCCGTCACCGAACCGGGCTTCTTGGGTGGCGACCGCACCAGCATCGACCTGCCGAAGCCTGAAGAAGACCTGGTGGAAGCCGTCGCAGCGACAGGCAAACCGCTCGCCGTAGTTCTGATGAACGGCAGCGCGCTGGCCGTGAACTGGATCAACGATCATGCCAACGCAGTGCTTGAGGCTTGGTATCCCGGCGAGGAAGGCGGCGCGGCTGTGGCGGAGACACTGAGCGGAAAGAACAACCCCGCAGGCCGGCTTCCGGTCACCTTCTACAAAGGCCTGGACGGCCTGCCGAACTTCGAAGATTACGGAATGGCAAACCGGACTTACCGGTACTTCACCGGAAAGCCGCTCTATCCGTTCGGCTACGGTCTCAGCTACACGACGTTCGGCTATAGCAATCTGACAATCTCCGCCCCAACTGTTGCCGCCGGGCAACCTGTTGAGGCCGACGTTCTCGTGACCAACTCCGGCAAGGTTGCGGGCGACGAAGTTGTGCAGCTTTACCTCACGTTCCCTGACGTCAAGGGAGCGCCGGCGGTAGCTCTTCGCAGCTTCGAGCGCATCCACCTCGAGCCGGGAGCAAGCCAGAAGGTTCACTTCCACCTGAACCCGCGTGACCTCGGCATGGTCACCGAACTTGGCTCGCCCATCATCGCCGAGGGCGACTACAGCCTCAGCGTGGGCGGCGGGCAACCGGGAACCGAAGCCCCGGGTGTAAGCGGCAAGTTCCACGTCGACGGGACCTACGCGCTACCCGAATAGCTCAGCTACCTCGAGAAAGGAGCATCCCTGTGACCCGTTCATCCGTTCTTACCCGGAGAGAAGCGCAGCTTCTCTCCGCTACTGCCGGCATCTCTGCTGCCGCGCCCTCGACGCATGCTGGCCTCTGACAGCATCAAGACCGTCTTGCATCGGGAGACTGGCACCGTCCGCGGCTTCCTCATTGGCGGCGTCTTCACCTTCTAGGGCGTGCCTTAAGGCCAAAATGCGGGTAGTGAAAACCGCTGGCGACGGGTAGCGGGTGTGGCCTGAACATGGAGGCGAACGCTCGCTGCGGTGACATTTCCCGAAAGCCGGGACAAAGCGACTTCGCCGTCCCCGGATATCTTTCATTCCATGCGCAACGCCACCATCGGATCGACGTGAGAAGCTCTTCGCGAAGGAATCCAGCAAGCTCCCAGCGCCACGAAAAGCATCAGTACGGGCACGACCGTGAATGTGGCCACATCGTACGGCTGGACGCCATACAACATACTGGTCGACAGCTTAGCCCCGGCAAGTGCAACGGGCACACCCAGCAGCACAGAGAGGATCGCCAGTTTCATACCGCCGCGCACCACGAACGATTGCACTTCCTCCGCCTTCGCACCCAGCGCCATGCGAATGCCAATCTCCTTGGTCCGCTGGCTTACCGAGTAACTCATCACCCCGTATAGGCCGACCGAAGCAAGCAAGAGCCCTGCAATTCCGAAGACACCGAACAGCGTGCTGACGAGACGTGGGAGGAACAATGCTTCGCGCACATGCTCCTCCATCGTCTTCGTGCTGAAGGTCGCGAGTGACGCATCTTGCGCGTGAATCGCATTGCGCATCGCCGCCGCCAGCGCAGCCGCATCTCCCTCATAGCGGACGATGAAGAAATAGCCATCAGAGGAAGGGTCTTTCTCTACTGCCTGGCTAATTGAGCGAAAGAGCACAGGCCTTTGCTCCTCGCCGATCGTGCGCGCCTTCGTGTCTTTGACCAAGCCAACGATCTGGTAGTTCACATCGCCGCTGCGCACCGTCCTTCCGATCGGCTCAACTCCATGCATGATCTCGCGCACAAACTCCTGGTTCACCACAGCGGTTTTCGGTGCGGCCGGATTTTCTTCTCCCAGTTCATGCCCCCGCAAGATCGGAACGCCCATCGTCTCCATATACTGCGGCCCCGCCATGTACAGCTCGACACTCTTCACATCTTGATCCGGCTTCGGCAAGCCCACCGCCTCAAATCCATCGCTGCGATGTCCGCCGGAAAGGGGCAAGCCATCCGTCGTTGTCGCGGAGATCACACCTGGAAGACTCATCATCCGTTCACGCACCTGCGTGAGCAGTTGAATCGTCTTCTCCGCTGTATACGTCTTCTGCGGGACATCCACGCCCATCATCAACACACCGCGCGAACGGAAGCCCGTGTCGATCTTCGCGGCGCTCTCCATGCTACGCAGGAACAACCCCGCGCCACACAACAAAACTACGGAGAGCGTCACCTGCGTTACAACGAGCACATCACGCAGGCTCCACTTGCTTCCCGGTCGCGCCAGAGCATCCTCACCCTTCAACGCATTCGGCATCTTCGGTCGCGATGCGCGCCACGCTGGAACAAATCCACACAACATCCCCGCCGCGAGACTCAGCACAAACGCATACACCAACACGCGCCAATCAACATGTACTGCGAAGTCCAGTGGCACAGGCGCAGGCGGATGCATCATGGAAAGCCTCGTCGTCGCCCATAGCGAGAGCAATACACCGCACACGCCGCCGCCTAACGAGAGCAGCACACTCTCAATCAGCATCTGCCGCAGTAGTTGCAAGCGGCCCGCGCCCAGCGCCAGACGGACTGCCATCTCGCGCTGTCGTCGCGCGCCCTGCTCCAATAGCAGATTTGCCACATTCGCGCACGCGATGCACAACACCAACAGCACCACGACCAGAAGACCAGCCAGAAAGGCATGCAGCGTTCCGGAATCGCGCGGTCCGATCGTTCCCGGAGGCCAAAGCTTGAAATTGTCTCCCTTCTCAGTCTCGGGATGCTCCTTTGCCAGGCGCTCGCCAATGATCTGTATCTCGGCAGCCGCCTGCGCCTCTGTTACGCCTGGCTCCAATCTCGCAGCTACGCGCAGCCACTGGGTCGTGCGTGACTCAGGATTCGGCGAGCCGGCCGACAGACGGGGCAGCGTTCCAAGCGGCACCCAGAAGCTTGGATCCAACACAAGATCAACTCCGCGAAAACCCTTCGAGGCTACACCCACTACAGTGAATGGCAGGCCGCCTAACGTCACTGGTTGGCCCACAATCGACGGGTCACTGTTGAAGTGTTGCCTCCACAGGTCATAACCCAGCACCACAACCTGCGCGGCGTCTTCGTCTTGGGCAAAACCGCGGCCTTGCGCCATGCGAAGTTGAATCACGTCAAAGAAGTTCGCCGTGACCGCCTGGCCCCACTCGCGCGCGGGCTCCTTTCCTGGCGCGCCCATCGCCGCTGGGATCAGCTCGTAAATCGCAGCCATCCCCTGAAAGCTCTTCGCCTGGTCGCGCAGATCGCGATACGCCGGCATCGGCAGCGAGTTGCAACACGCGCCGTTGTCATAGGTGCGATAGACCGTCGTCAGCGTCTTGGGATCACCCACAGGTGGCGGAGCCAGCGCGAACTTGCTGACCATCGAGAAGATCGTTGCGTTCGCTGCAATGCCCAGTCCCAGCGAAAGCACAACCGTTGCGACTAACCACGGAGTCTTGGCTAGCCGCCGCAATGCATATCGCAAATCGTTCCAAAGACGTTCCATCGTCGCTTCCCATCCTGCGCTCCATACCTTGTGCTTTACCGTCTCAACGCTTCCCAATTCAGCGCGCACAGCGCGCAATGCTTCCTCGCGGCTCATGCCGCTGCGGACTTTGTCGTCCACAGCTTCATCCATATACGCTTGCAGCTCTTCACTTATCTCGCGGTTCCGGGCAGCGCGATCTCGCAACGCACGCAAGCCCATTCGTAAACTCTTTAGCCTGCCCATCTAGGCCTCCAGAATCCATTGGATTGCGGTAAGCTGTCGCGCCCATTCCGCACGCTCCGTCTTCAGTTGCTTGCGACCCTTCTCCGTAATCGTGTAGTACTTCGCGCGGCGGTTGTTCTCTGTCACCCGCCACTCACCCCTGATGTGACTTGCCCGCTCCATGCGACCGAGCGCGGGCAGCAGCGACCCTGGGTTCACGCGAAACACGCCATCGCTCAACTGCTCCATCCGCAGCGCGATCCCATACCCATGCATGGGTTCGAGCGCCAGCGTCTTCAAGACAAGCATCTCCAGCGTTCCAGCGACCAGCTCCGTCGGTTTCTCTCCCATTCAGGCTTCTCCTATAGATTCTCCAGAGGGAAATCTTCCTCTAGGCAATCAAGTGGAGTTTACGCAGTAGCGAGCGTGAAAGTTCCAGTCCCCAGGAAGTTTTTAATATTTTCCCGATCGCCGTCTCAGCTCTACGGAGCGTGCTTTCAGGAGGATCTCAGGAGCAGTCGCAGATCGCGAAGGTTGTTTCCCGTCGGACCGCAGAGGACGGATGCACCGATCGCACTCAGCAAAGGAGTGGTATTGAACTCGAGCAACGCCGCCTCTATGGAGAGACCCAGTTTCAATGCCTCGTCAGCGGAATGTTGATCACAGACTGCACCTGCAGCGCTGCTGCTCCCGTCAATGCCGTCGGAGCCGGCACTGAAGATCGTGACGTCTTCATGCAGTGAAGCGGCCTGCACACCGCACCAAAGGGCAAAGTGTCCGTTTCGTCCGCCCACACCAGGGTTTGCAGGCAACTCGACACTGATCTCGCCTACGGAGATGATGCAGCTTCGCCGATGGTGCTCGCCCAGGCTTCTGCTGCGTTCGAGCAGGTAGATTCCAGCCTTCCGGTAATCCCATTCATCGCATTGGTTATCAATCTCGGCGTGGAAGCCTGCGGCACGCGCGTGGACAGACGCTGCTTGGGCGAGGTCATCACTTGAAAGCACCGTTCGCCACAAAGAACGGGAAAAGATGCGTGCGTTCGCGCGAGGTGTCTCCGGGCACTTTCGGCTCCGAAGAAATACCTCAATGCTGTTAGGGATGCGTGAGTGCTGACCCAACTCGTCCAATATCTGGAGGCAGTCCGCTAGCGTCGTGCTGTCGGGGATTGTCGGGCCTGATCCGATGGTGTCGGGAGTGGATGCCGGAACGTCCGAGACGAGCAGTGTCAGTTGAAAGCGGGCTGCTGAAGCGGCCTCGGCCAGGCGACCGCCCTTCACCGCCGAGACGTGCTTGCGCAGAGCGTTCATGCGCGCAATCGAAAGGCCGTAGCTGATCAGCGCGTCGTAGAAGGAAGCGATGTCACGAGGAGAGATTGACTCGTCGATCGCCTGCTCCATCATGGCGGATGCGCCACCGCTGATGAGGAAGATGACGACGCTTCGATCCGTCACCTTGTTCAGCATCGCGAGCGCGGCGCGGGCTGCGGCCAAAGAGAGAGCGTCCGGGATGGGATGCGCGCCTGCAAAGAATTCGGTGTTGGCCCAGTCCATTTTTTGTTGCGCAGGTCCGACGACAATTCCACGACGCCTAAGTCCGCGCACAGGATTGAGAGGCTGTTCGATGGCCGAAACCATAGTGGCGGCGGCTTTGCCGACGGCAATCGTGACGACTTCATCGACTTCAGAGAGAGGAATCTCTGCCCCCGCAAGAATGAGGGAGTCCGCGCCGACCGAGACCTGCGAGGAGACACTTCGTCCCAGATCAACCGTTTTGAGTGAGTTGGCGAAGATAGTCCGCGCGATCTCTGCTAGTTCCTTCACGTGCTGCCACCTTCCCCAAGTCGCCCGTCTGGCGTTGCAATGACAATGCAAAGCGGTTGAACGTATCATGATCGCCTTACAGATTGAACCTCATGCAGCGATTCTTCGCTTGTTCCAAGGAGAAGTCCTGAGCCTCTCTAGCCGCGCTTCCAATTTAACGCCTCCCCGGCTTCCGCCGCATCCAGAGACAGTCGATACGGCCGATGCGATAAAGACGCTTGCGGTCCTCGATCGGCGATGGTGGTATGTGCTTCCCGCCGTCTTCATCACGTACAGCCTCGCTTATCTGGATCGAGCCAACTACGGGTTCGGCGCTGCGGCTGGCCTGGCCGCGAGCCTCCGGATCGATGGCAGGCAGAGTTCGCTGCTGAGCGCGCTGTTCTTCCTGGGCTACTTCATCTTTCAGGTGCCCGGCGTGATGCTTGCCCGCAAGCGGAGCGCGACCCGGCTTGTGGCGCTCTCGCTTGTTGCCTGGGGAACTTTGGCCGCCATGACGGGAGTGCTTGGCAGCTTCTGGATGCTCGCCCTTGTAAGATTTCTGCTTGGCGTTGCAGAGAGCTTCATCTTCCCTGCGATGTTGCTCCTCATCACGCGCTGGTTCACCCGGCAGGAGCGGTCGCGCGCCAATACGATTCTGATGCTTGCGAATCCGATCACCGTTCTGTGGATGTCAACCATTACAGGCTTTCTCATTCAATCGATCGGGTGGCAGCGAACGTTCATCCTCGAAGGCATTCCTTCCATCCTCTGGGCGTTTGGGTGGATCGCGATCATCCGCGACCGGCCCGGACAGGCGACGTGGATGACGACTGAAGCTTCGGCGGCGCTTGAAGCACAACTGGACGCCGAACAGAGTTCGATCGCGCCGGTCGGCGGCGTTTGGGCGGCTTTGCTCCGACGCGATGTTCTTCTTCTGATTGCGGCGTACTTCTGCTGGAGCCTCGGGGTCTATGGCTTTGTTCTCTGGCTCCCAACCATGGTCCGACAGGGCGCGGCACTCTCGATGGGAAGGACCGGTCTGCTGTCGGCAGCGCCTTATCTTGTGGCCGTTCTACTGATGCTGCTCGTCGCGCGCAGGTCGGATCGGACACTGCGCCGGGTCTCGCTGGTCTGGCCGTTTCTGCTGAGTGCTGGCCTGGGCCTCTTCTTCTCCTTTGCGTTTGCGCGGACAAGCTTTGCGCTTGCCTTCGCTGGACTTGTCGTCGCCGGGGCTTGCATGTACGTGCCGTATGGTCCCTTTTTCGCGGTGGTTCCGGAGCTTGTGCCGCGCAACGTTACCGCAGAGGTCCTTGCAACGATCAATAGTTCAGGCGCTCTGGGTGGTTTCTTTGGCAGCTACACGGTTGGCTGGCTGCAGGCCGTCACGGGCAGCTCGCGTGCGGGATATCTCCTGATGGCGATGTCGCTGGTTTGCTCGGCTATCCTGATGCTCTGCCTGCGCGACCCGGCTTCATCAGGCAGAGGGAAGGTGATCTAGACCCATGCTCACTGACACCGAGATCCTCGATAGTAGCCCTTCGCTCTTCGCCGACGTAAAGACCCATGCGCCGGGTCCGAGCGGTTCGCTGCCCATCACTCCCGAGATGCTGCTGAACCAACCCTCGGGCAATCTCTTCGGCCTGTCGCAAAACGCCGGCATGGGGTGGGAGCCCGCACGGCTACTTGATCCTGAGTTTCTTATTCTGAGCACGCATGGCGGGATGCGCGCACAGGATGGCACCGCCATCGCGCTCGGATTTCACACCGGCCACTGGGAGGTCGGGCTGCTGGTGGCGGAGGCAGCGCGTGAACTTCGCAATCATCACGCTATTCCTTTTGCCGGCGCATGCACGGACCCCTGCGATGGACGAACACAAGGCACGGCGGGGATGCTCGATTCGCTGGCCTATCGCAACGACGCGGCCATGGTGCTGCGCCGGCTGATGCGGTCGCTGCCGACGCGGAAGGGTGTGCTCGGCATCGCCACATGCGACAAGGGACTGCCTGCGATGATGATGGCGCTTGCTTCCTCGGGCAGCTATCCCAGCATTCTCGTTCCCGGCGGAGTGACGCTGCTGCCCGAAGACGGCGAGGATGCAGGGAAGATCCAGACCATCGGGGCGCGCTATGCACAGAACCAGATCACACTGGAGTATGCGGCGGAGATGGGGTGCAAGACGTGCGCCTCTCCGGGCGGCGGCTGTCAGTTTTTAGGTACCGCGGCTACGGCGCAAGTTGTCGGCGAAGCGCTTGGGCTCTCGCTGCCGCACACGGCGCTTGCGCCTTCGGGCCAGCCTATTTGGCTCGACGCGGCGACACGTTCCGCACGGGCTCTGCTGCGCATGGCCGAGCTGGGAGTCGGCACACGCGACATCCTCACGCCTGCTGCCCTGCGCAACGTGATGGTGGTTCACGCAGCTTTTGGAGGATCGACCAACCTGCTGCTTCACATCCCGGCCATCGCTCACGCCGCAGGTCTTCCTCGTCCGACCAAGGAGGACTGGGAGGCGATCAACCGGCAGGTTCCGCGTCTGGTCGATGCCTTGCCTAACGGCCCGCACGGCTATGCGACGGTGCAGGTATTTCTTGCCGGAGGTGTACCCGAGGTGATGCTTCATCTGCGCGAGGCTGGCCTGCTCGACACTACGGTGCGTACGGCGTCAGGCAATACGCTCGATGAGGTTCTCGACTGGTGGAGGCAAAGCGAGCGACGGGCTGCGCTTCGAGCGCGGCTGACGGATATCAATGGGATAGATCCCGATGATGTCATTCTCTCACCCAGCCGCGCACGCGCGAGCGGTATGACTGCTACGGTCTGCTTCCCGTCTGGCAATCTCGCGCCGGAAGGCTCGGTCATCAAGAGTACCTCCATCGATCCATCGCTCATCGATGAGGACGGCGTGTACCGGCACATTGGCTCGGCGCGCGTCTTCATCACCGAGGCTGCTGCGATCGATGCGATAAAGCGAGGCAACGTCTCACACGGCGACGTGATTGTCCTTATCTGTGGCGGGCCTGCTGGCGCCGGCATGCAGGAGATCTACCAGGTCACCTCCGCACTCAAGAATCTGCCCTTCTGCAAACACGTCGCGGTACTGACCGATGCTCGTTTCAGTGGTGTGTCGACCGGCGCGTGCATTGGGCACATCTCTCCTGAGGCTCTCGCTGGAGGGCCAATCGGCAAGGTGCTCGAGGGCGATGTGATTGAGATCGGCATCGACACCCGAGCGCTGCATGGCTCCGTCGACCTGGTCGGCGAAGCGGATGACCGATTCACTCCGGACGAAGGCCGCCGGCGCCTCAAAGCACGCGTACCGCGTCCGGATCTCGCAGCACATCCCGACCTTCCCGATGACACACGACTCTGGGCGGCGCTGACAAACGCAAGCGGCGGTGTCTGGGGCGGCTGCGTGTATGACACAGATAGCATCCTTGCCCAGTTGGAACGCGGTGCTGAGACAGAAGCGCAACACCAAGTTAAAAGGAAGATCGACGCATGAAGCTCTACAGAACTACTCAAGGCATCCTGGCCGAAGCTGAAGGCAGCTTCCACACTCTTCCGGATAGAAGCTGGAGCGAACTTCTCGCCGACCCAGACCTGCTCTCAATCGTGCGGCAGGCGACCGAGACTGCACCGGTCCAACTGGACGCGGTATCTGTTCTCGCCCCGATTGTCGACCAAGAGGTTTGGGCGGCGGGAGTCACTTACTTTCGCAGCCGGGATGCTCGCATCGCCGAGAGCAAGGAGGCCGGTGGAAGCTCCTTTTATGATCGTGTCTATGCCGCCGAACGCCCTGAACTGTTCTTCAAGGCTGCAGGCTGGCGGGTGATAGGCCCCGACGGTGCAGTGAGTATTCGGTCCGATGCAAGCTGGTCGGTGCCCGAGCCTGAGCTAACGCTGGTGATCAATCCGTCGGGAAAGATCGTGGGCTATACGATCGGCAATGACATGAGTTCGCGCGATATTGAGGGCGAAAATCCGCTCTATCTGCCGCAGGCCAAGGTCTACAACGGTAGCTGCGCGCTGGGCCCAGCGATCCTCCTTGCCGACGAATCTCTCCCCAAATCAACCAGCATCGAGATTGAGATTCAGCGCAAGAATGCAGTTGTCTTTAGCGGAGACACGACTCTCGCCGAGCTGAAACGAGAGCCGACCCAGCTTGTTGAGTACCTCTTTCGCGACCAGCACTTTCCGCATGGTGTCTTCCTGATGACCGGCACAGGCATTGTCCCGAGCGATCACTTCACCCTGTTATCCGGCGACGTCATCCGCATTTCAATCTCCGGAATCGGTGTTCTCAAAAATTACGTTGGATGAGAGATTCGCTTCCTTTGCCCGAATCCCCAACCCTGCCGCTCGTAACGCCCGCTGAACTTCTTCTCAGTTGAGGACAGATTCGAGGGTAGGACTGTCGACGGTACTCAAGTAATTCGTCTCACTGCTTCCCCGGCAAGAATTCGATCTTCGTGGGACATATGCCCTAGGCTCCCGCAGCCTTTCTCCCGGAAGATGGATGTCAGTCTAATGACAGCACTTCTAATTGCCTATGAGCCTTCGCGGCTCGAGCCTGCAGATCCGGGGGAACGATGATCAAGGTCGTACCTCGAATCCGCGTTCGTTACTTTCTCGGATTCTGGCTGTTCATTCTCAGTGGCGTTGCCTTTCTTGATCGAACCAACATTTCGATCGCCGGTCTGGACATTAGCCGCGACTATGGCCTGAACAACCAGTCACTGGGATGGGTCTTTTCAGCATTCCTGATCGGATACGCGGGCTTTCAGTTGCCGGCCGGGATTCTGGCGGCGCGCTTCGGTCCCCGGTGGGTGCTGACCCTTGGGGTGCTCTGGTGGGGCGTGGCAACGGCGTTGATCACTGCCCTGCCGACCGGCACTGAGCACACCCTCGGGCTGCTCATCGCGGTACGGTTTCTGCTCGGCGCGGGCGAGGCGGTGATCTATCCCGCGGCGAACCAGTTTGTCGCGTCATGGATTCCACAGAATGAACGCGGTGTGATGAACGGCCTTATCTTTGCAGGAGTTGGAGCCGGCAGCGGCCTCACTCCCCCGCTGCTGACGTGGATCATTCTGGGTGAAGGCTGGCGCGCGGCATTCTGGTTCAGCGCGTTTGTGGGTTGCGCGGCGGGTATGGTCTGGTGGGTGTTCGCACGGGACAATCCTGAGGAGCATCCGGGCGTCTCGCGCGCGGAGCTGAAGGAGATCCGGTCGGGCCTTACATTCGATTCGCGTGATGGCAAGCGAACAGGCGAGAGAGCCATCTCCTGGAGAGCGCTCTTCGCCCGGCGCGACCTTGCAGCCTTAATGGCGGGATACTTCAGCTTCGGGTATATCGCATGGGTCTTCTTCAGCTGGTTCTTTTTGTACATGGCCCAGGTACGCGGCGTGAATCTCAAGCTGAGCGCGCGCTACGCGATGCTCCCGTTCCTGTGTATGACGGTCTTCTGTCTGGTGGGCGGATCTCTTTCCGACCGGCTGACAAAACGGTTCGGACTGCGATTCGGACGTTGCTATCTCGCGGCTGCATCGTTACTGGTGACCGCAGCGTTCCTCATCGTCGGTTCCCAGGTAAGCAGCCCGCAGTGGGCCGGAATCATCCTCGCCGGCGGAGCGGGAGCCCTCTATATGTCGCAGAGCAGCTTCTGGTCCGTCTCGGTCGACATCGCGGGCCGAAGCTCAAGCGTATTCTCTTCGCTGGTAAACATGGCGGGGCAGTTTGGCGGAGCCTTGACCGCGACCATGACGCCATGGATCGCGCAAAGGTTCGGCTGGACGACGTCGTTCGGCGTCGCGGCAGCGATGGCGGTCGTGGGCTCACTCTGCTGGCTGGTGGTTCATCCGGAGCGTGCGCTTGAGGACTGACGGAATCAGGAAGGCCCAGATATCTCGTGGAATAATGACCTATTGACTCTCAACCAGGGTGTTTCTCCAGCGATGGCATGCATAGGGAGGCCGGTGTACTTCGTTCTGGCTGGCGTACTGTTGCTGGCTGGCAGAGAGCTGCGCTCACAGATCGCGCCCTATCCAACGCCATCAACGGAGATGCCCTCCGCAGGTCGAGACCGGACCGAAGCGGTCGCGCTGGCGGGAACCTCTCCACCCGCGGTCGTGATTCGCGGCTGGTCGACCAGCTCCGAGGTCGGGCCCACAAGTGAGAGTCTGGAGCCGCTGGTCTTGAACGCCGGGAACCGCGATCTGGTGATCTTCTTCGATGCCACGCCCGGCCGCAAAACCGATCTCGAGTTTCGATACCGCCTTACCGGATATGATCCGGACTGGACGGTGACCCCTAGCAAGCTCGCTCACTACCGGCGGCTCAGCCCCGGACATTTTGAGATGGAAGTAGAAGCCCGCGAGGCAGGCGGACAATGGTCTGCAACCGCAGCGACTCTCAAGGTCGTGCAACGCCGCTTCTTCTACCAGACCTGGTACTTCTACGTCCTGGTCGGCGTAGCGATGGTGCTGATTGGGACGCAGTTGCTGAGCCAGCGAGATCAACTGCTCAAGGGAGAGATGGGCATTGTGCTGGAGGAGCGGAACCGCATCGCCAGCGACTGCCATGACACGCTGATGGCCGGGTTCGCGGCCATCTCCTGGCAACTGGAGGCGACGGCGAAGCTCTTCCGAGACACCCATGCGGAGCTGACACCGGCGGCAAAGTCCTGTGAGCTGGCACGCAGCATGGTCTCGCACTGCCAGGCGGAGGCGAGGCGAATTATCTGGGACTTGCGCGATACCGAGGAGCTGACCGACAACCTCTCGCAGGCGCTGACACGCGCTCTGGCGGCGCACCGCATGCGCGAGACCATCGAGACCACCTTCGAAGTCTATGGCGATGAGACTCCCATCGCGCCCGGTGCGGTCCACCACCTCGTCTGCATCGGGCAGGAGGCCATAACGAATGCGGTGCGCCACGCGCAGGCGACCAACATCCACGTCGCGCTGCGCTATGGGACCGACTCGCTGAATCTCTCCGTAAAGGACGATGGCAAAGGATTCCATGTGTCGGACACATCGACCCGGACCGGACACTTCGGTATCCCGGTGATGCAGGAGCGCGCGAGGAAGCTTGGCGGAGCTCTGAAGCTGACCAGTTCCGCGCAGTCAGGGACCGAGGTTGCGGTGACAGTTAGTTTTCAGGCGATCGATCGCTCGCTGAAGCAAAGGGACGTGGTGCCGTGGATTGGCGTCTAGGCGGGATCGCAAAGTCGATTAAGGGGATGTAACCATGCAGGGAGACCACGAAGTGGAAGAAGCGACAGAGCGGCCAGGGTATCCGGTACGAACTTCGGGGCTGAAGCCGATCCGGGTCTTGCTGATCGAAGATCATTTTCTAGCGCGAATGGCCTTGCAAAGCGTTCTCGCGGGCCACTCACAGATCAAGGTCGTCGGCGAGGCGTCCGATGGAGAGCAAGGCATCGAGCAGTTTCGCGCGCTGAAGCCGGACGTGGTGGTGCTCGACCTTCGGCTGCCGCGTGTAAGCGGGTTCGAGGTGATCGTGACGCTGCGCAAGATGGCCCAGCCGGCGAGAATCGTGGTCCTCTCGAACTACCACGGATCGGAAGATATCTATCGCGCCGTACGATCGGGCGCCATGGCCTACCTAACCAAGGACGCGAGCGGAGAAGAGCTCATCAACGCCATTCGCAACGTCGCCCGTGACCTTCGGTATCTTCCTCGGGTCGCGCTCGATCGGCTGGCGGAGAGGACTCCCGCGGTCGAACTGACGCCTCGCGAGAGTGAAGTGCTCGTCTGCATTACCCAGGGGCTATCGAACCGCGAGATTGCAGAGGCTCTGCGGATTGCAGAGAAGACGGTGCGGATCCATGTGTCCTCCGTGCTGGATAAGATGGGCGCGCGCGATAGGACACAGGCGACCATCTACGCGCTGCAGCGTGGTTTGGTTCACTTTGACTAAACGAGGAGCGTGAAAAATGAGAATCGGCGGACGAACTGTCTGGATCACTGGTGGCGCTACTGCGCTGTTGCTTGTAGCGGCGGGAGTTCATGCGGATACTCCGCTGACTGCCGCGGACTACGAGCATGATGCGGCGCGGATGCTCGAGGCATACCGGCATGTTGAGGCCGCATCGGTCTCGGATGCGGAGGAGCAACTCCTTCATGAGAAGCACTACATGTCGCACAAGGTGCAGGCGATCTTTCCCACCAAGTTCGCGGGCGTCGCGCTGACGGTCCTGTTGAAGAAGGAAGAAAACAACGATCCGGCTGCACTATCAGGAATGCTGAGCGCCATCGACAGCGGCGGTCCAGGCTCGGTCTACGTGATGAAGGTGGAGGACGGCGAAGACATCGCCGGCATGGGTGGCCTGATGGGGACAGCCATGTTCGCGCGCGGCTTTGCAGGCGCAGTCGTCGATGGCGGGGTCCGAGACCTGCCGCAGTTGAAGCGAATCGGCTTTCCCGTGTACGCGACAGGCCCGGTGCCGTCGACCTCGGTATCGCACTATCGCTTCGGTGGCATGAACGGAACCATCGAGGTTGCGGGCACGAGAGTAAGTGGCGGAGACATCATCGTGGCGGACCAGGACGGCGTGGTCGTTGTGCCACGGACACATGCTGTGGAGGTGCTGCTGCGTGCACAGAAGCTCGATGAGAGCGAGCACAGCATGTATCCGTATATCGAAAAGTTCCACTCCATCGTGGAAGCAGTGAGACAGTTCGGGCGAATTTGACCGCGGCGCGTCTAGGACATTTGGCCTAGCAGAGCACGGGGCTTCCGCCCGATGACAGGACCGTTACATCGGAGTGCAATAGAAGCTCCATCGAAAGCCAATATCAAGGCAGCAAGAAAGACGGGAAAGCAACGATGCGCCTTTTGAAGCGTGGAAACTGGTCGAGACGAGATGTATTGAAGCAGTCCGGAATTCTTTCGGCGGCACTGGCGGCGGCTCCCGTGAGCGCATCGGCGGCGCTGCTTACAGTCGAAACAAGCGCAGTGCCGACTAACACCGGAACGGCCACTGAGAACCTGTACACGAAGATCGGCGTTCGCCCCATCATCAACGCCCGCGGCACCTTCACCATCATCTCCGGGTCGCAGTCGCTGCCCGAGGTGAAGCAGGCGATGTTCGAGGCATCGCAGCACTACGTGCATCTCGACGAGTTGATGCCTGCGGTGGGCGCGGAGATTGCAAGCCACATGGGAGCGCCCAGCGCGATTGTGACGGTGGGTTGCGAGGCCGCGATCGCGCTGGCAACGGTGGCCTGTATCTGCGGGACTGACCCGGAGCTCTCGCAATCGTTCCCCTACAACAAGAAGCGCAGCCAGGTGATCATTCCCAAACACTCGCGCAACCCCTACGACTTTGGCGTGCGCATGTCCGGGCCAGAGATCGTCGAAGTCGAGAGCGATGACGAGCTGCGGTCGAAGATTAACGACAAGACGGCGATGATCTATATCCTCTCCGGCCCGCGCGCGTTTGAAGAGCCGCTCTCGATCAAGACGATCTGCGCGATCGCGAAAGAGAAGGGCGTCCCCGTATTCGTGGATGCTGCGGCGGAAGAGCCTCTCGTGCCGAACATTCATCTCGCTGCCGGGGCGACTTTCGTTGCTTACTCAGGTGGCAAGTGTATGCGCGGGCCCCAGACGGCAGGCGTTCTGCTTGGGCCGAAAGATCTCTGCGCGGCAGCCTTCTGGAACGCGGCACCCCACCATAACTGGGGACGCGCGCTGAAGGTGGGCAAGGAAGAAGCGATGGGTATGCTTGCCGCTGTCCGCGCATGGTACAAGCGTGATCACGAGGCGGAGCAGAAGCAGTGGCTGGAGTGGGACAAATACATCGCCGAAGCGGTGAAGGGCATCCCGACGGTGACGACGGAGATTCGCATGCCCAGCGCGGACCTCTCAAACCGCGCACCGACACTGCAGATCCGCTGGGATGGCGCAAAAGTTGGCATCACCGGGACCGAGCTCGTCGAGAGACTCGACAAGGGAACGCCGCGAATTCTTGTTGATGGTGGTCGTGGCCGCAGGCCGGAGATGATGGAGTCGTCCATCGGCATCATGCCGTACATGATGCAGCCGGGAGACTACAAGATCGTCGCGGACACCATCGCAAAGTATCTGCGCAACCCGGGCCACTACGAGAACCCTCCCGTCTACACCGGGGCTCTTGCGAACGTTGCGGGAAGCTGGAATGTGACGATCAACTACTCGCGCGGCGTAGGGCTGCAGCAGTTGGAGCTCAGCCAGGATGGCAATGCCTTGAGTGGCACGCAGAAGGGCGAGGTCTACAACTCGCAACTAAAGGGTAAGGTCGTTGCGGATCACGCAACGCTCTCCGGAACAATGCAGGTAAGCGGCACCGAAGTTCCGTATACCTTCACCGGCGTGGTCTCTGGCAACACATTCGCCGGCGACGTGAAGCTTGGCGAGTACGGCACGGCTACATTCAAGGCTATTCGGGCGTAACAACAAGGAGTGACATGGGAATCATGGGTCTTCGTCGCAGTTTCGCGGGCATCTTCGCCGCTGCAGTTCTGTTGTCGGCTTCGTCGCTATGTACTGCGGCACAGGAGGGCGGCCCTCCGAAGGAGGTTCCGCCCAATCCCCTGGCTTATGACCTTCTGCTAAAGGGCGGCCACGTCATCGACGCGAAGAACAAGATCGATGGGCTGCGCGATGTCGGCATCAAGGACGGAAAGATCGCTGCGGTTGGCGAGCACCTTGAAGCGAAGGACGCGCTGAAGATCGTCGATGTGCATGGCTTCTACGTGACGCCCGGCCTGATCGATATCCATGTGCACGCCTATGCTGGGACGGGCGAGAGGAACTCCTATGCAGGCGATAACTCGGTGTATCCCGATGGCTTTACCCTGCGCACAGGTGTCACAACGGTGGTTGATGCGGGCAGCTCGGGGCGGAAGAACTTCGACGACTTCAAGGACCGCGTGATCGATCGCTCAAAGACGCGCGTGCTGGCTGAACTCAACATCGTAGGCGCGGGTATGCGTGGGCCGAAGTACGAAGACAACCTCGACGACATGGACGGCAAGCTGACCGGCGAGAAGGCGAAGCAGTATCCCGGCGTAGTGGTGGGCATCAAGAGCGCGCACTTCAGTGGACCGGAATGGAAGCCCTTCGACCAAGCTGTGATCGCAGGCACGATCGCGGATATCCCGGTGATGATCGACTACGGTGCGAACCGTCCGGAGCGGCCTTTGCTGCAGCTTGTATCAACGCATCTGCGGCCGGGAGACATCTACACGCACTGCTTCTCCGGCCTGCGCGGCGAGCAGAACCCGCAGACCGGCGGCCCTTCTGAAGCGCTGGTCGTGATGCGCAAGCGGGGCATCTACTGCGACGTGGGACATGGCGGCGGATCGTTCTCATGGACGGTGGCAGGGCCAATCGTGGCGACGGGCTACAAGCCCGATTCGATCTCGACCGACCTCCACATCACGTCGATGAACAACGGCATGAAGGACATGCTGAATGTGGCCGACAAGATGATGGTGCTGGGTGAGACCATCCCCGAGGTAATCGAGCAGATGACCTCGGCACCTGCACATGAGATCAAGCAGGACCAGCTTGGCAATCTGTCCGTTGGCTCCGGTGCCGACGTAGCGGTGCTGTCCGTAGAGACGGGGCGCTTCGGCTTCGTAGACATGTACAACACCAAGCGGACAGGCACGAAGAAGCTGGTGTGCCAGCTGACGCTGCGCGATGGCAAGGTGGTCTACGACTTGAACGGCATCTCGGCGGACACGTGGGATGCGAAGCAGCATTCGGCTGACGTGCGGCAGGCATCGCGCTGGACGACGTTCAATGAGCGGCCCATCAGTACAAGCAAGTTCCCACTTTCCACGCCGGCTGGTGCACCCGTTCCTGCGACTCCTAAGTAGACACCTACTAGAGATCGAGCAGAGCGAAACTGGCCGCGTATTGCGCGGCCAGTTCTCGTTTAAGAGTAGTGGCGCTAGAGCACTGGACTTCGCTATCCTCGGATGCCTTGATCGGGAGCCCGCGCTCTAAGGATGAGCCGTCGCGTATCTCAAGGCACTCCACGCAATTGGACGTAGTAACGAGGACCGCAGAAGATGACGCGCGGAATGAGACGCTGAGCCGCGACGAAGCCAGCCCAGGAAGCTTGAGTGGTGAAGGGGTTGGAATCAAGGCCCCGTCGCTGCTTAGCGGAAAGAGATTAAAGATCGCGGAGGTAGTTGACGCGATGACGAGATGCCTTCCGTCAGGGGCAATAGCTATGCGGTCCGGCAGCGTCGCGGCAAGCGTGAGCGGGTCATGGCTCATCCGGGAAAGTCTAGCCCCAGATGTGTCGATGCGGAAGGCGGAGACGGAGCCGCGGGGGCGATGCCGATGCTCAGCAATGCAATGGGCCACGTACAGAACAGGCAGCGTGGGATGAAGAACAATGGCCCTTGGAGCGGCCGCAGGAGTCGAGAAGGACAGTCGCCAAGGGCCATCATTGACGCGATAGACCTCGATGCGATCTGTATCTGAGCCATGGGCTGCAACGATTCCGGCGAAGGCAAGCTGGCTCGCGTTCAAAGCGCCCATCACGCGGACGACACGCGACGACGCAGGCGCCGCAAGCGTCAGCGTGGAGAGGAAGCGGCGGCGAGTTAGGGGCACAAGAGACATAGGTCCTCCCGAGGCTCAGGCGCGAATACTCATGGAGCTATGAAAGATGTTGTTGGGATCGTAGCGTCGTTTCACCGACTGCAGAAAGGGATAGAGTGGACCGGTGCCATAGAAAAGCTGTGGCCAGTGGGAGTAACGCAGCATGTCGGAGTCCGCGTAGTTCATATAGCAGCCTTCGAAGCGTTCGCCAAGCGGAGTTCCCTGGTACTGCGGCGGAACATGCGGTCCGGTGTAGACTGCGGTAAAAAAATCATCCATGAACTTCAGCCGGGCCGCGTCTTCCTCCTCCGTGCGCCAGTAGCACTGCCACTGCAGCTTCATGATCGACGATCGTTGCGCGATGGCCGTGTCGTGCGCGCGTTCGGGCCGATTGATGGCACCGCCGTAGGAGTCGATGCTGAGATACGTGCCCTGCGTCTGGTCGCCGGGATTCGCAAGGTAGCGATAGATTGCCTTGCATTCGTCTGCGGTAAAGTTCTGCTTCATGTAAGCGGACTTGTACTTGGCGCGGCTGCCTCCACCGCTGCCTCCGCCTGCGAGCGTGGCGTTAAGCCACGGCCGGCGTTCGATCTGATAGGCCTTTGCTGAAGCGGATGGCGTCTCCGGGTTAAAGCTCGAAAAACGCTCGAAAAACTCTTGTTGTATGGAGAGATCGCTTGCGGTGCCGTCCCGCTGGACGAACTGTGTATGGATGCCGAAGCGTGCGCCGGCGTGATTGTCGGGCACAAGAAAGAGGATAGAGAAAAGACCCCAGGTATCGGGATCGAGGCCACGCGTGCTCCAGTAGTCGCCATAGGTAGTGAGGAGTTTGCTCAGGCGCTCTTCCGTCATGGAAGACCATGAGAACCAGAGGCTCGCCTCCGCGACCTCGCGCGGGGCGGGGGGAAGGTGATCGAAGTGGAAGCGGGTGATAACTCCAAAGTTGCCACCGCCTGCGCCGCGGCAGGCGCGAAAGAGTTCAGGATCATGCTGCGCGTCGACGTGACGCGGAATGACTCGACCATGGGCGTCGACAGTGAGGATATCGACCCCAGTGAGCCAGTCGGAGGTCAGGCCATGCATTCGCGAGAGCAGACCATAGCCGCCGCCGGAGATGTGGCCACCCGCGCCGACCATGTAACACGTGCCTGCGGGAAGCGTGACGGCATAACGCTTGAACAGCGTCTGATAGACATCGCCGAGCAGAGCGCCGGGTGCGATGCGGAATGCACCGTTATGGCGGTCGACGAGGTTGAAGGTGGAGAGGTCGAGGATCGCTCCGCCAGGATTGTTGGCGACGAAGTCCTCGTAGCAATGGCCTCCACTGCGTACGGTAGGCCGCAGGCCGGCGGTCACGATGCGCTGCAGCGCTGCGGACGTCTCCTCTTCGTTGGAACAGATGACGATACGGCCCGCCGCCTCGGCGCCGGACGCGGGAAAGCGGAGATTGTGGCCGCGCTTGAGTGTCTCAAAGCGCGAGTCGCCGCGTTCAATCACGACCGGTGCATTTGGGGGCGGATCGAGAAGATTGGAGGGCACCGTCTAGAACCTCGCAGAAAGATTTAGATATAGGCGATGCAGTCGATCTCTACAAGCGAATTTCCGGGGATGCCGCCGGCAGGAGAGACAGTCGTGCGGACAGGAGGAATCTTGCCCCAGCGGTTCGCGTAAGCAGTATTCATGCGGGCCCAGTCTTTGATGTCGTTCAGGTAGACGTTGACCTTGAGGACTTTCTCCATGGAAGAGCCGGCGGCAATGAGGTTCTTCTCCAGCTCGTCGAGGACATGCTTGGTGGCCTCTTCAATCGTACCGGGCTCGTGATAGCCGACGCCCGCGAGGAAGAGCATGTTCCCATACGAGACCGCGCTCGAGAAGAGTGGCGGCGCAGCGTTCGGGTTGTCGGAGTTCTTCGTGGGGTAGGACTTCTTTTCTGGCTTCGGCGTAGCAGCCTCGGCGGGTGCAGCGAGTACGGCTGCACCGGTAGCGACAGCAGCGGCCTTCGCGGCGTTCTTTAGTAGGCCCCGGCGTGAAGTTTGATTCTCGGACAGCTTGGTCATCTTGATCTCCTTGTAGAGCTGGGTCAGGCTTTGGGGTTGGAGAGGACGGTCTTGAGGTGTTGACCGACGATCTCGGCTTCGCCGGGTTGCATCATCCAGGTGCCGACGACGATGGTGTTCTCGTTGGAGTGCGTGCCCAGCCGGCCAGTCGTTCCAGTGGCCGGGTTCAGTTCGATGCGCGGGCGCATCGTTTGGAGACGCGTCTGCACCTGTTTCGGGGTGATGCCGACGACCTTGGGATCGTAGGCAAGGATGAGGTGGGGAACGTGGTTCGCGATCTCCGGCATGAAGACTTCGCTGGTCAGCGTGGGGATGTCTTTCAACATGCCAGAGATGGTGTTCGCACGGCGCATGTACTCGGCTTGATTGGCCTCATCGCTTTGTTCGAGCAGCCAGTCAACCGCAGCGACCATACCGACGATCTGTTCCTTCGCAACCTTCATGCCACGGCCCACGGCGTCGGAGTTGGGGCTGTCGTTCTCATTTGCGAGATCGATGAGATGCTTCTTGCCGAGCAGAAGTCCTGCGTTTTGTGGACCACGAATGCCTTTGCCACCGGAGAAGCAGACGAGGTCAAAGCCCATGCCCGTGTACTTCCAGAGGTTCCCGATCGGCGGCATGTCCGCGGCAGCGTCGAGATGGCAGGGAACGTTGTGGCTGTGCGCGACGTCGAGCCATGTCTTGCGGTCGATCTCACCTGCCTCGGCCGAGTTGAAGAAGTTGGTCATCACCGTATTGGGCGAGAAGGCACGCTTGTAGTCCTCGATGGTGACGACCTCGACAATGTGCGCGCCGCATAGCTGCATGGCGTGATCGTACTCGTAGCGATGGGCCTTCTGCACGATGACTTCGCTCTTCATGCCGGGATGGTCCTTGCTCGGCCAGACCTCCTGCGGGATCTGGTCAGGACGGCAGTTGTTCGCGGACATAATGCAGGCCGCCGTGGCGAGCGTCAGCGCAGCCGAGGCTCCCGAGGTCACGAGCGCACCCTCGCAGTGCAGCTTGCGCGAAAGGTATGCTCCGGATGCCTGCTGCAACTCCTTCAGCACCACGGGATGCAATGCTGCTTTCGCGACGGCCCGCTGCACCTGTGGCGGCATGACAGCGGCGGTCAGATAAGTATAGGTACCGGCGGCGTTGATGATGGTGTCTACGCCAAGCTTTGCGTAGTAGTCGTCCAATGGAACGGGCGTTTCTGCGCAAGCGGCTGCAGAGCTGGCGAATGGCAGCGCGGGGGCCACGCCCAATACGCCCAGGAGACCCTGCGACCAGCGCAAGAAGCTGCGGCGCGAGAGGGGATCGATATTCGTTGACGAAGGCATGGAGAACTCCCTGACAGTGGATGCGAACATCGAATGCGAAAAAGAGAGAGGCGCGGGCGCATGGAATGCGTTCGCGCCTCTCTTGCAAGAGTAACGGGTTAGAAGATGATCTTGCCGGAGAGCTCGAGCACGCGAGCTCCGCTAAACGTTCCGGGCACGGACTGGACGCTGGTGATCTCCCCGAAGCCGGGGTTAAACGTTAGGCAGGCGTTGGCGCGACAGGGGTCTGATGCGGTTTTGCCCGTGTTAATGGTGATTCCACCCGAGCTGGGATTTGCTCCGCTTGGGTGGTTGAAGATATTGAATGCCTCTGACCGGAACTGCAGCTTCGCCCACTCGCCTACTGCAAAGTCCTTGAAGACCGCGAGGTTCTCGTACTGGAAGCCAGGACCGATGAGGCTGTTGCGGTGAAGATTGCCGTATCCTACAGGGTTCGAGCTCAGGCTATAGTTGACGGCAGGAGTGTAAGCGGTGGTGTCGATGCAGGAGTTGGTGTTTCCGCTAAGGCCAGAGTACGCGTTGTGCAGATTGCACTTCGCTTTTTCAACGTGAGCCCAGGAAGGACGCTCGGTGCCCTGGTCCACGCCCGCGGCAGAGGTATTGCTGCTCATGGAGATGGTGTACGGCATGCCCGCTTGGATGTTGACGATCGCGCTTGTGTGCCATCCGCCTAGAGCTTCGCGGGTGAGCAGGTTTGTCGTGGCCAGCTTAGGCAGGGCGTATGTAAACTCGGCGACGAAGCGGTTGCGGACGTCCCAGTTGGCGTTTCCATAGTCCGCGCGGATGTTGTACTGCTGCGAGGTGGTTCCACCGTTGTTCGAGTCGGGAGAGATGTCCAGGTCATGGGACCAGGTGTAGCTCGCCTGGCCGGAGAGGCCATGGAACTCGCGCTGACGAAGCACCGCAGTTAGAGCGTTGTAGTGTGAGTACTCGTCCTCCTGGAACGTGCGGATGGAACCGAAGAGCTGGTTCGGTCGTTGCGAGTTGAGCGACTTGACCGTGGTGTTGACTGGGTTCAGCGGCTCGTTGTTGTAGAAGCTGCGATCGAGATGGAGAGAGTGCGAGCCGAGATACTGCAGTTCGAACGCAGCTCCTTTCCACATCTCCTGGCCCAGGTCCGCGTTCCACTGGTAGCTGCGCTGGGTCTTCAGGTTCTCCTCCGGGGTGTACGCGCTGACGTAGGTCCCGGCCACGCCAGCCACGGGAGAGGTCTTGCCTGCGCCGTTGGTTGGATTGGTGAACGATAGCGGCGCTGCGTTGGTGGTGCTGTAGGTCACGGCCGCGGCGAAGGGATAGTTCGAGGTGAGCAGCGTGTAGGTGTTCAACTGGTTTGGGTTGTAGTAGAAGCCGACTCCACCTCGGAAGACGGTCTTTTCGGTAAGCCGGTAGTCGAGTCCGAGACGCGGGCCCAGGTTGTCGGTCTGAGTCTTGCCAAGCTTGTAGCCGGGGGTGGGGGTGTAGCTGGCACCCAGCGTTGCTGTCGAAGCCGGGATAAGAGCCGTCTGCGAATCGTTCAGCATACGGGCATAGCCATTTAGGCTGTACGGCGCCGTGGGCAGGTCGTAGCGGAAACCGTAGTTTAGGGTTAGTCTCTGGCTTACCTGCCAGTTGTCCAGCGCGAAGAAGCCGTCGCGCCACTCGCCGACAGAACCCTTGATTGTGTCGATGGGAGTGGTCACGTTGTTCACAAGACCGAGGACGAAGTCTGCGGGAGCGTAGCCGGTGCTGACGAGCGTGGTGCAGGGGTTGGTGGCTGTCACAACACAACTTGTGCCCGAGAAGCCAATCGTTCCCAACGGGTTGTTCGTCGCTTCGCGCCCAAGGGTGATGCGCCGGAATTCACCGCCAACAATGATGCTGTGTTTGCCGTGCGTATAGCTCAACTGCTCGTACAGGTCGTAGGTGCGATCGTCCTGGAACCAGTTGCTGCCCGAGTTGCCCACGCCCTGGAAGTTGGCGATGCTGAGCACCGGAACGCCAGGGTTGTTGTAGATCGTGTCCGCATTGAAGCCCGGAATACCGAGATTCGTTCCGGCGCTCTTCAATCCTGCCGTGTACCAGTAGTTCAGGTTCTCCGCGATCAGCTTGTTGACGCCGAGATACAGATCGTTGACCAGCGAGGGCGTAAGGATGTGCGTGTATCCGAAGGCAAAGTTGCGACTGTTCGTCGGGCCGTTCGAAGCATTCGCCGCGAACGACGTGCCAGAGACGAAGGTCAGGTCTTGCCAGTAGTAGCGACCGAAGAGCTTGATCTTGTCGCCGATGTTCTCGTCGATACGATCGATCGACTGCTTGATGACGATGTCGCTTGGGTAAGAGTTGTTCAGATTGTTCGCGATGCCCGGCAGGTTCGGGGCGACCATGTAGGCTTCGTACTTCTTCGCGATCGCTGCGTCCGCTGTAGCAAGCTGGCTCGCTGGGATCTGATTGTTTGCGTACGGAAGACCGGTTGTCGGATCGTAGATCGTGCCGGAGTAGGCGCTGAAGTCGCCGGCCTCGAATGCGGGCGTCAGTACAGACGAAACCCCGGAGCCCTGGCCGATCTGGTTCAGCTTCTCGTACGAGCCGAAAAAGAAGGTCTTGTCGCGGCCGTTGTAGAGATGCGGAATGAAGACCGGGCCACCGAGGTTGAAGCCGTACTGGTTGAAGTGCAGGATCGGCTTGGCCGAGCCAGGCTTTGCCGTGAAGGGGTACGCATTGAGCGCGGTGTTCTCGATGTAATCGTAGACCGCGCCATGCAGCTTGTTCGTGCCGTTCTTGCTGGTCATGTTGACGTGCAGACCAAGGTAGGATCCATACTGCGCGGAGTAGTTGCCGCTCTGCACCTGCACCGCGGAGACCATGTCGGCCGCCGGATGGTCGGGCGTCGTCGAGATGAGATTGTTCATGATCGAAACGCCATCGAGCGAGATGCTGTTCTGGATCTCGCGCTGGCCCGCGCCTTCGATGTCCTCGCCCGGAGGATTGCCCTGGTAGCTGGTCTTCGATCCGATGTAGACGTTGGACGAGACCGCCGCGATATCGAGCGCGTTGTGGCTGCTCACGGGAAGCTCTTCAACAGCCTGTTGGCTGAAGGTCTCGGCCAGTGTCGAATCGTCTGTCGAGAGTGGCGGCGTGGTGGCTGAAACGGATACAACATCGCTCACTCCGCCGGGCTTCAGCGAGAAGTCGTTGCGTACAGCAAGGTTAAGCGTCACCGTGATGCCCGTCTTGATCGACTTCGAGAACCCGGCCTGCTCCACCGAGACGGAGTACGTACCCGGAATGATGAAGCTGATCGAGTAGTAGCCTTCATTGTTGGTCGTTCCTTCGGTTGCGACATGGGTCTGCTCGTCGGTCGCTACAACGTGCGCCCCGGCGACAACGCCGCCACTCGCATCGACCACAGTTCCTACCAGCGAAGTGTTGTTGGCGATCTGCGCATGCAGGGCAAGAGGGGTCAACAGGTACGCAAGACAGTAGAGGAACGCTTTTCTCATGATGGTCTCCTGATAGAAAACTGGCGAATCATTTTCGGATCGACCGTTTTGCCGGACACGCGCTGCGGGCAAGAGGTGCGAACGGACGTCAGTTGTTACTTGAGTGTCACGATTGGATTACAGCCAGGAAAAGATGTCATGGGTCTGTTGCCGGGTAAGTGTCTAGGTCAAAAGACCTAAGCACAGTAAGGTTGCAAGGACCTCCACAGACAAGCATTCACGCTCTTAAAGGAACGGCCGTGTCTATGCGCGCCGACTGAGGACGCACGAAGATCTCGCCCACGATCAAGTCGATCCCGCTCTTTCAGACGGAATCAGCTTGATCGTGGGCGAGCGAGTAAGACGGAATTGTTGAGAGGAAGCCAATCTTTGGCAGCTCGTTAACTTGCGTTAGCCTTCAGACCTGAACCGCCGCACGATATCCAGATAACGCGCCGCTTTCGAAGTGATCTCGTGCGCCCTGCCCTGTGCCATCGCCCCCGCGTCCACTAGATCTGCGCCTACTCCCAAAGCGAACGCTCCCGCATCGAGAAAGCTCCTGGCGGTGTCAAGACTCACGCCGCCTGTAGGAATCATTTCGACCTGTGGCAGCGGGGCCTTGATGCTCTTCAGATAGCTCGCACCGCCCATGGCATTTGCCGGGAAGACTTTGATGACATCCGCGCCCGCCTGCCACGCCGTTACGATCTCGGTCGGAGTGAGCGCACCTGGAAGCACCGCGATGTCGTACCGCTGACATATCTCGACGGTCTTGATGTTCAAGGACGGACTTACGATAAACCTCGCGCCCTCGAGCATGCAGATACGCGCAGTCTCCGGGTCAAGCACAGTCCCCGCGCCAACCAGAACATCGGGCCGTTCTCTGGCAAGCCGAGCCATCACGCGAATGGCTCCGGGAATCGTCATGGTCACTTCGAACACATTGATTCCACCCATGGACATCGCCGAAACCAGCTCAAGCGCCAGCGCTTCGCTATCGGCGCGAAGTACGGGCACCAATCCCACGGACTTCATCTGCTCCATTACTGCGTACTTCGTCATAAGTTCCTCTAGCCTAACGTAAAGTTGCCGCGTGACCACCGTTCATCAGGTGTTCGACCTCTGCAAGCGAAGCCATCGAAGAGTCTCCTGGAGTCGTCATCACGAGTGCCCCGTGCGCGATGCCGCAATTGAGAGCATAGTCAATCTCTCGACCCGCAAGAAGCCCGTAGATAAGCCCGGCGGCGAACGCATCTCCGCTGCCCACGCGGTCCAGAACTTCAAGCATAGGGAAGTGCAGACCTTCGACCGCTTTACCGTTTGCGAACGCGAAGCCGCTCCAATCGTTCCTGCTTGCGGTCTGTGCTCTTCTCACACTGGACGCGATCACCTTCAGGTTGGAATACTCGTCGTTCACGCGCGCCGCCATCTCGCCAAAAGAATCAAGCGTATGCCAGACGGGACCATTGGAAGACGCGGAGGCTGTTCGAGCTATGTCGCCCTCGTGGCCCAGCAACACATCGACGAGCGGCATAAGCGACCGGTTCACGGCGATCGAACCCTGGCGACCACCACGAGAGCTCCAGAGCGACGGACGATAGTTACAGTCATAGCTGACTATCGCGCCATGAGCTCGCGCCGCGATCATCGCCTCTCGCACAACCTCCGTTGAACTCTCGCTCAGCGCGGTCGTGATGCCGCCCGTGTGAAACCAGCGAACGCCATGCGAGAAGACGGGTTTCCAATCGATGTCTCCCGGCTTCAGCTGCGCCATAGCGGTGTGGCCGCGGTCCATCATGCCCAGGCCGCCACGAACTCCGAAGCCACGCTCAAGGAAGTAAATGCCATTCCGAGCGTCGCGCCCGACGCCGTCGAACGTTCGCCACTGGATGTGGTCTGTACGCACTCCACCTTGCAAGACCAGGTCTTCGATCAACCTTCCAACGGCGTTGTCCACAAGCGCACTGGCGATGGCGGTGCGAAGACCGAAGCAGCGATGCAGGCCGCGCGCCACGTTGTACTCTCCGCCGCCCTCCCACACATGAAAGCTCCGTGACCCGACGATGCGGCGCTCGCCTGGATCGAAACGAAGCAGTATTTCGCCGAGAGAGACAAGATCGTAGCCCTCATCCTTGGACGGCTTCACTGAGAACCCCTCTTCCAAAGCAACTTCCCCCTTGGACACGCTCAGTGTCAATCTTCAAAATGCCTAAGAGACTTGCATCTTGTCAAAGAGTGGCTTGGCGGATAGAGGAACGGGAGATCGCCTGTGGCGGCCCCTTTGCACTAAATTGTCTAGCGCAAGCTTGCCATGTCTTGGTCAATCAGGCGGCGATATGAGCTCTTCGCCCCGGAGATCACACCCAGTTTTTTCTCGGCCATGACGAGCTTTGACGCCAGCTCGAGAGCACGCTTCATCAGATATACCGAGTGCGAATCTAAGATTAAGTGGGAAGCAGGCCCCATCCGATCACGAACAGGGCCTTGGGTTTAGCTAGAGCTTCTTCTTCAGGTCGTATGCCATGTTCTTGTGCGCCGCGACAGCCGTCTTTCCCTTGATCACAGCGGTGCGGAACTTCACGTCTTTGGTGTCCTTCGCCTCGGAGGTGAAGGCGCTGAGCGCCTTGGTGTGGTCGGAGACCATGTCGCTGATGTACTCCTTGTCGAAGTCGTTGCCGGAGAGTCCGTCAAGCTTCTTCAACTCATCCTGATGGTCGGAGTCCGGGCCACTCGGTGGCGTAAGTCCCCACGAGTCCGCAAACGGCTTCATGCTCTCGGACATCTTTGTATGTTCGGTGACCATCTTGTCCGCAAAGGCTTTTACTGCGGGATTGGTGGCCTTCTGTTGCGCAAGCTGACTCATCGCAATCTCGTTCTGGTCGGATTGGGCCGCCATCGCGAGAAACTTCTTATCATCATCCGATTCGGCCTTCGCGCGGGTTGTAGTCGCGCAAGCCATGAGCGCCACTGCGGCGCAGCAGGCGATATAAGTCTTTTTCATGACATTCTCCATTCGTCAGGATTCCCTGAACTCGAAGTGAGAGTGCAGACCGCGCTCCAGCGTTGTACGGTTCGCCAAATGCGAGCGAAAAATCTGCCTAGCGTACCTGTAGCGTCGTGGAAAGCTTGACATCATTCGAGGCGCTTCCGAGCATCACGCTCACGGGTTCGGATTCGATTTTGAAGGCGCTGTCTTTCTCATCCCAGTAGGCGAGTGATGAGGCTTTGACCGAAAGCTGGACAGTTCGCGTCTGGCCCGGTTCGACCGCAACTCGCTGGAACGCCTTCAGTTCCCTGCTTGGTCGTTCGACCTTCGAGGCCATGTGTTTCACGTACATCTGTACGACCTCGTCGCCAGCATGGTCGCCGGTGTTGGTGACATCGACGCTGACCGTCACCGAACCATCCTTCGCGAGCTGCGGCGAGTTCAGCTTCAGGTTCGAGTACTTGAACGTCGTGTAGCTAAGGCCGAAGCCGAAGGGATAAAGCGGCTCGCCCTTGAAATACATGTAGGTGTCGCCATGGCGGATGTTGTAGTCCATCTTCGGCGGAAGCTGGTCGAGCGACTTGGGCCATGTGGCGGTAAGGTGGCCGCCGGGGTTGTAGTCGCCAAAGAGCACCTTTGCGATGGCCGTACCTTCATCCTGCGAGGCGTGGGTGATGTGCAGGATCGCGGGAACGTGGGCCTGCGACCAGTTGATCGCGTAAGGAAAGCTCGAGACGAGGACGACGATGGTCTTCGGGTTGACGGCGTAGACCTGCTTGACGAGCTGCTCCTGTTCCAGCGTGATGCTCTCGCGGTCGCGGCCTTCCCTGCCATCGCTGGCGACGGTGCAGGCGAGCGTGCCGCCGCCGTCGATGGTGTCGTGCCAGTCTTTGGCCATGTCGGGGCCGCAGGTGGGATCGTTGCCGACAACGACAATCGCAACGTCGGATGCCTTGGCGGCATCGATCGCGGTCTGATGGAGCTCACTCGCGGCGTAGTTGATCTTGATGCCGTAGCCAGCCTGGTGCGTGATGCCTTGCAGAGGCGTGACTGCGTAGGGTGGGAAGCCGCCATACCAGTCCCAGTGGACGGAGTCAGCCAGAGGGCCGATCACAGCGATGGACTTCAGGCTCTCGCGCTTGAGCGGAAGCAGCGCCTTCTCGTTCTTGAGCAGGACGACCGACTCAAGCGCCACTTTCTCTGAGATGGCCTTGTGCTTTTCGGTGTTCCAGGGCTCGGGCGAGTCTTTGATCTTCGAATACGGGACGATGTCGTCTGGATCAAGCAGGCCGAGACGGATGGTGACGCGGAACTTGGGGCGGAGCAGGTCGTCGATCTCGGCTTCGGAGATCAGACCTTCCTTGACGGCGGCCCTGGTCTCGTCCTGGTAGGTGTCGAGGAACTGGTTGATGCCGGCCTTCAGGCTCGCGACGACAGCTGATTTTTGATCCGGAAATGCGTGCCGCGGGTCGACGAGGAGCTTCACCGCTCCGCCGTCGCTCGAAAGCACATCGACTCCCCACTGCTTTTGCAGAATGCTCCTGAGGATGGGATTGACGACCATGGGCGTACCATTCCAGGCGTTGTAAGAGGCCATGACGGCCTTGGCTCCGCCATCCTGAAAGCCCATACGGAAGGGCACGGAGTAGTACTCCCAAAAGAGCCGCTGATCGAAGTCGGAGGACGACGAGGTGCGGAAGTCCTCGTTGCTGTTGGCGAGGAAGTGCTTGAGCAGTGCCGCCGAGAGCCAGTACTTCGGATCATCGCCCTGCAGTCCATGGATAAAGGCGGTCGCCATGGTTCCGTTGAAGAATGGATCTTCGCCGTAGACCTCTTCGGTCCGGCCCCAGCGAGGATCGCGCGCGAGATCGGACTGCGGTCCCCAGAGCATCAGAATCTGGCGGTTGTACTTCGCGGTCTGGGTGATGTAGCGAGCTTCATAGCCTTCGACTCCGGCGGCTTGTTTGACCAGCTCCGGGTCCCACGTCTCGCCCAGGCCAGGAGGCTGCGGGAACTGCGTCGTCTCGATCGGCGGCCCATCGTATGCGCCGCGTTGCACAACACCGTGGATGCCTTCGGAGCTGCCGAAGCTCTTTACGCCGAGACGCGGCACAGCCGTCTTCGTACCCAGGCAGGCGATCTTCTCGTCAAGCGTCATGTGCGAGAGCAGGTCGGTGATGCGCTGTTCCATTGGGAGGTCGGGGTTGCGGAAGGGTTCAGCCGGGGTTTGCGAGAAGGCCGAGACAACGGCTCCGAGGCAGAGGCTGGTGGCGAAGATCTTTGCGAAGACTTGTCTGGTCATGTATCCCGTCTGGCGTTGCGGTTCGTGGAGTCGAGAGGGCAGGAGCAGTGTACAGAAAAGAAGCCCTGACACCGTTACCGGAGCCAGGGCTTTGGAGGAGATGGATTCGCCTAGAACGTGTACTTCACGGCGAGCAACATGGTGCGTTGGGTGAACTTCGCATCCGTAACACCAGCGTTGGCAGCCACTGTGGGCGTGAACGTGACGTTGTCCGGGGTGGTGAACTTCAGGGTGACCGGATCGGTGCTGCTGTATCCGGGGAGCGGGTGGTTCAGGAAGTTGAACGCCGTACCGCGGATCTCGAAGGCCTGCTTCTCGGTGATGTGGAAGGTCTTGTAGATGCCGAGGTCGGAGTTGAAGTATGCCGGAAGGCTGAGGTACGGCGCCTGACGGATACCAACCTGACCGATCTGCGGAACTCCGAAGCAACCAAGGTTCACGTGCTGATAGTGGCCGAGGTTTGCAGTCGGGTTGCAGGTAAGGATGGGCAGCACACTCTGCGAAGGCGTTCCGTAGAAGGTGGAAGAGCCGATGGTGTACTTGGTCTCCACGTTGGTGACAGGGTCGGTGTAGTCGTGCGTGAGGGTGAGGCCGAGGTTCTGGCTGGTGTTCGCCTGGATGTTTCCGCCAGCCTGCCAGGTGGTGGTGCCGGTTACGGTCCAGCCGTTGACAGCGCCGCCGACGAAACGATTGCCGTGAACGAACGAGGGCAGATCGTAGGCGTAGGAGGTGTTGACGACGTGCGGACGGTCGATGTTCAGGACGCCGTAGTTGTTACGCACATTGAAGGCATCGAGTGTGCTCGAGACGATGCCGAGGGACTTCGACCAGGTGTAGTTCACGTTGTAGGATGCGTGTCCGGCCTGCTTGACCAGGCTGACCTGCGCGCCGTTGTAGTTCGCGTAACCCTTGTGGGTATTCACCGAGATGGCAGCCGAGCCGTAGCCCTGGTAGTAGGGGTAGTAGTCGATGGGATCGCTCTCGGGGTTCGCGGGAGCGGGAGCTCCGGTGACCGGGTCAGCCTTGAAGAGGCCGCCGAGCGGGATCTTGTTTTGGTTGACGAAGCCCGAACCGCCCACACCGGAGCCGTTGCTCTGGCCGCCCATGAGGATGTTCTGGGTGTTGTTGCCGACGTACGCCACTTCGAGCAGCATGGCGTGCGGCAGGCGCTGCGAGATGGTCATGTTGTAGGCGTAAGTAACGCCCGTCTTGTCGTCGGTGGGATCGGTCGCGTAGACGCTTGAAGGAAGCGCTCCGAGAGCGGATGCGTTGGTGCCGAGAGCTCCGATCTCCTTCAGCGTGATGGCTTCGCCGCCGTTGGAGTTGAAGGTCTTCACGCCAAGCGCGGTGCCGAGCGGACCCGCGTAGTCGTTGTACTGGTCGTTCCAGCGATAGGCTGCCCAGCCGCCACGAACAACGGTCGCGCCGTTGCCTTTGACGTCATAGGCGAGACCAAGGCGTGGCTCCGGCAGGACTGACTGTACCGGCGATCCACCGTTGGGAATGCTCTTGTCGATCGCGTGCCAGTAGACGCCAGGGTAGGCCTTTCCAGCGGCGACATCAGCGGCGTAGCGAGCCGGCTCCCAGGTGGCGAGACCCGTCCCGGTGGCATCCTGCCAGCGGCCAAGGTGCTCAAGACGGACGCCGAGGTTGAGGGTGAGGTGCTGGGTGATCTTCCAGTTGTCGAGCAGGTAACCGGCCACGGTGGTGTAGTGCATGTCATCGACTGGGTTGATGCTGTTCTGCGTGAAGCCGCTGGTGATGCCCAACAGAAAGTTCGCGAGCGGGTTTGCGGTCCCGATGGTCAGGCCGGTGATCTGGTCGACCTTGGAGCCACTGGCGAAGGAGAGATCGCCGTTGGCGTAGCCGTAAGTCCCCTGCTTGTTGCCGGCGCGGCTCCAGTAGAAGCCAGCCTTGAAGGTGTGGGTCTTGTAGACGTAGGTAAAGTCATCGGCCACGGAGGGCGACTTCTTGTTCGAGTTGTAGGTTCCGCCCTGCTGGAAGAGGTCGGGCTGCGAGATATCGGGCAGGGTGCGCGGGCCGGGCGAGTTGATCGAGGGCACCAGCGTCGATGCCGAGTTGTAGACCGATCCGTAAGGATAGCCGAGGGTCGAGATCTGCATCGCCTTCAGGTTCGCGGCCGCGAACGGGTTGTCGAGCCAGCCGGCCGAGACGCGGAGTTCGTTCGTCGAAGCGGAGCTGAAGACGTGGATGAAGCTTCCGCTGAGTACGTGCGAGTGGACCGGGCTGATGAGCGGGCCGCCGGGGTAGGCGACTGCCTGGCCGGGGTTGTAGTAGATGTGAGCGACGGAGGTCTCGGAGTCGCTGCCGTACTGGTAGCTGCCGAAGATCTTGTTCTTGTCGCTCAGGTTGTAGTCGACGCGACCGCGGTAGACGTAGCCATCATGCGAGTTCGAGGGCTGGAGGAAGTAGTTGTAGCCGGAGCTGTTGGTGGATGGGTCGGTATTCGCCGCCGGGAACAGCTTGAGCAGGGCGAGTGCGCCGGGATCGAGGTACACGGTGGGAATCTGGGTTCCGGTGAGAGGAGTTCCATCGGGAGCATAACCGCCGGTGAGCGCCTGGCAGAAGTCGGTCGAGCCGGTGCTGGCGGCGCAGAGCTTCGCGTTGTCCGGATCGGTCAGGCTGAAGTTACCCGCACGCATCGCGGTGGTCGGAACCCAGGAGGTGAGTGGCGATGAGGCCGGAAGCGTCTGGCGGAAGTCTTCGTAGCCAGCCCAGAAGATGAGCTTCCGCGCTTTGTTGAAGCCAGTGTGCGGAATGAGGATCGGGCCGCCGATGCTGCCACCTGGGTAGTAGTACGAAGCCGAGGGGCGAGCGGTGGGAGTAGAGCTGTGCTTGTCCTGCCAGGTGTTGGCGTTCAGCACGCCGTTGCGGGCGTAGAAGTATGCCTGGCCGTGGAACTCTGACCCCCCGGAGCGGCTGATGTTGTTGATGACTACGGGACCCTGCGCTGCATCAGCGCCGAAGTTCGAGGTCTGGACCTTGACCTCCTGGGTCATGTCCGGGTTGACGGTCGCGATCGACCAGCAGGCGCAGCCTGGGTCGATGATGCTTGCACCGTCGAGCAGATACGCCGTACCGCCACGGTAGGGAGCGCCGTTGGTGTTGAGGCCGACGCCGACCGCTGAACCGGACGAGCCGTTGTCGGTGAAGTCGAAGCCTGTGCCGTTGCCGGTGCCACTGGCGGTCGTGGTGACGCCGGGAAGGATCTTGAGCAGCTCGGACATGTTGCGGCTCGCGATGGGCAGGCGCTCGATGTCATGGGTGCTGAGCAGTGCACTGCGCTCGGCAGAGTCCTGGGGGGCGATCTCGTTGACGCTGCTGGCGACGGTGACCGTGTCGTTCGAGCCGCCGATCTCAAGCGTGAGGTTGCTGAGCGCGCGGACGTCGCCGGGGTTGACCGAGACATCGGACTGGCGGAAGCCGCGGAAGCCCTGCGCGGTGATCTCGACTGTGTAGGTGCCGGGGATAAGGCCAGCGAAGGTGAAGTATCCCGCGCCGTTGGACTCGATCTTGCGCTGGTCCTTGCTGGCGTTGTTGGTGATGGCGACGGTTGCGCCGGGGATGACCGCGCCGGTTGGATCTGTGACTGTGCCGGAGAGGCTGGCAGTGGTCTGGGCGTAGAGGGAGTGAACGCTTGTACCCACAAAGGTGAGCAGGAGGACGAGCAGAGTCAGGCTCTGCTGCCGTATGGCGTCTCTTAGGTTGAATCGCATGGGTGTGGCCTCGTTGAAGGGTTGTTTGACGACCGGCTTACTAGTAAACCGATTCAGTAAATCGATTTAGTTTTTAGACCACCTAAACGCCTGATTTGAAAGTCGGAAACAGGCTTTTAGGAGGTGTAAGGCGTTATTGCGTGGCTGGAGATGCACCCGCCCGGGATGATTCGGGAAGCTGGAGGTTCCGGCGATTTGGGTGCGGCAAAAAGACGGAGCGCTCTGTATCCAGGACGACACATAGCCGGGCGCAAGAGTGCGCCTGAATGGGTTCCACGGGATATGCGCTCATACTTCCGAAGTTCATGGTGATCTGTGGACTGACCTTTTGGATGCGGCTGTCTCACCACTGGCGAAACATATTTTGCATCCATGAAAACCATGTGATACATGACCGAACTAACGACTGTCAAGGACGCTTCTATGGCGGGAATCCGGCGGAGGTAGAGAGCCACTCGCGATTCGTGCGAGGTATGATGCCTCGTCTGTGCAAAGTCTCCTTTACGGTTCGGGCTCTCCGCGGTCACGGGGAGGCGCGGTGGCGATGCCGGTCTGGTTCAACAGCGTTATTGGAAGGAAGATCGTGGCGAAAGAAGCAAAGGTAGTAAGTTATGCGACCCCGGCGTTGGACAAGGGGCTGGACGTGATTGAGCTGCTCGCGGGCCAGACAGAGGGGATGACAAAGAGCCAGCTCGCGCGGGCGCTGAACCGGACGGTGTCGGAGATCTTCCGCATGCTGTTGACGCTCGAGCAGCGCGGGTACATCGCGCAGGTGGGGGATGATCGCTACTCACTGACGTTGAAGCTGTTCAAGCTGGTGCACGAGCATCCGCCGACGGAGCGGCTGCTGGCGAGCGCGCTTCCGGTCATGCAGCGGCTGGCACATCAGACGCTGCAGTCCTGCCATCTCGGCGTCCTTGAGACCAGCCGGGTGGTGATTCTTTCGCAGGTGAACGCGCCTACGGACGTCGGCTTTTATGTGAAGCCGGGATCGACGGTGGACCTGATGGCTGCCGCCAGCGGATATGTGATTCTTGCCCACCAGAAGGAAGATCAGCGGGAGAGGACGCTTGCGGACTGGATGCGGGATACCGGGAAGGCTCTGCCGCGTGATCTGAACGCGCACCTGGGCCGGATCTGCAACGACGGATATGAAAAGCGTGAGAGCTACCTCGTAAAGGGCGTCGTGAACATCAGCTTTCCGGTGCTCGACGATCGCGGCTCGGCTCTGGGGGCGTTGACGGTGCCTTATATCCGGGCTTTGGGGGGCGTCGTTATGGATGACGTCATCAAGCCATTAGGAGCCGCGGCGGCGGAGATTACGGCTGCGATCGGCGGGTCGGTTCCGTAGCGCAGAACCCCGAAACCGCATGCTGATCGACCTTGAATCCATGCCGTCCGCAAGCCCAGCTGGACAGACTCTCCAGTGGCATCTGCTTCAACCGGCCCTTCCTTTCTTCTTACTCTTCCGGACGGCGGTTGAGCTTCTGACGATCAGCTCTGGCGATGCCTTCACCAGGAGCGATGGCCCAGCCGTCGGCAAGTTCTTAATCTTGACGGCGTGAAGGATGTGTTCCGCGGCCTTGAGTCCCATCTCGTTGAGCGGCTGGCGAATAGTGCTGATGGACGGTGTGGCGACCCGCGCCGGGAGAACATCGTCGAAGCCCATCACCGAGCAATCTTCGGGCACACGGACACCGGCCTCTGTAAGTCCACGAACGACACCGAGGGCGGTGAGGTCGTCGAAGGCGAGTACCGCTGAGAAAGATCGCCCTGAAGCCAGCATCTCGGTTGCAAGCCGGCAGCCGCCCTCGAAGCCTGACTCCGGGTCAGCCAGCGCGGGCAGCTCGAAGACCAGACGCGGGTCGAGCGTGATGCCGCTTTCGTTCGCTACGCGTTGAATGCCTTGCCAGCGCGGCTCACTATCGCTCATGCCCTGGGGGCCGCGGATGACCGCGATCTTTTTGTGGCCGAGATCGCTGAGGTGCTGCATTGCCAGCGCACCGCCGGCCTCGTTGTCGACCAGGATCGAGTTGATACCGCGTGAGGTAAGGTCGCGGCCAACGATGATGATGGGAACGTTGTTCTTGCGGACATCGGCGAGCAGGTTGGTCTCTTCGAAGACCCAACTTGCGATGACGATAAGACCCTCCGCGCGGCGCTCGAGCAGCAGGTTGAGATAGCCGTCGAAGAGCTTGCGCTGGGTCTGCGCGTCCATGACCAGGGGCAGGTAGTCAGCGGAGTGGAGGCCGGACTGGATGCCGCGCATGATGGGGATGCAGAAGGGATCGGAGAGATCGAACGCCAGCACGCCGATGGTCTGCGTGCTGCGGCGGCGGAGTGAGCGGGCATGGGCGTCGGGGTGGTAGCCAAGCTGGCGGGCCATCGCCCGGACGTGCTCTCGCGTGGCGGCCGCGACATTTTGCGAGAGCGGAGCTTCGCTAAGAACGATGGAGACGGTCGAGACGGAGAATCCACTGGCACGCGCGACGTCAGTGAGGGTCACATGGCCAGATTTTTTTTGCGGCATTCTTCGTCACCTCGGTGGATTTGGCGGTTTTGTTTCGCGCGATCGCCGTGCGCGAAGATCACGGGCGGCGCGTCCGGCGGCAGAAATCCTGATCGCCGGCCTCTACAGGATTTTTCGCTTGACATGCTGAAGATCGAGTCCTATACCTATCACTCAAAGACATTCAAACGTTTGAACCACAATAATCTGGCGCAAATTTCCCGTCAATTCAAATTCCAGCGATTCGGAGGCTACCCATGTTCCTTGGCCGAATGAGCAACTCCTCTTCCCTGCGGAGGCTCTCCCTGTTTGTGAGCCTTCTCGTCTTGAGCGCGATCCCGGCATTCTCCCAGGCGGGCCGAGGTGGCATCAGCGGCACCATCACCGACCCCAGCGGAGCTGTCGTTTCCGGTGCGACGGTGACCCTGCTCAACAGCGCGAACGGGGCGACCCAGCACACACGCACCACGGCGGCGGGCCTTTACACCTTCGTCTCCCTGAACCCCGGGCAGTACAAGGTTACGGCGACCAAGGACGGCTTTGAGAGCGTCGCGCAGGAAAATGTCACGATCACGGTCGACCAGGTCAGCACCGTCAACATCGCGCTCCATGTGGGCTCGGCATCGGACGTCGTGAACGTGACCGAGACGAGCGACCTTGCTGAGACCAGCAACTCGACCGTGGGACAGTTGATCACGGCGGAGACCATCGATCGCGTTCCGCTGCTTACCCGCAACGTCTTCGACCTCATCCAGTTGAGCGCGGGTGTCACTCCGGCGAACGGAGCCAATAACTCTTCGAGTTCCTTTGCCATCACCAACATCTCGAGCGGCAGGCCCGGAGTCGATGTTTCGTCCTACACGATCAACGGATCGATCGTTGGATCGGTCTACTACATGGTGGACGGAAGCCCGGTGGGCATCGCGGAGAACAACGCGGCGGCGATCATCCCGGCACTCGAGATTCCCGAAGACGGCGTGGACGAGGTACGTGTGGAGACGCAGAACACCCCGGCTTCCTATCAAAGCGGCGGTGCAGGCGTGATCAGCCTGGCCACCAAGTCCGGAGGCAACCACTTCCACGGCGACGGCTTCGTCGTCATTCGACCGGATGTGCTGGCGGCCAATGAGTACTTCAACAAACAGAGCCAGCTAAGCAGCGGCGCAGCCAACACGCCCCCGTCGTTCCATCGCTACCAGGAGGGCGGCGCGATTGGCGGCCCCATCAAGCGCGACAAGATCTTCTTCTTTGGCGACTACGAAGCGACACAGCAGCAGCAGTTCGACGGCTCCAACATATTTACGGTGCCGACGAGCGCGGAACGCACGGGCGATTTCTCTGCCGACTCGTTCACCATCTACGACCCGACGAAGCCCGACAATCCGGATGGCACACGCCAGGCATTCGCCGGCAACAAGATCGCCAATCCTAACCCCATTGCGCTTGCATTTCTCGCGAAGATGCCTAAGTGCAACGTGGGTGCTTCCTGCGACTCGGACCCGACTGGCGCGGTGAATAACTTCTACGCTCCGGGTCTCGATCCGACCACGGCACAACGCTTCGATGTCCGCGTGGACTGGATCCAGAGCGAGAAGCAGCGGGTCTTCGGGCGCTTCTCCTTCGACCGGCTGTTCACCTCCACCTTCAACGCGTTCGGTAATGCGTATGACCTGAACTACGCGCAGAACGTGACGAATGGCCGCAACATCCTGCTCGCGGACGACTACACACTGAATGCCAATACGGTGCTGCAACTGCGCTACTCGTTTACCCGGCACTTCGAGAACCAGGGCGGCGATCCGGCGCAGAATGGCACCGACCTTACCGCGCTGGGCTTTCCGGCCGCGCTGGCAGCGCAGGAGGTCTTCAAGGTGCTTCCGTTCATGACCTTCGGCGATGTAGGCGGCGGCGTGGGCGGAACGGCAGACTACAACACGTTCCGTTATGCCAGCGAAAACAGTGACGCAAGCGCGACGCTGACCAAGGTCCTGGGCAAGCACGAGATCGACTTCGGCTTCGAATACATGAAGCGATTCCTGAATGTGGGCCAGCCGCCTGCGGCCTCGGGTTCCTATGCCTTCGACATCAGCGGCACCGATCAATCCGTTGCAAGCAGCGTGGGCGGCAGCGACTTCGCCTCCTTCCTGGCGGGCATTGGGACGCAGCCTGGCACCGAATCGGGAGACTACCCCAACTTCACGAAGGACATCTTCGCCGCCGAGTCCAGCCCGTACTACGCTTCTTTCGTTGAAGACACCTTCCGCCCAACAAAGAAGATCACCATCACCGCCGGTCTCCGCTGGGACATCTTTGGCGGACGTACCGAGCGGCACAACCGTCTCGAATACTTCAATCCGAATGCAGCGAATTCAGTGAGCGGCGTCTCCTATACCGGGGCCGAGATCTACGCAAGCAGTGGCGCACGTTCTCCGTTTGCGACGAACCTTAAGGACTTCGGCCCTCGTCTCGGGTTCTCGTGGCAGCCTGTGGACCATCTCGTTCTGCGCGGCGGTGCGGGATACTACTACGGCCCAAGCACCCACATGGTCGCAGGTACCGGTCAGGACAGCGACGGCTTCTCCTCGCAGACGCAGTGGGACGCCACCTGTTTCAACGCCGACGGCAACACGACCTACAACGGAACCTCGGGTTGCCAGGGAGCGGCAGAAGGCGCTCCAGCACCCAGCACAACCGGGATCTACTCGTTGAGCAACCCGTTCCCCAACGGTGTGGTGCAACTGATCTCTTCGCCCACCGGACTGGCCAACAATCTAGGCACAACATTGCAAACGGTCCTCCACTCGCAACGAACGCCAACAACTTACAACTTCAATCTTGGAGTGGAGTATGAGTTGCCACACCAGGTGATTCTGAGTGTCGGCTACGTGGGCAGCCGCGGGCTCTTCATCCCCCTGGGAACTGCCGACCTCAACCAGCTCGACCTCGGCACAATTGGGAAGTATGGCTACTCGCTCTGCGTAGACACTTCGAATCCAGCCTGCACCATGGTGCCGAATACCTATGCCAGCCTGGAGCCAGCGACCAATGCCAACTATGGATCGGCAACGATCCCGCTATGGGCATCGCTGCAGCAGTTTCCACAGTTTGGCAGCGGTAACTATGGCGCGGGCAACGGAGTCATCATCCACGGCTATCCCGGTGGCGATTCCGACTACAGCTCTCTGCAAACCAAAGTACAGAAACGCCTGACAAAGCACTTCACGACGCTGGCCTCGTTCACCTGGGCGAAGCTGATCACGGATGATGGGAACCCGCCGCTCGGATTCGTTGGAACTCACGCTGGGAGCCCGCAGGACTGGAAGAACCTGAACCTGGAACACTCCATCAGCCCGCAGGACGTCAAGTATCAGTTCACCGGCCATGTGTCATACGATCTTCCCATCGGCCAGGGCCGTGCGCTCGATCTGGGGCGCATTGGAAACGCAGCGCTTGGAGGATGGACTGCTAATGGCATTCTTTACTTGAGCACGGGAGTTCCGATCGCTTCGCCGATCGTCGGAGCCTCCATCTCCTACTTCAACCAGCGGCCGAACCTGACCTGTGATCCGAGCAAGGGCGCTCCACATACCACGACCACCTGGTTCAACTTTGGATGCTTCGCACTCCCTTCGAGTCAGTTCGTACCCGGAGGAGCACCAGCGTATCTCGATCATGTCCGGACGAACGGATCGAACGACGTCGATCTATCGCTGTACAAGGTATATACACTTCGTGGTGAACAAGCGGTTCGCTTTGAGGTGTCCGCATACAACATCGCTAATCGGCCACAGTTTGGCGCACCGAACGTGCCCAGCATCACTTCTGTGGAAACACAACCGTCGGTTGCAGCAACCTTCGGACAGATTACCTCGACCATCAACACGCCGCGCCAGTTCCAGTTCGGGGCGCGCTACACGTTCTAACCTGCATTCAGCAGCCATCAACTGGAGCCATTCTCTTAGGAGGATGGCTCTTTTTTCTTCAATGAAAGTCATGTGAGCGCACTTCGATCGCCGCGGCGTGCAGGTGCTCCAGGGACTCCGCCTTCACATGCACGACTCCATCCTGGTTCTGCAGCTTGCCATAGACCTTGAGGAACCGCCCGCGCGTGACGAGGACGCGCTCACGCTCGTAGAGCTGCGGTGTGATGATGATGTTCGAGATCCCCGTCTCGTCTTCCATCGAGAGAAAGATGAAGCCTTGCGCCGTGCCCGGACGTTGGCGGGCTATGACCGAACCGGCAGCTATGACGCGGCGACCATCGGGTTGAAGACGCAGCTCGAGCGCGGAAGAGACTCCCATGCCTCTCAGCTCGCGACGACGGTAGGCCATGGGATGAGGGCCGGTAGTAAGGCCTGTGCCGGAGTAGTCTGCGACCAGCCGCTCGTCCGTCTTCATCTTCAGCAGTGGCGAATGGGATGACTGAGGCGCCGCTTCGCTCTGTTGGAGCAAGGGGCCGACGGGACGACTTACCTGCTCGATCTGCCAGATGGCGTCGCGCCTGTGCTCGACGCCGCCGAGCGAGTTGAGAGCACCGATCCGCGCTAACTGCGCGAGGTCGCTACGGTTCAATGCAGGCACACGCAGGGAAAGGTCCTCGACACTTTGGAAGGGGCCGCCTGCATGGCGTGCGCTCACCAGCAGCGACGCTGTAGCCGCTTTCAGGGAACGGGCGTAGTTCAATCCGAGGCGCAAGGAGAGTAAGCCACTGGGCTCGTGCTCTACCGTGCAGCAGATCTGCGAGATCTGCACATCGATGGGCTTCACGCGGAGGCCATGAAGCTGCGCATCTTTCACCAGAGTGGCCGCCGTGTAGAAGCCCATCGGCTGGTTGTTGAGCATCGCGCAGGTGAAGGCCGCGAGATACTTCACCTTGAAGTAGGCCGAGGCATAGGCGATCAGAGCAAAGCTGGCGGCGTGCGATTCAGGAAATCCATACAGCGCGAAGGACTGGATGCTCTGCACGATCACGTCCTGCGTCTCGGCGGCTATGGCGTTCGCGTCCATGCCCTTGCGCAGCTTTACCATCAGCTCTTCCATTCGCTTCCAAGAGCGCCTCATGCCGACGGCCTTGCGCAGCTCCTCGGCTTCTGTTCCGGTGAAGTTGCCTACGATCATCGCCATGCGAAGCAGCTGCTCCTGAAACAGAGGCACACCAAGCGTCCGTTCCAGTACAGGCTTAAGCGCTTCAACCGGATAGGTGACTTCTTCTCTTCCCTGCCGGCGGCGCATGTACGGATGCATCATCTTGCCGACGATGGGACCGGGGCGGATGATCGCCACCTGCACGACGAGGTCGTAGAACTTCGTTGGAGCATTGCGCGGTATGGAGGCCATCTGGGCGCGGCTCTCTACCTGGAACATGCCCACTGTGTCCGCACGGCGCAGGGTCGCATAGACTTCTGGATCGTCGGCGGGGAGTTGCGCAAGGTCGACAGCGTCGCCGTAGTGCTCGGGGATCAGCGTGAGGCAATCTTTCATCACGGCCATCATGCCCAGGCCGAGCAGGTCGATCTTGACCAGGCCAAGTTCGGCGCAGTCTTCCTTGTCCCACTGCACCACGCTGCGGCCAGGCATGGAGGCGCGCTCGAGCGGAACCACCTTGTTCAGGCTGCCCTGGCAGATGACCATGCCGCCCGAGTGCTGGCCGAGATGTCGCGGCAGGTCCTGGATGCGTTCGCACAGCTCGACATACTTGGCGATGCGCCAGTGGCCGAGGTCGAAGCCTGCATGGCGGAAGTTGTCCCCGAGAGTCTCGTCCTTCTTGCGCCACTCCCAATGGCCGATGAGGCTGGAGAGGCGGCCCAACGTCTCCTCATCGAAGCCAAGCGCCTTGCCGACCTCGCGGGCAGCGGATTTGCCGCGATAGGTGATGACATTTGCGGTCATCGCCGCGCCAAGCTCGCCGTAGCGTTGATAGACGTACTGGATGGCCTGCTCTCGCTTATCGCCCGAGGGCAGATCGAGATCGACGTCCGGCCACTCGTTGCGATTCTCGTTGAGGAAGCGCTCGAAGAGCAGATCCATGCCAACCGGATCGATGGCGGTGATCTCTAGCGTATAACAGACGACCGAGTTCGCCGCGCTGCCTCTTCCCTGGATCAGGATGTCGTTCGCTTTACAGAAGCGGACGATGTCCCACACGATCAGGAAGTAGCCTGCGAAGCCGAGCTTTTCAATCAGCGCGAGTTCGCGCTCGGCCTGCTTCTTCGCGCGCTTATGCAGATCGGTGTCTCGCTTCGGCAGGTAGCGGCTTTCGATGCCTTCGGCGACGCGCTTGCGCAGGAAGACCTCCATCGGTTCGCCACTTGGTGTGTCGAAGCGCGGAAACTCATAGCCAAGGTCGTTCAGTTCGAACTGGAGACGCTGTGAGACCAGCAGCGTGTTCTCGATCGCCTCGGGAAGATCGCTGAAGATGCGGCGCATCGCGCTGGCGCTGCGAACCTGTCGCTGCGAGTTGGATTGCAGCAGACGGCCCGCCTCATCGAGCGAGACGTGGTGCCGAATGGAGGTGAAGACGTCGAGCATCTCGCGCTCGTACTGCGTCGCATAGCGAACTCCGTTGGTTGCGAGGATGGGCAAACGAAGGCTCTCCGCGATGCGAAGCGCGGCCTGGTTGCGGGCTTCCTCGGCGCGATCGCCGTGACGCTGCAACTCGACATAGACGTTGCCGTGGCCGAAGAGTTCGGTGAGTTGTTCGACACATTGACGGCCTGCCTCTTCACCGCCTGCGTGAAGAGCGGACGCGAGAGGGCCTTCCTCTCCGCCAGTAAGACAAATCAGTCCATCGCGAAACTCCGCAAGGTCGTCGATTCGCGCCGCACCTTCGCTCTTGATCGGCTCACGCATCTTGAAGCGCGTGATGAGTTGGCAAAGGTTTTGATATCCAGCGCGCGAGGTGCATAGCAACGGGAGCCGTACCGGCTCTGCCCTGTGTTGATGAGGCAGCCACTCCGGCGGTTGCAGGCGATCTTCAAGATCACTGACTGCGATCTCCGCGCCAATGTGGGCGCGCACTCCATTCTCCTTCGCTGCAGAATGAAACCGCGCGGCACCGTAGAAGCCGTTGCGATCGAGCAGCGCGATGGCGGGCATATTCGCTTCGGCGGCGGCTCGAATAAGGCCCTCGGGCTGCGATGCGCCTTCAAGAAAGCTGAACGCACTCGCGGCATGAAGCTCAATGTATTCCGTGGCATCAGTCATAGAGCGCGTCCATCTGCCAGCGGTCGCCAAGCAGATCGTGGGTGATGAGACACAGCAGCGAGTTTCCCGAATCTGCAGCAGCCTGCACGTCCCACTCTTCGCGCGACCATACGTCTGATGACCACCAGTCGCCACTCTGACGCCATGGGCCGTATGCCTGCTCCACCTTGTAGAGCCTGCTGTTGAACCAGAACGAGGCCAGTCTACGACCTTCATGGTGGACAGAAAGATTAACCGGAGGGCGGCAGCGGCGAAGCGCAACGGCGTGCCTTGCTGGCTCGTCTTGAACCGTCGACTTCGGAACAGTGAAGCGCTCCATTTTGAAGCTGTCCGAGCGATGCCTGTCGAGCAGAACGGCCTTGCCTACGCGATCCTCGCCGACAAGCGCGGCGATGCGCGCCAGCGTTACATCGAGGCGCGTGGGTTCAGGCAGTTGTGGCGCGAAGAGGCCCATCTGCACCTTGCTGCGATCGCCGGGTTCGGCGTGGAGGAAGATGTTGCTCACGCCCGCAGATGGGGGATGCGCCTGTAGATCGAGGTGCAGCAGCTTCAGCAGCACGTCCCTTTGCGCCACCGGCAGTGCTGGTTTGATCGTGCGCTCATGCTCGGTGCCGCCATCAAGGCCCAGCTTGATCGTCACGCTTGCCAGCGCGTAGCAGCGGTTCAACGCCCGGGCAAGAAGCTGGTCGAGCATGGGGCCAACGATGAAGAGCAGCGAGTCGAGCATCTCTACAGGCGCATCGAAGGCGATGAACTCTTCGAGAGAAAATGCCGGCTCTTCCGGAACCATCAGGTGCGGATGTTCGCCGCGCGCAAGCAGCCTTAGCCGCTTGCCTTCCTGCCCGAGGCGTACGACGAGGTCTACCTCCGGCAGTGCGGCAAGATCTCCCAGGGTGTGCAGCCCCCATAGCGATAGCGTCTCCGCTTGCTGCGACGTGAGATCGAGCGCGGCGAGCGGCAGCGGACGCAGGTGTTGCTGCTCCTGTCCCGCCAGGATCAAGACAGGACGCCTGCGAGCAGACGGAGCGATGCAGACGGCCGCATGCAGATTGGCGCTTGCAGCCAACTGCACGAAGAAATGAAGCGGCTTCATGGCGCGGGCGATTGCGTCTATCGATCGTTCAATCGGGCCAAAGATGCGCGACGTGCCGGTCATGTCGAGCGCCATCACAAAGGCCGTTCCGGCTGACCTCTGAATCTCGATCCGTGGAGTGAATCTCGCAGCCGTCTCCACCAGAACAGAGCGGGCGACACGCTCCTCCGCTGCTGAACGTCGAAAGACGGTGACGCCAGCAAACATCTCCAGTTCTGCAACCGTCATGCCTTGTGCGACACCGAGCCGGATGGCCCGAGTATTCGCGCTACAGACCTGCTCGAGCGGCGGATCGCCTTCCACGACAACGACCGGCGACTGTGACTTCTCCGGTCGCAGACGCAGCAGCGCCTGCACCGGGAACTCCGGCACATGGACGCAGATGTAGAGAGGCTCACTTATCACGGTTGCCCCCATGCGGCATGGCTCGCCCATTGGCCGGGGCGTTCAGGCTGCGGCGGCTTGCGGATGGAGACCACGCGGTCCGCTCTCTCTTCAGACCTGCTGCGTTCGATGGCGGCGCGATAGCGGATGCCGGTCATGACGCGACTTTGCGCTTCCATGGCACCGGTCTCAAGCCGCACCACAAGCTCTGCACTACTTCGCGCGCAGGGATGCTGCGTCAGGAGCAGAAGGCTTGTCCGGGAGCGCTCGCAGGCAGCACGAAACCGGAACCACGTCGCCAACGGAATGCGCCATGCGATCTCCGCTGGGGTGCTACCGAGGTCAAGCACGATGGCACCAAAGCCACCGCCCTGCAGCAGCAGATCCGTAGCGCGTATCGCCTGGTCGAGCGCAGGCCACGGTGCTCGAGCCACGGATTTGCCGGCTCTCATGCCATCCAGCACGGATGCCTTTTGGATCGGCATACGTTCCTTGGAAGTGATCTGCGGCGCGCGCCGGGGCTGCGGTTCAGCACATCGGGAAGCGATGGCGAGATTCTCGCCGCGCCTCGGCGGCAGGCGGTCAGAGTTCACCTGCTCTTCTCGTGGGCCGGACTGCTTAGTAAGCGGACGGTTGGGAGCGCCAGGCGTGCCGATGGACTTCTTCTCCCGGCGAAGCTGGTGGTCTAGCAATCCACCATGAGCCTGAAGCAGCTTGCCGATCGCCTGCGGCATGTCCCTGCCCTCAGAGCGCGGATGCGGGCTTCCGCCTCCGTTGTGGCGCGGCTGCGTGTTTGAAGCAAGGCCAGGGCACAGCTCACTCTGTCGCTTTGGGGTGAGAGCCTGCATCCGTGGCTGTCCGCATCGCACCCAGAGCAGGCGTTCGAGATCCATGCCATTGGCGGCCACGCTTTCGATGCAGAGGGAGTCGGCCACATCGATCCACGCGCAGACGGTATCCGTCCGGGCAAGAGCCGTGAGATAGGCCAGCGCCAACGAGGTGCGCCCCGAGCCCTCCGCGCCGACCAGTTCGGTGATGGCACCCTCGGCGACACCGGATTGCAGCAGGCCGTCTACTGCGTCAATACCGGATAGAACTCCTTGCCTGACTGTCTTCGCTGCGGGAGACAGAGCGGCTGGCACCCTGTCGGCGAGAGTGGCTTCGATCTGTCTGCGGAGAGTCTGGGCGAGAGGCATATATTCGCCTTATCTTCGCCTTATTCTTCTCGCCATGCAATGGCACTGCACAGTCTGCAGTGCAACTTTGGGCAAAAGTCGAGGCAAACAAAGGCGTTAGATTTCCGCTTCCACTGCCTCTGAATCCGAGCTTGAGATCCAGAATCACCTTCTTCACCATGCTCTAATGCGATCTATGCTGCGGGAATCGACTCGGAGAGTATGGCTGGCTTTCGCAGCGATTTTGGTTGTGATCGCTGGCGTTGGTTTCTACTTTTCGAGGCACCACGACAAACTGGTGCTGAGCGAGCGTGATGTCACGCTGCCAGCCGATGGCGGCTGGCACCCGATCGCAACCTTCAGTGCGCCGCCGCTACGTGAGGTTCGACTCATAGGGCCGCAACAAGCTGATAGTCCAGCCACAGTCCCCGACCTCCAGACCCGCCTGGAGTCACGAGCCGGCCAGACCATCCTTGAGGCCGTCAGCCCCGTGCTGCCCGGCACGCGCAACCTCGTTGAGTTCTCCGCAAACAGCAAGACGACCCTTCACCTCCACTTCACCGAGGACGACAACGACTCCTTCGGCGACGGAACGCCCGATGCGCTTCGTCTGCACAGAGCTGCCGACCGAGTTGCCTTCCGCGAGTGGATCTCTGCGCTTGCCGATACGGCGGCAGCGCTTCCGGCCGACCGGCTGCCAGGCGAGATCGATGACTGCGCGGCGCTGCTGCGCTGGACCTATCGCGGATCGTTACACGCCCACGATGCGGCATGGCAGACCGCGCAGCCGTTCGATTCCCTGCCGCCCATCCCGTCCGTGCAGCAGTATGCGTATCCCTTCACGCCGCTGGGCGCGAACCTGTTCCGGGTAAGTCCGGGCAGGTACGCGGCTGACGACGCCCGAAACGGTGCCTTCGCCCAGTTTGCCGACGCGAAGACGCTGATGCAGCGCAACACCTTCTTTGTCTCGCGCGATCTTCGTACGGCAAAGATGGGCGACCTGCTCTTCTTTCGCCAGCTCGAACAAAACTCTCCTTTTCATTCCATGATCCTCACCGGTTCAGGGCATAATTGGGCGGTGTATCACACGGGCCCAATCGGTAAGGAGAGAGGCGAAGTGCGCCGAGTCATGCTTGACGATCTTCTCGCGCACCCAGACCGTCGCTGGCGGCCCTTGCCGGAAAACTCGAACTTCCTTGGAGTCTATCGCTGGAATATTCTGCGGGAGGATTCCCGATGAAGCTTCGACTCCTTCTGCTGCTATTGGTGGCTGGCCTTTGCTCAGCGCGGGGACAGTCGACCAATAAGGCGATCTCGTTCAACTTGAGCACCAGCCGCAGCTACGCTCCTGGCGAGCAGCCTAAGATCCACCTCTACACGCACAATGTCGATGCGCTGGAGTTCCGCGTCTATCGGGTCAACGATCCTGTCCGGTTCATCGAGAACCTACGCGAGCTGCACTCGTTCGGCGACACAGGCCCCTTCGGCCCCTCCGAGCAGATCGACGAACGCACGTGGATCGAGAAATTCCACGACTGGAAGATGGAGATATGGGAAAATATCCGCGAGTTCTTCCGCCACCAGTTCTCGCACGACGCACGATCTTCGCTGCGATCGAAGCAGACGAAGCTCTCCAGCCGTAGCCGCATCGTCAGCGCGGTGCAGTTCGCGCAGATACCGCTCCTGAACGATCGCCAGCTTGTGGCTCGCTGGCGGCAGCTTGTTCCGGCGACCTATATCTCCGACTCGAACGACCTTGCCGTCAAAGATCTCAGCTCTGGCCTCTATCTGATCGAGGCCACCGATGGCCAGTACAAGGCGTATACGCTGCTGATGATCAGCCGCAATGTGCTGGTGACGCGCACGGGGCCGGGTGGTGTGATGGCCTTCGTCGTCGACCGCGCGACCGGTGCTCCGGTTGAAGCCGTGCAGGTGGCTGCGGGCTTTGGGCAAAAGCAGGCAGACACCGCGACGACGGACAAAGACGGTGTAGCGGTGCTCTCCATCCCCGCCAGCAAGACGCAGCAGGACAACTTCTGGGTGGTTGGCAGCAAGGGGGCTGAGGTAGCGGTCGCAACGCCGGAGAGCTATTCGCTGAACTACTCCAGCAACGACAAGTTCGCCGCGTATATCTACACGGATCGACCGGTCTACCGGCCCACGCATACTGTCCACTGGAAGGCGATCCTGCGCGAGCACCAGGGGAACCTGCTCGTCCTTACCAAGCCGCAGAGTGTCCACGTGACCATCGTCGACGATCAGTCGAAGACGGTCTTCGAGCGGTCCATGCCGATCGATCCGGCAGGCTTCGTAGCGGGAGACTTCGATCTTCCTAAAGATGCGGCGCTTGGCTACTACAGCATCAGCGTGGGTGACGGCGACGACCGCGTGATGGGCGGCGACTTCCACGTCGAGGAGTATCGCAAGCCGGAGTACCGCGTGCAGGTCACACCCGCCAGCAAGCGTGTGCTTCAAGGCACGGACATGGCCGTCACCATCGACTCGCGCTACTTCTTCGGCGAGCCGGTCGCGAACGGCAAGGTGAAGTACCGCATCTATCGCGAGCGCCACTACTGGTGGGGCGAGGACGAAGACAACTCCGGGCCACCGCAGGATGACGCAGGCTCTGAGAGCTACAACTACGCAGGCGACGCTCAGGACGAGAAGACCGGCAAGCTGGACGCGGATGGTCGGCTCGTTATCCAGATTCCCACCCCGGTCAACGATAAGGACAAGACTCACGCCGACTACGACTACACGGTTGAGGCGGGAGTCACTGACGAAGCCAATCGCGAGGTCACCGGCCGTGGCAGATTCCTCGCGACCTACGGAACGTTTCGCGTCAATGTAGAGCCGGTCTCCTATGCCGTTCACGCAGGGGAGTCAGCAAAGTTCCGCATCACTGCCATCGACTACGACGACAAGCCGGTGCAAACGCAAGTCCACGTCGCGCTCGTCTATCGCCACTATGAGAATAGCAAGACCGAGACCACGCAGGGCGCAGCAGTCGACGTAACGACGGATGCGAGCGGCAAGGCGACCGGCGAGGTACTGGTGCAGTCGAAGCAGTACAGCTCCGCCGGACTCGAAGCGACTGCCAGCGCCGTGCAGCCTGGTACGCGCGATGTGAGCGATGAAAGCTACCTGTGGATCATGGGAGCGGGTGAGTCCGCCTACGGCGAAGACTCCACGCAGACATCGCAGATCGTCGCCGACAAGAAGAGCTACGCCCCCGGCGACACCGCTCATCTCAGTCTCGTCTCCGAGACCGCAGGCTTTCACGCACTGATCATCGTGCAGGGCGATACGGTCCTTCGCCGCGAGCTGGTTACCTCTGACGGACGCACGCTTGCCTTCGACATTCCCATTACTGCGGAGAGCCAGCCCAACATCACCGTCGACGCAATCTATGTGAAGGACGGCGTGCTTTACCAGGCCAGCAAGGTCATCAAAGTCCCGCCCGCACAGCAGCAGTTGCAGGTACAAATTGTGCCTACGCGCGATACATTTCAACCGCAACAGAAGGCCGACTACGACGTGACTACGCTGGACTTCGCGGGCAAGCCGGTAAGCGCTGACCTCAGCTTCGGAGTCGTCGATGAGGCGATCTACTCCATCCATCCGGACTCCAGCGGCGACATGCTCACTCGGCTCTATCCGCAGCGCTATGACTCGACGTGGGTGGACTCCTCGCTGAGCTATTACTTCAGCGGCGAGGCAGGAACGAAGTCTCCGATGCTGGCGTTGCGCAATGCGCGATATCGGCCGCAGCTTGCGCAGGTAAAGCCGGGCAACGAGGACAAGCCGCGCGTGCGCAAGGCCTTCCCGGACACTGCCTTCTGGACGCCTTCGGTGCGTACGGATTCCACTGGCCACGCGCGGGTCTCGCTTACCTTCCCCGACTCGTTGACTACATGGCGTGCGACCGTTCATGCAATTACTGCGGACTCGAAGGCCGGTTCGGCGATGAGTCGCGTGCTGGTGCGCAAGAACATCATCGTCCGCATGGGCACGCCGCGCTTTCTTGTGCAGGGTGATGAGATCGTCATTCCGGTCATCGTGCATAACTATCTCAACACGCCGCAGCAGGCGAAGCTCTCGCTCGCCGTCGATGGCCTCGACGTTCTTGCGGGATCAGATGAGACGGTCACCGTGCCAAGCCGTGGTGAGGCAACAGCGCAGTGGAAGCTGCACGCCGCGCACATCGGCACGGCGAAGCTCACGGCTTCAGCGATCACACCGATCGAGTCCGACGCACTCGAGATCACGCTTCCCGTCGAGCCTGCGGGCGTGGTGCAGACGGTCGCACACGGTGGTGTCATCTCGCAGTCCGCCGACCGCTCCCAGAGCAACATTGGCTTTCCGCAGACTACCGATGCGGCCTCGCACTCGTTACGGATCGAGGTAAACTCCTCCATCGCGGGATCGCTCGTCTCCGCGCTGGACTATCTCACCAGCTTCCCCTACGGCTGTACCGAGCAGACGATGTCGAGCTTCCTGCCTAACGTCATCGTTGCAGAGACTCTAGGCAAGCTGCCCGCAGCGAAACGCGTTGATGAGGCCGACCTTCGCGCAAAGATGGAAGCCGGCCTCGATCGCCTCGCCGACTACCAGCACGAGGATGGCGGTTGGGGATGGTGGAAGGAAGACACGAGCCAGGTCTTCATGACGGCTTACGTCGTGGGCGGCATCGGTCAAGGGGCGAAGTATCTTCCTCTGCATGGCAAGCAGTTGCAGATGCTGAACAGCGGGCAGAGATATCTTGCAACTACGCTGCACGACCACCCAAAGATGCGCCCCGATCTTCGCGCCGCGGTGCTTTATGCGCTTGCCGAGGCTGGCGATCCGCCTTACGATTCCGAAGCCGTCGCCACGCGTAAGGCCGCGACGGAGTTGGAGTGGGATCGCCGTAAGGATCTGCAGCCCGAGGGTCTGGCTATGACCGGCCTCGCCATGCTCGAGTGGAAGGACGATCGCGCCAGCCAGGTCGAGGCGCAGCTTGAATCCTCTGCGGTCAAGCAAGGCGACCTTGTCCATTGGACTGGTTCTTATGTTCCGCTGCTGGACGCCGACTATAGCAACGATGCCGAGGCCACTGCATACGCTGTTCGCCTCATCGCGAAGGTGCATCCCGACAGCCCGTTGCTCGCGCCCGCCGCGCAGTGGCTGATGCTCGAACGCAACGGCGATGGTTGGTGGCAGTCCACGGAGCAGACGGCCATGGTTCTCTTCGGCCTCGTCGACTACATCGCCACCTCGCACGAGCTTGACTCAGATTTTACGGTCGAAGCGCTGGTCAATGGCCACTCGGTGGGCCAACGACACTTCACGCCAACCGACGCTCTCAGCGGCGCGTCACTCACGATCGACCTCGATGCCACAAAGCTTCTGCCCGGCAACAACGATGTCCAGATCGTGCGACGTAGCGGCAGCGGACGCATCTACTGGCGCGCCAGCGGGCGCTACTACACCACCGACCGCACCCAGTTCCAGGCGGGCACGCTATCCTTAAACCTGACTCGTGACTACTACAAACTGCAGCCTAAGCAAAAGGACGGCCGATTGATCTACACGCTCGAACCGCTGACGGGCGAGGCACAGATCGGCGATGTGCTCGCCGTGCATGAGGCCATCAATGGGAGCCCGATGAAGTATCTTCTTCTCGAAGATCCCATTCCCGCAGGAGCCGAGTTCGTTCGAACCGAGGACAGCTACCCCATCGAGACGAGTCCCGGCGGATGGTACGACTGGTACACCCGCCGCGAGTTCCACGACGATCGCGCAGCCTTCTTCTCTTCGACCTTCAGCGGGCGTCAGGAGATCTTCTACCTGATCAAGGTAGTCAACCCCGGCAGCTTCCGCATCAATCCCGCGCGCGTCGCGCCGATGTATCAATCCGGCGTGCAAGCTACCAGCGATGCGCTTACACTGCACGTACCCTCACCTGACGGAGGTGTCCATTGACCGCCATTCTGCGCCGCGCGCGCGGCCTGCTTCGCCTTCGCCTGCTGCTGCAGCAGCTAGGTCTTGCTGCCGTGGTCTCCATCCTGTTTGTGCTGTGGCTGCATGTTCCGGACTCCAGCGTGCTTGAAGAGTTGTTCTCTGTGCTGATGGCGCTGATCATTGCGATGATCGCGCTCGGAGGCGAGTCTTTTCTGCTGCTGCAGACCTGCCCCATCTCCTATAGCGATGGCCGCAAACGCATTCAAGTCGGGGCGCTTACACTGCTTGCCGCGGCGCTGCTGTGGTTTGAATGGAGCTTGCTACTTGAGCACTTCAGTCGTATCGATGACTCGCTGCTCGCGGGCTTCCTCAACTCCCGCGCTTCCGCGCACTTTCGCAACTTCTTCAGCTACAGCCATCTCTACGACTGGCTGGAGGATGTGTGGCTGGTGCTGCGATGGTTCGCCACGGGGCTTCTGCTCGCTGCGTCGCTGGCGCTATTGCTGGCGCTTCGACGGGGTCGCGCGACGTTGCGTCTTGTCTTCTCGTTTACTTACTGGATCGTCTTTGCGCTCTCAGCAGTAATCGGCTCGCACCTAACGCACGCGCTGCTGCAGTGGACGCCCGGCCATGGTCTTCCGGTCGAGTCCATCAGCCTCGTCCTGCGACTGGGTGCGGTGATCCTTGTAGACCTCATCCTCATCTGTCTGCCCTTCACAACAGCGATCGCAGTGATCGAACGCAGCGAGGCATGCGCCGCTTAGTTCACGCTGGCAGGCACGCCGGAGACGAGCCAGCTTCGTATCGGAGCCATCCCGTAATGTGCGACCATCGCGCGCACTTTGGCGGCAGCGGCGCGATGTGCCTGCTCACTTGTTCCGTGAGTTGTGGGATGGCTCAGTTCGGCCTCCATCGCAGCATCGCTCATCGCGCTGCCTACGGGTTCACCGTCGAGCACTTCCACAAGACCTTCACGCAGCCACAGCGGTGCCTTCGTAGATGCCTCCGACTCTACCAGTACATGCAACATCTCGTGCCGAAGTGTCTTCTGATGCAGCATGGGTCTCGCGTTGATCACGATGCGCGATCCGCTGGTGCCTGCCAGCATCCATCCGGGCTGCGAGGTCATCTGGCGGAAGAGTTCGGCAGACGGTGCGAAGCTGATCTCCGGCGCGATGGAAGTACGCGGCGGAAATAGAGTCTTTGCCTCCTGCCATGAAGTTTCGATCTCTTCTCGCTGCTCCGCCGTGAGTCGCGCTTCGCTTCGAACCTTGATGCCGGCGGTATCTTCGTTGACCCAGCCGCTGTCATTCGGGCCCATGCCTACGACCGTTCCGGGAAAGTAGAAGGCAAGGATCTGACGCGCGTTCTTGTGCTCGATAGCCATCTCGGTCGCGCCGAACTGGCATAGGCCAACCCCATGGCCGAAGCCTCTGCCATCGAAGATCAGTGTACCGTTGCGGACCCCGATGTCGTACCAGTCGGAACGGACCTTGTTCCATCCCAACGAGCGGTCGATGGCGAGGCGAAGTGCGCTCGCGCTTACCTGTGCGCGGACGCCGTTGCTTCCGGCGAACTCCAGCATTTGCGCCCGATGCGACGCACTTCGTTTTGTAACCGTCACCGATGCAATCTCAGGAGGCAGCCGCCAACCCTGGGATTTCGCGACCGATTGTAGATCGATGGGCTTCACCTCGGTGTGCCATGTGGATACACTTCGACGCACGCAATAAGGATCCATGTGGGCGGTAAGGTAAGGCACCTCAGGAGTCGCAAACCGCGCCGCATGAGCGTCTTCTGTCATGCCGCCGCAGCTCTGGCTGAAGTAGACTTCGGCGCTCCGTCTTCCGAACCACAGCGTCTCGCCTGCGGTCTCCCACACGGCTTGCTCGATCGCGTCTGAGACAGATCCAAAGCGCGCGACCTGGCACTCCGTACTGTCGCAGAGATCGGCCTTCAGATGCCCGGCAGGAGCGGTGTAATGCGGGCTGTTGAGGGCATAACTTCGCGCTACCACTGCCATCGCGCGCAAAGACTCCGGTGGCTCTTTCGCGTCGGCCTCGGCGCTGAGGACGGCGGCTACGTAACGCTCGCTAGGCAGAGTCAGAACCACATCGACGCTTCCTGCAACCGCCTTCAGATGCCAGAGGCCAACGGCGCTCCGGTGCTCTCCTGATGCGGTATCGGTGATGCGGAGCGCACCACCGGCGAAAAGTTCGACGTAGCCAGGAAAGCTGATCGACGCGGATAGGTTGCGATGCGCGCAGGTAGCGCAATCCGCTATCCAGGCCGCGGAGTTGAGTGGGGTCAGAGTGACTGCGCGAACATCACGCGCCGAGAACAAGGCGACGGTGACATCGCGACCGCCGGAGTCGTCCGCGTGTGCTGTCGTGGTCGCGATCATGCCAAGCGCCATCGCGGCAGCGCGAAGAGCTCTCATCGGCGAGCTTCCGCGTCACGCATAGCGAGGAAGAACTGCCTCGCCAGCGATGCAGCCGTTCCTCCATCTCCGTGCGGCACGAAGATGACGATGACCATTCGTCCGGGCAGCGCACCTGCGAACCAGCCGTGGGTCCACGTCTCGCCAGGGTTCTTCGCGGTGCCGGTCTTGCCGAGGATAGTTTTCCCTTCTACGGCTGCCGGATGCGCCATACCGTAGTCGATGGACTCCTTCAAACCGCGCTCGACCGGGCCTCCGGCGGGAAGCCTGAGCATAAGCTCACGATAGGCCTGGGCCAGTTCAAGCGACGTGGCCGTGACATTTTCGAGGCCCAGGGTTGTCAGTTCGCGATCTTCCGCTAAAGCGTTCGTAACAGCATGGTGCTCGATCCGTGCTTCACGCAAGGCCTGCTCCAGCTGAAGCCCGGTAAAGCGCCGCCCGAGTTCGGCGAAGTAGCGATTGCACGATTCCGCCAAGGCACTCTCCGCATTGAATACATTCCTGTCTGCAGGATGCGTGCAGTCGACCGTTCGGCCAGCGATGCGAAGATGCCGGTCGCAGAGGACCTGCGCTCCGCTAGTAATGATGCCGTGCTCCAACGCATACTCCAGCAGCAGCGGCTTGATCGTAGAGCCTGGTGTCGACCGCACTTCACTGCCAACGCGCGCCGTCATTGCTCCTGTTTTGAGGTCGAGCACGACGCCAGCGGCCTGAGTTCCGCGCAGGGCTTGCAGCAGTGCATCACTGGGACTCGACGCGAAGGACGATGCGCTCAACGACAGCAAGAGCACAGCCAACGCTCGCATACAAAGCAGCGTCACTCGATTGGCAGAGGCTCTCATCCCGTTGAGCCTATCGCATCCGGTGCTGCTGTTTATTTCAACAGCCCCTTGAGATACGCGAGGCCCTTCACCGCGACATCTTCCGGGGTAACGCCAGTCTCGGCCCAGAGCCACCCCGGGCCGTCTGTCTCCTGCAAACAGTAGCCGAAGCCTTCCACCGTAAGGTAGCCCTGATAGCCGATCTTCTTCAGCGATTCGATGACGGCGGGAAAGCCTACGTGCCCCGTTCCCGGAACTCCGCGATCGTTCTCGCTGATGTGAATGTGCTTCAGCTGGGGGCCAAGCGATTCGATGGCCAGTGGCAAGCTCTTTTCCTCGATGTTCGCGTGGAACGTGTCGATCGTCACGCCGATGCGTGGATTGCCAATCGCATCGCAGAGTGCTCGTGCCTCGGCTGCGGTGCGGATGAAGAAGGTCTCCGCGCGGTTCACCGGCTCAAGCGAGAGGGTCATATCGTGCTCGTCAAGTGACTCGCCAACAGCCTGAAACGCCTCAATGGCCCAAAGCATCTCGTCGCCGGTTGGCCGGTGCGGGGGCAGATATCCGATAGGCGCGAAGAGCGGGCCGCCGAGCAGATGGGATCCGATCTCTGCCGCGGTTTCGACGCACTCGATCAGGTGCTCGATGGAGCGCCGCCTGACTGAAGCGTCGGGACTGATGGGGTTGATGCCCGCTGGAAGGATCGCGCAGACGGTACATTCCAGACCGCTCTCCTCATAAGCCTGGCGCAGGGATGAGGCTGGCAGATCGCCGGGAGCGAACATGGCAATCTCGAAGCCATCAAAGCCGGCCTCGCGGGCCCACGCCAACAAGGGCAGATGCCGCTCCTGGAACTTTGCCGTCCACGCAAACGCACTTACTCCAAACTTCATTCGTTCGTCCTTTGAACTTCAGTGCGAGGCTAGATGGTGAACTTCGGCGTAGTCAGGCGGTCTTTGGAGATGGGCGAGATCTTCCATCCGGTCAGCGTCACGCTCGTCGACCCCGTCGCGTGTACCTCTATATCTGGAGCCATTGAGCCAGGGTAATAAAAGCGCTTCGTGTAGCCGATCCGGTCGCTCACGATCAGTTCAATTACCGAGCCATCGACGTAGGCGTGCAGCGAAGGTAGATCGGTCGGCTCTAGACCGATCTCTTTGCCATCGACTAGAACCTTGTGAGTATCGGGTTCATAGGTCACCTGTAGTAGTTCACCTTGGTTTGAACTCATCTTGAGCTGCATCGTTGCATCTTGACCGCCTGTACATAGCACCTCGCCGGTCGCCTTTGGAAGCGTTCTGAGAATACCTGCGCGCGTCTCCTGATAGGGCAATTCCGTCCCCCGCAGTCTCGTTGCCTCCGGCAGCGACTTGATCCGCAGCGTCCCGTCCTTATCCAGACTCAGCACACGCGGCAGACTCATCATCCCGGACCATCCTGCCACCTTCATCTCCGCGTCGCTACGCTTCTCCTGGATCCATCCCCATAAGATTCGGCGGCCCTTCGCGTCGAGCTGCGTCTTGGGGGCGTAGAACGCGCCTAGATCGAGCTCTCCCGTCTTCTTCTTGGTGAAGGTCATCGTCGCTTCGTCCAGGTGGCCTGACTCCCAGATGACCTTGCCCAGCGTGGAGTAGATGAGCACATGGCCGCCATCGAGCGCGAAGAAGTCCGGGCACTCCCACATCTCGCCGTCGTCGCATGGGTTGGCGGTCTTCTTGCCGTTCCACTCGCCACTGGTGAGTTTGTGCAGGTACTCCCAGGACTTCGGATCATCGAGCTTCTTGGTGCGATAGAGCAGCACGCAGCCGCCTACCTCGGCCTCGCCGGAGCCGACGGTCATGTAGTACCAGTCGCCCTGTTTCCAGGCCGAAGGATCGCGGAAGCCGGTGATCTTCATTCCCGGCGGCGGCAGCGGAATGATCGGCTCGGGCAGCTTCGTCCACTTCACCAGAGCCGGATCGTCCGACCAGGCGATGCACTGCGACTCCTGGATCTTGTTCTCGCCATCGCGGATGGTTGCGAGGTCTGGCGTGGTCAGCTTCGTGCCGGTGTAAACCTGATAGACACGTTTGCCCACCTTGATCGCCGAACCAGAGAAGCAGCCGAACGAATCCGGACTGTCCGGCGTCGGCGTCATCGCTAGGGGCAGATGCGTCCAGTGCAGCATGTCCGGGCTCTCGGAGTGATACCAGCTCATGTCGCCCCAGACCGCGGCCAGCGGATTGAACTGGCAGAACATGTGGTACTTGCCGTTGAAGTAGACCGGCCCATTAGGGTCATTCATCCAGTTCTTTGCTGGCAGCAGGTGGAACTGCGGGCGGCGCGGGTCAGAAGCCAGATTGGCTACCGCATCTTCCGCCATCGCCCAGCGCGGAACCAGACCCGCGGCAGCAACGGTGGCCGCCGATGCGAGCAGCCTGCGACGGCTGAGTGACCTGCCTTGAACCGGATCAGAATGCTTCATCGACTCGCTCCCCTTGCCGCCGGTTAAGGCCAGCAAGCCAAAGGGTCTTTCACGCATAGGCCACCTGTCAAGCAGACCGCTAGACAGGTCACGCAATACTCGTCCTGTAAACTTCTCGAGACTGACTATGCCGACCACAGCCGTCCTGCTCATCGATTGCCCCGACCGCAAAGGCCTTGTCGCCGCCATCGCGAACTTCCTCGTCGATAACTACGACGCCAACGTCCTGAACGCCGATCAGCATCAGGATGCCGCCCTTGGCCTTTTCTTCATGCGCGTCGAGTTCGAGACCGACCGTCCCTGCGACGACTCGCAGTTTCGCGAGATCTTTGCGCCGCTGGCCGCGCAGATGAACCTTGATTGGAAGATCACTTTTCCGGCACGGCCGCAGAAGGTCGCGATCTTCGTCTCGCACTACCTACACTGCCTTGCCGACCTGCTGCACCGGCACCAGACCGGCGAGCTTCCCTGCGAGCTTGCGCTGATCGTCAGCAACCACGAAAGCGCGCGTCCGCTGGCTGAGTTTTATGGAGTTCCCTTCCACTTCACGCCCGTCACTGCGGCGACCAAGGAGGCTGTAGAACAACAACACCTCGACCTGCTCGCTGCCAACAACATCGACCTGATCGTCCTCGCCCGTTACATGCAGATTCTGTTGCCTCGCTTTGTGCAAGCGCATCCGCTCCGGATCATCAATGTCCACCACTCGTTTCTTCCCGCCTTTACCGGGGCGAAGCCGTATCACGCGGCGTTCGCACGCGGCGTCAAGCTGATCGGCGCGACCAGCCACTACGTCACCGAAGAGCTGGACGAGGGACCGATCATCGAGCAGGACGTAACCCGCGTCGCCCAGAGTGACCAGTTGCCCGACCTGATTCAGAAGGGCCGCGACCTTGAGCGCCTGGTACTCTCGCGCGCCGTCCGCTGGCATCTGGCCCACCGCATTCTTTCTTACGCGAACAAGACGGTGATCTTCTCGTAGAGCAACTTTCGTCCGCAAATGTTCACCCCACCATAAGCGGGATTGCGTCGCTCGATAGCCTAAGAACATGGCCCCCTTCGCCGAGCAGGTTCAACTCGCCTACCCCACTCCAGAGGAGTTGCAAGGCCGACGCTGGATCTTCGTCCCCTACGATCGCTTCACCGACCGCACCGGGCCGATTGCCGAACAGCCCGCTTCGGAGACCGGCATCGTCATCGTCGAATCCACCGCCAAGGCCCATCGCCGCCCGTATCACAAGAAGAAGCTCGTCCTCCTGATCTCCAATATGCGCCACTTTGCGCTGGAGCAGGCCGCTCGCGGCTGCAAGGTCATCTATCACTTTTCGGAGCACAGCCACGCGCAGGCGCTGTTACAGTTGCAGCGCGAGCTTCCACTGCCAAAGATCACCATGATGGAGCCTGCGGAGCGTGAGCTTCGCATCGACATCGACGCTGCGATTCAAGCAGGACTCAAGATGAAGATGGTGCCCGACACAACCTGGCTTTCCACCACCGAGGACTTTCTGAACGTCTTCGGAGCTTACAAGGCAGGCCGGGCCTACGTCATGGACCGCTTCTATCGAGCCCAGCGCCAGCAGACCGGCATCCTCATGGACAAGGGTAAGCCGATAGGTGGCAAGTTCTCCTTCGACGCAGAAAACCGCAAGCCCTACAAGGGCCAGCCGCGCATCCCCACGCCGCCTGCATTTGCTCCCGATCTGGTTACAAAAGAGGTCATCGCGCTGGTGCGGGAGACCTATCCACATCACTTCGGCTCGATCGAGAACTTCGACTCTCCCACCACGCAGCAGGACGCAGACGCCGCGTGGGCGTTCGCGCTCGAACATCTGTTGCCGCACTTCGACCCCTACGAAGACGCCATGCGCGACGATGAACTCCAGCTCTTCCACAGCCGCCTTTCGGGACTGATCAACCTGGGTCGCATCTTGCCAGCGCAGATGATCGCCGATGTGGAACGCGCCTGCACGGAAGGCCGTATCCCGCTTGCAAGCGCTGAGGGGTTTATCCGCCAGATACTCGGATGGCGCGAGTTCATGCGGCATCTCCACCAGCAGACGGATGGATATCGTCTGCTGGCCGATACTGTTGCACAAGAAGAAGGATCGATGCCGCAGCAAGATCCCTATGCCGGTGCGACACCTTCCGCGTTGTCAGCTTCTCTGCCGCTTCCTGCGGCTTACTGGGGAGTTAAATCAGGCTTGCACTGCCTCGACACCGTCGTCGCGCAGGTCATCGAGGAAGGCTGGTCGCACCACATCACCCGCCTCATGGTGCTCTCGAACCTGGCTACGCTCTGCGGATTTTCACCTCGGCAGCTTACGAACTGGTTCTGGTTCGCCTACGTCGACGCCTACGACTGGGTGGTGGAGACCAATGTTCTCGGCATGTCTACTTATGCGGATGGCGGCCTCACCGCCACCAAGCCCTACGTCTCCGGAGCCGCTTACATCAACAAGATGTCGAACTTCTGCGACCACTGCCAGTACGATCCGAAACGCTCCACCGGCGAAGGATCGTGCCCGTTTACTGCCCTTTACTGGACCTTCCTGGAGCGTAATGAGGCCGTGCTCGGAAACAACTTCCGCCTGCAAATGCCCTACACGACACTGCGCAGGAAATCCCCAATAGAGTTAGTGCAGCTACGCGCCCGGGCCGACGACGCAATCACGCACCTCCAGCGCTTGCCGCACCTGAAGTACGAGCCATTGACTCCGCAAAGTAACTAAAAATAAGAGACACGATAGCCCAATTTGGAACACAATGTTGCGCTGAAGAGATTCTCTTTCGCGAATTCTCGGGCCCCGTTTGAAATCTACAAACCAGGAGAGTCCATGGACACCCGCAGTGAAGCCGCCCTCAGCAATGTCTGCCCCGAGTTCGCCTCCAAGGTTCGCGCTGCATCCGATGCGCTGAACGCAGAAGGAACCTTCATCCTCGTAGTCTGTGGCCTGCGCACGGCGGAAGAGCAGAACGCGCTCTACGCGCAGGGCCGCACAACAACCGGCAAGATCGTGACCAATGCAAGGGCCGGCCAGTCCATGCATAACTACGGCCTCGCCGCGGACATCGTCCCGTACATGACGGGAAATGGCGGACAACTTAACTGGAACGCCTCGACACCGCAGTTCCAGCACATGGTCGCCGCGATGAAGGCACAGGGCCTGGAGTGGGGCGGCGACTGGAAGGGGTCGTTGGGCGACTTCGACCACTTTCAACTCACCGAGCTTCCCGCGTCGCCAACAATCGCCATGCGCACGGACTACGGCACCGGACCCACAGACCTCAGCGCGATCTGGGACAAGGCTACCTCGGGCGCATACGCCGTTTAGCTGTTGGGCCCGGGCGAAGCTTCGCCCAAACCGCACGAATGTCCACTCATGCAATCTCATCGCATGAATGGGGCATTCGTGCGAAATCACGGACCGCGCTACGTCTTTGTCAGCGCCGCAATCAGTTCAGTCCACTCCGGCCATTTGTCTGTCAGCTCGGCTCGCTTCCCTTCGGAGTAATCGACGAACTCAAACCCAGGGCTGACCGTGCATCCCAGCAGCGCCCACTTTCCACCAGGCACCAGTCGCGACCCCTGCCATACGCCGCGCTCCACTACGACCTGCGGCCGATTGCCCGCAGCGAAGTCATTGCCGATCACAACTCTTCTGCCCGTGCCGTCGTCGAAGAGTTGCAGCATCTCTACCGCGTCGCCCGCGTAGAAGTGGAAGATCTCATCGGACTGCAACAAATGCATCTCGCTGAACGTCTCCGGCTCAAGAAAATAGTAGATGGCTGTGCTCGTCCGGCGCGGACCATCGTATCGGCCATCGGCGAAGGTTTCCGCTGGCACCAGCTCCGCCGACTCGTAGGTTCGGACGTACCATCCGCCCTCCTGGGGATGTGGTTTGAGCCCCAGCAGCTCTTTCAACTGATCAACCTGCACAACAACCTCCACATTGACGCTGGCATCATCAACAGTTTGCGCCCGAAGCGATAAGATGACGCTGACAGTAGATCAACCCAGAATTGGCCGAGCCGCTTCACTCCATCGTCGAGCTTATTTTGCCTGCAGAAAGCGAACCATGATTCCGGTAAACAGCCTATCCCCTTATACGAGTCTCTTCAGCTTTCTGGTAGGTCTCCCCACACTCATTGGAACGTACTACCAGTCATGGAAGGCCCGCGAAGAGGCGAAGCAGGCGCGCGCGGGGCTGAGCTATAGCGAGAACTGCCTGGAGTTCAACCTTGAAGACGGCACTACCATCAATCTGGTGCCGCTCGAAACGCTGCACACACTGCCCGAACCGGGAGATATTGTGCTGCTCCCTGGTGACTCATCGCCGATCCAGCATGCCGCCTACCGCGTCAGCCGTATCGAGCACATCTATGTGCGTGTAGAGACCCGCTTCGCGCAACATGGGCAGGCGCGACTAGCCAAGACGGTCGCACATGTGGACCGGGTCAACGGAGCGTAGCGTACGGCGACTGAGACGCCATTCGCCGCTCTCCCGCGAAATGCTCTATCCTTTAGAGAATCAATTCAAATCCAGTCCCACGCGAGAGACCTGCCCTTAATGCGCCACTCCCTCGAACGCTACTTCGGCTTTGAACGGCTGAACACTAACTGGCGCACCGAGTCCCTTGCCGGCCTGACCACCTTCATCACGATGGCGTACATCATCTTCGTGAACCCCAGCATCCTCTCGCAGACCGGGATGCCGCTTGCCGCCGTCACCGCCGCAACCTGTCTCTGCGCGGCCTTCGGCAGCATCCTGATGGGCTCGATCGCAAACTATCCGTTGGCGCTGGCGCCGGGCATGGGGCTGAACGCCTACTTCACGTACACCGTCGTGAAGAAGATGGGCATCAGTTGGGAGGCCGCGCTTGGCGCTGTTTTACTTTCCGGGCTGATCTTTCTGGCGCTCACGTTTACCGGCGTTCGCCAGAAACTGCTAGAGTCGATTCCTCACCAGCTCCACGCGGCCGTAGCTGGAGGGATCGGGCTCTTCATCGCCTTTGTCGGTCTGCGCAATGCAAACATCATCGTGCCCAGCCCCGCAACGACGGTCACGTTGGGCAACATGAGTTCGCCCGAGACCGCGCTCGCTCTCTTCGGCATCATGCTGATCGCGGTGCTGCAGGTGCTGCGCGTGAAGGCCTCGATGCTGATCGGCATCCTGGGAACGCTACTGCTCGGCATCGCGCTCCACCGTGTTCATTGGCAGCCGACACCGTACAGCATCTCCGCCATCAAAGCCACGGCGTTCCACCTCGATGTGCGTGGAGCCCTGCAGCATGGAGCGCTCGAGATCATCTTCGTCTTCCTCTTCGTCGATCTCTTCGACAACATCGGCACGCTCGTTGCGGTGGCAGAGCGCGCCGGCCTGATGTCGAAGGACCACACTATTCCGCGTCTCGAGCGCATCTTCTTCGCGGACGCCAGCGCTACGGTCTTCGGCGCGCTCTCCGGCACCAGTACCGTGACCAGCTATATCGAGTCAGCTGCTGGAGTCGCGGAGGGTGGACGAACCGGCGTCACGGCCATCGTCACCGGCCTGCTCTTCTTAGTCGCGATGTTTGTGGCCCCGCTGGTCGGCGCGATTCCGACCTTCGCGACGTCGCCTGCGCTGATCATCGTCGGAGGCCTGATGCTCGCAGGCGTCGGCACCATCGAGTGGCACGAGCCTACCATTGCGATTCCGGCGTTCCTGACACTTGTGACCATTCCGCTTACATATTCCATTGCGGACGGACTGAGCTTCGGCCTTACCAGTTACGCCGCGCTGCAGATTCTGACCGGCCGCGCCCGCAAGAAGGACTGGATGCTCTACATCCTCGCAACGCTCTTCGCGCTGCGGTTTGTTTATGTGGCCAAGCACTGAGTACGGAGATCCTATGCTGCCCGCCGCGCTCATCGCCGAGTTCCTCCTTCTCTTCGTCGCCTTCCCACTTGCCTACCGGTTCTCTCCGTGGCCGCTGCCTGCGCTTCCCGTCCTGTGGGTAATCACGCTCTACTGCTACTGGCAGCTTCGGAGTGACCCCACCTTCGACCGCTCTCGCCTGTGGAACCCACACCCAGTCGCCGGGCAGCTTGCCTCTATCCTCGTCATCTTCGCAATCGGAGCGATGCTGATCTTCATCGGCGTAAGGCTCTTCGCGCCCGAGCTTCTCTTCAGCTTCGTCCGCATGCACCCGCGCCTGTGGGCGGCGGTGATGGTGCTCTATCCGATCCTGTCGGTCTATCCGCAGGGCATCATCTACCGCAGCTTCCTGATGCACCGCTACGCCTCGCTCTTCTCATCGGAGTGGGCGATCATCCTTGCCAGCGCCGCGGCGTTCAGCTTCATGCACATTGTCTTTCGCAATCCGCTTGCGGTGACGCTCACGTTTATCGGCGGCCTGATCTTTGCCTGGCGATACAGCGTGACCGGCAGCCTGCTGACCTCGTCGATCGAGCACGCGCTCTATGGCTGCTGGCTGTTTACTGTTGGGCTAGGGCAGTTCTTCTACCACGGACGAGTACGTCTGCAGTAAGTCTCTACGCGTAGTCGAACAACGCCATGAAGCCGTAGTCCATGTGCAGTTGCTGGTGACAGTGGAACAAGGTCGGCCCAGGATTGCTGGCAACAAAGTCCACCTCGACCTCCTGATAGCCACCCACCATCACAACGTCCTTCATCACGCCGCTGGTCGACTGCCCAGCGATCTTCGTCAGCTCAAAGCTGTGGCGGTGCAGATGGATGGGATGGATGTCGTCGCTCGCATTGCGCATCTTCAGCCGGTATCGCTTGCCCTGCGTCAGAAGAAACATTGGCTTCGCCATCATCTGGTCATCGGGGTAGGCGATACCGTTGATCGTCCAACGATTGAAGCCCGCGATCGCGGCGTTGTCCTTCGCGAAGGTCATCTCGAAGACGTCGTCGGGCGGGACGCCAGGAGCTGCCGCATGTCCGAACGCAGCGTAGTTCCACTTGAACGGCCTGGGCGCGACCCATTGCGGCTTGCCCGCCGCACCTGCATATTCCAAGACGATGCCCATGCCATGATGACGGTCGTCATCCCCGGTATCGCCCATGATCCACACGCCCGGATGATTCATCTCAACGATGGCCGAGATGCGCTCGGCGGTGCCAATCCAGAGGTACGGCACTCGTACAGGCTTCGGCAGGGGGTTGCCATCCATAGCCACGATAGTGAACGTGTGGCGAGGAAGCGCAAGGCTGCGAATCTCTCCGGCGCTGCCGTTCAGAACATGGAACAGAATGCGCTCGCCGCGTTTGACGAGGATCGGCTCGCCATGGCCGAGCATCTTGCCGTTGATTGTGAAGGCTCCATAGCCGACCTCGAATCCCTTCGGCATCCCCTTGGCGAGCGACGCCTTCATTGCGGATTCGCCTGTGTCTTTCAGCGTCTTCACTGTGGCCGCGGGCGAGAGGAAGTCCATGTCCATGTCGCCGCCGCGGCTGAAAGTCGGTTCGAACTCCTTCAACGTCAGGAAGACCTCGCGATCGTAACGACCGGGGTTCTCTTTCGTCTCGATACACACGGGCCCGACGAGACCGCTGTACTGTCCGCGGCCCAGATCGCTGCCCGCGCGCACGTGCGTGTGATAGAAGCGGAAGCCTGATGGACCGGGCACAAAGGAGATTCGCTGGCTACTGTGTGGGGCGACGTACGGAGTTCCCTCCTCCGCCGCTCCGTCCACCTCCGGCGGCAGCGTCTGCCCGTGCCAGTGCAGTTGCTCAGGGACGTCGGTGTCGTTGCGTACATCGACGGTGACACGCTGTCCTTCCTTGAATCGCAGCAGCGGCCCAGGGAACTGCCCGTTGTACGTCGTGACGGAGACAGTGTGCTTGGGCGAAAGCTCGATGGGCGTGTTTGCTATGGTCAACGAGTAGTCGGCAGGCTCAGACTGCCCAAGAGCGGTGGTCGCAAAGCCACGCGCAAACAGCGTTGCCGCCGCAGCGCCTGATGAGGTGGCAAGAAAGCTGCGGCGGGAAGATCTCGGGGGAACCATCAGCGAACCTCTGGCTAAAAGGTATCGCATCTGTCTGAAGAGCGCACGAACGCGAGGTGCTTCGGCCTACGTGCGTTTACTCGGGTGTCCAGTGGACGTGGCTGGTGAACAGGCCATCCACGAAGCCAAGGTGGTAGACAAGGAAGAGACCGAAGCAGACGCTGACCAAGCCAGAGGCGGTCGTAAGGAAGCGCGTCGAACGCTGGCCTGTAAGCGCTATCGGAATCGCCATGACCGTGGTCATCAGCATCATGCCCGCGACTGTTCCGAGACCGAAGATGACGAGGTACGCAATGGCCCACGCGGGGCTGTGAATCATCGACAGCACTAACAGAGCGACGGCTGCAGAGCCCGCAAGCCCGTGCACAAGGCCGATGGCCAGTGGGCGCAGCAACTGGTAGTAGCCGAAACGTGCGAGCATCCTGCCGAAGAATCCTGAGGGCTGCGCTCGATTGTCCATCAGACCATCGGGCTTCGACTGTGGAGTGAAACGGTCGGTCAGCTTTCGCAGCACTCCCGTCAGGTTAAGCACGCCAAGCAGGATCAGCATTGCGGCCACCGCCATCTCCATGGAGAGCCCGATGCGCGGAGGGATGGTGAGGTTGAAGAGGATGATTGCCGCGCCAACGATAAAGATGGTGATCGTGTGTCCGAAGCCCCACATCATGCCGATGACCGCGCCCTGCTTCACCGAGCGCTCGCGGCTGACGATGGTTGAGACGGCGACGACATGGTCGGGGTCGGTCGAGTGCCGCATGCCGAGCACAAGGCCCAGAACGACAATGGCGAGGAACGATCCTGCGTGGCCATCCGTGAGCGAGCCCCAGTGTAACGAAATCCCGGTTACGGGGAGAGCAGTGGCCGCAATCGCCAGGCCCGCAATCAGCATCGCCGTTGCCGAGGCCATCGGTATATAGCGCTGAATCCATGGCGAATCGGACCGCCAACGCGAGAGCAGCGTTCGTGCGCGCACCATGGCAACGCCAATCGCGATGAGCACCGTCGCAAGGCCGAGGCTGAAGCACACGATCAGAAAGAGTCCCAGGCCAATGCGATGCAGCGAGACGGCGCTGAGCAGAACCACAAGCGCAGCCGGACATGGGATGATGCCGCCCGTGATGCCCAGCAGCAGCAGCTGTTTCAGGGAGACGCTCTTGTCGCTCGTAGCTGGTGCGTCGATGCGCTTCTTCGAGTACCAGTGCGAGTGCATCACGCCGTTCGCATCTTCATTCGGCTCTTCCACGCCAGTCCATGCGCGCAGGAGCATGTACGCCGCCATGACCGCGATGACCAGGCCGGAGAAGATGCTGAGCCAGGGATAGACCTGTTCTGGGATGACGTACTTCGATGCATAGAGCACGACGGCACCGAGGAGATATACGCCTGCCGTGTGGGCAGCCGTGACCAGCATTCCGAGGCCGACGGCGTGCCGCGTCTTGCCGCGTGAACCGACGAGATACGCGGCGACGATGGTCTTTCCGTGGCCGGGTTCGAGGGCGTGCATCGCTCCCAGACCAGCGGCGAGAAACGCGGCGGTAAGCAGGAAGCCCAGACCCAGCCCTGGTGTGGCCATGAGCTCAGTGAACTTGTTGCGTGGAGTGGCCTGCCGGTTTGCCTGCAGCTTCAGGTCTGGCTCGGGTGCGGCTTGGGTCGTTGCGACTACGGAGGTCTGCACCGGAGTTGCCTTTTCGATCGCGTCGATCTTCGTCGGCTTTGCCGGGGCCGGAGCCGCAGATGGAGCTACGGGCTTGGTGTCGGCAATAAGAGGCGCTGCGACCGAGTAGTTGAACTCCGCTTCAAGGTCCTGCGGTGGGCTGTTGAGGAGATTTGTGGGATAGTCGGTCAACTGCGCGCTGCGGTCGACAGCGAACGGCTTTGGCCCGTCAATCGTCACATCGCTGCTGGCGTTCACGACGATCTCTTTCCAGCCAGCGTGGCCCTCGTAGTTGCCATCTGAATAATGCAACCGGATCTGGCCGCTCTTCGCCGCATCGGGAACCCGTCCGCGATAGACTACTCCGATCTTCATCGTGGGCAGGCCGCCCGCTCCCGGTGGAAAGATCACGCTGGGCTTGCCGGCGGTCAGCTTGATCGCTTCCCCGTTTACTTCAAGGCGAAGCCCTTTCTCCCAAGCCACTAACTGCTGCGCGAGATAAGGCCGCAGAGTCGCATCGCCCACCCGCGCGACGATGCCCGCATTCTGGATCTCCTGGTAGGTCGGAATCTCGGCGATATCGATGATGTAGCGGACTTCAATCGCATCTCGATCAATATGAATGCCGGAGTAGTGATTGATGCTGAAGTTGCCCATCGGATGGGCGAGGCACGAGACCGCACAGACCATCATCAACACAGGCGGCATGGCCCGAGCCACGAGCGAACCCCTTCGCATCATCCTAGTTCTGGCTTGCATGTTCTCCGCCAGCATTCACCCCAACCGTTGTCTGCGTCTGCGCCTTCAAGGCCGCGACCATCTTCTGCGTCTGCGGAGCAAAGAGAACATGGAACTGCGGATTGATGGCGAGAGCGCGCTCAAGATGCTCTGCTGCCTTCGCCCTATCGCCCGCCGCCGCGTAGATCATGCCTGCGTGATACTCCATCAGAGCGTCCTTTGTCCCCATCCGCATCGCGCGCTCGATCTCTTCCTTCGCATCCTGCGTCTGGCCATTCTTCAAAAACGCCCAGGCGAGCGCGTCGGATGTATAGACATCGTGGCGCACCTCGAACTCCTTGCGCGCAAGCTTCAGAGCTTCGGGAAGCTTACGGTCATGGTCAGCATAAAACAAGGCCAACTCGCGGTTGTAGACCTGCTGGTTGATCTCGTTCAGACGTCCGATGAACTCTACTGTCGCATACTGCTTCTCGGCGTTCGCCTTGTCGCCGGTCACCGTATAGACATCGCCCAGGGCCGTGAGATAGAGCGGCAGCGGGATGATGGCGATCGCCTGCTTGTATAAGTCGATCGCCTCCGGCAGTCTCCCCTGCGCGGCGCGTATCTGCCCCATCGCGGCCAGCGCGCGGTGATACTTCGGGAAGTCGCGAAGCGAGTTGTCCTCGCGCTCCTCGGCCTTGATGAAGTCGCCTAACTGAAAGCTCTGTTCGCCCAGCATGAACTCGGTCCAGGCGAGGTTCTCCGCAGGCATGTGCATCTCTTTGCCAAGAACGATCGCCCGTTCGAGATCGTCAAATGCCTTTGCGGTGTCGCCTTTGATCCAATGCAGTCCGGCTCCGTGACTTGCCGCCAGAAACTCGATTCCTGGATGCTGCGTTCCATCCTCGGGAGGCTTTACGTAGTCGTAGAACTTCTGCGCCGCGTCGTAGTTGCCCTGCTCAAGTTGGGCGTCGCCCGCATAGGGATAGGCCGCAAGGTCGGTCGGCAGCAGCTTGATGGCCTTCTCGGCGTCCTCTCCTGCCTCTCGAAACTTGTGCTCGGAGAGATGCACCGTGGCCAGTTGCGCGAACGCTGGCGCAGCCTCCTTGTGCGTCGATTCGAACTTCAAGGACTGTTCAAGAGATCCTTCGGCGAGTTGGAAGTAGCTGATATCGCCGGTCTCGCGCGCCTTCTGCGCATAAGCCGCGGCAAGCTCGTTGTAGCTGCCCCAGTACTCCGTGTCTCGGGCAACCTGCATCTGCCAGAAGCGTATCCGAGCATCGGAGGCTTTGTCCGCCGGAAGAGGCTTCTCCTGTGCGAACGCCGACTGTGCGATTGCCAGAAAGATGGCCATGAAGACAAGGAGGGCCTTCAGAAAGGCCCTCGTCTGGATCATCCAAGCATGTTGTTTCATACCAGATCCCCGTGATCAATTGCTCCGCACAATTCTACTGCTGCGTCGGGTAATCGATCGTCCCTGGAGCTCCTGGAAGCGGATGCGGAGCCGGGATGTACGGGAAGGTCGCGAGGAACGGATAATCGTTGCCATCGAGATAGTTGGTGATGGTGTTGTCAGGCTTGATGAACTGCGTACCTTGCAGGACGACCAAGACGCGACGATCCTGGCACTGCGGGAACGCGGTGCAGTTCAACGCGGCCCTGGTTCCCAGCGTACCGCCGCCGGTTACGCCCGCAGGAAACTGCACATCCGTGAGTTGACGCAGAAGTTGCAAAGGAACGTCGATCGTTGAGTAGTCGAGCGGACGACCGTTTTGCAGACCGAACTGGCCGATAGCCAAAGTACCGAACGGAAGATCTAGATCGAGTCGCTGCACGTCTGGCAGAAGGGCAATGCGGAGGAGGTCCTTGCTGGTATTGCCGAAGCTGGCGGGCAACAGAAGCGGAGCTCCGTTCGGCAGTGCCGCTACGCCTTCGGCCTGGAGCAAGGCAGCTCGTCCAGCGATGGTGTTGCCCGTACCATCGTTGTCGGTAGTGGTCAGAGCGTCCGGCACCAGGCTGGAGTAGCTGGCAACATCGTTTTCAGGGATCGCGAAGTTGAAGGCATCACGAGGCGCGCCGCTCGGTACAAAGATCGTAGCGAATGCCTGTTGTCCCTGGCGCTCGAACTGGTCATAGGTATTCTGGCCGTGGCGCGTCGGAACAAGCTTGCTGACCGTTGCCCAGACGTTAATCATCGAGGTGCTGCCACGCAACATGCTCTTCGGCACCGAGATCGCAATAGAGGTCACGTTGAAGCCGGCGAAGGTGTCGACGCCGCTGGTGCCATCGGAGCGAACTGGGCGGCCGCGGAAGGGGCCGACTGCGCGGAAGAGGTCCTGGCTGCCATTCAGGATGCGTGTGAACTGGGCGAAGTCGAAGACGAAGGGATCGTCGCGGAGTCCCACATACGCCTGCACGGCACTCGAGCTACCGAAGACGGTACCAAACTTACCCGTCGCCGTGGGCGCGCTGGTCACCAAGGTGTTGCGAGATCCTGTGGTTGTGGGTACAGCCGGACCGTAGACCGAGGCGGTCTGCCCCTGTCCGGGCTGGTCGAAGACGATCTGGATGACCTGGTCTTCGCGGGCGTCACCGGTGTTATCGATCTTGAACTGGTAGAGCATCTCGGGAGAGAAGGCATAGCTTCCGCCTTCAGCCGCCTGAGCAAACGGGTTCACGTTCATGATGAAGACGACGCGAGTCGAGTCGTTCGGGTCGGTAAAGGAATACAGGTCGGTGATGTCGCCTTCTGGCAGGCCGTCGACCGTTGGAGCCTCGCGATGGTCAGAGCCGTACACTTTCTTCATCTGCTTCGCTGGCGCCAGGGTCAGGAAAGCAACCGTGCCGGCCATCACCGTGAAAGCCACAACTGCGCGCATCCAGTTCTTCGTGTGCTTCATGTTTCCCCCATTGGCCCGCAGAGCGGGCCATTGTTCCAAATGCCTATTGTTTGGTCGCCGGAATGTATAGAAGGTTCTGATCGTTGAGCCCGAGCATGAGAATCTGGTTGGGTCCGACCACGTAATAGGCGAGATTACTTCCGACCAGAGCTGCCTGTCCGCGACCGTTCGTCAACGGAGTCGCCAGGAAGCCGGTCACGGTCGGGTAGCTCAGCGATGTCTGTGCGTCGGTGAAGGTCATGTTGCCGCCGGTAAACGTTCCGCCCGTACCGGCGACGAACTGTCCGCTGCCAGAGATTGTTCCCTGACCTTCGCCAGTCAGCGAGAAGCTGTATGTTCCCGGCGTCACAAAGCCCGAGGTGGTCTGCTTATAAAGCATTCCGCTGCCTGAACCGTCGAAGTTCTGGAGCGGCGTGGTTCCTGAGACTGCGAGGTTCGCAGAGAAGGAGTCCTTGACCGAAGCGCCGTCGGTAAGGTTGAACGTCGCAATAGTGCCGCTCACCGTGTAGGTCCCGGTCAAAGGAACATTTGGGTCAATGCCCGAACCCAGGTTATAGTCCGCGACCGCACTGGAGATATTTCCTTTTCCATCCGCGACAAAGCTACCGAGGACGGAGTAATCACCGTCGTTCGAGTCAGTCCCGCTCGCGTGGAAGACATACCCTCCGCTCACGTCGCCCACGGTGTTCGTCGGCGTCTTGGTTGACGACCCGGAATCTCCGCAGGCAACCAGCAGCAGGCTAAGCGACGAAGCACAGAGGCATCTCACTGCCAGATCAAATCCAAGTCTGTTCATGGGTCCGCTCATAGGTTTTTCCGATCTGAATCACTTACGTGAGAAAAATAATTCTGGTTTTCGGCTGAGAAAAATATTTCTTGATTTCTTGCCCCTAACCCGTTAGCCCGCACAGGAACGTCGCTCCATCGAGCGGTCAAGAGATCACGCCTGCAGCGACGCCTGCCATCATTGCGGAAATAGTGTGGGATGTAAAGGAAGAATTTCAAGAAAAATGGATGGCTGTCCGGCTTTGTCCGCTGTTGACCAAAGCGGGAATACCGGGCCAGTCCATCCATCGATTTACGGCCTTCGAATTGTTACGCGGTTCACTTTCCAGGGGTCTGGTCCCGGTATGTGTCCCACTTTGTCACCAGTTCATGGACGACAGCGCTTCCCACCAGCCATGTCGATTCGAACGCCGTCGACTTGATGTACGGCATACTCACGCTCTCTAGCGCCGTCTTCCCCGGCTTCGGCATGCTGTAGTTGCTTCCAACGCGCAACACCAGCAGCCGTTGATAGTCCGCGCGATGCAGCCGGTCGAGCCGGTGCATCGCCTCGGCGATCGCCGAGTCTTCCATGTTGGTCATCGCAAACGTGCCGCGCCCGACGGTCCACAGCTTTACCCAGTCCTCGGCATATCCGGTCATGATCTTGCCATGCCAATAAGTGTCCGATGCGAAGCTGTCGCCTTCGAGCACCACCGGCGGTTCGCCGGCCTTGGGGAAGCCATCCCAGCCAACGCGCGATTGCTGCATCGCAGCATTATCGGGAATCTTCACATCCCTCGTTTCAAGATAGGCCCAGTGCGCCAGCTTCCCGTTCAACTCATATAAGTTGTTGGACATCTGCGTTTTGGGAAGCACATTGGGCTCATGCGCTCCGATGACAAACATCCCGTACGGCCAGTTTGCGGGAGCCTCGCGGCTGTCGATCTGGCGCGAGATATCGCCCACCACGTAGCTCGCCCACGCAGCCGTCCCGATCGATCCAATCTTGGGGTCGACACCGGCAATCCCAGCTACGAGAAAGTAAGCATGGGTGAGATCGAATCGCGGATCGAGCCCCAGCGCCATCATCGACGGCCCCGCGTTCGAGAGGGTCATCCCGGTCACGATGCCGAGCACATCATGCGACTTGTTGATTCGCAGCGCCCGAACTCCCCCCGGAAAGTCGATCTTCTCGTCGAGATGCTCGCGCTCCACCCAGTACTGAAACTCTCCGGGTGCGTCGCCGGTGTCCTCACCTGGCTCAAACGTCGTGACGATGACGACCTTGATCGGCCATGGCTTCTCCTGCGCGGCGGCAACGCCTGCGATGGAAAACATTCCAACCAACAGGGACAAGAACAGACGATTTCTCACGAATAATCTCCAGGAAAGTTCAAAGCCATACGTCTTGTTCGATCGGCAATCATCCCACCCATCCTCGCAAAAGACGCGAGGATGGATGGGGCACCCGAACGGTTGAGGCCTGTCAGGATTGCTGACGCGCACCACTGGGTAACTAGTCTACTTGACCCTTACTCCGTGACCGGTACAACCGGCAGGCTTACATAGCTCGCCGTCCCCGGCTTGTGCCAGATGCGCTCAGTCGCCTTGTGATAGTCGCCGACCTTCGCATCGAAGATGTTCGGCACAAAGGTCTGCGGGTTCCGGTCGTACAGCGGAAACAGCGTCGATTGCACCTGCACCATGATCCGATGCCCCGGCTTGAAGGTGTGGTTGATCATCGGCAGCCCGAACTTGAACTCCAGCGGCTCGTTCGGTGTCAGCGCGGAAGGGTGCTCGAAGCTCGTCCGGTAGCGACCGCGAAAGATGTCCGTCGCCAGCGGGAGTTCGTATCCGCTCATCTCGACAGGAGGAGTCATCCGGTCCGGATAGACGTCGATCACCTTAACCACCCAGTCCGAATCCGTGCCACTGGTCGAGGCGAAGAGATGTGCCACAGGTTCTCCCGAGAGCTTCATCGCTTCCTTCAGTGGCTCGGTCTCGTAGGTCAACACATCCGGCCGCCCATCGACAAAGCGCTGATCCATGAGCAGCCAGTTTCCCCAGCCATCTCTGTCGTCCGCGGCAATCGGCCTCGGACGGTACGGTACGGGCTTGGCCGGGTCGGAGACATACTCATCGAACTCTGCACCGGCATTCGGCGGATCGAACGATAACTTCCCGCCCGCCGTGAGATAGAGCGGCTTCGATGCCACTGGGCACCCAACTTCACAGCTCGCCGGCCACGCCTTGGGAGTCTCCCAGCGGTCCTCGCCGGGGTTGTAGATCCACGTCTTCGGCGTCTCCACCTTCGGCGATCCGGGCTTCAGATACTCGTTGAAGAACGGCAGCAGAACGTCCTTGCGCCACTGCGCCGCCGTGTCGGTCGCCCAGGTGAAAGGGCCAAGCGTCCGGCCTTCGCGGTTGATCTGGCTATGCCGCCAGGGGCCCATCACGAGGTGGTTAAGGTGATGCGTGTCCTTCGCCTCCAGTGCGCGGAAGCTGTGGATAGCTCCCCACATATCCTCCTGGTCCCATAGACCCTGCTCCCACATCGTTGGCACCGTCATCGGAGCCTTCGCGATCAACTTATCCAGCGCCTGACTCTGCCAGAAGGCGTCGTAGGACGGATGCTCCTCGACCGTCTTCCAGTAAGGAAGCTGGTCCTCGCCCAGCGCCCGAGCAAAGTCTCCCGCCGAACCTGCTGTGAGGTAGTTCGAGTAATCATCCCGCCCCGCGCGCGGAACCTTCGCCCCTGCACCACGCATCGAGGTCTGGCCCAGGAAGTAGTCGAGATTGTTCTGCCGGAATGCTCCGTAGTGGAACCAGTCGTCGCCCATCCAGCCATCCACCATGGGGCTCTCGGGAGCGGCCACCTTCAGAGCCGGGTGCGGTGCGAGCAGCGCCATCACCACCGTGAATCCCTCGTACGACGACCCGATCATGCCCACGCGTCCGTTCGTCTCGGGAACGTTCTTCACCAGCCAGTCGATCGTGTCGTAGGCGTCGGTCGTATCGTCCGCACCGGTCGGGTTGAAGCCGGAGTTTACCGGCGGCGGCGTCATCAGATAAGGCCCTTCCGACCCATACTTTCCGCGCACGTCCTGATAGACGCGGATGTATCCAGCAGCCACAAAGCCTTCGTCGCTCAGCGGCAGCGCCTCGATCATCTTCGGCGACTCTGACCGCGCCGCTCGCGCCGCAGCGTTATAGCAAGTTCGAGTCAGCAGGATCGGAGCGCCCTTCGCGCCCTTCGGCACGACGATTACGGTATACAGCTTCGTCCCATCGCGCATCGGCACCATCACAACGCGCTTGTCGTAGTCGCGATCAACCGCTGGAACCTTGAAGTCCTTTGCCAGGTCGTCACCGGGCATCTTCTCCTGCGCCACCGCAGCGCCCACCATCATCGAAAACGAAAGACACACCAGCGTCGCTGCCTTGAACAAGTTCACCATGCTTGAATTATTACCTAATTCAAGTCGAACTCCCCAGCCAACAGCTCGTAGCTCCTGATGCGCGCCGCGTGATCCCACGCAATTGTGTTGACGATCAGCTCACCGATGCCTAGTTCAGCCGCCATCGCCCTCAGCCGTTTGCCCACCGTCGTCGGAGTTCCCACGAAATACCGTGGCCACTCGCCCTCTTCGACGGCGATATCGCCAAAGACCTGTAGCTCGCGCAGCGCGGCTTCTGGAGATGCGACGGGCCGGCGATCTCCCAGCCTGATCCGGCGTTGCAGCACGCGCACGCTTGAGGCGAGATAATCGGCCTCCTCATCGGTCTCCGCGCAGATGACACCGACAGCAATCGTCGCCTCCGGTCTCTCCCGGCCATCAATACGGCCACTGGCAAGAAATCCACGCTGGTAGGCTTCGATCGCCGCGCGCGTGTGGACGGGACTAAAGAAATGGGCGAACGCGTAGGGCAAGCCAAAGTTGGCCGCAGCGGCGGAACTCCACATGCTCGATCCAAGCATCCACAGATCCGGAGCGCCCGGCATCTCCGGCGAAACACGCATCTTCGCAAAGGGATGGCGCTCGGGAAATCCCTCGCCGAAGTACGCCAGCAGCTCACTCACCTGCTCCGAAAAATCGTCTGCCATCCCCGTCTTGCGGTCGCGCTTCAGCGCCAGCGACTCCACCGGCCCGCCACCCGGAGCGCGCCCGATCCCAAGATCTATTCGTCCCGGATAGAGCGCATGCAATGTGCGAAAGACCTCTGCCACCTTGAATGCGGAGTAGTGCGGCAGCATGATTCCGCCCGACCCAAGCCGTATCCGCTTCGTCTCCGCGCCGATGCGCGAGAGCATGATCTCCGGAGCCGTGCATGCCAGTGTGTCCATCGCATGATGCTCGGACATCCAGAATCGACGATAGCCCAGTTCATCCACCCGTCGCGCCAGGGCGATGGAGTTCGCCAGCGCCTGCCCGGGCGTACTTCCCTCGGGCACGGGTGATTGATCGAGTACAGAAAGCTTCAGGTCGTGTTTTCCGTTTTTACCCACGGTGATTAGATGTCCGGCCCCAGCGGAACGACCCATGCCGCTTGGCCTCGCCAACCGTACTCCGGATAGTTCATACTTTTACCCGTAGACGCACGTCTCCTGAAACGGGGCCGTGCTAACCTCCCCGCAACACCGAATGACCCGCAGGAGCTTCCTTGAACACCGTTGCCATCTCCGATCTACCCGCATTCGACGCCGCCGCCTTTGCCGCTCATACACTTAGCTCCCCTGCCAACCTAGCCGCCGTCCTCGACCACACGCTGCTGAAGCCCGAAGCGACGCGCTCGCAGGTGCTGACCCTGTGCGCCGAGGCGGCTGAGCATCGCTTTGCCTGCGCTATGGTCAATCCCACATGGGTCTCAACCGCCGTACATGCGCTCGCCGGAACCGGCGTTCCCGTAGGCGTGGTCATCGGCTTCCCTCTCGGCGCGACGCTCTCCAGCTCCAAGCGCGACGAGACCGTCCGCGTGTTGAAGCTCGGCGCTCACGATGTGGACATGGTCCTCAACGTCGGCCTGCTCAAGTCTGGCCAGAAAGAAGACTTCGAAGCGGTACGCCAGGACATTCGCGGCGTCGTGGAGCTGGCCCACGCTGGGGGTGCCATCGTAAAGGTGATCCTCGAGACCTGCCTGCTCACCTTCGAAGAAAAACTTCGCGCCGCCGACCTTGCCCTCTCAGCCGGTGCCGACTTCCTCAAGACCAGCACTGGCTTCTCGACCGGCGGAGCGACCGCCGACGACATCGCATTACTGCGCGGAGTTGCAGGAAATCACGCTGGCGTAAAGGCCTCAGGCGGCATCCGCTCTTTGACCGATGCGACGGCAATGCTAAACGCCGGTGCTACGCGCATCGGTGCCAGCGCAAGCGTCCGCATCATCGCGGAGCTCAATGGCCAGGCGGCCACAACGCCTCCGGCTACGGGATATTGATCGCCATGAGGAAGCTCGCCACGCTCGCTGGGGTTGCATTCGCTGCGAGCGTGGCGCTTGCCCCTATGTTTGGTCAGGCACGGCCCACGCCGCCTGCTCGCGACCCACTCACTCCGGGATATCCTGCGGCAACGGAGTTGCCGGATGGCCAACTTCCTCCGAAGAACGCCGATGGCAACTTCATCCTCGGCCCGACTCATACGAGCGTTCCCGAGAGTCTGCCGCAGACCGGCGTGCCACAGGGCTCGATCTTTGAGTTCACCATGAACTCCCCCGACAGCAAGCTCTACCCCGGCATCGCGCGTGAGCCCGGAACCTTCGGCACGGTCGATCCTGCGGAACCGAGCAAGCTCATCGTCACCACCAGCCATCCTGCTCCTTACAGCCGCAAGGTGAGCGTCTACATCCCGAAGCAGTACATCGCCGGAACGATCGCGCCATTCATCGTCGGAGCTGACGGGCCCGACCGTACGCTCTTCACCGTGCTCGACAATCTCATCGCACAGAAACGCGTTCCAGCCATGATTGCCATCTCGATCAGCAACGGCGGAGGTGATGCTCAGGGCAGCGAACGCGGCCTCGAGTACGACACCATGTCCGGCCGCTACGCCGAGTTTGTAGAAACCGAAGTCCTGCCGGAAGTCGAAGCGAAGTATCACGTCAAGCTAACGAAAGACCCCGACGGCCGCGCCACCACAGGCGGAAGCTCCGGTGGGTCATGCGCTCTGATCATGGCCTGGTATCACCCGGAGCTTTATCACCGCGTCCTGACTTACTCCGGCACTTACGTGAATCAGCAGTGGCCGTACTCGGCTGAGACTCCGCATGGTGCGTGGGAGTTTCACGAGCACCTTATCCCGAACACCACGCGCAAACCGCTTCGGCTATGGCTTGAGGTCGGCGACCGCGACCTGCTCAACCCAAACATCATGCGCGACGAGATGCACGACTGGGTGCTGGCCAACGAGAAGATGGCCGAGGTGCTTGCCGCGAAGGGATATCACTATCAGTTCGTGTTCGCGCGCAATGCTGGGCACGTCGATCAGGCAGTGAGACGGCAGACACTTGGTGAAGCTCTCGAATACGTCTGGCAGGGTTATGTTCCTGTCACTCGATAGCTAATACCTGTATATTCGCGTCTCCCAGGGCCGCAGCTTCAACGTCCCGCCATCGTCAGGCAAACCCGCTGGAAGATTACTCAGAACGAGCGAACTCGGCGTTAGGCCATCTGGCAATGTGAACTGCGTTGCCGCTCCTCCAAAGTTCAGCACCACGAGGAACTTTTCGTCACCAAGCGTTCGCGTATAGGCAAATACCTTCTCGTTCTCCGGGTCAAGGTCCTTGTAGTCGCCATACACAAGCGCCTTGTGCGCATGATGCAGCGCGATCAACTGCTGCGTATAGGCGAACACTGAGTCCTTGTCCGCAACCTCCGATGCAGCGTTGATCTCCTTGTAGTTCGGATTCACTGCAAGCCACGGCTTATCGCCAGTCGTGAATCCGCCATTCGAAGTCGCGTCCCACTGCATCGGCGTTCGTGAGTTGTCGCGCCCAAACTGATGAGCCCCCGCAATAAACTCCGCCTCCGTCATCTTGCCGGTCAGCACCTTTGCCTTGTAAGCGTTCTTCACCTCGATGTCGTCGAACTGAGAGAGTTTGGTGAACGGATAGTTCGTCATGCCCAACTCATCGCCTTCGTAGAGAAACGGCGTGCCGCGCAGCGTCAGAATCATCGTCTCGAGCAACTTCGCCGATGGCACGCGGAACTCCGCCGAATCATCCCCGAAGGTCGAGACAACCCTTGGAGCGTCGTGGTTCGAAAGAAACACCGTGTCCCAACTCGTCTTCCCCAACACATTCGCGTGATTGGTATAGATGGCCTTGAACTGCGGCAACGTCCACTTGCGCGCCGAGTAACCGTCGCCACGGCTGATCCGCATCGCATCGAAGTTGAAGACCAGATTCAACTCATGTCGACTGTCATCGATGATCTTTGGCTCTTCCTCAAGCGTGATACCGATCGCTTCTCCCACGGTCATCGTGTCATAGGCGCTCAACGCCTTCTTATTCATCTCCTGCAGGTACTCGTCGCGATGAGGCCCATTCGCCCACAGCTTCACATAGTCCGTCCCCGGTGCGAGGTCAGGCAGGCCGGGCTGCTTCGAGATCAACGGGATCACATCCATGCGGAAGCCATCGACTCCCTTGTCCAGCCAGAACCGCATCAGGCTGTAGACCGACTCGCGCACCTTTGGGTTCTCCCAGTTCAAGTCTGGCTGCTTCACCGCGAAGAGATGCAGGTAGAACTGCTTCGTCGGCGCGCTGTACTGCCACGCCGAACCAGAGAAGAAGCTAGGGTAGTTATTCGGCGGATCGAAGCCATTCGGCGCTGCAGGGTTCGGCTTACCGTCGCGCCAGATGTAATAGTCCCGGTACGGATTGGTCTTACTCTTCGCGCTCTCGACGAACCATTTATGTTCGTCCGAGGTGTGATTCACCACCAGGTCGATGATGAGCCGCATATGCCGCTGCTTGATGCCAGCCAGCATCTTGTCGAAGTCCGCCATGGTGCCGAACTCCTTCATCACCTTTTCGTAGTCGCGGATATCGTAGCCGTTATCCGCGTTCGGCGAGTCGTAGTGCGGACTCAGCCAGATCACATTCACGCCCAGCTTCTGCAGGTAGTCGAGCTTCTCCGTGATGCCGTTCAGGTCGCCGATGCCATCGCCGTTCGAGTCTTTGAACGACCGCGGATAGATCTGATAGACGACGGCCTCTTTCCACCACTTCGGCTCATATCCGTTTACCTGAGCTACTGGCGCACCCTGAGCCAATGCTTCCTTCGACTGGTTCAGTCCACCTAGAAGACACGCAAGCGAGAGAACTCCCGCAATCTTGAAAACACTTTTAGACATGATCACCCTCGATGCTGCGACCACTCATAATACCTGCGGAGTTATGACTCTGGCAGCTATTCGAGATTCTGAATCTGCTCACGAGCGCGCTCGATCTCGACCTTCATCTGAAGGCCAAGTTCCGTGATGCGGAGACCGTTCTGCGCTGTCGCTCCGCTGGTCTTTGAGAGGAGAGTGTTCGCCTCACGGTTCAACTCCTGCAAGAGAAAATCCAGACGCTTGCCTACCGGTCCCCCCTCGTCAAGCATCGCCAGCAGGCTTGCGACGTGCGTGCGCAGCCTCACCAACTCTTCCTCAACATCGCTACGGTCCGCGATCAACGCCGCCTCTGAAAGCAGTCTGTCTTCACTCACACCCAGGCCTTCGGTCAGCTCTGCAATGCGCGCCCGCAGCCGCTCGTAGTTCGCTGCACGTACACCCTCGCGAAGTTCCGCTACCTCGACCGCAGCGGCATCTAGCCGAGACATCGATGCCCGAAGCTCCGCGACTAAAGCCGCACCTTCGTCCGCACGCACCGCGTTAAAGCTGACGATCAACTCCGCCAGTTCCTCCATCACCGGCGCCTCAAGCAGCGCAGCCTCATCGCGCGAGTTGTTCTGTGTGCTTGTCATCATGCCCGGCATGCGGAGGACTTCGTTCAGGTCAGGCTCGGACTGCAGATTGTGCCGCTCCGCACATTCACGAAACGTTGCGATGTAAGCGGCGATCTGCTCGTCGTTGAAGTAGAGGCCAGTGCGCGTTTGCTTCTCCAGCGTGAGCGAAAACTCTACGTGGCCGCGATGAATCTGCTCCTTGAGCACACGGCGCAACTGCGATTCGAGAACATCGCAGCCCTGTGGAAGGCGAAGCTGTAGATCAAAGAAGCGATGGTTGACGCTCTTCAGCGACATCGTAAAGCTCACCCGTTCCTCGGCATCGACACGCCGCGTCGCATAGCCCGTCATCGAATGAATCACACTCATACTGCCCCTTCAATCGCCTCGGCCGGTATGGCCTCATCCAGTTCATCCGCCGGCTCAGTTCGGAACTGCAGGTCATGCAACCGCCGATAGGTCCCAGACAGTTCGAGCAGCTCCTCGTGCGTTCCAATCTCAGTGATGCTGCCCTGTTCCATCACTGCGATCCGCGTGGCGTTTCGCACCGTCGAAAGCCGATGCGCAATCACAAACACCGTCCTCCCCTGCATCAGGTTCGCGAGCGCAGCCTGCACGAAGGCTTCGCTCTCGGTATCGAGGGCGGAGGTCGCCTCGTCAAGAATAAGGATCGGCGCATTCTTCAAAATTGCCCGTGCGATCGCAAGCCGCTGCCGCTCGCCGCCACTCAGCCGCACACCTTTTTCACCGATCACCGTGTCGTAGCCATTTGGCATACGCAGAATAAAATCGTGCGCCAGCGCCATCTTTGCTGCCTCTTCCACCTTGCTTAGCGGGACGTCGGGCTGGCCGTACGCGATGTTGTTGCGGACGGTGTCGTTAAAGAGCACCACTTCCTGCGTCACCTTGCCGATCTGCCGCCGGAGGCTTTCAATCGTCACGTCGCGCAGGTCGTGGCCATCGATCACGATGCGGCCTTCGTTCACATCGAAGAAGCGCGGGATGAGGTTCACCAGCGAAGACTTCCCTGCCCCACTCGGCCCAACCAGAGCGAGCACCTCGCCGCGCTGCACCTTCAGGTCGATGCCGCGCAGCACCTGCTTGATCTCTCCCTCGCTCTCGTACGCGAAGCCAACGCCTTCGAACGCAATGCTGCCTTTGAAGCCCTCAAGTTTATATGCGCGCTTCTTCTCGCGAACATCGTCCTGCGCATCCATGAACTTGAAGATGTCTTCGCTCGCGCCGAGTGCCTGCTGAAACGAGTTGTAGAACATGGCGAACTTCCGGACCGGATCGTACAAAGAAAACGTCGCAAAGAGGAAAGCAATAAAGTCGCCCGTCTTCATGTGGTGCGCGATGATCTGCCGCCTGCCGATGAAGAGCAGCAACGCAATGGCGATCGAGCCAATCGCATCCATCAGCGGCGAGCTGATGGCCTGCACCGACACCGACTTCAGGTTCGCCCGAAAGAGTCGTGTCGCCGCGCGGCGGAAGCGGTTCATCTCCCACAGCTCCATGCCGAAGGCCTTCACGATGCCGTTGCCCGTGATGGTCTCGTGCAGGATGTTCTGAATCTCCGCCAGCTTGTCTTGTCCTTTGCGGGTCGTCCTTCGAACTTGTCTGCCGATCCTTCGCGCCGACGAGATGACGACGGGTATGAAGAGCAGCAGGATCCAGGCCATCTTGCCGCCCAGGCTGATGACGGCGACCACCATGAAGATCAACGTGAAGGTCTGCTGCAGGAACTCGCCGAGGACGCTGGACATCGCGGTCTGCACGCGCTCGATGTCGTTGATCAGAGTCGAGAGCAGCGTCCCCGTGGTGTGCTTCTGAAAGAAGCCTACCGAGCGCCGCAGCACGGCGTTATAGAGATCGTTGCGCAGGTCGGTGATCATGCCGAAGCCCGCGTAGTTGATCATGTACGTGCCCGCGTAGTCGCACACCGACTTGATGATCGCCGACATCACCAGCGCATACGCGACGATGTCCCACGAGTTATGAAAGTGGCTGGGCACAAGGAAGCGCAGGCTGAAGTCGCGGTTGAAGTAAGGCACGTGGAACTTCAGCACATCGGCGTAAGGGGCATCGGGGCTTAAAACCTGATCGAAGATGGGCTTGACCAGAAGAATTCGAAACGCCGACATGGCGCCCACCATCGCCATCAGCAATACGGATGCCAGCGAATAAAGCGCGTAAGGGCGCACGTAAAGTAGAAGCCGCCAGATGCGCTTCATACGCTCCTGCCTTGCCGCGATGCGTGGGGGGGTGCGGTGACTGCCATCTGGTCAATTCTACGGCGTGGCGACTCCGTTCGAACGCGCTCCGTCAATTCAAAATGAGCCCTAACCAAGCTCCACCACGAAACTATAGCCATGCCGCGTAAAGCCAAGGGCGTCGTAGAACCGATGCGCTTCTTCCCGTGACAGATTGCTCGACAGTGTCAGCTTGTAGCATCCGGCTCTGCGGCACCGCTCCATCGCATCCTGCATCATGGCGCGGCCCACGCCGCGTCCGCGATACTCGGGCAGCACCATTACGTCTTCTACAACGCCGGACCTGCGGCCCCGCTTGGCCATATTGTCCATGATGAAGAGTTCATAAGTACCGACGACGGCTTCACCGTCGCATGCCACGAAGACCTGCATCGAAGGCTGCCGTTGCATCGCCTGCAGATGGGAGACAGCCTCTTCGACGGTGAACGCATCTTTGGTTGCAAAGTCTCCAGCAGCGTAGAGCCGCAGCATCGCGGCAACGTCTTCACTGGCAGCTTCGCGGATCTGCAGACCAATCATCTTGGGGAGCTACCTCGGCATGTCGCGATGCGTCGTCTTCACGCGGTAGCCTTCGCCCGCCAGCCGCTTCTTCATCTCTTCCGCGATGAAGACAGACCGATGCTGCCCACCGGTGCAACCGAAGGCAACGGTCAGGTAACTCTTGCCTTCCTTGATGTAGTGCGGCAGAAGGAAGGTCAGCATATCCGTGGTCTTGTCCAGGAACTCCTTCGTCTGGGGAAACTGCCGCACATACTTCTCCACCTTCGGATGCTTGCCAGTCAGAGGCCGGAACTCCGGAATGAAGTGAGGATTGGGGAGGAAGCGGACATCGAAGACGAGGTCAGCCTCGGCGGGTACGCCGTTCTTGAAGCCGAAGCTGATCGAAGAGATGGTGAGGTTGTGCTCCGCGTCTCCGCGCTGGAACTGCGCGTTGATGTGCGCCCGCAGCTCATGCACATTGAAGCGCGATGTATCGATGGTGATGTCGGCGACGTTGCGGATCGGATCGAGCCGCTTGCGCTCAGCCTTCAGCGACTTCACCACCGTCTCGCCCGCTGCCGCGCCCCGGCCCATCGGATGCGGCCGGCGCGTCTCGGAGAAGCGCCGCACCAGCACATCGTCGGTGGCCTCGAGAAAGACGACCTTCGTCGCCAGTACCTTCCGAACCTTCTTCAAAATAGATGGAAAGCTGTTCAACTTCGCGCCTTCGCGCACATCGATAACCAGCGCCGCGCGATCGATCGCGGCTGATTGATGCACCAGATCCGCAAACCTTGGAATCAGTTCGAGAGGGAGGTTATCGACTGAGTAGAAACCGAGATCTTCGAACGCCTTCAGCGCGGAAAGCTTGCCGGACCCCGACATGCCGGTGAGAATGACCAGCTGGTCCGGGGTGGACGCAGGTGGAGTTACCGCACCTTTCGCTGCCGCTTTGCGCGGGCCTCGCGATGGCTTCGCGCCATCCATCTTCTTTGCAGCTTTTCCTGGCTTACCCGGAGCCTTCGATTGCATGCAGAGATCGTAGCATCCACGACCGGAGCAGGAGCGTTACACCCTTGGTGCAGTGCTCCTGCTCCGACGTTAAGCTAGCGGCTACGGGATGATGATCAACTCCATCTTGCCGTCGCGCTTGCGATGCAGCACCATTACCTGGCCATCGCGATCGCGGAAGACGAAGACGTCTTTGTCGCGGAACGCAGCCTCCTTCACCGCCTCTTCGAGCGACATCGGCCGCATTGAGGAAGAGTCGATCGAGCGCACCACGTGCGGCTCAACCAGCGGCGAGCGCGACGGGAAGGAGTGCACCACCATGGGTACCGCCTTGCGCACGCTGCCGTTCGCTCCGTTGCCATTCTTCGCGGCGACGGACTTCACAGACGCCTTCTTCAGCACCGCCTTCACTGGCTCACCTGGCTCGGCTTGTAGCTCGGCGTCTTTTGCCGTAGCCTTCGGATGCCGCTTCTCCGACGTCTTCTTCTGGTTGTGGCGAATGGCCTGCTTCTCCAGCTTGGCCAGCGCATCGTGCAAAGCGGCCTCCATCTCTTCCGCTTCGCAGGCCGCAACCATACTCTGCTTGCGCGTCTTCAGCGTGACTTCAGCAATCCTCCGGTACTTATCGGTTGTCAAAAATACGTGGGCGCTCGCAGTTCTCCCCACCAGCTTGGCTATGCGGGCAAGTCCTGCTTCAGATTGTGTCTTGAGTTTCTTCCCTACGACGGTCTGGCGACCTGTGTACTCGATGTCCATCTTCACCTCGCGAAATCAACATCTCGCCAACGTACTTTACTCCGTACCCGAGGCTAACGTACACGCCTCTGGTGCGTGCTGGGAATCTGCATGTCTTCGCGGTACTTCGCTACCGTGCGCCGGGTGACCTGGATGCCCTGGCGTTGCAGCTCTGCCGCGAGCTGATCGTCGGTGAGGGGCTTGCGCGAGTCCTCGTCTTCGATCAGCTTTTTAACCTTACGCTTAAGCAGGACCAATGGGAGGTCGCCGCCCTCCGGCCCATTGACGCCCTCGGAGAAGAAGAAGCGAAGCTCGTAGACGCCCTGCGTGGTATGCACGTACTTGTTGGCGACGGCGCGGCTGACGGTGGAAGGATGGACGCCGATCTCCTCGGCGACCTCCTTGATCATCATCGGCCGAAGCGCGGATTCACCGTGCTCGAGGAACTCCGCCTGGCGGCGCACGATGACTTCGCAAGTCCGCACAATCGTGTTCTTCCGCTGCTCGATATTCCGGAGAAGCTGAATCGCGGACTTGTAGCGTTCCTTCACGTACTCGCGAACATCCTTCTCCGTCTGCTTCTGCCGCAGCATCTTGCGGTAACCCTGGTTCAGCCGGAGAGTTGGCATCTCCTCTTCGTTCATCAGCACGACGTATTCGCCGTCGCGCTTCACGAAGGCGACGTCGGGCTCGATAAGCCGGGTCTCGATATGGTTGTAGCGCTGCCCTGGCCTTGGGTCAAGCGTCCGTATGAAGTCGACAGCCGCCTGCACTTTGTCAGCCGGAGCGCCGCAGCTTCGCGTCAGCTCGCGCATGTCCTTCTTCTGCAGCAGAGCGAGACAGTTGGCCACGATGTGACGGGCGATCTCGAAGACGTTTGCGACGGCCGCAGTCCCAGGTTCGGCGGAGACAGCCGCATCGAGGACCGGCTCTTCACTCCCATCAAGGTTGAAGCCGTTCTTCTCGTTCGAGATTTGCTGACGGGCGTACCGCTCACGACGCTTCAGCGTGATCCCTGCCTCGCGTTGCTGCGCGTCGATCTGCAGCAGCAGGCACTCGCGAAGGTCCCGCGCGCCTACCCCGATCGGATCGAGCTGATGAACGACATCGAGCGCAGCGTGGAGGGCGTCGTACGCTCCTCCTGTGTGTTGCGGAGCAGAGGCCGCGAGCTGAATCGTTTCATTCTCCACGACTGCTAGGTCTTCTACCATCGGGGCTTCGGTGCCCGCTTCCGCTAGTTTCTCCTCGACAGGCGCTTGCCAGAGCTTCTTCCCTCGCTCGAAGGGAATGGGCTCCAACCGTCCCGCCGTCGCTGGCTGGCGAAGAGCCTCAATCAACTCCTCGTCGCTGGCCGTGAGGTAGCCGTCCGCGTTCAGGTTACCAATGATCAGGTCCGCGGCGACGCGAACCGCGGGCGTCAGCGAGAGTGAGCCGAGCTGCCAGGTCAGGTGGTCGGTTAGGGTACTGGGCTGCGAGAGGAAGTTCTCAAACGAGGGTTTGTCGAACTCTTCAAAGTTCGACGCTGTCTTGAAGCCCGGGTCGAGATAATCCTGAAAGTAGCTTCCAAAGTCGATCTCGTCGAACGGGTCTTTTTCGACTCGCTCACTCTCGGCGGCGACCTCTTCGGCAGAGCGCTCCCGGTCGCCTTCGAGGCCAGACCGCTCTTCGAGCGTCGAGACGGACTCTTCAAGCTCCTCAAGCACCGGATTTTCAATCATCTCGGTGTTGATCATCTCGCGCAGCTCAAGCTTGTTCAGCGCCAGGACACTGACCATCTGTACCAGGCCGGGTGTCAGCGCTTGTCTCTGCGAGACCTTCAGGTTGAGCTTGGGTTGCAGCACTATATCAAGGCCCTCGCAGGAGTGAATCAAGACCGGCAGATAGGGGGTTTCCGTCTTCGACCGCTTTGCCAGCGGCCTCTAAACCTCTCGACGGATATCTGAATTACCGGCTTGGCCCCAGTCTACACTCGGGGGCGGAAACCTGTCCGCAGAACGAAGCTGTGGAACCGATATGGGAAGCCCCGGCTGTCTTTACAAGTTTTGCTTATACCGCTACTAATCCATCGAAAAGCTCTCGCCCAGATAGATCCGCTTCACCTCGGGGTCACGGCCTAGCTCGCCGGGAGTTCCAGTGCGGAAGATCTTGCCCTCTGCGATGATGTACGCCCGGTCGGTGACCGAGAGCGTCTCGCGGACATTATGGTCTGTGATGAGCACCCCGATGCCACTCTTCTTCAGCCCGAAGATGATCTCCTGCAGGTCCAGCACAGCGATGGGGTCGATACCCGAGAACGGCTCGTCGAGCAGGATGAACGCGGGCTCTATGCAGAGACATCGGGCGATCTCGACGCGCCTGCGCTCGCCTCCGCTCAGCGCATATCCACGCGTCTTGCGGACGTGGCCCAGGTTCATCTGCTCGATCAGACGATCGGTGCGGATGCGGCGGCTCTCCCAGCTCAGCGGCTGCGCCTCCAGCACGGCAAGGATATTCTCCTCGGCCGTCAGCTTGCGAAAGATCGACGGCTCCTGCGGCAGATAGCTTATGCCGTAGTTCCGCGCCCGCAGATACATGGGCAGTTTACTGATGTCCTTGTCGTCGCAAAGGACCCGTCCCGCGTCCGGCCGCACCAGCCCCACGATCATGTAGAAACTCGTCGTCTTGCCCGCGCCGTTCGGCCCCAGCAGGCCCACCACTTCGCCCTGCTGGATCTCCAGGCTTACCCCGCGTACGACCTCGCGCCCGCCGTAGGACTTGCCAATCTCTTCTGTAACCAGTCTCCGCATCGCTACTGTTTCACCCTCGTCTCCGTCTCCACCTTGCGCGCCGGAGCTTCGCCATCCACCCCGGAGACCACGACGTTATTGTCCCCTGAATGAAACCGCAGTGCCGCTCCTGTCGTCGAGCCCTGCACCGCATCCACCACCCGCGGCGGGGCGGAGGGAGTTCCCGTCAGCACGAACATCTGGTCGCTCGCCGTGTAGATAAGACGCTCTCCCGTGGCCTTTCGACCCGGCTGGGTCAACTCAATCTGGTGGATCGCTACGATCCGTTCCAGCTTGCCTCCCAACAGTCCGTCCGCAGTGGCAGCATGGCCGGCGGCGGTCTGGGAAGGCAACTGGGAAGCCGGCGCTGCAGGGGCAAGATAGACTACGGCTGATTGCGCCTTCACCTCGCCCGTACCATCGACCATCCTGACGCCGCCGGTAAAGTCCACACGTCTCTCCAAGTCCGAGTAGACCATCTCACTACTCACGATCCGCGCCACGCCGTTGCTCGAAGCCTTAACCGATTGTGCTGCAGGTTTTGGACTCTTGCTGGCGTTGCCTTCGGCAAGAACCGCGTGAACCATACCCTGAGCGCCCGCAGTCTCCGCCCGCGCCGTCAAGCGGCTCTCCCTGTGCGACTTGTCTTTCTCATTCCCGCCTGTCTCTTCGAAGACCAGCACAGGCGCTTCAACCTGTGATCCCCCCCGGCCACCGGTTCCGGCCTGCCACAGGCGCGCAACTCCCGCACCCGATGAACTGCGCCCATAAAAGATCGCTTTGCCCGCAGAACGGGTCAACTCGGCCCGCGCTGCCAGCACATGCGCCGGTTCGGCCGATCCCGCCTGCTGATAGGTCACCTTCACCCCACCATCAGCCGTCGCGTCTCCCGATCCCTGGGCGATCACCACCTTCGCCGCCAGAATCTGCCGGCCTGGATCGTTCATCGCGACATCGCCCGTAAGCGTCAGGTGATTCGTCGCCGCATCGAAGCTGGCCTTCTGCGCCGTAGCATGCTGCACGTCGGCAGCCGCTCCGGCAACCTTCGAGGGAACAGTGCGCTCGATCGCAACACCACCCTGCTGCACCGCGCTCGCAAGCTCGGATATAGTTTTCCCGCCAGCTCCTGCGACCTGGTGGAACGTCGCGTCCAGCGTATCGCCGGTGCTCTTCTGAAGGATGCCGTCGACGCCCTTCTGCTCGATCACCGTGTGCCCGCTGCCGTGCACCGTAGAGATCTCCGGGCTTCCGTTGACCGGCACCATATGCGCCGTGAGCAGGTCGCCCCGGAAGCTTCGTGCAACCGCGCCGACCCGGCCTCCAGCTCCGGCAGTCGAAGATTCGAGAGTAGCCATCTGCACGGAACCAGTCGCCTTTACGTCCCTGACCTCCGGTCGCTTGCCTTCGCCCAGAGAAGCCAGCCATAGTTCGAGCGCATCGCTCGTCAACACCCTCGAGGTGCTGCCAAGTGTTCCTGCGGCCGAGGTCCGCACACTTTCCACGGTCTTCACGCGTCCCTGCATCACAACATGATCCAGGTGTCCCTGCCCATCGAACTCCAGGTTCGCGCGCTCCGACTCGCCATCCGCCGTCCGCAGCGGCCCGTCCTGATGGAACGTCGCGCCCCCAGTGAGCAGTGCAGTCTTGGGCTTGTTCGTTGCGTCAAGTGAGATCTCGGCGCGTTGGGAGCTCATTTTTCCTTGCACGCCATCCTGAAGCGCCACGTTGTTGATGCAGTCGATCCGCTCGACGCTGTTGTCCTCCCGGAGATGAACCTGAGCCATATCGGCCTGCGCCACCTGCCCCGCAGAGCTATAACGCGCATCCTTGAAGTCTGCTCTCCGAGCGACCCGGTCAAGTTCTCCATGAGAGGACTGCAACGCTATGGGACGGCCCTTATCCAAGCCACTGAGGGTGACCGCCGACTGCAGTACGACGTGACCGGACGTCGAGTTGTACTCCGCGCCAACCGCATGTCCCGTGTATCCGCCGAATGCAAACTCCAGCGCCTGGTCGGTCGTCGCAACTCCGGTCTGCTTGGTGTAGACCAGGCCACTGGTCTTCACATGAATCACATGACTGCCCAGCGGCGCGTCGTCGTGTTTCGACTCGGAAGGCCCAGCGAGGTGCTTCCGGGCGTCGCTGTTGGGATCGCCCGCGGGAGCCGAGGCGTCGAGGTCAAGATGCACCACGCCTATCGCAGTAACCACTTGCGCCTTGGTGTCGTACTCGAAGTCATCCCCGGAGATTCGGTCCGCGCGGTCGCCGCTATGGCCGTAGAGGATCATGCTGACGTCGTGCAAAGTCAGCTTTCCATCGCTGTGCTGCATCTCCTTGGCGGCGTGAATGGTGAAGATCGTTCGCTTGCCATCGGACTGCGAGAACGTAATCCCATTCGCTTCCCGGGTAATCGTCGCGCCCATCTTGCCCGGCAGGTCCGCGATGACGCGGCCCACGCGATAGCGCGCGTATCCCAGGAACGCAGCGATCACCAGAACCAACAGGCCCGCGCCCACCAGCAACCCTATTCGCAATCGTTCTACTGAGGTGCGCATCGCTATGCTTCTATCTTCTCACCCCCGACCGCGACGCTTGCACCCAGCGTCCTAACGAACTGTCGCGCATCTAAAGGACTGCGTTAAAAGATTAGGATCGAACAATGGCAGATCAGCTTTACCTCAGTCTCTGGTTCCCAAACTTCCGTTTTTCCGCGCTTCCTGAGACGCTGGCGGGCGTGCTGCGCCAGTTTGCCACCGTCAGCGGTGACAAGCGTGTCGCGGCCGCCTCCGCTTATCCGCTCGGCTTCACCGAATCGCCCACCTACCAGCGTCTCTACGTCAACGACGACCGCAGCGAGACGGGCGATGAGTCCAGCATCGAGAGCGCCGTCGCCGAGGCGACCGAGCAACTCCACGAAGACATGGCTTACGAGTTCGAGATGAAGTGGAACCTCTGGTCACCGACGATCGAGGACACAGACGAAGGCCTGGAAGCGGTCTGGAAAGAACAGCCCTCCACTGTCCGGATCATGGGCTTCGGTCCCCAGTTTGACGACGCCAGCTTCGACCAGAACGGCCACATCCGCGTCGACTTCGGCCTCGATACGCCGTGGATCCTCGATGACGAGGCGCTAGAAGCCGCTGGAAGTTCTACCGCAAACAGCGACGCTGCCGCAACCTATATCCAGAAGAACGTTGAGATGCTGCTGGCCTTCACCCTGCTGGTAGAACGCCACTGCGGCATCTCCAGCCGCCTGCTCTGGACGGAGTCTGGCGAGCCTCTGGTGCAGAAGCTGATCGACAGGCTGCAGCGCGTGAATTAAACAGACGGCGAATGTCCGGGTGCCCCATCCATCGCGCCTTTGCTCCACGCGATGGGTGGGACGTAAACTATCGCTTGAGGAAGTTATCCCGCGACCACGATCTTGGATAAGTCCGCGATTTTACGAATATCGTTGACGATCAGATCAAGTATGAATAAGCGGCTGCTTCTGACGTCTGGATCAGGATCCATGACCATTACAGATTCAAAGTATTGGTCGACCTGGGGCCGCAACGTCGAAATCAGTTGAAATGCAGGAACGTAATCTCGCTGCCCTATGAATTGGAGAAGTCGATCGCCGACCAGCGTAGATGCGTTCTTCAGATCGTCTTCTGCCGGAACCGTCTGAAGGCGGATACCTACTTTTGTGCTGTAACCCTTCTCTTTCGCTTGATCCAAGATATTATTCATCCTCTTGAACGCCTCGCTCACCGCAAGAAAATCCTCTCTACCACGCACCGCCGTCAGCGCCTCAGAGCGAGCAATAACGTCTCGCACATCAACCGCCCCAACCGCTAATACCGCTGCGACGACGTCGTAAGCCTGTCCCCGCGCCTCGCGCAGATAAAACTCCAACCGCTCCGCAAAGAAAGCCACAATCTTCTCGACGACCGCTGCCTCCGCACCGGTAGCGGCAGCCACTTCTGATAGCGTAAGCGGCAACCCACTCTCCGCCAGGATCTTGACGATCCCATTCGCTGCCCGTCTTAGCGCAAATGGGTCCTTCGATCCCGTAGGATCCAGCCCTAGCCCGAACATACCCGCGATCGAATCTGCTTTATCCGCGATCGCGAGCACGCTGCCCTCAACCGTCCGGGGCACAGGGGCGTCCATCGACACCGGCCGGTACTGATCGTAGATCGCATCGCTTGTCGCCTGGGAGAAGCCCTGCGCCTTCGCATAGAGCCCGCCAACGATTCCCTGCAGCTCGGTGAACTCCTTCACCAGATCCGTGGTCAGGTCGGTCTTCGCAAGCGAGGCGGCATCCTTGAGACCGTTGTAGTTCAAGTCAACGCCACGAGACGTTAGCATCGTCGCCAGACGACCGCATAGAGCGACAACGCGATCCGTCTTTGCGGCGTAGCTACCAAGATCCTTCTGGAAAGTGACGTTCTTCAGCAGCTCAACCCGTTCCACGAGCGGCACACGCTGATCAAACTCCCAGAAGAACCTTGCATCGTTGAACCGCGCCCGCAGCACGCGCTCATTGCCATGCCGGATGACCGCCTCGCCTTCAGCGGTCGCGACCGTATTCAACACAGCGAGAAAGTGAGGTGCCAGCTTACCGTCTGCCGACTCAACAGCGAAGTAGTTCTGGTGGTCACGCATCACGGTGACCAGAACTTCCTCCGGCAGCGTCAGGTACTCGGGATCGAAGCTGCCCGCGATGACGCTAGGCCACTCGGTCAGGTGGGTCATCTTATCGACCAGTTCGTGATCTTCGCGCCAGCGTGTGTCCGGCAGTGTGCGGCAGACATGGTCGAGCGCCTTACGAATCTTGTGCCGGCGCGCCTCGACATCTGCGAGGACGAAAGCCTTCTCCAGAGTTCCTAAATAGTGCGCCGGAGCCGCAAGCGGGATCGCGTCCGCTCCCGCCAGCACACGATGGCCATACGTCACATTGGCCGCCGTATACCCAGCAAACTCCACCGGCACAATCGCACCATCGAGGAGCGCCACCATCCAGCGCACCGGCCGCACGAATCGTTCCGGCTTGCCCGGCCGCCAGTACATGTTCTTCGCCCAATAGATGCCCGCAAGCTCCTTCGGCAGCCCTTCGGCGATCACCTCCGCCGCCGTGCGTCCGGGCTTTAGCGAGGTCGCAGCAAGGTACTCGCCCTTCGGCGTCTCGACCGTCTTCAATGCCTCGACCGCAACTCCAGCCTTCTTTGCGAAGGCCACCGCAGCCGGGGTTGCTACACCGTCTTTGTAGGCGATCTTCGCCGAAGGACCAAGCATCTCTTCGGCCAGATCCTCCTGCTTCGCCGCAACGTGCGACGCCAGCACCGCAAGCCGGCGAGGCGTCGAATAACTCTTCACCACGGCACCAGCGGCGGTCAAGCGCTCACGTTCGAGCAGCGCAGTCACACGGCGCGCAAGCTCGGCTTCCGCAGACGCGATCATCCGGGCGGGAACTTCTTCAAGACCAATCTCAAATAGAAATTCAGACATTTTCTTTACTCAATTCAAAGCTAGTGCGGAAACGGACAAATGCAAAAGAAGAAGCAGATCCTCCACTGCGCGAAGGATGACAAGTGGCGGTTAGGTGGCTTTCTCGGCGAGCGATTGACCCTGCGCCGCATACGCTTTGGCCACGCCCACTACCAGGTTGCGAATCCGCGCCATCACGCCCACCCTCTCGGTCACAGAGATCGCTCCCCGGGCATCGAGCAGATTGAACAGGTGCGAACACTTTAGCGCCAGCTCATAGGCTCCCAACACCGGAAATCGCTTGATCTTCAACGCGTCGGCGGTCTCGTCCGTATCGAGCAGCTTCGCCTGCTCCAGCAGCCCCAGGCACTCCTTCTCGTAGAGGTCCAAATGCGCCCACAACGAGGCCACATTCGCGTAGTCGAACCCATACGCCGAATACTGCTCCTCTTCCGGCAGCCGCATGTCGCCATAGGTCACTTTTTTACCTGTGTCCGGCTCAACCGCCCATACGATGTCGTAGATCGAGTCGACATCCTGGAGGAAGCCGGCGATGCGCTCGAGCCCATACGTAATCTCTCCGCAGATGGGGTCGAGGTCCATGCCGCCGCACTGCTGAAAGTAGGTGAACTGCGAGATCTCCAGGCCATCGAGCATCACCTGCCAGCCGACACCCCAGGCACCGCCCACCGGCCACTCCCAGTTGTCCTCTTCGAACTTGATGTCGTGCTCGCTCAGGTCGATCCCGATCGCCTCCAAAGACTCCAGATAAAGCTCCTGGATCCGCACCGGTGGTGGCTTCAGAATCACCTGCAACTGCGTATGTTTGAAGAGCCGGTTCGGGTTCTCACCGTAGCGCCCATCGGCGGGCCGCCGCGAGGGCTGCGCATAGGCGATCCGCACCGGCTTTGGGCCTAGAACTCGCAGGAAGGTATCGGGCGACATCGTGCCCGCGCCTACTTCAACATCGTAAGGCTGCTGCAGCACGCAGCCCTGGTCTGCCCAGAACTTTTGTAGCGTAAACAACAGCTCCTGGAATGTCAGAGCACTCTTATTTTCAACGATTGCACTCATGCGTCGCGTACATCTCTCTCAAACTTCAGAATTCCTTGATTCTATCGTGCCGGGGTGCGTTCCTGCTCCGCCTTCCGCGTACAGGCGCGTGCGAAGATTGAGGGATGAGTGAAGGGCTGGGGGCGGTCACAACCACGAGGGCAGAACTTGCATCACCGCCGTCAAGATCGATCTTCGACCAGACTCTCATTTTTTTGCTGGTAGCCCTCGGTGGTATAGCGCTCGTTTTAGTCGTCCTGGTGCCGCTTCACTTCCTGCCTGCGGAAGACGCCGTCATCCTCTTTCAGTACAGCCGAAACCTTGCCTCGCATGGTGCCATCACCTTTCTGGCGAATGGGCCACGTGTCGAAGGAGCGACGGATTTCGCATGGATGGCATTGGTTGCAGCCGGGATGCAAGTCGGCCTCGCTCCTCTGTGGACGACTACGGTTTTCAACGTTCTCTCTCTATTGACGATTGCAGTATTGCTCCTGAGGCTCGCGCAGATTCGGCCCACGATGCGCCGTTTGCTGCTGGTCACAGGGTCAATCGCGCTGGTCCCTCAGGTCCTTGCCGCAGCCTCCGGATTTGCCGTGCTCGCCGATGCCGCGCTGCTGACCGCGCTGGTGTTTTTTACGGTAAAGGGCCGCGCGGTGCCCGCCGCTCTCTTCGCGCTCGCGCTATGCCTGTTTCGCCCGGATGGAGTTCTCTTCGCCATTCCCCTGCTCGCCGGTCTCGTCGTGCGCAGCCCGTTGCGATTCCGCTCTTCTGCTGTTATCGGTAGCCTATTCGTCATTCCGGGTTTGCTCCATTTCCTTTGGCGCTGGCATTACTTCGGGGAGTTCTTACCTCTACCGTTCCTGGTCAAATCCGATACACCCAGGTTCGCTGGACTGTTCGTGCCCATGTCGATCCACGACAGCCTCAGATATCTTGGCTTCGCGGCAATCCTGCTTGCACCGCTGCTGATCCTGCGACGCGCAAAGCACCTCTGGCTGACGATTCCTCTCGTCCTCTGTCCAACTCTCTTCTACTGGGCCATGCGGCTTGATCAAAATGTCGGCGGACGCTTCTTCTTCTACCTGCCGCTGTCGGCGGCAATCCTTCTTGCCCTCAACTGGGCTGAGCTCTCAACGAGCCAAGTGGTCGTGCTCCGGACAGGTTTTATCGCATGGCTGATCCTGTTGGCAGGCCCGCAATGGCGAGAGATCCGAACCTTCCGCGATGGACAATTCAAGGAGGTGAAAGCGATCTCCGAAGCCCTGGGCAGACTTCCCCAACATGGGACCATCGTCACCTCGGAGGCTGGTTTTCTCCCCTACTTTTCAGGCTGGACCACCTATGATGCGTGGGGGTTGAACACGCCGTTATTCGCCCACCGATTCTTCCAGAGCTCAGACGTCGTTCAGCTTGCGCCGGATCTGATCGTCTTCCATCCCGACTGGACTGAGAGTTGCCTCGCATCGCCTTCCTGGTCGAACTACACGGACCGTTCCTGGCCGCACATGACGCGCAATCTCGTGCTTGGGGCGGCGCAGTCGCACTACGAACTATGGCTCACGTCCTACGGATCGGAGTTCTACCGTCAGCGAAAGCACTGGCGGTACGGCGAGGGCGACCGCGAGTGCTGGCTGATCCGCACCGATTCACCCCTGCATGCGGAGATCGCCGCGATCCTCGAGCGGCATCACGGGATCGGGCCCGAACAATCATTGGCGTTAGAAAAGGCGCATGACCAGGTCCGAAGGTAGCGTCATCGGGCTTTGATGGCCGGGATACTGCCCTGATCCGAATGCCGCAGATAGATGCGGTAGCTGTAAGGTGTCAGCGGTCGGCTCCAGTAATGGATCGGCGGCTGTGGCCCGCTTTGCTTCACCAGATCGTAGTTCCTTGCGAGGTAGCTTTGGAACTCCGGCCAACGCGTGTATTTGTCGAAGCTCCGTGCGCCCTCGTAGCAGACCGAGTCGGTCACGACGATCAATCGCGGAGGATCAAGGGCCATCTCCTCCCAGAAGTGACGGCGAAGATCGCCATTCACGACTCCGTTCCGGTCTGAACCTCGCTCCCCCAGAAGGTAGCAGTCATAGAGAAACCCGGTGCTCTGCACGATGCCGCCCGCGTAGAGCGAGTCCAGGCAACCGCCGATGGTATCCATACACTGCACATGGCCGGAGAGAGTCGACGGCGGTCCAAACGCTGAAAGATCGCTCAGGAGAGGCCGCTGCGGTTCGATGCGGTCGAACTTTGCGAGACGAATGACACACAGACTCGCCAGCACGACACCAAAGGCGAAGCCCGCAATCCCAATCAATCGAGTCCACGATCGCCCCTTCACCAGCCTGTTGAAGTCGATCATGAAGACCGGCAAGAGGAATGCCAGCAGTGGATAACGCTGGTACCAGAACCCCTTTCGCTGCAGCAGGTATGAAAGCAGTCCGCAGACCGCACACGAGATGAGGACAAAGCGCTCAGGGTTTGAAGTGTGCTCTCGCAACATCCAGGCTGCGATCAACCAGAGACCAAACAGCCCGGCGACCGGCGAAAGGCAATTAGCGAGAAGATACCCCAAGCTCCGGGGATCGATCGACGCGTGATACGGAATGAGCCCGTGCATCTCGCTCCAGAATCCGGAGAGAGCGCCTTCGCGAAGCAGAAAATCGAAGCATCCCAGCAACGGAAGCAGAAGCCCCGCTGCAATCGGCGCAAACACTCCAGCCACGGATTGCGATTGCCTGCGCCGCATCCACTCCATCCAGAACAGAAGGCAGATGGCCATCGGGATGAACGTCGGCTTGATACAGCAGGCAAGACCCAGCAACGCACCGGAGCACACGCCCAGGCCCATGGTGGCGGCGGAGATGCGTTGGCGCCGAACCGCCGCAAACAGACAGGCAACCGACGCAAGCAGCAACACCGCACCGGCAAAGTCGCGCTCGCCAGCCATCAGGATGCCGTCTCTCCCGTGGATCAGGATAAACAGCGCGGCAGCCAGAATACCGGCCAGCCTGCCCTCCCGCCGAAGGATCGTCAGCAGCGAAACCGACGCCACCAGCAGCAGAGCAAAGTCATAGAGCCGCCAGCCGATGGAACCGGGGCCGAGCAGCCGCATCTCCGCGCCTTCCAGCAGGTAAGAACCTGGGAGGTTCATATCGACGATGTCGCGATACGGCACCATCCCATGCTTCATCAGGAAGATCACGTAGTGCATGAACGTCGCGTCGCCAACCATCGGCCAATGGCGGCTCATCAAGCCAAACGCCATGACCAATGCAAGCAGCCAAAGGCAGATGCCGCGCCTGATGATTTGTTCGGTAGTTACGGAAAGAGCGTAATCGGACCGATTCAAATCTTCTCCGCCCTTATCCTCTCCAGCGTCCGCGCGCTCGCAAGCCGTCGCTCCAGATGACGCTCCAGCAACTCGATCGCAAACCGCCGCAGGTCGGCTGCACAAGTCTTTGGGAACTCTTCCCCACGAAACGTGCTGAGCGGAGCGCGGAAGATTCTCTCCGCCAGCGCAGCCGATCCCGCCGAGAGCGCAACCGCCCCCGGCCTGCGATCGTCCGCGCACGTGATGCCATCGCTCGTCGCTGAATAGTGCAACGTCTGTCCGCGCAGGTATTCGCCGCACACGACACAATGTCCCAGCTCCGGCATCCATCCCATCAGACGATTCATCCAAAGCGCAAAGTAGGTCACCGGCAGCCAGATCCTGTCCACCTGCATCTCCTCCATTACGGAGAGCGCAAGCCGAAAGACGGCATCCTCCGGGGCCTGCTCCGGAAGCGCCTCTTCGATCACCTCCGCCACCAGTTGCAGGGCCGCTGTGCGTGCGTAGTCCACCGGTCTCGACAGGGGCGACGAAAGTATCTCGAACGCGTCGAGCCGCATCAACTCCTGTTTGGGGCGTTCAGCGTAAGTCGCCCGAACATACGTCATCGGCTCCAGCGCCCCGCCAAAGCGCCGCCGCGACCGCATCGCGTGGCGAGCGACGCCCTTCACCCGCCCTTGCTCGCGGGTAAACAGGCTCACGATCAGGTCCGCCTCCAGGAAGGGCCAGCTTCGCAGCACAATCGCCTCGCCCACTCTCTGGATCATTCCCTATGCCCCAGTCCCGTATCCGGTCTCCGCATCAACAAACAGCGACGCGCAACCCGAAGGCTGCGCGTGCTCAACACCATCCAACCGTCTTAGCGTCCGAAGTGTTCTGCGTTCTTGGTCTGGAAGTCGGCCCACTTCTCCGGGAGATCGTCACCAGCGTAGATCGCCGAGACCGGGCAAACGGGAACGCACGCGCCGCAATCGATGCACTCGACCGGGTCGATGAAAAGTTGGTCGGATTCGCCGTAGCCGGCCTCATCCTTCTTGGGGTGGATGCAGTCTACCGGACACGCATCGACACAAGCCGAGTCCTTCGTTCCAATGCACGGTTCTGCGATTACGTATGCCATTTCATCTTCTCCTGATGTCGTTTGAAATCCCGCAGTTCGATTCTAGCAGCAGACGCATCTGTCAGCGGATTCCATCATTGCAGGAGCGTTCACGGCGTCGGCCGCGCCAGGTCATCCTGCATACGGTGCCTTCGCCCATCACGATCGTCGGAGAAGCCTTCGCGCCCATTCATCTCCCGGATCGCGATCTGTAACTCGACCTCGGTCTGCACCTCCGGCCCATCCAGCCTGCTCGCCGCATCCTCGGCTACACCCGGATGGTCGAGAGCATAGCGCTGCAGGATCGACGATACGGAATCGACAACCCCGGTCAACTGCCCGAAGCCATAAAACTCCAGCTCCCCATTGCTGAACGCTTCAGGCTCAAGGTCCTTGGCCAGCGCCCGCCCCAGGGAGAGCGACCGGTTCGCCTCCTCCACTGCGGCAAAGACCGCGTTATCGCGCTCCTCTGCGCTCAAGGTCGTCTGCCCGACCCTCTGTGACAGAAGCCTTGTATGTGTAGAGGTCTCCCTGATCTGCGCTGCCAGCCGAGCCTGAACCTGCGCCCGCGCTGCCTCAAGTTGAGCCTTCTCTTCTGCCGTTGGCTGCTCCGTAGCTATTGCCGTCTGCGCAGTTGAAGGAGCCGCAAGAGCAGCAGCAGTCGAAGCTGCGGCCAATGCCAGGGCTAACTCTTCCGCCTTCTCCGGGGCATACTGCTGCATCGCCTGCATATAACCGCTCGGCTTCTCCGTCAGCACCAGCACCGCCGGGTCCTGCGCCGCCAGAAACGCATCCCCGATGAACTGATACAGCGTCGTCAACGAATCCGCATCCAGCGCCGAACTGCTCAGATTCACCTTCGAGTCCCGCCGTCCACCATCCCCCTTCTGCAACTTCAACAGCGCAAACGCCGAGCTCACAGCCAGCGGATCGCTCGCCGGATCGATCGTTTTCAGCCGGAAGACAATCGCCGCGCCGAACAACTTCGCCGCGCCCGCGTCGCGTCGCCGCAGCACGTCATATCCGGCCACCACCGCAGGCGTTACCCCGAACTCGAGCTTTCGCGCCGCAGCATCGCGGACTAGATCAGCACCCTTCGTCCCCGAATTCTCCGACCCGACCCGGTCAAAGACCTGATGCTGCAGCTCCATGTCGGCATCCGCCGTCTGCGGAGCGGCCAACAGCCGCAGCGTCTCCCCGGAATCGATCCGCAGCATCTGCAAGATCGTCGCGCGCCGCCCCATCTCAAGCTGCCGCAACAACGCGTCATCGACCGCTCCTTCCGACCGCACCGCAACCTCGGCAGCGTCGATATCTGACAGCGCGCGCTTCAACAGAGCCAGCGCCTCAGATTTATCTCTCTGTGCAACCGCTCCCGCCGCCTGTCGATAGAGGTACGCCCGATTCAAAGGCAGATGAAGATTTTCCGTCCGCTCCACCGCCTGCTCAAACTTCTTCGACGCGGGCGAAGTCTCGGTCCCGACCGATCCGAACGTCCGCGTCGCACTCGCGATCAGCGCCAGCAGCACAACGCCCGCAGCAATCGGAGAGAAGCCACTCATATCGACTCACCCTTTGGCTTAGACTCGCGCGAGTCCCGGTCGGTCTACTTCGTCGCCTGCGCCCTCTTCGCGGCAAACTCCGCAGGAGTCGGTATCCGCTCCAGATCCCGTCCGGCGAACATCTCGGTGAAGATGTGCTTCATCTCCGGGAAGATGAGGCCATTCGTCGCCAGCACCTCGCGGCTGTCCAGCGTGAACTTTCCACCGTCGAAGTGCGTGATCGTTCCGCCCGCCTCTTCGACCAGAAGAACTCCGGCGGAGGTGTCCCACGGATTCAGCTTGAACTCCCAATAGCCATCAAGCCGTCCGCACGCAACATACGCCAAGTCGAGCCCGGCAGAACCCGCGCGCCGAACACCGTGCGATCGAAGCGTGATCTGCTGATAAAAATGAACGTTCGGATTCTCGTGGCGTTTCTGGCTTGGGAATCCGGTCGCGGTCAGCGACTCCGCCAGCGTCGCGACCTTCGACACCTTGATCTGCCGTCCGTTCAGCCATGCTCCGCGGCCTTTTTCCGCAACGAACATCTCGTCGCGCAGCGGGTCATAGATCACGCCAGCAACGATCTCGCCATCGGCTTCGTCAGACAGCCCCAGCGGCCGGTGCTCCAGCCCCAGAATCACGCAGAAAGAGGGAAATCCGTGCGCGAAGTTGGTCGTCCCATCCAGCGGATCGACGTACCAGCGGTACTCGCTCTCCAGCCGGTCGCGCGTGCCCTCTTCGCCATAGATCCCATGCGCCGGAAACGCCGTCTTCAGCTTCGAGACGATCAACTGCTCGCTAGCTCGGTCGGCCTCGGTCACCAGGTCGACATCGCCCTTGTACTCGGCGGTCACGCCCTTCTCATAGAACCCGCGCAACAGCGCCCCGGCCTGACGAGCGATTCCCTCACCAATGTGCGCAAACTCAAACTTCCTCATAGACTGCGTTTCCTCAGCTCAAGTCTACCGCCAGGCGTACCCTAAGGACGTCGCGAACAGACTTTGATGACGCAGGTGACTATGGCGGATGACGACCCCTACAAACTCAAACGATTCCTCGACGCCCAGAAGGGAATCTACGAGCGCGTGACGAGCGAGCTTCGCGCCGGCCGGAAGGCAAGCCACTGGATGTGGTTCATCTTTCCGCAGATTCGCGGTCTGGGGCATACAGAGACGTCGATTTTGTTCGCAATAGCATCTCTGCCGGAGGCCGAAGCTTACCTTAGCCATCCCGTGCTCGGACCAAGGCTGCATCAATGTTGTGAACTTCTCATGCAGATTGATGGAAGGTCCGCCAGCCAGATCTTCGGTTCGCCCGACGATCTTAAGCTCAGGTCATCGATGACCCTCTTCGCCCAGGCAGACTCTAAGAGCGCCTTGTTCCAATCCGTCTTGAATCGATACTTCCAAGGAACGCCCGACCAGCGCACACTGGAACTGCTCGAAGCAAAGTAGCCCAAACATGTCTACCGCCCATCATCGTAATAAGTCTTCCGATACCGCAACTCGCTCTTCCCTGTCAGCTCCGCATCTTTCAGCTTCACCTGTACCGAATGCAGCTTCACGTCCGCGTCCCGCTCTTGGTCCCGCGGTGGAGCGTAGTAGCCCAGCAGGTACTGCGTCCGCAGATCGTCTGAAACTCGCCGCAACGCCGGCTCCAGGTCGCGCGGGTCGGAGACGTAGTAGTACTTGCCGCCCGTATCTTCGGCCATCTGGATCAACGCGTGTTCGCCGCCAGTGTTCCGTCCGGCATCCGCATAGACCGGCACGATAATCAACGAGTAAACCATCGCGCCTGCGCGTTGCGCCTGCTCCATCGCCTGCGTGTAACGCGAGCCCTTCACCGTATCCGTGCCGTCGGTGATGAGCACGATCACCCGGCGACGGAGTGCAGCCGAATCACCGTCGCCAACGCCTGTCGTGGAGGAGCGGCTGCCCTTCTTCTTGGCCAGAACTTCCGTATGGGTCTCCGCCAGCCGCTCCGATGCAAGATAGATCGCGTCGTAGAGCGCCGTCGCGTCTCCACGCTCGAGGTTCCCCAGCCCGGCATCGATGCGCTTCTGATCATTGGTGAACGGAACAATCTCGCGCACCGTGTCGGAGAAGTCCATCAGGTCGAGCTCGTCCTGTTCCCGCAGCAACGCCTTGACGAAGTGCTTCGCTGCGCTGCGCTCGAGGTTCTCGTCGCGCAGCACACTCTCACTGGCGTCGATGGCCAACACAATCGACAGCGGAGTCGTCGTCGAGCGCTCGAACAACGCAATCTTCTGCGGTTTCCCGTCCTCGGCCAGCGAGAAGTCGTCCGCCGTCAGTCCGGCAATCGGCGCACCGTGAACATCCTCGACGTTCATAGGAATGTTCACAAGCCGGGTCTGTACCTTCAACGTCTGGACGGGGTCCCGCCGTTCTATCGGGGCCTGGCTGCCTTGCCCCGCCAGCAGACCCATTGCCATCATCATCGCCAGCGACTTCATCTCTGCGCCGCCGCTACGCCGCTGACAATCTCTTCAGGAAACGGCTCGCCATCGGCCCATACCGCGCCGTCGACGAAGTGCTCCTTCTTCCAGATCGGCACGGTCTTCTTGAGCGTGTCGATGACCCACCGGCAGGCCTCGAACGCCGCCCCGCGATGGGCCGAAGCCACCGCGATCAGCACGCTGCTCTCGCCGATCTCCAGTTTGCCCAGCCGGTGAACAATAGCAACATCTCTTACCGCGAACTTACTGAGAGCATCGCTCGCCAGACTGTGCATCTGCTGGAGCGCCATCTCTTCATACGCCTCGTAGACGAGGTACATCGTCTTGCGTCCGCGCGTGTTGTTGCGAACAATACCGTCGAAGACCACGAGCGCTCCATCTTCGCCCGCCTTCAGAGACGCGGCAGTCTCTTCCCTGTCGATCTTCTCCCGCTGCAGCGCGACCTTCACTCCCGCTCCTCCACTGACCGGCGGCAGGAAGGCGACTTCGTCACCATCCTGCACCACGGTCTCAGGTCCGGCATACTCCCGGTTCACCGCGACCGCCAATGAGTTCCAAGTAACATCACTCCCGTTAGACGCGCGGGCCCGCAGAAGGCGAACCGCATCAGCCACGGTGCTGCCATCACCAAGCTCCAGCGATTCCCGCTCACAACCGGCCACGTCCTTCAACACTCCGAAATACAACACATCGATTCTCACAGCCACCAGAATATCCCCCAAAACGAAAAGGGCGGCAGATCGAATCGATCCACCACCCTCTCGCTTCTAACCACGAGAAGCCCAATACACGTCACGAAGTGACCGCCCCGCGCGCTCTTATACCTCGGCAGCGTGCAGGATCTCTTCCCGCACCTCTTCGTCGATCACCGCCTCCAGCTTGCTCTTCGGCAGAGCGATCGCCAGCACGTCCTCGATGACGCTCGCGTAGTGGATGTTCACGCCCTCGATCTGTTCCGGTGTGAGGTCCTCTTCAACCTGCTGCCTGCAGTCGACCGGCAGGATCACGTCACGAACTCCAGCCCGCTTGGCGGCAAGGAACTTCTCCTTGATGCCACCAACCGGCAGAACGTTTCCGCTCAGCGTGATCTCGCCCGTCATCGCAGTGAGAGGCCGAACCCGAGCGTCCGTCAGCAACGAGACAAGCGCAGTCGCCATGGTCACGCCAGCCGATGGACCATCCTTCGGGATCGCTCCCGCCGGCACGTGGATGTGTATGTCCACATCCTTGGTGAAGTCCTCATCGAGCCCCAGCGAAGCCGCATTCGAACGGACCCATGTCAGCGCTGCCTCCATCGACTCCTTCATGACGTCGCCGATCTGGCCGGTGATCTTGAAGCCGCCCTTGCCCTTCATCTTGTTCGCCTCGATGAAGAGGATGTCGCCGCCAGCCGGCGTCCATGCCAATCCGACGACCACGCCAGCGCGCTTGGTGCGCTCCGCGATCTCGGTGTCGACACGGACCTTGATGCCACCAAGGAACTCGTGCACGACCTCCTTGGTGATGACCAGCTTCTCCGTCCGCCCCTCAGCGATCTTCCGGGCGAGTTTGCGGCAGACCGTTCCAATCTGCTGCTCCAGCTTACGGACGCCCGCCTCTCGCGTGTAGTGACGCGCGATCAGGCTGACGCTCTCCTCCGGGAACTCGATCAACTCTGGGTCGATCCCGTTCTCCTTCGTCTGGCGCGGGATCAGGTACTTGAAGGCGATCTGCACCTTCTCCTCCTCGGTGTAGCCGGTCAGCTCAATGATCTCCATGCGGTCCAGCAGCGGAGCCGGAATCGGATCCAACTGGTTCGCCGTGCAGATAAAGAGAACCTTCGAGAGATCAAACGGCTGATCGAGATAGTTGTCGCGGAACGTGTTGTTCTGCTCCGGATCCAACGTCTCCAGCAGAGCGCTCGCGGGATCGCCACGGAAGTCGCGGCCAAGCTTGTCGATCTCGTCCAGCATAAAGACTGGATCGTTCGTCTCGACGCGCTTCAGGTTCTGGATGATCTGTCCGGGCAGAGCTCCAATGTAGGTACGGCGATGGCCCCGGATCTCCGCCTCGTCATGCATGCCGCCCAGAGAGATGCGGCTGAACTTGCGTCCCAGCGCTCGCGCGATGCTGCGGCCCAGCGAGGTCTTACCCACGCCTGGAGGCCCGACGAAGCACAGGATCGGCCCCTTCATGTCCGGCTTCAAGCGCCGCACCGAAAGGTAGTCGAGGATGCGATCCTTCACCTTGTTCAGACCGTAGTGGTCCTCATCCAGAAAGTCCTTCGCCTTGGGAATGTCGATCTCGCCAGCCGACGACTTCGCCCACGGCAGCACAGCCAGCCACTCAATATAGTTCCGCGTCAGCGAGTAGTCCGCCGCCATGGGAGACATCCGCGCAAGCCGCGAAAGCTCCTTCAGAGCGTCCTTCTTCGTCTCTTCAGGCATGCCGGCGTTCTCAATCTTCTCTTTGAGGTCGGCGGTATCCTTCTGCGAGTCGTCGAGGTCGCCAAGCTCCTTCTGGATCGCCTTCAACTGCTCACGCAGGTAGTAATCGCGCTGTGATTGCTGAACGGAGTCCTGCACCTCGGTCTGAATCTTGTTGCGAAGCTGCTGAACCTCAAGCTCCTTGGCGAGGTGCTTGTTGATGCGCTCCATCCGCGCCAGGACGCTCGGTGTTTCGAGCAACTCCTGCTTGTCAGTAGTGGTCAAGAACGGCAGCGACGACGCGATAAAGTCCGCCAACCGCCCGGGCTCTTCAATATTGATCGCGATCGTCTGCAGATCGTCCGACAGCGTCGGCGACGAGGTCACGATCTGCTGGAACTGGCTGACCACGTTCCGCTGCAACGCCTCAATCTCAGGCGACGCAGTCATCTCGCTCTCAGGAATCGTCTCGTACTCGGCGGTCATGAAGGGCGAAAGCTGCGTAAACTCGCCCACGCGAACGCGCTCGTTGCCCTCGGTAAAGACGAAGAGGCTCTGATTCGGCATCTTCACGACCTTGTGCACGGTCGCGCGAGTTCCGATCGAGTACAGATCCGCGCCTTCCGGCGTGTCCTGGCGGGCATCGCGCTGCGCCACGACCAGGATCGTCTTGCCCTCACCCAGCGATTGAATCAGTTGAATCGAGCTCTCGCGGCCTACAGTCAGCGGCAGAACGGCGTGCGGAAACAGTACGGTATCGCGGACTGGAAGCACCGGAAGCGGGGTGTTGCCGCCGCCCGGGGTAGATCCTTCGCCAGCTTTCTCATTTCCTCGGGGGCTAATTACGCTTACAAAGTCATTTGGCATTGAGTGTCCTTCTGTCATATTTCATGCTATTCGATGCCGAAGATTAAGAAAAGTCGCAACCACCACATCCCTGGCTCGGACTCACCCAGCCACATCTCCTTCACATCGGCTCGAACCATGCCCCCGTGACGCTTTCGCCCGTTCGCGTGCAGAGGAAATACCAATCTGGACGGCACCGAAAGCTTATACGATTCTGGCTATCGCCGTCAGGCCGCGAGATATCGTCCCAGCTCCTTCACCGTGTGACAGTGCGCGGAGAGCGAAACAAGAGCGGCCTCGGCCAGCGCCACTTCAGCGAACCGAAACTCTACATAGAAGACGTACTCCCAGGGGTGCCCGGGCACCGGACGCGATTCGATCCTCGTTAAGTCCACGCCCGCAGAAGCGAGAAGTTGTAGCGCCTCAACCAATGTCCCTGGGCGGTGCTCGACGGTGAACGCAACCGTCATCTTGCTCGACTTCTGTGGGATCAACGCGCCTGGAAGCATCGCTACCCGGTCTTCCCGGCAGATCAGGTGAAAGCGGGTGAAGTTCGCGGCGTGGTCCTCAAGATCCCGCGCAAGGATCTCGCCGCCATACTCCTGCGCGGCAAGCTCCGGCGCGATACCCGCCGTAGCGCGAAGCTGCATCTGCATCACGTGTTTCACGCTACCTGCGGTGTCGTAGAAAGGGACCACTTCCCAATCCGGGTGCGCCGCCAGGTATCTTCGGCACTGCGAGAGTGCAACCGGGTGAGATATCACCCGCTTCAGGTCACCGGCCTTGACTCCCGGCATCGCAATCAGGTTGAAGCGTATCCGCAGAAAGCTCTCGGTGACGATCCGCACCGGGTTCGCCGCGATCAGGTCGTAGTGTTCCGCCACCGCCCCGTGCAGGCTGTTCTCGATTGGCAAAACTGCCCCGTCGATGGCTAACTCCTCATCGGTCTCCATCAGCTTCTCAAACACAATCGCCGAGACCGCACAGGGCACTATCTCGACTGTAACCTCGGCCGCTGCGAGCAGCTCCAGCGCTGCCATATGGCTGTTCGATCCAAGTTCTCCCTGGATTGCAATTCGCAACTTCGACTTCACCCTTTACCTCGCACTCAAAATCTTCCCGCCAACTTCTGTGTGCAAAATAAAACACTTTCCATCACAGCGTTTGGCAACCTCATTCTTACACCTCGCACCTTATGAAAGGCAGACGGTTTATAAGCACAAACGCCCGGCCGCATCAAGGGCCCGGCAACAGGAGATTCACTCAAATGCTCTGGACGATCACCATCATTCTCTTCCTTCTCTGGGTCGTTGGCCTGGTCAGTGGCGCGGCACTCGGCTCCTGGATTCACATCCTTCTCGTGCTCGCGATCATCGTGCTCATCTTCAACCTGCTTCAAGGGCGGCGTGCGCTCTAGCTTCCGTGATAGGCGCGGCACCGCCGACTTTCACCATGTCAAGTGAAGTAAACATCATCCTTATTACTTAACTAGGAGTAGTTATGGCTACCGAAACAATTACCGGAAAATTCGATCAGCTCAAGGGCCAGGTAAAGCAATCCATCGGCGAAGCGACAGGAAACGAAAAGCTTGCCAATTCAGGTGCCGCTGACCAGGTCAAAGGCGCAGCCAAGGAAGCGTGGGGCAACACCAAGGAAGCCGCGCAAGCGGTAACGGATGATGCTCGTGCTCACGCTCAGGCAAGCAGCTCCGATGCCGAGATTGAAGGTCACGAGAAGACCCATTCTGTTCGGGACTCTATCGTCAACACTGCTCAGAAGCTTAAGGACAGTGTGATCCGTCACACGGACAACGTGAAAGCGAACCACTAAATTCGAAATAGCCGTAAAAAAAGGCCGCTCAACTTGAGCGGCCTTTTTGTTCGCAAGCCTATTGGCGCCCCAATAAAACATCTGTGGCTACGAAGATAAAAAGCACCACAGAGATCACGCCGTTCAAAGTGAAGAAGGCTGCATCCATCCGCCGCAAGTCCTTCGGCGAGATGATCGAGTGCTCATAGAGTAGAAGTCCCGTGACCGCGCCAATTCCGACCGTCGCAATCTTTCCTAGTCCGAATAACTCCACGAGCCACAGAAGAACCAGGATCATTGCGAAATGCATAGCGCGCGCCATCCAGAAAGCGCCTTGCAATCCAAAGGCCTGCGGCACACTGTTCAATCCCACAAGTCGATCGTGCTCGAAGTCCTGACAGGCGTAGAGGATGTCGAAACCACCTACCCATAAGATCACCGCAAGCGTCAACACAGCGATGCGTGGATCGAAGCTGCCCCGCACGGCAATCCATGCGGCCGACGGCGCAATGCCCAGCGCCAGTCCCAGCACGAGGTGCGACCACCGCGTTAGGCGCTTCATGTAGCTGTAGACCAGCACCACGCCCAACGCAGCCGGAGCAAGCTCCAGCGTGAGCCGGTTCAGCATTGCCGCGCCGAGGAAGAACACCGCCGCAGATACCGCCACGAAGCCGCCTACAAATCCCTTGCTCAAAGCGCCCGCAGGGAGCGCCCGCGTCGCCGTGCGAGGATTCGCTGCATCGAGCTCCGCATCAGCAAGCCGATTGAACGCCATCGCCGCAGTCCGCGCCGACACCATGCACACCACAATCCATAGGAACACGGAGAGCTTCGGCCAGCCTCCCGCAGCCAATACAGCGCCAGTCAAGGCAAAGGGGAGAGCGAAGATGCTGTGCTCCCACTTGATCATCTCGAGCGCAACGCCCGTCTTCGATACCAGCGAACTCATACTTCCATTCTATGAGCTTTCAGACAAAACGATGGCCGGACAAGATGCCCGGCCATTCGCCCTGTGAATCGTTCTCGGCTTATTTTGCTGCCGAATTCGATCCCCCTTCGACCTGGAGGTTATTCGTCACCTTGAAGACTCCCGGAACGCTATTCGCACGAATCCCTGCAGTGTCCCTGTCCGCTTGGCTGTCGACTACACCCGAAAGCGTCACGTTGCCGCTCACTACGGTAATTCTGATCGGCTTCGCCGGATCGATCGAGTACTTGTTCAGCGAAGGATATCCGTAGACCGCGCGCGCAGTGGCGATACGAATTCTGTCATCCATCGGCGAAGGCGGGGCGACTTCAATGTTGTCGACAACATCCTTCACACCCGGATAGTTTGCGGCCTCGCTGAGCGCTGCGTCCTTATCCATCGGGCCATACGCAACGCCGCCAAGCGTCACCACGCCGTTCTGTACAGCAATCGTGATCGCATTGAAGGCGGTCGTCCCGTATCCCACGCGGTCATAGGCGATCTTCTCGCCGAGTTTGTTCCGCAAGGTCGCGTCTTCTACCGTGGGGCCGGCGACCGTGATTTCATTGCGAACGCCCGAGACGTTCTTACGGTGATGCGCCTTCTTGTCGGCTTCTTCCTTTTCGCTATAAAGGTCGACCGTTCCGGACAACGTCACGATACCGCCCGAAACATCAACCTTCACGTTGCTGAAATGCTTATTGTTCAGTGCCTTCATCACGTCGGCCTGGATCTGCGCGTCCGCCGGATTCGTACTCTGCGCTGCTGCTGCAAATCCCATGGTGGAGATAGCTAGCATTCCGGCGACGACTGCACCATTCACCACTCGTCTTAAGTCGTTTACGTTCATGGTCTTCTCCGCTCTGCCCTTCGGCTTCATCGCCGCAATGAGGGCAATCTCACAGTGATAAGACGCAAAAATCGGGATTAACGATAGCGTTTCCGAATTTTATAGACCACGCTGAAGACGCCCGTCTCGTCGCGTGTCGCCACGATCGACATGTTCCGATTCAACTGATACTGCACCTGAATTAACTGCTGCGCAGTCTGGTTCACGTTCTGCGCATAGGTCAAAGTGAGTTGCTGCGTCAGTTGCTGCTCAACCGTGATACGCGCCGACGAGTTACCAAGCGTACCGACGAATGCCGGATCGATCTTCACGCTGCCCACACCAAAGAGCTTCGAGACACGATTGCTAACGGTAGCGTTCAAGGCCCCGCCCAGCAGGGCGCTGGTTGTGGGATCGGTGCCCTGCTGCACCTGCTTTTCCTGGTAGAGCTGCGCCTCTTCCTGCGTGCGTCCGAGCGCCAGCAGATTGAAGACGTCCGCCTCGCTCAGCGGCGGCTCTGACCGGTAGGTCGGCTTAAGGTTCGTCGAGGTCCCATGCAGGCCAACCGTAATGTCGTAGCTCTCCACGCGGGCCGTCGCATCGATATCAATGACCGGGTCAATCCGCACTGGGTTCGAGAAATAGATGTCGCCACGCTGCAACTGATAGGTGGTGCCGGCGAAGGTTGCGCTGCCGTCGGTCACCTGGATACGCCCCAGCACGGTGGGCGATGCGATCGTTCCGCGTACTGTCAAGTCAACGGTTCCGGCCAGCTTGGCATAGGAGTTCTGGAAGTCCAACTGCGGCGAACTGGTCACATGAACGTCGAGGACGATCTTATCCATGATGGAGTTCGGATCGGGCGGCGCGGCCACCCCGCCAGACCCCGCAAACGCCGCGAAGTCGACGTTCGCGCCCACACCGAAGCGCGTGATGAGCATGTTGCCGCTTAGCCGGAGACTGTCCGGACCACCCTGCAGCTTCAGGCTCGCGTTCGCCGTCGCGCTCAGGCCGTTGTAGCGCACGCGGACCGTGTCCGCTCCCAGCGTCAGGTCGGCGAAGAACTCGTTGCGATAGGTGAAAAATCCACCGATCGTCACCTTGCCGCCGCCCGTCGTCGCGGTTAGATTCTCTACCTGTAGCCGGTCTTCGTTGAAGGTCATGCTGCCGTTCATGTCGGTCAGGCCGTTCGGTATGCTCTCCATGCTGGCGTTCACATGCTCAAAGTTGATCTTGCCGGTAAGTTGCGGCTCTTTCATCTGACCCACAGCTGCCACATTGAAGCTGACCTTGCCGCTCGCCTGGACCTCGCGATCGACGACGTGCGCCAGTGCCGGGCTTACACTTCCAGTTGACCGCAGATTCAGAGCGCCGCCCTTCGCGCCCGTCGCGCCCAGGATCTGTGCAGTTCCGCCCGCATGCAGGTCGGTGTCAGTACCCGTGATATGCAACTGCTCCAGCGTCGCAACACCGTTCTTCAGGCTTACGCGGATAGGCTCCGCCGCCTTTAGGTCGATGCCCTGCAGCTTCACGCTGAAGTTGTTCAACGCCGCGTTGCCTTCGAGCTTCATCGGCGTCTTCAGAGGCCCGTTGACCGTGACCGTTCCATCGATGTTCGAAGTTACCTTCAACCCGGTGGTCGAGAACATATCGACCGCCTTGCCCAGATCCAATCCGGCAAAATTAAGCTTCGCCTGGGTCTGGTAGTCTCCCGTCAGCTGCGTCTGCCCGGTTGCGTCGATCTTCGTTCCAATCGCCGACGCCTGCGCGGTGAGGTACATCATCGTTCCCTGGCTGTGAACGTCCGCCGTAGCATCGCCCAACGGCTTGTCACTGACCGTCACATTCGCAAGCTTCAACTTCGCGACCAGCCCCGGCTGTTCGATCGTCCCGTTTGCGTCGGCCACCAGCGTCAGCGTTCCGTCTGCCGCGACACCTGACTTCTTCACCGTATCGAGCTTTGACAACAGCAGATTGTCGCCCTGCAGATGCGCATGGAAGCGCTGACTCGCCATGTCGTAGCCGCCGTTGCCCGTCACCTGCATGTCGTGCGCCTTTAACAAGACGTTCTTGCCTTCAATCGCTTTGCCCTGGACGGTCAGGTCGGCGCTCACTGTTTGGAAGGCCTCGCCATAGGCAACGCCATTTGCGAGTGCCACGTTACCGCCACCGTTCAACGCGCCAAGAGTTCCGTTCACATTGCCGTGCAGATTGAGAGTGCCAGTCACGGGATACTTCCCCTGCTGTCCGGCGATCTGCAGCACGTCCGCCATCTGTGCATTCGTAAGCCGCACCTGCGCGTTCACCACGGTATCGTCATCCCACACATAACTCGAGTTGCGCCGCCTTGAGATCACCTTATGCGGCTTCACGGATCCGCCAACATTGAGCACGGCGGTCCCGCGCGTGATCGTCGAGCTTGCAACAGCCAGCCCCGAGTAAGGCGAGAACTCCGCGTCCGCGACGACTGAATCCACCAGCACGTCCGCCTGCTGTGTCTCGCCAGTACCGAGCTTTACCTCCACCTGCTGCGCCTGCAGATGTCCCTTCACATCGAGGTCCGCAATCGGGCCGGATGCCGATCCCTGAAACTCCAACCCGCCGTGAAGCACCAGAGGGATCGCGGCGCTGCCCTTCTTGCCGTTCGACTCCAGACCGAGCGTCTGCAGCAACTGGTCGTATTCGCCGAGGTCCCGCACAGAAAGATTGACCTGCAACGCCGTCAAAGGATCTCCAATATTGACGCCGAGCACGCCACTCGCATTCAACGTGGATTGCGGCGTCAGCAACTGAATCCTCGAGATCCGGACCACCTCGGTCCTTCCGTCGTAATGCGCCTGCGCCTGCCCGCTTACGGGGATGTTGGAGGCCGCACCCGCACGCTTCGAGCCCGACGGCGCAAACTTTAAGTCGCCATCCACCTGCACCGATGCCGCCAGCGCGCTCGCCGGCCCGCTCCACTCCGCTTTGACCGGCCCACTCACCGTGGTGTCGAAGCCGAGATCGCCATAGCCCTTCGGTGCCACGACGTCCATGATCGTCCGCAGCGGAATACCCTTCGCCGTCGCGGTCAGATACGCATGCGCGGGTTGAACCTTCGTGACCGCGAGTGAACCCGTCACCGGAGGAGCGGCGTTGATGATCGCTGCCGTGCGGTTTGCCGTCTTCGCCGCCGCGGTTGCAGTCAGCGTACTGGGGGACTTCGCCGTCGCATCGGAAGGCACCTCGCCCAGCCAGTTCGTGATCCTGAGATCGCCCTCCGCGCTTCCACCGCCGGGCAGATAACCCGTCAACGCAGTGAACAGCAGGTCCGCTGGCGTGATCTTCAGGTGCGCGGAGCCGTCGATATCGTGCAGCCTGACATCCTGGTCCTCGTAACCCGCCTTGTGAACCTTCACCTCGCCAACCAGCAGATAGCCCGCCTTGCAGTCCGGATCGGGCGCCAGCGTCTTGCTGCTCGACGTCTGTTCGGACTTCGGATGTCTGCTTCGCCAGAAGGGCAGATGCTTCTGCGCGACAGCGGGAGTGACGGTGCAGTTATGCCCACGCAGATTCAAGTCAGCCACGCCGCCCGTCAGCCCACTGAACCCGGCGAGGATGCCAATCTGCTTTAGCTCCAGTGAGCCATCCACCGCTGCCTGCCACTCCGGCTGCGCGAAGTGATCGAGCGATGCGTTCGCCTTCACTACCGTGCTCTTACCTGTCGTCAGTTCGAGCTTCGTCAGCTTCGCCGCATCGCGACCGAGCTCAGCCTCAACGTGCAGCTTCGACTGCGCCTCCGGATACGTCGTCATCTTCGTGCGTAGATCACGCAAGTCGACCGTCGCGCCGTATCGATCGCTCTTGGAGATGTAATGCACCTCTGCATCGAGATCACGCGCAGCCAGATCGAACGGAATCGCGCGATCGTTCAGTAGCGCAACGCCATTCAGAAGTTCCACCTGGCTCGCCTTCAGGTCGAGCAGCGTGTCCGTCAACGATTCTTTGCTCGTGCTAGAATGCTTCGGCACCGGCTGATTCGTCTTTCCGTCCTTGTCGATGATGAGATGAATCTGCGGATGTTCGACACGAAGCAGGCTCAACCCCACATGCGAAGCCAGTCCCACGCCCGCAGTGTGAGATAGAAAGCTCGAGATCTTCAACCGTACATCAATCTTGTCGAGCGAGACATACGGCGCTTCGCCCGGCCCTTCCGTCCCATGAATGATAAGTCCATCGGCTTCGATGGCAAGGTGCCGCAGGCTGAAGCGCAGCTTCCCCAACTCGACCCCGCCGCCGGTTGCGTCCTCGAGAACCTTGACGACCTCTCTGCCGACGCGCCGCTGAAAGTCCGGTGTCGTGGTGTACCACCAGCCCGTGCCGAGCAGCGCGACGATCAGCACGAGCACACTCAGCACGGTCCATGCCATCGCCTTCGAGATGCGGATGGCGATGTGGGGCCGCTTCTTAACCTGCGGAACTACCGGCTCTTCAGGCACGCTCATCGCGTCACCTCATCTGCCGTGACCATCCGCACATCGCCCGACGCGCGCAGCGCCTTCAGCCAGTCATCCAGCAACGCGCCCACCTGTTCCTGCAGCAGAATCTCGCGGATCCGATCGCTGATCGAATCCAGCTTCGGAGCATTCGCCTTGCGCTCCGCATATTTGGGCAGAAGCGTCTTTTTGTAATAGTCCTGCACCTGCTGGTCGGAGATGCGAATTCCCATGCGGAATCTGTCCTCGATGAACTGCAGCGTCTCCATGCGGTCGCGCCAGTGCCGAAGCAGTTCTTCTTCCGTAAATCCGTTGTCGCTCAGAAACTTGTGCCAGCCCTCCGGGGTCTCGCACTTGTACTGCTTGCAGGCCAGAATGTCCTTGCGCAGGTCGGCCAGGTTCGCCTGCACTTCGGCATCGGTGATCGGCTTTCTTGGCTGTTCCTTTGCCTGCTGCAGAATCAATGTCCGGTCGATCAACCGCTGAATCGCCTGTGCGCGGGAGAACGACCCCGTCGGTTCGCTGTAGGGCTGAAAGACCGCGAATCTACGCTCTTCATCGACATCACTTTCAAGAATCAGGTCGCCGTTGACGATGGCCACCACACGGTCAAGCTGCGTTGCTCCGGCATCCTGCGCAGCGGTGCTCTGAGACTTGGCGTCAGCCGCACTCTGAGCCTGCATAGAACCGCACAACAATAGCAGCGCCGCGGGCAGCACAAGTCGCAGCAGGTTGGCCCTGCCGTCTTTCATCGAACTCCCGACCATGCCGTTGTCTTTGAACACTAGAAGCTCTGTCCGATGCTGAAGAAAAAGTTGAACCTGCCCGCCTTGCCTTCATACGGATCACGTCCGTTGAAGTCTGCAATCACCGGATATCTGGGCGGATTTAAGTTGTAACTAAAATCGACGCGAATTGGCCCGACCGGCGTCTTGTACCGTCCGCCCACCCCAAGAGCGTGCGAAAAGTAATTGAAATCGCATGTCCCGAATGCATTCGTCACCACCGCGCAGGTCTGCTCATTCGGCTGCCTGAAGCGAAAGAAACTTGGGAACATATCGCTAACGTTTTGGAAGACATTTCCCATGTCGTGAAAGAGGACAAAGCTTAGCCCATCGCCCACATAGGGCAGCGTCGCCGCAGGCAGACGGAGCTCCGTTGAGTTCACGAACGCCGCCGTCCCGCCCACCGGAAATCCGGTCTGCAGGTCCCTTGGTCCAGCTCCGTTTAGAGGGAAGCCGCGGTGTGAACTCGCGCCGCCCGCGTACAGACGCTCCGGTAGCGGAACAGCATCGCAGGAGGCATTCGTATCGAGCAGAATTCCTGCGCAGGAAGCATTCCCCTCGTTCGGATTCTTGCCAAACTTGGTCTCAAATCCCAGCCGCGTGTTGCGTGCCAGCACATACTTCCGTTTCCCAAAGGTGTAGTAAGTCGAGTTCGTGAGATCCACGCGATTGAAGTCGGACTCCGACCCGAACTTCGACGTCGCAAAGAACTCCGACACAGACGTATACGATCCCTTCCCGGCATCGAGCGGGCTTGGATCGCGCGTGTCGTGGAACCAGGTCAATCCAGGCCCGCCTACCCTGACCGGCTGCGAGAGCAGGGGAATCAGGTTCGCCGAGATCTGCAGGCTGTTTGGATCGACGGCTACCCGACGGTACTCAAAGTCGTAGATAAACGTGTCGGTTCTGCGGAACTTCTGCGTTACGCGAAAATCGAACTGTAGCGTCGAGGCCTTGAAGGTCGTGATGTTCTGTACGTTCGAGTAGCCGCCGGAGACCGTCGCCGTCAGCAACGGATTGCCCAGCAGATGGGGGTTTATGAAACTCAGCGTCGCCACCTTTTCGAGTAATCCGTAGGTCGTATGCAGCGTAGCCGACTTGTCTGTGCCGAAGAGATTGATGCGCGACACGTCCGCCGACACCCGCGGACTAACTCCAGGGCTGCCCTCCTGCTTGGGAACAACGTTCTGGTCGCCGAGCAGGATCGCCGAGGCCTTGGAGAGCGTTCCCGCCGTCGGCGTACCGGTCTGTGCCTCGATCCCGAAACCGTACGTTACATCCCACCGCTTTGCCTCGCGCAACTGGATCAACACATTCTTACGCGCCGCGTCTCCATCAGGATTCTGCACCGCCGCGTTCACCTCATTGAATAAGGCGAGGTTGTAGAGCTTTCGCTGCGTGTCGAGCAGCGCGCTCTGGTCCAATGGGTCGCCCGGGTGCAACTCCAAGGTATTGTCGATCACCTTCGGCTTGGTCCGATCGTCGCCGGATACCAGCACGTGATCGACGAAGACCTGGTGTCCTTCTGTGACGTTGATGCCGACATTCGTTAGCTTCGGATCGTTCGCGTCCTTGGCCTGCTTCACCTCGACCCGCGCCTGGTCGAAGCCATTGCTCAGGTAGTAGCTCAATACCGCGTCGCGGTCACCGGAGAGCGAGATCAGGCTGAATGGTTGTCCCTGCTGCGAGTTCAGCAGCCCCTTAACCGCCGCCATCCGGCTTGCATCCACACCCGCCACGTCGATCGGCCCGAACTTCTGTTGCGGACCTTCCACAATCGTCAGCGTCACACGAATCTGCGCTGTCTTGAGGGGCTTGCCGTTCGGACCGTTGTCAATGTCATCCACCACGGGCGTGACCGTCGTCTCATTAAATCCGTTCGCACGATAGAGCGCCTGGATCGAACTTATGTCGGAGTCGACCAGCGCCGGACTGTAACGGCCACTGCGAAGGTAAGCATCCGCCTTTTGCACTTTCATCCGTTCCTTCAACAGATCGGACTCGAAGTACTTGTTGCCCTTCAGCATTACACTTGTCACCTTGTGCTTTACGCCGCGGTCCACCGAATAGACCACCTGCTCGCTCGGGGTATTCTCGCCAATCACCTTCACTTCGACCTTCGCGTCGAAGTATCCCTGCTGTTCAAGGAACTCGTGGATATTGTGCGTCCCTTCGTTCAAAAGGTCATTGTCGATCGTGCCCTCTTCGAAGATCGGCACCAGCATATGCAGCCTGCTCTTCGAGACCTTTGCTCCTTCGATCGAGACCTTCACCACCGGCCCCTGGTTCGCACGGAAGTCGTAGTTCAACTGCTTCTTCGGCTGGTCGTAGGTGGATTTCTGCAGCGCCACCGTCGCTTCCAGCCGATCTTTCTTTTGATACTGCGCACGCAGTCTGCTGAGCGCATTCGAAGTTGTCTCGCGCGTGACCTTGCGGCCTTCCTTCAGCTTGCTTTTCTTTCGGAACTCCTCCAGCGTGAGGCCAGGATCGGGGCCCTCCATCGCCACGTTGCCGATACGGGCCTGCGCCCCAATGTTGATCCGAAAGGTGATGTTCATCTGTTGACTCGCATCGTCCGGAGTCGTAGTCACGGAGATGACCGGCTGATAGTACCCGTTCTGCGCCAGCGTCTGCTTCACCAGCGTCGTCGCCGTGGGGACCGCCGTCTCAACATACGGAGCACCGGGATTCAGGTTCGTCGAATACTCCAGCAAAGAGGCGAGCTGTTCGACCTTTACGCCTTCGATGTTGACCCGACCAACAAAGTAGCGCGACGGGCCGCTGAAGATCAGGGTCACCGAGTTGCCACTGCGAATCCCGCTCACTCCGATCGTGCGATACCGTCCGCTCGCAAATAGCCGGCGCATACTGTTGCGTACCTTCTCCGGATCGAGCGGCTGTCCTGCCTGCTGTGGGAGCTGCTTTGGAAGAACGTCGTCCGGACCGAAGGTCACCCCTTCAAAACGGATCGCATCGACCTTCAAGCCGTTCCACTGGAAGATAGTCGTCTTCAGCCCAGGCTCATCGGCAACTTTGGTTCCACCCGCCTGCCGCTCGCGCTGAGCCTTTGTGGGAGCGGCCGGTACCGATTGCGTGGTCTCCGGAACCGGAGCGCGCTGAACTACGGCAGGAGCTGAAGTGCCTGTCTGGGGCGGGCTTCCAACAGCCGGAGTCGAAGCTTGTCCAAAGGCAACGCCTCCGAGAGCGATTGCCCCCCATGCCAGGCTGAGCGCGGCGTGCAACCTCCGAATCTTCAACTCGCCACCATCAAACACCACTCGCAAATTCCTCTTCATGGGGCCCGCAGAATCTTCGAGCAGTCCAACTTCCTTTGTCTCATTGTGGGACGTTTCATCCCGTGACCGGGAGGCGAAAAGCTCGCACCCGTGGCCGCCGCCCTTTGCGTCGTTCAGCGTTTTTCCGGCCCCTTGCAGATGCCGATCAGCTGTCGTTCAACCTTCTAGGATGCAAATTCCTCGGCGAAAGTCATGCCGCAATCCGAACCGCTTTACCCTCTCTATACTACGTAGTAAGAGTTCATCCGTCGCCGGCCATGAGAGCGATCTTTCCGGCACACTGGACCAGACGTCTATGCCCCTGTCCGTGCAAAATCCGATCGATGCCCTAACCGCCGCCGCCCCGAATGCCGCCGTCGACACCGAGCGCTATAGCCGCCAGATTCTCTTCCCCGGCGTCGGCGAATCCGGCCAGCAGCGGCTGGCTGCAGCGCATGTTGCCATCGTCGGTTGCGGAGCGACCGGGGCCGCATCGGCATCGCTGCTCGCCCGCGCCGGTGTCGGCACACTTACGCTCATCGACCGCGACTTCGTCGAGGCCTCCAACCTCCAGCGCCAGGTTCTCTTCGACGAAGCCGACGCCGCAGCCTCCCTACCCAAAGCCGAGGCAGCCCGCCGCAAGATAGCGCTCTTCAACTCCACCGTTACCGTGGTTCCGCAGATCGCCGACCTCGTCCCGGCGAACACCCAAGAGCTCCTCAGCGCAGCGGACATCGTCCTCGACGCCACCGACAACTTCGAGACCCGCTATCTCATCAACGACTTCGCCGTACAGCAGGGCAAGCCCTGGATCTACGCCGCCGCCATCGGTGCCTACGCGGCAACGATGAACATCCTGCCATTGCATCTGGATCGTGATCCGCAGCAGGCCACCGCCTGCCTCGCCTGCATCTTCCCAAAGCCTCCATCCGGCCCAACGGAGACCTGCGACACGGCTGGAATCCTCTCCACAGCCGTCAACCTCGCCGCCTCAATCCAGGTCACCGAGACACTCAAATATCTGACCGGGCAGCCCGCTCTCATGCGCCGCTCGCTGCTTTCGTTCGACCTCTGGAACAACGACCGGTCGGAGATATCGACAGCGAAACCTGAGCCGGCCTGCACCGTCTGCGGTCTGCACGAGTTCACGCATCTGGCCGGAAACGCCCGTCCTCACATCACGCTCTGCGGCCGCAACTCCGTGCAGATTCATGAACATCACCGTCCCGTCGATCTCGTCGCCATGCACGCCCGGCTCGCGCCGCACGGCACTGTCCGCTCGAACGACTTGCTTCTTCGTCTTGAACGGCCGCCCCACACGATTACCCTCTTCGCCGACGGCCGTGCGATCATTCAAGGCACCACCGATCCCATGATTGCGCGCTCGCTTTACGCTCGCTTCGTCGGCTCGTGAGGGCACCCCAAGGAAACTCCGCCAAATACAACCTCCACGCTTCCTCCCGCGTCGTATAAAAAATAGAGATACATCGACGCATATTTCTTCCACCACTTAAGGAAGGTTCGAACGAAGCAATGCAGGAAACGACGATAGAACAAACCAATTCGGCCTCTCCGGTTCCTGTAGATTCCACGCAGGCCAAGCCGAGCCCCAGTCTCTTCAAGAGAAATCCCCCCATTGCAGGCGAGGCGGAAGCCATTGAACGTGCCAAGGCAGGCGACCCTGAGGCCTTCTCGAAGCTCTACGCGCTGCATAAACGCCGCGTCTACACCCTCTGTCTGCGCATGCTCGGCAACGTCTCCGAAGCCGAAGATATGACCCAGGAGGCCTTCCTGCATCTCTTCCGTAAGCTGGGCAGCTTCCGCGGAGAGTCCGCCTTCTCCACCTGGCTGCACCGCATGACCGTGAACCTGGTTCTGATGCAGCTACGCAAGAAGGGGCTGAACCTGGTCTCGCTCGAAGAGACCATCAATCCATCGGAAGAAGACGCCCCCAAGCGCGACTTTGGCAAGCGCGACCCGCAGCTCTCGGGCTCGGTCGATCGTGTCGCCCTTGAGCGCGCCGTTGCTCTCCTTCCCCCCGGATATCGCATGGTCTTCGTTCTCCACGACGTAGAAGGCTTCGAGCACAATGAGATCGCCAATATGCTCGAATGCTCCACCGGAAACAGCAAGTCCCAGCTGCACAAGGCTCGCCTGAAGCTCCGCGAACTTCTTCGTCAGACGGAGCCACACTCGGAATCTGGCCTGCTTAAGGAAGCCGTCTAATGACCCAAACGCCCAATAGCACCGAGAAAATGACCCTTGCGGAGTTCGAACAGAGACTCCCTGAATTCTTCGCCACCGGCACCGGGAGCATCAGCGATGATGCCCGGCTTCAGGCCTTTCTGCTTGAAAATCCAGATGCGGCCGCCCTCGTCCGCGACTTTGAAGCGATCGTAGAAGCAGCTCGCGGAATGTTTGACGTCGAGGATGCTGAGCCCAGCGACGCCGTATGGCAGAACATCCAGAGCGGCCTCCAAACGACCTCTATCGACCCGGAGACTTCTTCGGAGCCTCTGGCCGCGAAGTCAACCCACTAATCGGAGATATCTTGTCACCCGCTCATCACGGGTGTACATTCTTTCTTGACATGACGAATTGTTTCCAGCCTGTCTCGTTTACCAGCTCCTATTGGTGCCCTCGCGCGGCCAGTGGAGCCTTCGCATGTCCCTCTGAAACCTGATAAACCCCCTCAGAGAACTTCGAACTTCCCGAGCCGCGATCCCACAAGGATTGCGGCTTTTTCACTTTAGCCAAGAAGAACAGCCACCTCATACACTACGGAGAAGTCATGACGACCACCCGCCATTCCGAAGCTGCCTTGGAAGAAACCATGGACACACTCAACGCGCCGCAAGCTTCCGTTCATCCCACGCTTCGTCGCATTGTGCTCACCGGATTCATGGGCTCCGGCAAGACGACCCTTGGCCGTCTCATCGCCGAGCGCCTCGACTGGACCTTCCTCGACCTCGACCACTACATCGAGTCCCGCACAGGCATCTCTGTTCCAGACATCTTCGCTCTTCACGGCGAATCCCACTTCCGCCGCCTTGAATCTACCGCCCTCGTCTCCGCGCTCGGTAAGAACAACACCGTCATCGCCCTCGGCGGAGGCACTCCTGAGATCCTCACTAACCGCCTTCTGCTCGAGCAGACTCCCGGCACCGCCACCATCTTCCTCGACGCGCCCTTTCCGGTCCTCTTTGATCGCTGCGTCCTCCAGGGCATCTCGCGGCCCGTCCTCGCCGACCCCGCGCTTGCGGAACGCCGATTCGCCCAGCGCCAGCCGCTCTATCGCGCCCTTGCCCACCACACAATCGACACATCAACTCTTGAGGCTCACGGAGCCGTGGAAGCGATGGTAGCGGCACTGGCCGCAGCGCCAAAACGCACTCGCTGAGCGACATTGCACAATCGCGACGCATCTCACTCGATGCAACGGAAACTATCCGAGTTCTCAAGGAGCGCACGCTGAACGACCTCACCTCCGAGCCTGTATCGCCCTCTGTTGCGGAACTCGCCGCAGCGCAAGCCGCCTCCGCTCAAGCCGTGGAAGCTTCGGCGAAAGACCATCGTCGCGCCATCGTCTTCTTCTTCGCGATCCTCATCTCGCTCGGTATCGCTTGGAAGCTCGCGAAAGAGCTGGAGATCCTCTACGTCAGCGCGCTCTTTGCCGTCGTGCTGATGCCCATCGTCAACAGCATCTGCAAGCTGAACATCCGCGGCTGGCGACCGTCACGAGCCATCGGCATCGTGCTCATGCTTCTCGCCGTCGGCCTGTCGCTATCGCTCTTCTTCTTCATCGCGCTGCCACCGGTCACGCGGGACCTCAGCCAATTCCTCACCGACCTGCCACAGCGCATCCCCGTCGCAGTCGCGAAACTCAAGCATCTCCCCATGGCCGACAAGCTGGGCCTCGACACCGTGGCGCAGAAGGCGCAGGGAGCCATTGAAGCGACCGCAAGCTATCTCTTCACTTCGATTCCAATGTGGCTGGCCCACATCTTCGACATCGTCACCGCTGCCTTCCTGTGCCTCTATTTCATGCTCGAAGGCGAGCACGCGTACGATTTCTTCCTCTCCCTGGTGCGTACGTCTTCGCGCGGCCGTCTCGACCAGACGCTGCGCAAGGCCGAAACCAAGATGAGCAAGTGGCTGCTCGGCCAGGGCCTGCTGATGCTGACCCTCGGCGTGACCAGCACCATCGTCTTTCTTATCTTCCACATCCGGTACGCTGTCCTGCTGGGCGTGCTGATGGGGCTCTTCAACATCATTCCCGTTGCCGGCGGAATTATCACCATGGGCCTGGTCTGCATCGTCGCGGCGCTCGACTCATGGACCAAGCTGTTTGAGGTCGTGGCCTTCTATCTCATCTACCTCAATCTTGAAAATGCCCTTCTGACACCGCGCATCATGAAGTCGAGCGTCGACCTGATGGGCCTTACCGTCCTCGTTGCCTTGCTCGTTGGCACGGCCCTTGCCGGCATCGTCGGAGCACTCGTCGCCGTTCCCACCGCCGCTCTGGTGGTCGTCCTGCTCGACGAGTACGCGGTGAAACGCTCCTGATGCGAGCTTACTTCCTCGCTTGCATCAGGAACGAGACCGACTCCGCTTTGTAGATCACGCGCCCTGTCCCGGCGGGTTCGCCCGCAACCTTCCCCGCTCGAACTGCGGCGAAGTCCGCCAAGAGCTTTGGCAGAATTGCTGGCGGTGTCAGCGGAAAGTTATGCGCCCCAAGCACCTCCCGCACATCCGGAGCCAGCGCTGCCAGCCGTGCAATCGACCTGCCGTATGCATCGAGATCCGTCTCCGGGGCGAACAAGTAAATCGTTCCGGGATAGTAGGTATCGCCGGTGAACAGCAGCCCGCGGGCGCGTTCAAAGAGACTTATCGCGTCCGGAGTATGCCCCGGCGTGGCGATCACCTCGATCTCCCGTCCACCCAGGTCGATCCTGTCTCCGTCGCGCACCACGTGCGTGATCTTCCATGGCCTCGTCACATACGTCTTCGCGTCGAACCCCGCCGGAAGCTCACCACATATCTCGCTCGGCTTGATCTCATCCCGCGCCTGCTCGCTCGAACCCCGCGCGCTCTTCCGCGTGAACTCCGTATCCATCCCGTAGACGTGCGGGAACTGCCAGTTCCCTCCCACATGGTCGCCGTGCGTGTGCGAGTTCAACACCGAGACGGGCAACGAGGTGAGGCGATCCACCACGGCCTTTATATCGCCGATGCCCATCCCGGAGTCGAAGAGCAGCGCCCGCTTCCTGCCCACGATCAGGTAGCCGATCGTCTCCTCTGACTGCTTCGGCTCATAGATGGCAAACGTGGCCGGAGCCACCTCGTAGACCTCGAACCATGTGTCCGCCATCGGAACCCGCTTCAGCGTCTTGTACCCCGCGCGGGGAAGCGACTTGCACCAGTCAGGCACCTCCGCCCGCGAAGGCATCACGCCCGCGCACAGTGCGAGCAAGAGCCCAGACAGAAGCATCATCGCCACAGGAATTCTTTTCATCGTGTGCGCTAGTATATTGCTCCGGCGGACCTCTACCCTTTGCACAAACACATCAAGCGTCTCCGCAAACCCGCTATCATCGATAGCGGAGCACGCGCATGGACCTCTTCCCGATCTTCCTCAAACTTACCGGTCGCCGCTGCCTGGTCATTGGCGCGGGCAACCTCGCCGAGTCCAAGATTGAATCGCTTCGCGCCGCCAACGCGAACGTCACCGTCATCGCACCCGATGCTCGCCCGCGCATCCTCGACATGGCGGACGGCGGCGAGATCACCTACCATCAGCGCCCCTACGAACCCGGCGATGTAGCCGCGCAGAAGTACTTCCTCGTCGTGACGGCAACCGACGTCCCCGCCGTCAACCGCGCGGTCTATCAGGAAGCCGTCGCCAACGAGATCATGGTCAACGCCGTCGATGACCCACCCTTCTGCGACTTCTACTTTCCTTCGGTCGTTCGTCGCGGCGACCTGCAAATCGCCATCTCCACCGCCGGCTCCAGTCCTGCGCTCGCCCAGCGCCTGCGCAAGGAGATCAACGCGCAACTGCCGCTCGACGCCGGCGACTGGCTCACCGATCTCGGTAACCTCCGCCGCGAGGTCGTCCATATGGAGCCACTGAACGAAGAGCGCAAGCTCCTGCTGCATCAGCTCGCGCAACGCGAAGTCTGCGGTTTCGACCAGTGCCCCAGCCGCGTCCTCGCACGCGAACACGCCAAGACCAACCCGCTACCTGTATCGACCGAGCAAACCACTTGAACACTGAAGCCGTTCCCGGCACCGTCTATCTCGTCGGCGCAGGCCCCGGCGACCCCGGATTGTTGACCATCCGCGCCCATCGCCTGCTGCAGACCGCCGATGTCATCCTTCCCGACGATCTCGTCTCCGATGCCATCCTCGACCTAGCCAGCCCCTCCGCCGAGATCATCCCCGTCGGAAAACGCTGCGGCCAGCCCCGCATTACCCAAGCCGAGATCCACGTCCTGCTGCTCCGCCACGCCCGCGCCGGGCGCTCCGTCCTCCGCCTTAAATCGGGCGACCCGCTCGTCTTCGGTCGTGCCGGCGAAGAGATCGCCGCCCTCCGCGAAGCTCAGATCCCCTTCGAGATCGTTCCCGGCATCACCACCGCTTTCGCCGTCGCAGCGAGCCTTAAGACGCCGCTCACCGACCGCACCTCGGCCTCGAAGCTCATACTCGCGACGGCACATCACGCCGCGGGAAAGCTGACCCTCTCGCCAAGTTGGTCTGGTGCCTTCCCTGACGAGTCCACCCTGGTGATCTACATGCCCGGTCGCGACTTCGTCGCCCTCGCCGCCAGCCTCATCGACTCCGGCATCGCGCCCGAGACCCCGTGTTGTGCCGTCTCCAAGGCCTCGACGGCGGAAGAACAGTCGGTCGCAACGACTCTCGCCGGCCTCGCCACCTCCGAGATAGGCCCTGCCCCGGTCATTCTGCTAATCGGCAGAGCGATTCAACTAGCAACTGAGAACTGACTCCTATCGCTTCGGCTGTCCACCCGCATTCCAGCTGGGCTTGAAGTCACTCGTCGCTAGCCACCGCACCGGCTCCACCAGCGACTGGATCGCCCCCGTCATAAACTCCAGATCAAGGTGGGCCAGGTCGTCGTTTAACTGGTGATAGGTCGGCACCGTTCCCCATCCTGCAGCCGTATGCGCCACCACGCCCTGCAGCGCAAGCTGGTAGTTGTCCGAGCGCTGAAAGAAGTGCTGCTCCGGGTAAGGATCAGGCCCCAACAGCGCTCCGTGCCCCTTCAAAGCCGGTCCCAGGTTCGAGCGTTCCCAGCCGGTAAAGAGCAGCGTTCCCTTTGGCATCTTCGGGTCCTGCGCGCCGATCATCTCGAACTCAAGATTGGTCACCAGTTGCGTGAGCGGCACGGGTGGATGCTTGCCGAAGAACTCCGAGCCCAGTTCGCCTGCCTCTTCGCTGCCGTAGCATACGAAAAGGACGCTTCGCCGGGGCTGCGGTCCAGCCGCGAGCGCGTGCGCCAGTTCCAGTACCGCTGTCGTACCGGAGGCGTCGTCGTTCGCTCCGTTATAGATTGCGTCCCCGTTTACGGGATTGGCCGTAATCCCAAGATGATCCAGGTGCGCCGAGAGCAAAATCGTCCCGGCTGCCGGATCGCTCCCACCAAGGTATCCAATCGCGTTGAAGGTCCTTCTCGGCTTCGCTGGCAGCGGGTGAACCGTCAGCGTGGCGACGGTTCCCGGCTTCTCTGCCAGCAGCCGCGCCATGGCAGTTGCGCTTACTGCCGCCACCGTCGCCGGCAGGGGCGTTGTGTCGCCCGGCTCCTGGTCCAGCCGCAGTAATTGATGCGGGTTGGGATTCTTCGCCAGATACGCCCGCAGTGCGTCGTTCTCAGCGAAGAGCACCACGGCGGCGCCCGATCCCCGCAACAAAAAGGAGTTTCGCAGCCCGGTACTGTTCGGGGGAAGGTCGGTCAGGAGCACGATGGCCCCCTTCGGGATATTCGCCTGAGGAGCGTCGGCCGCGGCCAGCCGAATCAGCGGGCCGTTCGCCCCGAATCCGGACGGGAACAAGACCCGCAGGTCGGCTCCCTCGGCAAGACTTATGCCCCCGGCCGTCAAAGTCGCCTTGCCATCCAACTCAGGAGCGACGACAACGGCCGCCTGGATCATTCCGGCCATCCCCGGCGCGGGCTTCAGACCATAGGCCACGAACTCAGACGCGACGTACTCCGCCGCAATCTGCTCATCGCGAGTCGCGCTTCCACGTCCAGCCAAAGCATCGCTGGCCAGGAACTCCTCATGCGCCCGCACCCACTCTGGCCTTACCACCCAACCCTGCTGCGCTTCGACGTGCCCAGCGCATACCAGCAAACAAAGAGCGACAAATCCCCGCGCAGAACGCAAACCACCACATGAAACGATCTTCATCGACACCTTGTACCTTTTACCCAATCCAAAATGAGCTATCGAAAGTTATCATAGGCGTTACGCAATGCCATCCGATTCACACTTGTCAGAAGCTCCTTGGAAGCCTAGTCACAATCCATGGGCCATCGCTCTTACCGTCACCCTCGCCACCTTCATGGAGGTGCTGGACACGTCGATTGCCAACGTCGCCCTGCCGCACATCGCCGGATCGCTCGGCGCGTCGGGTGAAGAGGCCACATGGGTGCTCACCAGCTACCTCGTCTCGAGCGCCGTCGTCCTTCCGATATCCGGCTGGCTCTCCAACCGGTTCGGCCGCAAGCGCTTCTACATGACCTGCGTCGCGCTCTTCACCGTCTGCTCGTTCCTATGCGGCATCGCAACCAGCCTTCCCCTGCTCATCATCGCCAGAGTCCTGCAGGGCGCTGGCGGCGGCGGCCTCGCGCCCTCCGAACAGGCCATCCTCGCCGACACCTTCCCCATCGAGAAGCGCGGCCAGGCCTTCGCCGTCTACGGGATGGCAGTCGTCGTCGCTCCCGCCATCGGCCCAACCCTGGGCGGCTACATCACCGACAACTTCAACTGGCACTGGATCTTCTTCATCAACATCCCCATCGGACTCTTTTCGCTCTGGCTCTCGAACCGCATGGTCGAAGACCCACCCTTCCTGAAGGCCCGCCGCGAGGCCGCCAAGCACCTCAAGGTCGACTTCACCGGTCTCGGCTTGGTCGCCATCGGCGTCGGCTTCCTCGAGTTCACGCTTGACAAAGGCCAGGAAAAAGACTGGTTCGGCTCCGGTGAAATCCAGCTCTGCGCGATGATCGCCGCCTGCACTCTGATCTTCTTCTGCTTCTGGGAGTGGAACCACCCCGACCCCATCGTCGACCTCAAGCTGCTCAAGAACCGCAACTTCGGCACCGCCGTCTTCCTTCAGCTCATCCTCGGCATGGTGCTCTTCGGGTCTACGGTCCTCATCCCACAGTATCTGCAAGGCTTGCTCGGCTACACGGCCGAACGCGCCGGCGAGGTCCTCTCGCCCGCCGGCTTCGTCATGATGGCGATGATGATGGTCGCCGGCCGATCGCTCGGGCTCTTCGACCCTCGCATCATGGTCGCCTTCGGATACGCCGCCACTGCCGCCGGGATCTACAACCTCACCCGGCTCGACTTGAACACCGCCTTCCACACGGTCACCATCTGGCGCATGTTACAGGTCATCGGCCTCCCGCTGATCTTCATTCCCATCAGCACGCTGAACTACGTCGGCGTCCCGCCCTCAAAGACGAACCAGATCTCCAGCCTGTCGAACTTCGCCCGAAACCTGGGCGGGAGCGCGGGTACAGCCCTTCTGACCACATTTCTCGCGCGAAACGCTCAGGTCAACCAACAGCGGCTATCCGCCCACGTCTATCCAGGCAGCTTCGGCTACCACTTCTTCACCGAGCGCATCCGCGAGCTCCTGATGCGCGGTGGAACCTCATCCGCCGCGGCGGGTCAGATCGCAATGGGTCAGGCCTACCAACAGATGTTGCGTCAGGCGTCCATGTTGAGCTACCAAAACGCGTTCTTTCTGCTCGCCTGCACTCTGGTTTGCCTGATTCCATTACCGTTTATCATGCGTCTCCCGCCAAAACGCGCCAAGCCGGACCCCGAAGCCCTGGGCGGCCATTAATTATCCGCAACCTTTTCCCACAAATGACGTTCCAATGAACGGGAGCTACAACAGAAGTAACGTGGCTCCCGGGCGGCTGTTAGATTCTTCGGTGTCGATCTCCCCGAAGTCTTCATCAGCCGTGGCGAAGGGAGTCCCAAAATGCGGTATCTAAAATATCTCGCTTTACTTGCTTTTCTCGCCATTGCGATTCCGTCGGCCACGGCGCACGCTCAGGTAAGGGTGGGCATCGGCTTTGGCGGCCCTGTCTACTATGGCGGGTACGACTATCCAGCCCCGGTCTGCGACTACGGCTATTACAGCTATCCTCCCTACGCCTGTGCGCCCTACGGCTTCTACGGTCCGTCATGGTTCTCCGGCGGCATCTTTATCGGTGCGGGCCCCTGGTTCCGTAGAGGCGGTTACGGCTATGGCGGCTATGGATATCGCGGTGGTTATGGATACCGTGGCGGCTACGGTTACCGCAGGGGATACGGCGGCGGATTCCGCGGTGGCTACGGTGGCGGAGTTCATCCCGGAGTCGGCGCGGCACGCGGCGGGTTTGGTGGCGGCGGAGGATTCCACGGTAACTCCAGCGGCGGATTTCACGGCGGTGGTGGTGGCGGTGGGTTCCACGGCGGCGGCGGACACGGTGGGGGCGGACATCGCTAATACCTGACATACCTCCCCAGATCGAAAGAAGAAGGGCTGCCGATTCGTCGGCAGCCCTTTTGATTTGCGCGTCTCTTTGAGCTATTACCGCGCTATTACCGATTCTTCATCTCGACCGAAGCCACGCTGTATCACCGCGTGGCGCAGTGGAGAGACCCCCGCATTGCTCTTTGCTCAACCCTTTTCGGCCTACCTGCGCCGGAGCTCTAAGCCGGCTCTCCATAAAGATGCTTGTGCCACGCCCACGCGCTCTCAATGATCTGGTCCAGTTCCAAATACTTCGGGCACCATCCTAGTTCGCGCACAATCTTGGCCGAAGCCGCCACCAGCACTCCCGGATCCCCCGGCCGCCGGTCGTGCTCCTCAACCGTGATCTCCCGCCCGGTCACACGCCGTACCGAATCGATCACCTGGCGCACCGAGAACCCCTGACCGTTCCCGATGTTGTAGATCATCTTCGATTCCTTCTCGAGCGCAGCCAGCGCCAACAGGTGCGCATCGGCAAGGTCGGCCACATGGATGTAGTCGCGAATGCAGGTCCCGTCCGGAGTAGGGTAGTCGCTGCCATAGACGCGAATGCTCTTCCGTCGCCCCATCGCCACATCGAGAATCAACGGGATCAGATGCGACTCTGGCTCATGATTTTCTCCGTATCCCTCGATCGCGCCCGCCACGTTGAAGTACCGCAGGCTGGCGTAGCGAAAGCCATGAATCTGGTTAAACCAACGCAGCATGTGCTCGACCATCAGCTTTGATTCGCCGTAAACGTTGGTTGGGTTCAGCTTCGCATCTTCATAGATCGGCGATGATTCCGGCTCGCCATAGCACGCTGCCGTCGAGCTGAAGACCAGCTTGTTGTGCCCGGTCTTCAACATCGTCTCCAGCAGGTTCAATGTCGAAGCGGTGTTGTTGCGGAAGAAGATCTCCGGCTTCACCATCGACTCACCCGCCTCGATCAGCGCCGCGAAGTGCATTACGCCGTCGTACTTCTTCTCGGTAAGCACCTTGGTCAGCAACTCCGCGTCACCGATGTCGCCCTTGACCAGCGTCGCGCCTTCGGCCACAACCGAGTCCTGCTTATGCTTCATGTAGTCGTACACCGTGACCTTGTGACCGGCCTTCAACAGCAGCCGCGTTACCGTCCCACCGATGTATCCCGCCCCACCCGTCACCAGAATCTCCATGTCTCTCCTTCAGCCTCAATTTCGCCCTGCTGAGTTTTTCGTCTTGCTTAAGGGCACGGCTTCAGCCATGCCACAAACACTGGTCTAGACTTGCGGCTTTAGCCGCTGAGGTACGCTTCTTGCGACCTCATCGCTCAGCCATGGTTATGGGTGAACCTCAGGCAAAGCCCGCAACCGCTCCGCCGCACTCTCCGGCGTAATATCCCGCTGTGGCATCCCCAACAACTCAAACCCGACCATAAACTTCTTGATCTGCGCCGATCGCAGCAGCGGCGGATAGAAGTGCGCATGAAAATGCCACTCCGGGTGCTCCTTACCGTCGGTTGGAGCCTGGTGAAATCCCATCGTGTACGGAAAGCTGGTGTTGAAGAGATTGTCGTACCGCGTCGTGAGCCGGATAAGCAGATCCGCAAGGTCCGTCCGCTGCTTGTCTGACAACCCAGGCATCGCGCCAACGTGGGTCTTGCTCAGGATCAGCGTCTCGAACGGCCACACCGCCCAGAACGGCACGACCGCAGCGAAGCTGTCGTTCTGGCAGACTACGCGCTCATTCAGCTTCAACTCCTCCGCAAGGTAGTCGCACAGCAGGCAGCTCCCATGCTCCTGCAAATACTCAAGCTGCGCCTCGCCTTCGAGCGCCGGCTCATCCGGAACATGCTCGGTCGCCCAGATCTGGCAGTGCGGATGCGGCAGGCTCGATCCCATCATCGCGCCGCGGTTCTCGAAGATCTGCACGTAGTTGATCTCCGGCATCGCGCCCAGCTCCGTCGTCTCGACCGCCCACTCGTCGACAACGAGCTTCAGGTCCGGCACCGTCATGTACGAGAGCGACAGGCTATGGTTCGGATGGAAGCAGAGCACCTTCGCCGTTCCCGCCTCGGGCTCGACCTTCATCAGCCGCGACACGACCGAGTCCGTCACCGGCTCGGCAGGAATCGGGTCACCGTCAAGCCTGAGCGCAGGAAAATCGTTCGTAAATGAATAGACATTCTTGTACTCCGGATTGACCACGCCGCTGGTCCGCGTGTTTCCCGGGCAAAGATAGCAGGTCGGATCATGCACCGCTCCGGCAACTGGCTTGCTCGTATCCGTCTCGCCCTGCCACGGCCTCTGCGTCCTCTGCGGCGATACCAGCAGCCATGACTTGCGCAGCGGGTTATAACGGCGATGCGGTCTCTTGTTCAGAAGCTCATTGATTGCCACGTGCGTTCCCTTCCATCGTCATCCTTCGCGAAGCGGAGGATCTGCTTTTCTTCAGCACACAAGAGCGCTACCCAAGCTCCCCAGCGCCATCGGCGGTGGCGCAAACATACACCTCCGGGTTGATGCTGGTCTGCGCCATGTACTCCGCCTTGATCGTCGCCACAAAGGCATCGCTCGCCTCGGCTTCGACCACACTCACCACGCATCCGCCAAAGCCGCCGCCGGTCAGCCGCGAGCCGTAACAGCCCGGCTGCGTCTGCCCAATCACCTGCAGGATGTCGCACTCCGGACAGCTCGCCTCGAAGTCATCGCGATAGCTCCGGTGCGCCTCGTTCAGCATCTCTCCGAAGCCTTCGATGTCGCCCTTGCGCAGCATCTCCGCCCCGTCGAGCACGCGCTGGCTATCGGAGATCACGTGACGGCTCCGCTTATACGCTTCGAGCGACATATACGGCTTGCAGACCTCGAGATCGGCAAGCGTTGCATCGCGCAACTGCGTCGCGCCGGGCTTGTATGCGGCAATCGCCGCTGCGCCTTCCTCCACCTCGCGACGGCGCGAAGCGTAGGCTCCGCCGTCGGCGAGCGAATGCTTAACCATGGAGTTCGCGATAATCAGCCGCAGGTGCGACGGAATCGGTGCAAGATCGAACGTCAATGCGCGGGTATCGAGAATCAGCGCATTCCCCGCCTTGCCGTTGGCTGAGACGAACTGGTCCATGATGCCGACGGGAGCGCCCATGTAATCGTTTTCAGCGATCTGACAGATTCGCGCTAATTGGGCCCCAGGCATGGATTTGCCACCCAGCGCCAGCAGCGCTGTCCCCGTCGCAATCTCAAGCGAAGCCGACGAACTGAGCCCAGCGCCCAAGGGAACGTTTCCCGTAATGGTCAAAGCAGCCGCCGGCACTTCTATACCCGCCTGCCGCAAGCTCCAGACGACCCCGATCACGTATCCGCTCCAATGCTTCTGCCGATCCATCGGCAGCGTGTCCAGGTCGATCTCCACGCTGTCGCCGAAATCGACCGATTTCAGCTTGAGCATGCGGTCGGTACGTGGAGATCCAGCAATCAAAGTCTCAAAATTGATAGCAGCAGGCATGCAGAAGCCACCGCTGTAATCCGTGTGCTCCCCGACCAGGTTTACCCGGCCCGGCGCTCGAAAGACCCGCGCGGAAGTCCCCTCGGCGGATTCATGGAATGTCTTTAGCTCTGTAGCGTTCAAGGCGATCTTTCTCCCCGCTTATCCTACGGCACGAAGTGCGGACGGGCAAAACCTGTTGATTTGAGAGACAATGGCGTGATGAATTCGATTACACGGCGCGCCTTCCTCGCCACCTCCGCTGCATCGACGATCGCCTTGCGTTCAACCTTCGCCTCCGCCCAGAGCACCATCCCCGGAAAGCTGCTGTTGGTGGGCACCCAGACCGCCGCGACCAGCAAGGGCGTCTACGCCTACAGCTTCGATTCTGTCTCTGGTGAGTTGAAGAAGGTTGGTCTCGCTGCCGCCGCCGCGAACCCAACGTTCCTCTGTATGACCCCCGACCGCAAGACCGTCATTGTGGCCAACGAGACAGAAGACTTCGGCGGCCAGAAGAGCGGCGCGGTCTCAACTTTTTCACTGGATACTGCTGCCGGAACCATGACCCAGCTCAGCCAGCAAGCTTCAAGAGGCGGCAGCCCCTGCCACGTCACCACCGACCACACGGGCACCTCCGTCTTTGCGGCAAACTACAGCGGCGGCAGCGCCATCTCCTTCAAGCTCTTGGGAGGCAAGCTCAGTGACGCAGTCTCGTTCGAACAGTACACCGGCCACGGCCCCAACGCCGAGCGCCAGGAAGGCCCGCACGCCCACCGCGTCACCGTCTCGCCAGATAACAAGTATTTGCTAGTCAACGATCTCGGCCTCGACCTGATCCATGTCTACGCGCTCGATGCTGCCACCGGCAAGCTCACCCCCGCCGACACGCCCGCATGGAAGGCCCCAGCCGGAGTTGGCCCCCGCACCCTGCACTTCCATCCCAACGGCAAATACGCCTACTGCGTGTGCGAGATGAGCTGCCAGATCATCGTGCTCAAGTGGGACGCCGACGCCGGCACCCTGACCACCGGCCAGATTGCCCAGCTTCCGCTCCAACCCCACCCCGGCGAGGTCACCGGCTGTGACATCGTCCTCGACAAAACCGCCCGCTTCGGCTACTACATCAATCGCGGCGACGACTTCGTCGCTACCATCGCGATCTCCGCCGACGGCAGCCGCCTCACCTTCCAGCGGCGCAGCTCCTGCGGCGGCAAGATCCCCCGTCACCTCACGCTCGACCCCACGGAGCGCTTCCTCCTGGTCGCAAACCAGGAGTCCGACAACATCGCCGTCTTCCCCCGCGACGTCAACTCCGGCCAGCTATCGGAGATCGGCAAGAGCTACCCGCTCTCGAAGCCGCAGTGCCTGGTCTTCCCTCGCGGCTAGACCGTGCGATACATTGGGTGCCCCATCCATCGCGCCTTTGTCTTACGCGATGGGCGGGACATTTGTGCAAAGCACGAACCGACTTACGCTTTTGCGCCTGCTAAGGCAACGTGCCGATAAGTCGGCTCAAATCCTAACTCCCGCGCATAGCTAAGAATCCGCTCAAAGTCCAAACTGATCGTCGCCCCGGCCTTCTGCGTCACTTCATCCTCGATCGGCAGATCGAAGTCATCCGCCCCGTACTTCAACCCCTCCAACGCCTGCTGATTCTGGGTCAGCACCGAAGTGCGAATCCGCGGGATGTTGTCGAAGAAGATCCGGCACAGCGCGAGGTGTTTCAAGTACTCAGCCGTCGTAATCTCGATGCCACCGATCTGCGTGAAGTAAGGCTTGAAAGTCCAGCAGAGAAAGCTCGCCAGCCCGCCCGTCTCGTCCTGAAACTTACGAGTCCGTTCCAGGTGTTCAAGCCGCTCATCGAGCGTCTCGTCAAAACCGATGACCATCGTCGCAGTCGTCTTCAGCTCCGCCTCAACAATCGCCCGTTGCGCTTCAAAGTATTCCGCGACCGTGTACTTGAACTTCGAGTGCCGCGCCCGAAAGTCCTCAGTCAGAATCTCCGATCCGCCACCGGTAATCCAGCGAACGCCCGCCGCCTTCAGCCTCTGTGCAGCTTCCGCATTCGAGATCTTCGCGTGGTCCGCGAGATACATGAACTCCGCGATGGTGAGCGCATAAAACTCCACGGCATTACCGTAGCGCGCCCGTATCGCGGCAAACAAATCGCAGTAATAACTCAGCGGTAGCGCCGGGTTGAAGCCGCCATTGAACGCCGCCAGATCACCGCCCAGTGCAATCAGCTCATCGATCTTCGCGAAGACATCCTCATGGGACATCACGTATCCGCCAGCCTGCCCCGGCAGCTTGTAGAACGCGCAGTAATCGCACTGGGCCACGCATACGTTGGTGTAATTGATGATGCGCATCACCATGTACGTACACTCACCCGGGGCATGAAACCGCGCCCGCACGAGCGAAGCCAGTCGCTGCATCTCCTCAGTCGAAGCGTTCAGCCAGAGATACCGGGCCTCATCCACATCGATGCGAGTTCCGTGTTCTATCTTTGCGGATATCTCCGCCAACGTAGTTGAGGTTTGAACAGCGAGCGTCATGCTTCCAGTTTAGTCCTGAGTAAATCCGAACTTCCGTTCGATCAACACTCACTTTGTCTTGAACCACAGCAGACCGTGTCCCATCGTGGTGACCGGCTCTCCCGATGGCGTCACATCGAGAGCATGTCCGCCCAGTTCACCCACCTCAAGATGTCCCAGCATCCTGCCAGTCTTTGGATCGAGCTCAACAATCCATCCACCCGAAGTCAATGGCTGATTCGCCGCTTGTATTGCTGCCCAAAGAACGCCGTGCACCAGCTTCACCGAAAAAACTCTTCCCAACCCCGCTATCTCGCCAAGGTACTTCCCGTCGAGATCAAATCTCTCAATACGCCCATTCTCCCGATCAGCCACGTAGACCGTTCCGAATCCGTCGATCTGAATACTGTGAGGCACATGGAACTCGCCAGGCCCCATACCGGCGTTGCCCCATTCCCTCAGCTTCTCGCCAGTAGCCGAGTATTCCAGCACCCTCGCATTGGCGTAGCCATCGGTTATATACACATGCCCGTTTGGCCCGAAGGCGATATCTGTAGTCCCATCGAACACTGGAGGGCTTGATGCCTGTCCACCCACGTGAAGGCTCATCAGCTTTTCGCCCTTCGACGAGTACTTGATGACAACAGAAGACCCGGCATCTACGGTCCACACATTGCCCGCTGCATCTACGCGAATACTATGCGGAATCGCGAAATCGCCCTTGCCCCATGACCGCAGCAGCCTTCCGTCCGGGCTTAAGACAAGGACGGGATCGGCCTTGTCTCCTCGCTGTATCTCGTAGATATCTCCGGTATCGTCAACCGCGACCCCGGAGACTGTGCCCGATTCCCAGATCGCTCCTGGCGACCGCGCGACAAAGGTGGTCCCGGCAAAGGGCAGCTTCGGCGAAGCCTCGACCCTCGCTCGAAGAACGGCCGCAACTCGCGCCCCTGCATCGGTGTCTGGATCGGCAGCACGACCGATGGCCTGCGCCAGCAAAGAGTTAGCCATGCAAAAGAGAGCGATTGCCGGAATTGGCATACGAATTCGCATCATGAACTACTTCGCCAACACCTCAGGTCGCATCTTCCGCAGATCCTCACTCAGCAGGATCGCTTCCGCGATCTCGCGCATCGACTTCCGCCTCTGACGGCTCTCGCGCTGCATCATGCGGTAAGCGTCGTCCTCGCTGATCGTCATATCGCGTTGCAAAATTCCCTTCGCGCGATCGACCGCCTTGCGGGTCTCCAGCCTGCTGGCCAGCTGCAGGTTCTCGCTCTCCAGCCGCGCCCGCTCAATCTCCGCACCCACAAGAAAGCCAAGCATCGAAAGCAGACGTATCTCGTGGGTCTTATGCTGATAGGGCAACCGATGCTGAAGGTTGATGACCCCGACAACCTTGCTAGCGCTCATAATCGGTGTCGAAAGCATCGCCTCGAAGTGGTCCTCCGGCAGATTCTTGAACGCCTTGAACCGTGGGTCGATCGAGGCGTTCGCAGCAATTGCTACCGGCTCGCGATGCTCCGCCACCCATCCCGTAATTCCCTGCCCGATCGGCATACCGACACGGTCCACCTCGGAGTGCGGATTTTTCGAAGCCCGCAGCACCAGATTCTGCTCCTCAAGCACATAGATAAAGCAGGAGTCGCAGGGAATCGCCGTGCTCACAAACTCGACAATTCGCTCCAGGACGATGTGGAACGAGTCCGCCGCCGCGATCCGGCTGCTGATCTCGTGCAGAAAGTCCATCGGCCCCAGCCCGTCACGAAATCCCGCCATGGTCGGCGTCGACGGCGATACCTTCTTCACCGGCCGCGCGATCGACACTGGCTCTGTCTCGCCCGCCTCGTCGCTCTTTGACCCGTTTGAAGAAAACGTTAGCCCGGCAAGCCGCGTCGCCAGCGCCACGTCAACCCCGCTCTTCTTCTGCCGCAGCACCTTGCCCGCATACTGGGCTGCTTCATTAATCATGAAGCCCATCTTCGGTCTGGAAGGCTCAAAGTCCGGCTTGATGTCGTAGTGCAACAACTCCTCGGTCGTCGTCGGCCCAATCGAGATCACCACGATCGACTCCATCCCGCTGCGAAGCTCCTCGACGCAGCCCATCTGCTCCGCTATCTGGAAGAGGTGGATCACCTGGACCGCAGTCATAAACAGCACAACGTCGACACCGGCGTTTGCGATCGCCAGCACAGACTCGCGCAACGGTTGCAGGTCCTCAGGCAAAGCCCACTGGTAGACCGGGACCTTGGTGACCTGCCCGCTCAACTCCGAAAGCGCCGAGAGGAACTCCGGGTTCGAAGCTCCATACTCCTGCACCGCCACCCGAAACTCTCCGAGACTATCGCCAAACTCTGTCTTCATCGCGTCCAGCATCTCGCGCCAGGTCGCGGGCTCGGGCGCAATCACAGAGATGGGAACATTCAGCTCGCGCAGCGCGCCTTGAGGCTTAGGACCTCGCGCCACGACGCGCGTCTTGCGCAACGCCGTCAGAAACTCCGCGGAAGAGTACCTGGTCTCGATGATCTGCATCATCGCTCGCACCCCAACGCCAGTGAAAAAGACCACCACATCGAACTCGCCGGCGATCAGGGCTGCCGCAAACTCCAACGCTGGCTGATGGGTGTCGAGCGGCACTTCTCGCATGGCCGGGACGACGAAGGCCTCGCCCCCGTACGTCTTGATCAGCTTGGCGACCTCTTTGGATCGACGCGACTCCAGCGACAGGACGCGCAATCCGTCGAACGAGGCATGTGCCATGTGTTTCCCTCCCAAGCTCTGCCGCGACGTGGCGGACAGGCTCCTAAACGCCCGAAGAAACTGCGCTGAACTGGCTAGACCTTGCCCACGGTTGGACTAGCGTCTTTTCACAGAATTTTATTTGGTCTGACGATCACAATGTTACTCGTTTCGGATAGAGACGACTACCTCTCAGAGCCAACTCTTTCGCCCGGCGAACTCCGCCGAACCAAAAGTGCCCGGCCCGCGCAGGTTTTCTTCGGGAAACAATAATTTTCAGTTGCGGCCTGCCGCAACTGACGCTACTATCAGGTTCACCGATACAAAGTTCAGCAGCACCACGGCGTGCTGTAGTCCTCTACCAGACTTTGAATCGGCCCAGAACCCAATTTCATCTTTAGCGCGCTCCACGTAGAGCCTTGAGTCCGTCGCATGCTGCGATGTCGATTCGTCTCGTCGTTGGGCGCTTCGCCGTTTTGAGGTGAAGTCTGGCCCGGCAGTGGCGTACTCAAGGCGTGACCTTGTTGCAACAGCACTCCAGGGGAATTTCACGATGGCGACCGAAATCTCGAACCCCGCCTTTACGACGGAACAGAAGGAGTACCTGCAAGGCTTCTTCGCGGGCGTAGCCCAGCGCGGCTTCAAGCCCTTCGTCGGCGAGACCGCCAACGGACTCATCACCGCCGACCCCGCCTCCGGCGTCGCCAATCAAGCGGCAACCCCAGAAGCCTACTTCGGGACGCCGGTCGAAGACCTCTGCCGCGAAGAGCGCTGGAAGTTCGAAGAGAACGCGCTCGACATCTGGGACAAGCTGGTTGCCCACGCCAATGAGGACAAGGCCCCCGCGCCCGACGACCTCTTCCGCTTCAAGTTCCACGGCCTCTTCTACGTCGCCCCGGCGCAGGACTCCTTCATGCTCCGCCTCCGCGTCCCCGGCGCGGTGCTGAACTCCTACCAGATGCGCGGCCTCGCCCGCATCGCGCAGGAGATGGGCTCCGGCCGCACCGACATCACCACCCGCTCCAACCTGCAGATCCGCGAGTTCCAGCCGAAGGACATCGTCCGCGTGCTGAACAGCGTCCGCAACCTCGGCATGACGTCGCGCGGCTCCGGCGCGGACAACATCCGCAACATCACCGCATCACCCATCACCGGCATCGACCCGCATGAATTGATCGACGTCGCCCCGCTCGCCGACGCGATGAGCAACTACATCCTCAACTCGCGCGATATGTATGGCCTGCCGCGCAAGTTCAACATCGCCTTCGACAACGGCGGCTCCATTAGCGTCGTCGCCGACACCAACGACATCGGCTTCATCGCCGTCCGCGTGCCTGAAGGAGCAGACGTTCCCACCGGCGTCTACTTCCGCGTCCTGCTCTGCGGCATCACCGGCCACCAGCAGTTCGCCACCGACTGCGGCATCCTCCTACGCCCCGACCAGACCGTCGCCGTCGCCGCCGCGATGGTCCGCGTCTTCACCCACAACGGCGACCGCACCGACCGCAAGAAGGCACGCCTGAAGTACCTCGTCGATAAGTGGGGCGTCGCGAAGTTCCTCTCCGAGACCGAAAAACTGCTTGCCTTCCCTTTGATCCACTTCCCTGCGGATGCCTGCGAGCCTCGCCGCGAGATCAACCGCACCGCGCACATCGGCGTCCATCCGCAGACCGCTCCGGGCATGAACTACATCGGTGTGCATGTTCCGGTCGGCCGCCTGCCTGTCGCGCAGATGACCGCGGTCGCAGACATCGCCGACCTCTACGGAAATGGCGAGCTCCGCCTCACGGTCTGGCAGAATCTCATCATTCCAAACGTCCGCTCCGAGCAGATCGACGCTGCGGTCGAAGCGATCCTCGCGGCAGGCCTGAAGATCTCGGTCGGCGCGGTACTCGGAGGCACAGTCGCCTGTACCGGAAACAAAGGCTGCAAGTTCGCCGCGACCGACACCAAATCGCACGCCGTCGCACTCGCGACCTTTCTGGATGAACGCTTCCCAATACAGCAGCCCGTGAACCTGCACGTCACCGGCTGCCCGCACTCCTGTGCGCAACACTACATCGGCGACATCGGACTACTCGGAGCAAAGATCGACGGGGAAGAGGGCTACCAGGTAAGCATCGGCGGCGGCTCGGACTCCGACCAGGGCCTCGCCCGCGAACTCATCCCAGCCATCAAGTTCGAAGACCTGCCGCCGGTCATGGAACGCCTCTTCGCGGCCTACACCACGCAGCGGGAGCCCGACGAGAACTTCCTCAGCTTCAGCCGCCGCCACTCTATCGACGAGCTGAAGACCTTCTGCTCCACCGAAAACTCCGCATCTCTGGTCGAGGCATAATCAATGTCCGCAATCGTTCCCTTCATCCCCGATACCGCGCCCTTCTCGCCCGAACAGCGCGCCTGGCTCAACGGCTATCTCGCCGGTCTCTTCTCCGGCGCAGCAGCAACAGCGCCCTCGCCACAGAAGGCGTCGCTGAAGATCCCCGTCCTCTACGCGACACAGTCCGGCACCGGCGAAGGCCTCGCCCGTAAGGTCGCGAAGGAGCTCAAGGCGAAAGGCCACACCGCGGAGCTCGCCGCGCTTGAGACCTTCGAACCCGCCAAGCTCGCGCAGCAGGAGCATGTCATCCTCATCGCCAGCACCTACGGCGAGGGCGATCCGCCGGACGCCGTGCAATCGTGGGCCGCGCAGCTTCAAGCCGAAGGTGCGCCGCGCATGGACAAGCTCTCCTACACGGTCCTCGCGCTGGGCGACAGACACTACGAGCACTTCTGCAAGTTCGGCATCGACCTCGACTTCCGCCTCGAATCCCTCGGTGCCAAGCGCCTCCATGACCGCGTCGACTGCGACGTCGAGTTCGAGGCAGAGTTCCAGGCATGGAAGATGGGCGTCCTCGACAAAATCGAAGCCATCGCCACCGGAGCTACAGCCGAGCCTGCAACAGCCTCGACTCCCGCCGCGATTGAACTTCCTGCCGAACGCCCGCAGATTCATACCCGCGAAAATCCGCTCTTCGCGCCTCTAGTCGAACGGCGTCCGCTGACCACTGACATCTCCAGCAAGCAGACGCTGCACCTCGCCTTCTCCGTTGCCGACTCGCAGCTTCACTACGAGGCGGGCGATGCCTGCGGCGTAATCGCGCAGAACGATCCCGTGCTCGTCGACGAAGTCCTTGCAACCGCGAAGTTCACCGGCGACGAGCACGTCACTCTCGATAAGACCGGTACAGTCACCCTTCGCGAAGCGTTGCTCCATCACCTGCAGTTCACGCGCCTCAATCGTAAGATGGTGCAGGGCTACGCGACCAAGGGCGATTGCAAGCCGCTCGCCGGCCTTCTCATTCCTGAGCAACAGACCCACCTCGACAAGTACATGTACGACCGCGACTTCATCGACCTGCTCGAAGAATATCCTGGCGTCATCACGTCGGCCGGCGAGATCATCGAGCTGCTGCCGAAGCTCGCTCCACGTCTCTACTCCATATCATCGAGTCCCGCCGCACACGCTGGCGAGGTACACGCGACGGTCGCCGTCGTGCGCTATCGGGCTATCAACCGGCAGCGTGGCGGCGTCTGCTCGACCATGTTCGCGGATCGCATCGCGCATGGCGGGACTGTCCCCATCTACATCCAACCCAACAAGAAGTTCCGCCTGCCCCTCGACTCGAACGCGCCCATCATCATGATCGGCCCGGGCACCGGCATCGCTCCCTTCCGTGGATTCCTGCACGAGCGCCAGGCCACCGGCGCGAAGGGAAAGAACTGGCTCTTCTTCGGCGAACGCAGCGCGGCAACCGACTTCCTCTACCGCGACGAGTTAGAAAAGATGCAGGCTAACGGCCACCTAACGCAACTCCACACTGCGTTCTCCCGCGACCAGGAGAAGAAGATTTACGTGCAGGACCGCATGCTCGAGCAGGCCGCACAGGTGTGGAGCTGGCTACAGGATGGAGCCAGCGTCTACGTCTGCGGCGACGCAACTCACATGGCCCGCGATGTAGATGCGGCACTCCATACGATCATCGGCCAACAAGGCACTCTCGACGCCGAAGCCGCCAAAGATTACGTGCAGCAGATGAAGGATGATCGCCGCTATCAACGCGACGTCTACTAACCACCTTGTCCCGTTGCCGCATTTTTTTGTCATTCCCAAAGGGAATCTGCTTCTTCAACCCTTCGCCACATAGCCAAGTTCTCTAGCGTTTCATAGTTGATCCGAGGCACCGATTTGGCATTGCCGCTCCACGAACGCGCACACTCCGGCACCGACGACGCTCTCGTGCGCCTGACGCCCGAAGGCGCGCCGTTGACCTTCAACTTCGAAGATCTCGGCAAGCCCTTCGCACCCGCACAGGTCGTGAACTCGCTCATCCCGTCGCGCCCGCTCGAAGCCAGCGAGAACTATCGCTTCCACTTCAACATGACGAAGTGCGTTGGCTGCCGCTCCTGCGAGATCGCCTGCAACGAGCAGAACGGCAACCCCGCCGACATCCGCTGGCGGCGCATCGGCGAGATCGAAGGCGGCGAGTACCCCGACACCCTCCGCTACTACCTCTCGATGGGCTGCAACCACTGCCTCGACGCCGATTGCGTCCGCGGCTGCCCGGTCGAGGCCTACACGAAAGATCCCGTCACCGGCATCGTCCTCCACTCCGCCGACGCCTGCATCGGCTGCCAGTACTGCGTCTGGAACTGCCCCTACTCCGTGCCGCAGTTCAACGCTGCGCGCGGCGTCGTAGGCAAGTGCGATATGTGCCATGGCCGACTCACCGACGGCCTCGAACCAGCGTGCGTCAACGCCTGCCCCGAAGCCGCCATCGAGATCGAGATCGTCAACATCGCCGACTGGCGCGAGAACTATATTGCCGCCGAATCCCCTGGCATGCCTGACGCCAACATCACCATCTCCACCACGCGCATTACGCTGCCGAAGTCCTCGCCCACCGTGCTCGAAAAGGTCGACAACTACCATATCCGCCCGGAGCACGCCCACTTCTCGCTGGTCTTCATGACCACGCTGATACAAGCCGTTGCCGGCGCGGTCACCTACATGACTGCGATGCACCAGCTCTCGCCTGTCTCACTGATCGCGCTGGTGCTCATCACAGTCCTTGCACTCAATATCTCGGTCACCCATCTCGGCCGCCCCGCCTTCGCCTATCGCGCGGTCAAGATGTGGCGGCGTTCGTGGCTCAGCCGCGAGGTCCTCTTCTTCGGACTCTTCTTCGGTGCCTTGGCGGCTCTTACGGGAGCATCCGTCGCCGCGACGCTGCACTTGTATCCAGTCCCGCAGATCGCCTTCCAACTCTTCGAAGCAGGCACCCTCTTCTTCGGCGGCGCAGGCCTTGTCGCCAGCGCCTGCATCTATCTCGTCCCTGCGCGCCCCGCGTGGAACATGGTCCACACTCCCGTCGACTTCCTCCTGAGCGCCGCTCTGCTTGGCGTGCCGCTGCCTTTCGTTCTCGACAAGTTTTCGAACCAGCTTGCTCCACTCCTGAACCACTTCCCTGCCTTGCATCTCTCCGCACCACGCTTCCTCGCGGCGGACGCTAGTCTCCTCGGTGCGTCCGTCGCCGTCGCATGGCTGCTCAATCTCGCCATCAAAGTTGTCCGCCTCAAGCGCTCAAGCATCTTCGAAGAACAGGCCTCCTACAACCTCCTCCGAACTCGCGAGATGCTCCCGCTCTTGATCGCCACCTTTACGTCGGTCAACCTCGCCGCCGGACTCATGCTTACCAGCCACTTTGCCCTGGCACTCGCAAGCGCTACTGTGGGAGTTCTCCTGTCCCGCTATCTGTTCTTCGTCTCTGTCGTGCCATTGAACATGGCCCTCACTTATGTGCGGAGGCAGGCAGCATGAGCGCCATCGCCCAGATCCGTCGACTGCTCGGCATCGACACGCGCCAAAAGGACTACGCCTACAGCCGCGACCCCAACTTCGGCCACATCTCTACCTCCCGCGTCGCCGACAAGTGGACGAAGACCACCTGCGGCTACTGCTCAGTCGGCTGCGGCATGCTAGTCGGGACGAAGGACGGCAAAGCCGTCGCCGTGCGCGGCAATCCCGATCACCCCGTCAACCTCGGCAAGCTCTGTCCCAAGGGCCTAAGCGAGCACCACATCCTCGACTCCCCCGGCCGCGCGAGGCTCCCCATGCTGCGCAAGGATGGCGTTCTCACGCCCGTCTCGTGGGATGAAGCTCTCGACACGCTCGTCGAAAAGTTTACCGGCATCCAGAAGAAGTACGGCCACGGCTCGCTCGGCGTCGTCGGCACCGGTCAGCTCCTCACCGAGGAGTACTACACCCTCGGCAAGCTCGTTCAACTCGGCTTCCGCACACCGAACAACGACGGCAACACCACGCTCTGCATGGCCTCCGCCGTCTCCGGTTATAAGCTCTCCTTCGGCAGCGACGGCCCGCCCGGAAGCTACGAAGACATGGAGCACGCCGACGTGATCCTGCTCGTCGGCTCAAACATCGCCGACAACCATCCCATCCTCTGCCAGCGTCTCGAACGCAACCGCCAGCGAAATCCCAACCGCTCGCTCATCGTCGTCGACCCGCGCGTCACCAAGACTGCGATGATGGCCGACCTGCACCTTCCAGTCAAGCCGCGCAGCGACATCGCTCTGCTTAACGGCATCGCGCATATCCTCATCCGCGACGGCCTTGTCGACGCAACCTACATCGCGGAGCACACCACGGGCTTCGAGGAGTTCCGCAACTTCGTCGCGGAGTTCACGCCCGAACATGTCGCGAAGATCACTGGCCTGAGTGTCGACGTCATCACCGGCACCGCCATTCAATATGGTCGCGCCAAGGCAGCCTTCATCGGATGGACCATGGGCGTCAACCACTCCTCGCAGGGAGCAGTCACCGTCGCAGCCATCAACAACCTCGCTCTGCTCACCGGCAACATCGGACGCATCGGCGCTGCACCGTTCTCCATCACCGGCCAGTGCAACGCCATGGGTACGCGCGAGTTCGGGTTTTGCTCAAGCCTGCCGGGCTATCGCAAGTACGAAGACGCGGAGCACCGCGAGGAGCTTGCCGCCATCTGGGGTGTGGATGTCGACCGCATCCCCACCAAGCGCGGCATGGCCTATCCCGACATCATCGAAGCCGCCGTCGCCGGCAAGATCAAGGCGCTCTGGTTCATCGCCACCAACCCGGTCGTCTCCTTCCCCAACTACAAGCTTCTCGAACAGGCCCTGCGCAACGTCGAGTTCCTCGTTGTGCAGGACGGCTTCTTCCCCACGCCCACCAGCGACTTCGCCCATCTCGTACTTCCCGCAGCAATCTGGGGCGAGAAAGAAGGCACCTATACCAACTCCGAACGCCGCGCGAGCAAGGTCAACCGCATCGTCACGCCACCCGGCAAAGCAAGGCCCGACTTCGAAATCTTCCTGGACATCGCTTCACGACTGGGAGTGAAGGACGAGCTCTACCCCGGCTGGACCTCGACCCGCGATGCCTACCTCGAGATGCAAACCGTCTCCAAAGGCCGCATGTGCGACTACAGCCTCTTCACCTGGGAGGAGATCGAAGCCAACGGCGGCATTCAGTGGGGCGGCGACCGCCTCTACAAAGACGGCGTCTTCCCCACCAAGGACGGCAGAGCAATTCTGCACTGCGTCCCATGCGAGCCCTTCAGCGAGCAGCCGAACGCGGAGTACGACCTCGTCCTCAACACCGGCCGAACCGTCGAGCACTGGCACACCCGCACCAAGACGCAACAAGTCGCGATGCTCGACAGCATGGTGCCGAGCGCGTGGCTCGAGATGAACCCGCAGGACGCCGCCCGCATGAAACTGAAACCACACGACAAGGTCACCGTAGTCTCACGCCGTAGCCGGGTCAGTGGGCTCGAGTTGCGCATCACCGGAATCATCGCTCCGGGCCAGGTCTTCATGCCCTTCCACTTCGCCGAGACCAACTCGAACCTGGTCACACTGGGTGCCTTCGACCCCATCTCGCGCGAACCAAACTTCAAACAATGCGCCGTCCGCGTCGAGCGCTCGGCCCCAAACTGACCCCGCCCGAAGATGCCCGGGTGCCCCATCCATGCAGCTTCATCGCATGGGTGGGAAAACGAAATCTTCACCGGCCCACAGTCGGATCACCACCACCTCCGAACCGACGGCCGGTCCGAATACCAGAACCTCCACCTCCAGAGGTTCCATGTGACTTTGTAGCCTGCCCCACCCCCGGCGCCGCAGCCGGGAGCAATCGCCGTACCAAGGATGAACCCAGACGTTCCTCCTGAAGAACACCGCCGGGCCCTGCCTCACCAAAAATCTCAGGAGACTTCTCAATGGCAAGCTACAAGCTCTTTCTCAAGTCGGGCCATCCCCCGACCCTCTTCGCGGCTTTCCTCTACTTCGACTTCAGCTTCGCCGTCTGGGTGCTGAACGGCGCCATGGGCCCGTTCATCTCAGAGGCCTTCCACCTCACCCCGCAGCAGATCGGTCTGATGGTCTCGGTGCCAACCCTCGCCGGAGCCTTCATGCGCTTCCCGCTCGGCGTGCTCTCGCAATACATCGGTCGCAAAAACGCCGCGATCGTCGAGATGTCGGCCATCGTCATCGCCCTGCTCTACGGCTTCTTCTTCGTTCATACCTTCTCGAACGTACTCGCCATGGGTGTCCTTCTCGGCATCGCCGGAGCGAGCTTCGGCGTCGCGCTCTCGCTTGGCTCCGGGTGGTTCCCGCAGCAATATAAAGGCCTGGCCATGGGCATCGCAGGAGCCGGCAACTCCGGCACCGCGCTTGCCTCGCTCTTCGCTCCGCGGCTTGCCACCCACTTCGGCTGGCAGCACGTCTACGGCTTCGCCGCCGCGATGATGCTGCTTCCGCTGCTGGTCATGATCTTCTTCGCGAAAGAGCCGCCTGACCACGAACACCTGACCCTGCGTGAGCACCTCTCCTGCCTCTTCGAAAAGGACGGCTGGTACTTCAACCTCGTCTACATCATCACCTTTGGCGGTTTCATCGGCCTTGCGACCTTCCTGCCTTCGTTCTTCTACGCACAGTTCCACGTCTCGAAGATCCAGGCGGGCGAGCTGACCGTCCTGGCGACGCTGACCGGCAGCGCCACCCGCGTCGTCGGCGGCTGGTTCGCGGATCGCGTCGGCGGTGTCACCACGCTCTCCGTCGTCTTCCTCATCGCCATAGCCGGTCTCTTCGGCCTGATGACCACGCCTCCGCTCCTTGCCACCACTTTGCTCTTCATGCTCTGCTTTGCAGCGTTGGGAGCGGGCAATGGCGCAACCTTCCAGCTCGTCCCTCTGCGCTGGCCTCTGACGACGGCCGTAGCCGGAGGCATGATCGGCGAGATCGGAGCGCTCGGCGGCTCGATCCTTCCCAACCTGCTCGGCTACTCGAAGCAGCACACCGGATCGTTCAAGGGGGGATTCATCGTCTACGCCGCACTCGCCTTCTGCGTGCTCGGTCTGCTCCGCGTCGTCTCGCGCACCTGGACCAAGACCTGGGTCGGCCCCGGCGGCAGGGCCCTCATCACTGCGGATATGGAATCGATGGCTGCAGACTGACGCCTCAACGAAGCCTTGTCATCCTCCACGATCTGCCCAGCGCTACCCAAAACCCTGTGCCCCACTCATCGCAGCTTCATCGCGATGAGTGGGACAGCAACGATCGTTACTGAATAGCTACCGCGTCATTAGGACCTCGCATCCCCGCAACCACCTTCGCCGTAGTCACCGCCTGCCCGCAGTGCCGCTGCGTATGCTCCGCACAGTGCACTAGCAGTCCGCCCACGGTACTCGGCAACATCGCCCGCCCCACGCCCCGCGGTTCTTCATACGTAGCCGGAGAGATCGCCCGCACCCGCTCCGCCGCGGCCTTCAACCCGGCACGAAACTCCGCAAGCACCTCCGATGCCACCGCCCCTGGCTCCAGTTCGCTGCGCAGCTCACTTAACTGCGCCTCAGAAAGCTGCCGCCCTTCCGTGTACATCAGCAGCCGATCAAGACTCCTTGCAATATGCCGCAGATGATACGCAACCGGCGCTATCCCGAAGGGCCTCGCATTGATCTCCCCATCGGACAGCCCTTCGCACCACCGATCCGCATCCTCCCCCGCAAGGTAAAGCGCGTGCAATATCTGCCTCCGCACCGCGTCCACCTCAGTCAGAGTTCCCCGCAACCACGGCTCAACCATCAACTTTCCTCTCCCTTCCGTACCAAGCGGAGATCGAAACACCCCGCCTTCAAATCCCGCACCATTACATAGCGAACAGAGGTATTCTCGAACATCTCGACGATCACCGCCTCCTGCGTGCCATCGGACACTCTTCGCCGCTCCAGTACATCCTGCTCCGTGCCGTATCCTTCGATCACAGCGCCGTACGGTAGCAGTTCCGCAGGATATCCACTCTCCAGCCCGAACCGCTCACACCGATCGGTATGGATGAACACCGGTCCCGGAACAGGGATCATATCCTGCTCACGAAACGGGTTATAGGTGAAGAGCGTCCTCTCTTCTTCGCCGATTCGGAATGGCTTCAGGCAATGTCTGCAGGGGCCATGTCCCTTGGCAATTGCCGTAAACGCCGGATGTCCGTATCCCGGCGACTTCATCGTCTCCCACACCTGTTCCGCAACCTCTGTTGGCAAGGCAATAGCTCGAACTTCGATCATCTTCTTCTCCTGTGGCCATAACCTTCAGCCTCAGAGAGAGAATCGCCGATCCCATGCAATCCGACACTCCGCTCTGTTCACCCGAACTCACAGCCCATTCTTCCCCCGGAACTCCCTCACCACGTCGCCCACATCCCGGTGCTGCGAGTCCACCGCATCGTTCATCGCCTGCACCTCGTCCGCGCTGACCCTCCCCGCCAGCCGTGTCATCGCCGTCTGAATCTCGGGATGCTTCGCCACCGAATCCTGTCGCACCAGTGGAACCGCCTCGTAAGGCGGGAAGTAGTGTTTGTCGTCGGCCATGATCACGAACCCCAGCGCCCGTATTGGCCCGTCGGTCGAGTTCCCCGCCACCATATCCACCTGCTTTGCCGAGAGCGCCCGATACAGCAACCCCAGGTCCATCACCCGAGGCGACCCGTCAAACTTCAACCCGTAAGTCGCCTCCAGCCCCTTCAAACCGTCGGGCCGCTCCTCAAACTCATACCCAACCCCCAGCCGCTCAATCCCGCTCTCGGAATCCGGGTGCTCCACACCTTGACTCGGAGATGTGGAATTCTGCAGCCGAGCCACATCGGAGATCGTCTTCACGCCGAGCCGCCGGGCATCGTCCCCTCGAACCACCATCGCAAACGTATCCTCGAAACCCAACCCCGGCCCCACCTCGACCTTGTATCGCTCGCGGTAGATCCTCCCAATCGTCGCCGCGACCGAAGCGGAATCTCGCTGCCCCATCGGCGGCAGCGGTTGCTTCAGGATCGCCGTCAGCGCCGTCCCGGAGTACTCGACATAGCCGTCGATCCGCCCGCTCACCAGAGCCTGCTGACAGATGTAGCTCCCCGCCAGGTAGAACCGCCGTTCGACTCTATAGTCGGTTTGGCCTTCCTGTGCAAAAACGGCCTCAATCTCCTGCGCCAGCAACTCCCCCAGCACCACCTGCTCGGTAAAGTTCTTCGCCCCAATTGTGATCCGAGAAGACCGTGGAGGAGCACAACCTATGAGCGTTACGACCGCGACCCCCGCCACCGTCCAAATCCATCGCTGCAATCGATCACCCCGAGCCTTTGACTACACCCTATCCCCTGCTCCCTACACGCTGTCTTTCTTCACCGCCAGCCGCTTCTCAAGCATTCCCAACCCCGTGTCCGCCGCCAACGCCAGCAGCGCCGCCGGGATCGCCCCGGCCAGCACCAGCCCGTTATCCACGCTGGCGACTCCCCTGAAGATAAGCTCCCCCAGCCCGCCAGCTCCAATGGCGGCCGCAATCGTCGCCACGCCGATGCAAGTCACCGTCGCCGTCCGCAGTCCTGCCAGAATCACACTCGCAGCTAGTGGAAGTTCCACCTTTATAAGACGCTGCATACCATTCATTCCAAGCGCATTCGATACATCAATTAAAGCGGGGTCGACACTTGCGATTCCGGCATAGGTATTCCGAAGAATAGGCAGCAGAGCGTATCCGGTCAGCGCCAGGATCGCCAGACGGGCGGCGTTCTCTCCCAGCCACGGTACCGGCAACAGCAGCCCGAACAGCGCCAGCGAGGGAACCGTCTGCACCACATTCGCAAAGGCAATCACAGGCCCGGCGAGCCTCTGTTTCCGCGTCAGCAGGATGCCCAGCGGAAGTCCCACGGCGACCGCCAGGAGCATCGCACTTAGAGTAAGCCAGAGATGTTCGAAGGTGAGACGCGCAATCTCCCACCCATGCGCGTGCAGAAATTGATGGAATGCTATCAAGAATACACCTTGCGGTGTACAGCCGAAACATAATGCTTTACATGAACACTTGAGGACGTGAGAACCTCACTCGCTAATACATCCGCTACAACCTCGCCCTGCTCCAGGAAGACAACTCGATTCGCCAGATACAGCGCCTCGTCCAGATCGTGCGTCACTAGCAGAACGGTCTTCCTGACCCTCTCCAGCAGCTCCCGCAGCATAGTCTGCATCTCCGCCCGCGTCATGGGGTCAAGCGCCCCGAACGGTTCGTCCATTAGCAGGATCGCCGGATCGGTCGCCAACGCTCGCGCCAGCCCCACCCGCTGCCGCTGGCCGCCGGAGAGCTGCCGGGGATAGCGCCCCCGAAACTCCTCAAAGTCGAGACCCGCAAGTCCCAACACCTCAGCCGCCCGTTTGGCAATCTCTGGCTTTGGTCGTCCGGCAAGCTCCAAGGCAAGGCCTGCGTTTCTTTCCACAGTCATATGTGGAAAAAGCCCGGCCTCCTGAATCACGTACCCGATTGATCGACGCAATAACTCTAATTTTGAACGACTTACAGTATTTTCATAAACCAATACATCACCTAATGTCGGCCAGACCAGCCCGTTCACCATACGCAGCAGCGTCGTCTTGCCCGATCCGCTGCGCCCCAACAGCGCGGTAGTCGTACCGGCCTCTAGCCGCAGCGAGACATTCCGCAAAAGAGAACGCCCGGGCAGGTTCCCCTGTCCGGGCAGTGTGTAACTGACATTCGCGAACTCGACACCAGCCTCGGTCAATCGGTCACGCTCTCAATGTGGATTTCCCAGACTCCGCCATCCTGCGCTACATCATGCGGCAGAGCCAAGGGAGTATCTATTCGGAAATGGTCTCTGCTACTGGCGAGGACTCCGGCGCAACCTCGGAGGCAGCCTCCGGAACGTGCTCCTGGGGCGAGTCAGGAGCGGCTTCAATCGCCGCTCCGGGCTGCCCCTTCACCCGGACTACCGTAATCTTGTCGAAGCCTTCCTTGAACGAAGGCGGCCGCAGCCGCTCCGCCATCTTCAGCATCACCTCGTCGGTCACAACGCGCTCGCGCTGGCGATTCCGCTCCATGCACACCGCTAGCGGCACGTCGAAGAAGACCGCCTGCACCTCGTACTGGAAGCTCTTCGCCATCTTGATCCACTGCTTGCGCTCGTGCGCGGAGAGGTTCGTGGCGTCGACGTAGTTCCACGGCATCTTGGCGATCAGGCGTGCACGCAGCAGAGACCGCAGGGTTGAAAACACCAGCCCCTGGTAGCGCTGTTCCGTAATGTCGTCGAAAAGTAGATTTCGCAGCAGATCGCTCGAAAGCGGCGTCACGCCGCGGCGTTTGTACCAGGTCGTCTTGCCGGAACCTGGCAGTCCAATCGTCAGCACGACATAGCCGCGCGGCGATTTAGGAGAAGCCGCGGCCTGTTCGGCCGACGGAGCGGCCACGCCAAGGCTCTCGGGCTGCGTTTCGACCACGATCTTTTCTTCGCCCGTAGCCGGCGAAAAAGGCTCCGGAATGGGAGTCAGTGGCGCTTCAAATGCCTGCGGAACCTCAGCCGGAACCGGCCGGGGAGCGATGGGTTCCGGGTAATTCGGCCTCAAAGGAGCCTGCTGGCCCGAGGGCAGCTCCTGGCCGCTCTTGCCTGTGGACTCCGACTCATTCGGTCCACGTCTAGTCCGTCTTCTCATTTTGTCGCTTATCCATTCGCGCAACTCGCGCATGTGGTGGTTATAACAGGGCGCTCCGCGCAGCCGCAAATCCTTCGAACCCACCTGAATACCTCTTCATCGTTCCTCGCAGCCCCTCCCGCGAACATTCCGTTGCACCGTACATCTCCCGTTCACGTTGCCGGACTAGGTTCGTAACACGACAAAGGAGTCGTACACCATGTCCACACAAGATGGAGATCTCGACCGCCTCCAAGCGGAGTACAAGGCAGCCGTCGACCTCTGGGTCGGCGCCATCCGCGAAGAAGAAGCCCACGCCTCGGTCAACCACTCCATTGCGGAGGTCGACACCTGGGAGCAGGATGCCTTCCGCGAGGACGACCTTCGCAAGCAAGTCCGTGCCGCCAAGTCCGCCTACGAAGGAGCGCTGCGCGAGC